>JAZBOY010000262.1:0-16200 GCA_036351375.1 Halieaceae bacterium
AATCTCGACTACGCCCCGCTGGCAGAAATCATGGGCCGGGTGCTGTGGTCGCCGGAGATCTTCAACTGCAACGCCCCGGATACCGGCAACATGGAAGTGTTCATGAAGTACGGCACCGAGGCCCAGAAAGCCCAGTGGCTGGAGCCGCTGCTGAATGGCGACATCCGCTCTGCCTACGCCATGACCGAACCGGCGGTGGCCTCCTCCGACGCCACCAACATAGAAACCCGCATCGAGCGCGATGGCGATGACTATGTTATCAACGGTCGCAAGTGGTTCATCACCGGCGCGATGAACGAGCGCACCAGGATCTTCATCGTCATGGGCAAGTCCGACCCCGACAACGAAAACCGTCACAAGCAGCAAAGCCAGATCCTGGTGCCCAAAGACACGCCCGGCGTTATCGTCGAGCGCGCGCTCAAGACCTTCAACTACGACGATGCCCCCATCGGCCACGCCGAGGTAGTATTCGACAACGTGCGGGTGCCCGCCGAGAACATGCTGCTGGGCGAGGGCCGCGGTTTCGAGATTGCCCAGGGCCGCCTTGGCCCGGGTCGGCTGCACCACTGCATGCGCCTGATCGGCGCCGCCCAGCGGGCCCTGGAACTGGCCTGCCAACGGGTCGAGCAACGCTCCACCTTCGGCAAGACCCTGTCCCAGCACCAGAGCATTCGTGAAGACATGGCGGTGAGCTTCTGCGAAATCGAGCAGGTGCGGCTGCTGACCCTGAAGACCGCCGACCGGCTAGACCAGCTCGGCAACAAGGAAGCCCGCGACTATATTGCCGCCGCCAAGATCTCCACGCCGTTGACGGTGCAGAACGTCATCGACCGCTGTATGCAGGTCTTCGGCGCCGGCGGCATGTGCCAGGACTACTTCATGGCCGAGGCCTACAATTATGCGCGCTGGTGCCGACAGGCCGACGGCCCCGACCAGGTCCACATGATGGCGCTGGGCAAACAACTCATTCAACGCTACGGACATTCATGAGCACCCAGACTCTCGATACCTCACGCCTCCAGGGCTACCTGGAAGAACACATCCCCGGCTTCAGCGGCGAGCTCTGCGCCGAAAAGTTCGCCGGCGGCCAGTCCAACCCGACCTTCAAGCTGACGGCGGGCGATGCGCATTACGTGCTGCGCCGCAAGCCACCCGGTGAACTGCTGAAATCCGCCCATGCAGTAGACCGGGAGTACCGGGTCATTACTGCGCTGGCCGATACCGACGTACCGGTGGCCAAAACCTATTGCCTGTGTGAGGACGAGGATGTCATCGGCTCCATGTTCTACGTCATGGAGTACATGGACGGCCGGGTGTTCTGGGATGCCAAGGTCCCGGAGGTTGAAGACAACGACGAGCGCACCGCCATCTACGACGAGATGAATCGGGTACTGGCCAACCTTCACAACGTCGACATCGATGCCGTGGGACTGGCTGACTTCGGCCGGCCCGGCAACTACTTCGAGCGCCAGATCAGCCGCTGGACCAAGCAGTACCGGGCCAGCGAGACCGAGCACAACGCCGATATGGAAACCCTGATCGAGTGGCTGCCCGCCAACCTGCCGCCGGACGACGGCGTAGTCAGCCTGGTGCACGGCGACTACCGGCTCGACAACGTCATGTTCCACAAGACCGAGCCGCGCATCATCGCCGTGCTGGACTGGGAACTGTCGACGCTGGGGCACCCGCTCGCGGACCTGTCCTACCAGTGCATGGCCTGGGCGCTGCCCTACTCCGAACAGGGCATGAGCGGCCTGGGCGGCGTTGACCGCTCAGCCCTCGGATTGCCCAGCGACGAGGAATATGTGGCGCGCTACTGCGAGCGCACCGGCCGCAGCAATATCGAGAACTGGAACTTCTACATGGTGTTCTGCTTCTTCCGCCTGGCAGCCATCCTGCAGGGCGTGAAAAAGCGCGCACTGATCGGCACCGCTTCCAGCGCCGAGGCCACCGCCAAGGCCGCCGCGGTAGATCCGCTGGCCGCGGCCGGCGTCGCCTGCATCAATGGCTGAACGCCCGTGAACACTTTACTCAATCAACACAAACAACTGACAGACCCCCGAAGAGAGGAGACCCGCAATGTCTGACGAAGTATTGACCAGTGCCGAGAACGGCGTCCTGGTAGTAACCCTGAATCGCCCCGAGGCAAAAAATGCCGCCAACCGGGCGCTGGCCGAAGGCGTGGCCGCGGCCATGGACGAGCTGGACAGCAACGACGAACTGCGCGTTGCCATCCTCACCGGTGCCGGCGGCACGTTCTGCTCTGGCATGGACCTGAAGGCCTTTGTCAGCGGCGAAACCCCGGTGGTCAAAGGTCGCGGTTTCGCCGGCCTCACCGAGCAGGGCCCGCGCAAGCCGCTGATTGCCGCGGTGGAAGGCTATGCCCTGGCCGGTGGCCTGGAGCTGGCGATTTCCTGCGACATGATCATCGCCGCCGAGGATTCCAAGTTCGGCATCCCGGAAGCCAAGCGTGGCCTGGCCGCCGGCGCCGGCGGATTGATGAAGCTGCCGCGGCAGATTCCCTCCCGGGTAGCAATGGAGCTGGCACTCACCGGTGATTTCATTTCCGCCCAGCGCGCCTACGAACTGGGCATGATCAACCAGGTGGTTCCCTCCGGCACCGCCCTGGATGCCGCCAAAGCGCTGGCCGACAAGATCGCCGCCAACGGCCCGCTGGCCGTGGCCGCCAGCAAGCAGGTAATTGTCGAGCAATCTGACTGGTCGCAG
The DNA here is from genome assembly GCA_036351375.1 of Halieaceae bacterium. Classification (GTDB taxonomy): domain Bacteria; phylum Pseudomonadota; class Gammaproteobacteria; order Pseudomonadales; family Halieaceae; genus JANQIO01. The sequence continues at coordinate 2,728 of JAZBOY010000262.1, forward strand.
GTGGATATGTGGGCCAAGCAGCAGGACATCATCAACCCGGTGTTCACCAGCGAAGACGCTATCGAGGGCGCCACCGCCTTTGCCGAGAAGCGCGCACCCAACTGGAAAGGAAAGTAGGCACCGCAACATCGCGGGTAGCGATCCATTGCCCGCGAGGCAATAGTCGCGTACCCGCCCACGCCGATCTCCCGACAAACGACAACCCCTTCCGGAGCAACCTGCGATGCCTCCGGAAATAGAAGAGGAATCCAACCATGGCCGAAGCCTGGATTATCGACGCCTGCCGCACTCCGCGCGGTATTGGCAAACCGGAAAAAGGCGCACTGGCGCACCTGCACCCTCAGCACCTGGGCGCTACCGTGCTCAAGGCCATCGCCGAGCGCAATGACCTCAACACTGCAGAGGTAGACGACATCGTCTGGGGCACCAGCTCCCAGCGCGGCACCCAGAAAGGCGACCTCGGCCGCATGGCGGCCCTGGCGGCGGGTTACGACATCCGCTCCAGCGCAGTAACGCTGGACCGCTTCTGCGGTTCCGGCATCACCTCGGTCAACATGGCGGCCACCAGCATCATGGCCGGCATGGAAGACTGCACCATCGGTGGCGGTACTGAGATGATGTCCCTGTATGGCACCTTTGCCGACCAGTCGCCCTTTATCGACAGCGACAACCTGGAACTGCGGGAAATGCACCCGCAGCCCCACCAGGGCGTATGCGGCGATGCCATTGCCACCCTAGAAGGTATCGACCGCGAGGCCGTCGACGCGCTGGCGGTGGTGTCCCAGCAGAATGCCGACCGTGCCATCAAGGAAGGTCGCTTTGCCAAGTCACTGGTACCGGTACACAACCCCGACGGCAGCCTGGCGCTGGACCAGGAGCAGTTTCCGCGCCCGCAGACCACGATGGAGTCACTCGCCGGGCTGGATCCCTCCTTTGAACGCCTGGCGGACTACCCGCTGGACGAGGCCGGCACCACTTTCCGCGGCCTGATCAACAAGAAGTTTCCGGACCTGCAGATCAACCACGTGCACCACGCCGGCAACTCCTCGGGTGTGGTAGACGGTGCCGCCGCGGTACTGATGGCGTCACCGGAATACGCCCAGTCGCAGGGCTGGAAGCCGCGGGCGCGGATCGTCGCCATGGCCAATATGGGCGACGACCCCACCTTGATGCTGAATGCACCGGTACCGGCCGCGCGCAAGGTGCTGGCCAAGGCCGGCATGTCGCTCGACGATATCGACCTGTTCGAAATCAACGAGGCCTTCTCGGTAGTGGCGGAGCGCTTTATTCGCCACCTTGACCTCGATCGCGAGAAGGTCAACGTGAACGGCGGCGCCATGGCGCTGGGTCACCCCATTGGGGCCACCGGTTCCATCCTGATCGGCACCATGATCGACGAGCTGGAGCGCGCCGACAAGCAGTTCGGGCTGGTCACGATGTGCGCCGCCGGCGGCATGGCCCCGGCGGTCATTATCGAAAGGATGTCCTGAGTCTGGCCGGTACCTGAAAAGAGGCGGGGGCGGTCGCTTGCGCAACCCGCCCCCGCTGTTTCGCCTTCCCTAGCGAAACCCGTGTCATGCGCATCCCCTGCGCATGCCCTGTTCACTCCCCTGCGGCCGCAGCCAGCAGGGCGCCCGAGTGTTCCCTGGTGTGCACCAGTGTCAGGCCAATGCGAGGGCCAGCATGGCGAACACAACTGCGTACCTGACGCTTCGATGCTGCCAACAATCTCGCAAACCTTGTTCCCACCACTGCATTTCAACCCCCGGCGAAGCGAGCTTTTCGCTTCACGCGCCGCTCTGGCGCCACAGCCCCGGACCTGGACCGTATACATCAAGTGTGCCAATTTCTGTACCGGAAACAATTGGACGGAAGGACTAAACGAAGGCTTAGTCCCCTTGGCCTAGAGTGATACCTCGACCAGGCCCCGCGGCCGCCCGGTGGCGCTGTCCTGCTCCTGCATGGCGCCGTACAGCAACTCCAGCGGCACCCAGGTATGCGGGTACTTGTAGCTGGCAGTGTCCAGGATCAGCACCTGGTCGCTGTCCGCGTTATAAGCCGCCAGCGGCGATATGTGCCCTACCCGCCCCTGGCCCAGGGCCTCGCGCTGGTAGTTCACCAGCAGGTAATCATCGGGCGTAGACAGATTGCGCGCTACCAGCTCACGAAACTCCGCCAGGCTCAGCTGGTCACCGTGCAGGGACTGGGCCGCCAGCCCATGGGCGCGCAGCAATCCCGCCAGGTCGACCAGGGACATGCCGCCCAGGGTCACCTGCATTCGGGTGCGCACCGGGTCGGTGGCATCAATGAAAAAATCTGACTGACCGACATCGGCCCCCAGGGCATTCAGCACAATCACGCTACTGGCCACACCGCAGTAGCTGCCCAGCGCCTGGGATTGGTAGGTTTCCGCCAGCGCCGGGTAATCGGCTTTATACCCGGCCAGCTCCAGCAGCTGCCTGCCTTCAGCGGTTTCCGCCGATACCAATGCGGCGGGCAGCGGCAGGTCCTGCGGGCGCGGTTGCAGCAGGTACCAGACGTAGCCGGCAAGACCCAGCGGCAGCAGCACCACCAGCAGGGCCAGGATTTTCAGTGCGCGTTTCACGGTAACCCCCGTGTGTGCATCGAGTTGTGCCCTCCGATACTAGCGAACCTGCTGCCGCTTGTCGGCGCCGGGATGCTCAGGACCCATTCGGCCTAAACCAAAGTTTAGGCTGCCCGCCGCTCACCCCTACGACGTACGACGTATTGGCAGGGCTGCGGGATTGCACTACTTTGACACGTTGAGACCACGTCGAGGCCGTCGCGACTTGAAACGCCACACCACGCCGCCTGACGCCGCCCTCGAAGAGGAGCTGCTGAGGCTTCTGTCCACCCAGGTGACCCACTCGCCGGTGAGCGTGGTGGTGGCGATGGGCATCATTGCCTATATGGCCTACCAGCAGGCACCGGACCTGATCGCCCTGTGGGGCGCCTGGCTGGGCCTGGTGGTACTGGCCCAGGCCGCCCGGGTGGTCATTATTCGCGGCCTGCGCAAGCGCAGCCACCTGGAGCCCCATCGCACCCTGCGCACCGCGGCCCTGGTCAACGTCTGCAACACCATCCTGCACAGCGTCTCGCTGGTATTTTTCCCGCTGTTCACGCCCTTCCAGGCGGCCCTGCAATCCATGCTGATTATCGGCATGGGCGTGGTGTCCACGGTCACCGCCATGGGCTTCATGCCTTTCGCCCTCGCGCATATCTGCCTGGGCCTGCTGCCACTGTTCAGCATGTGGATCTGGAGCGGCCTGGCCGGTCCCAGCGGCGCCATGGGCATTTTGATCGCGCTCAACGGCATTGCCTATATGGTGAGCCTGTTCTTCGTCTCGCGGCGCATCTTCGCGATGTTCCGGGAGTCCTTCGAAATGCGCGCGCAGCTCGAGGAGGCGCTGGCCAAGGCAGAAGCCGCCGGCAGCGCCAAGACCCGCTTCCTGGCGGCGGCCAGCCACGACCTGCGCCAGCCCATTCACACCCTTTCACTGTTCAGCGCAGCGCTCGGCATGCGCGAGCTGGATGACAAGGCCAGCCATATCGCCGAGAACATCGACAACGCGGTCAAGGCGCTGGCCTACCAGCTCGATGCGCTGCTCGACATCAGCAAGCTGGACGCCGGAATTGTCTCAGTGAAGGTCAACCGCTTCAGCTTGCACAACATGATGTGCAGGCTCTATGACGAGTTCCAGGTGACTGCCGCCGAGAAGGACATCACCATCTCCCTCGACTGCCCGGAGGACGCGGTAGTGCGCACCGACCCCGGCCTGCTGGAGCGTATCCTGCGCAACCTGGTCACCAACGCCATCGCCCACAACCGCGACTGCAGGATTCAGCTGGTTGCCAGCCAGGCGGCCGGCAGCTGGGAGTTGAGCGTATCGGATACTGGTTCCGGCATCTCGGAAGCGGACCAGGAACACATCTTCGAGGAGTTCTACCAGGTGGCTAACCCGGAGCGCGACCGCAGCAAAGGTCTTGGCCTGGGGCTTGCCATCGTGCAGCGCCTGTCGCACTTGCTGGATCTCGACTTGCGGCTGGAGTCAGAACCCGGCTGGGGCACACGCTTCACCATGAAAATTCCTGCCGACGCGATTCCCGCCAGCATCGAGGACATTCAGCGGCAGGTGAATTCCCTCGATGAATTGAAGATCCTGGTGGTAGACGACGAAAGCCAGGTTCGCGACGGCATGAAAGTGTTGCTGGAAGTACTGGGCTGCAGCGTGCAGGTTGCCAGCAACACCAGTGACGCCGTGTCCATGGCCACCACCGAGAAGCCCGACCTCGCGCTGGTGGACTTTCGCCTGCGCGACCATGACACCGGGCTCAACACCATCGACAGACTGCGGCACCTGTACCCGGGCCTGCCCGCCATTATTATCAGCGGTGACACTGCGCCAGACAGGCTGCAGCAGGCCCGTGCGGCCGGTGTACCCATCCTCGCCAAGCCGGTGCTGGTGGACCCGCTGAAACAGGCAATTTCCAGGGCCTGCCATATCGGAGCCTGAGCTATGACTGATGCGGCAATGGATAGCACGCACGAGCGGTCGCAGGAGCGCGACCACCCCGCCACCACCTGGCTCTCCGAGGGCCTGGAAGTTCTGATCGCAGAACTCGCCCAGGCACCCGTCCCGGAACACCAACCGCACTTCGATGTGATTATTATCGGCAGCGGCTATGGCGGGTCCATTGCGGCCAGCCGCCTGGCCTGGGCGCAGGACGAACACGGTAAACGGCTGAATGTGTGCCTGCTGGAACGCGGCAAGGAATACCTGCCCGGCATGTTCCCGAGCGAGGTGTCGAGCCTGGCCGGCCACGTACGCCTGACCACGCCGCGAACCTGGAACGCCGAGCAGGAACGCGAACAGGGCAAGGCAGAAGCCTCCGCCCAGGGCCTGCGCGACGGACTCTTCGACATTCGTGTCGATGATGACTACAACGTCCTGGTGGCCAACGGGCTCGGCGGGGGCTCCCTGATCAACGCCGGGGTCATGGAAATTCCCAGCGAGGGGTTCTTCGACGAAGGCTGGCCCGACGCCGTCCGCGACGACCCCCGGCTGATGGACTACTACCCGGCCATGAAGCGGGAACTCGGTGCCGCCGACGCCACCGGCATCGACAATACCATCGCCCGCCACCCTGATACCCACGGCCAGCAACTTCACAAGTACAGCGCGCTGCGCAAACTCGCCACCGGCTCCCGCCACGCCCGCTTTCGCGAGGCGGCCATTACCGTGGCAATGGATGACGGTGACAACCAGGCCGGCGTGGCCATGCAGCGCTGTACCCTGTGTGGGGATTGCGCCACCGGCTGCAACTTCGGCGCCAAGGAATCCCTCGACCTCAACCTGCTGGCCCGGGCACGCCGCGGCGGTCTGCGGATCGTGACCGGCGCCACCGTGCTCGAGGTTCGTGAAGCCGACAGCGGGCTGTGGGAGTTGACCACTGTTCACACCCTGCCGACCCTGGCCGCCAAGGAGCCGGCTCCCACCCGCCTGCGAGCCGGCAAGATCATCATTGCCGCCGGGGCCCTGGGCTCCACCGAGATCCTTATGCGCAGCCGCGCGGCGGGACTGGCCGTGTCCGGCAAGGTCGGCAGCCGCTTCTCCGGCAATGGCGACATGATTGCGGTGGGCTACGACATGAAGCCCGAGATCAACGCCGTCGCCGATGAAACCGAAGCCTTTCGCAAGCGACGCGTGGGACCCACCATCACCGGCGTGGTGGACTGCCGCGGCGAACGGCATCGACACCCTGTCGTGATCGAGGAGATGGCGGTACCCGGCGCCATGCGCTGGGTCTTTGAAGAGCTCTACACCACGGTAAACAGCCTGCGCCAGCTGGCCACCGTCGACTGGTGCACCCATACCCATGGCCACCCCACTCCGGACCCGCTGTCGGTGAACAAGGACGCCATCCGCCACAGCCAGGTTTACGCCGTGATCGGAGACGACGGTGCCGGCGGCCGGCTGGAATTCCGCGAGGATTTCCTGGCCGGCAGCGACGGCGCCATCAGTGTGACCTGGCCGGAGGTGCGCGACCACCCGCTGTTCCCCGCCCAGATCGAGCAGCTGGAAACGCTGGCAGAGCGCTCCGGCAGCGGCGGCAACATCATCCCCAACCCGATGTGGCAACCGCTGCCTGCCGATCTCGCCTTCCTCACCGGCAACCTCAACGGCCCCTTGATGACCGTGCACCCGCTGGGCGGCTGCCCCATGGGCGACAGCGGCGCAACCGGTGTGGTGAACCACCGCGGCCAGGTATTCAGGGGCGACGACGAGTCGGTGCACGCAGGACTGGTCGTGCTCGATGGCGCGATCCTGCCCAAGGCGGTAGGCACCAACCCGGCCCTGACCATCGCCGCCATCTCCGCCCGCGCGGTGAACCAGCTGTTCAGTAGCGACGCCTGGAACCTGCAGGCAGTGGAGGAACATCACGAGGGCTACCGGTCGCGGCCGCGCTTCGACGAACCGCGCGCGCCTACCGAGCGGCGCGCCACAGAGATGCAGTTTGCCGAGCGCCTGCGGGGCCCGGTAAGCCTCTATATCGACGGCGAGCAGAAGGACTACATGGCGGAAGTGACGCTGTTCTTCAAGGACAAGCCACTGCACGAACTCACCGCCGCCGAGGACGATGGCGAATACCAGGCGGGCGTGCTGCGCCCGCGGGGCGACAAGCACCGGCTGGAGGTGGCCGACCGCTCCCCGGCCACCCACAAGCGCAGCCAGCTGCGGCTGATTTCAATGGAGGCCTGGCAGCGAGTCGACGGGGAACGCCTGTCGGGCCGCGAGTTCGAGGAACGCCTGGACGCCGAGAGCGATCTCATTGCCCCTTTGTCCGGCAGCCTGACAATCCTCGCGAGGGAGCGCTCCAATGCCCTGCAACGTGGCTGGCGAGCACTGAAGGCCTATATGGGCAATCGCGGCTGGCGGGAGCTGTACCAGTCTCGCCACCCGCTGCCTCACGAACCGCAGTCAGGAGGCGCGGGCTGGCGCACCCTGTGGAGTGGCCTCAAGCATCTGACCCGCGCCGGTGAAGTGCGCCTGTTCGAATACCAGTTGCAAATCGGCAAGGCCGACAAGCGTTTTGCCCTGGCGCCGATATTCCACGGCAAGACGATTCGCGGCAACAAGCGCATCGGCTACATGCGCCGCGGCAACCCGCTGCGCCAGCTGATGGAAGTCGACCTGAACCATTTCCCGGGCCTGGTACCTGAACGTCCCGCGCGACTTGTCCTGCGACCGGAATTCCTGGCCCGCAAGGGACTGCCGCTGTTTCGCATCTCGCAGCAGGAAAACCTGGTGCTGGCGCTGACCGAAGTCGGCTCGCTGGCGGCCTACTTCCTGCGCCTGCTGATCAACACCCACCTGCTGAGCCTGCGCGCGCCGGATACTGCCGCCCCGCGCCCGGCCCAGCGCCTGCCCGGCACGGTACCGGGCCTGCCGCCCTTCGAAGTCTATGGCCAGCGCGTAACGCGGCTGCCCCCGGGCGTGCCTGAAAGCCACCAGGGCAATTACCGGCTGACCCGCTACCCGCGCCACAACAGTACCCAGCCTCCGGTGTTGATGATTCACGGCTACAGCGCCAGCGGCACTACCTTTGCCCATCACGCCGTCAACCCCAACCTGGCCGGCTATCTCTGGGACCGCGGCCGCGACGTGTGGATTCTCGACATGCGTTCCAGCTGCGGCATGCCTACCAGTCGACGCAACTACAGCTTCGAGGAAATTGCCTACGCCGATATTCCGCTGGCCGTCGACGAGGTGTGTCGCCGCGCCGGGGTCGACAAGCTCGATGTGGTGGCGCACTGCATGGGTTCGGCGATGCTCTCCATGGCGGTGCTCACCGCCGGCAATCCACCGGCGGACGCCACCTACCCGGAGAAGCAGCGTCTGTTGCCCGGGCGCATCAACCGGCTGGTGATGTCACAGGTGGGCCCACTGGTATGCCTGGCGCCGGAAAACGTCTTCCGCGCCTATGCCTTCAGCTACCTCAAGAATTTCCTGCCGCTCGACCAGTACCAGTTCGAGCCTACCGGCGCCGGCTTTGATGGAGTGCTGGACCGCTTCCTGGCTGTGCTGCCCTACGATGACGAGGAATTCGACCTGGAAAACCCGCAGCAGGACTGGGTGCGCACGCCCTGGACGCGCACCCGTCATCGCATGGACCTGCTGTACGGGCGCACGTTCTCACTGAAAAACCTCGCCCCGGAAACCCTCGAGCATATCGACGACCTGTTCGGGCCGTTGAGTGTGGACACTGCTACCCAGGTGCTGCACTTCGCGCGCTACCAGACGATCACCGACCACAGCGGCAACAACTGCTACGTGTCCCGGGAGCAGCTGGCGGCGTCCTGGCGCTTCCCCACTCTCAGCATCCACGGTCGCGAGAACGGCCTGTCCTGGCGTGCCACCGTGGGTCGCCTGCGTCGCCTGCTGCATGAGGATGCCGGCCGTAGCTGGCGCAGCGTGGTGTTCGATGAATTCGGCCACCAGGACAGCCTGATCGGTCGCGGTGCAGAGAAGGTCTTCGCCGAGATAAACAGTTTTCTAGAGGAACCGGACACCGTTCCCACGCATCCCCCCTGCCAGGACCTGTGCCTGCAGCCGCCCTGGTCCGGCCCCGTCATGCTCCTGCCCGACGACGATCAGTCGGCCACCCTCCCCGTCAGTTTCGGCGTCAACCCGGCCCTGTCGAAACCGAGGCTACTGTTGAGCATCCTGCTGTGCGACCACCCGGCCGGACATCGCCTGCTCGGCAGAAACGGCGCGCCGGTGATCGAGGTTCACGCCATCGACCCCGACAGTATCGAGTACAACTGGTGCCGCCTTGAGGTTGACTGGCCCAGCAGCGGCGACGGTCACGACCGGGTGCTGTTGCTGTTGGTCTATGACGAATCACCGCTGCTGGACAACGCGGTGTTTGGCAAAGAGCCCGGCAACATCGACGAATTTGTTGGCGCCGCCGACCTCGACCCGGATCTGAGCTGGCTGACCGGCGAGCAGCTTGATCTTGCACGGGCAACCCTGGGAGAAGCCGGCGAAGCCCTGCAGCCGCGACTGCACGAGGCATTGATGGAAGGCGCGTTTGCGCTACGCCACGGCATCCTGCGGCTGCCGGAGCGCGACAACAATGCCGATCGCCTGGTGGTGGCGGCAGGCAGCTGCCAGTTTCCACCGGGCATTCTCGACCAGTGGCCGGGTTTCAACAGCTACTTCAGGCTGGCCTGCGGTTGCTATAACCCTGAGTTTCCGCACCCGGACCTGCTGCTCCTGTCCGGCGACCAGATCTATGTGGACAGCACGGCAGGCATGTTCGACCCCGCCGCCCTCGACGAGCGCTACCAGCATCCCTACCAGCGCTTCTACCGCTCGAGCGCCGCCCGTGCCACCCTGCGTGAGGTGCCGGCAGCGATGATGCTGGACGACCACGAGATCGTCGACAACTGGGAGCCGCTGCCCAACGATGAGGAGAACTGGCAGCGCCAGCGTGACGGCCTCGAATACTTCCGGGTGTTCCAGCGCAGCCGGGAACGCGCACAGAACCCACACCAGTGGTACAGCTTCAGGCGCAAGGGTTTCGATTTCTTCATGCTCGACAGCCGCAGCGAACGCAGCCACCGCCACAGCGCCGGCTTGCTGGACGCCGACATGCTGCACGACGCGCAGCGACGCCCGGCGCCGGATGAGAACCAGTGGCAGGCACTGGAAGCCTGGTTACAGCAGGGTCCGCGGGACAAGCCACGCTTTATCGTCTGCCCGGCCATGCCGTTCCCGCAGGAACGTCGCGCCATTGCCGATCTGGAACGCTATGGAGAGGAGCAGTCCGCCCAGCGCTTCGCGGCTGCGGTGCACTCAGACACCTGGACCGGCTACCCAGCCAGCCTGGCGAAGCTTGTAGAACTGATCCGCGACAGCGGGCTCGAGAACCTGGTGATGATAAACGGTGATGCCCACCTGGGCTGCGTAGCCGAAGTCACCCTGGACGACGGCAATACGCGCTTCTGGGCGGTGCATGCCTCGGGACTCTACGCGCCACTGCCCTTTGCCAATACCAGCCGCGCTGACCTGGCGGCCTGTGAGCCGCTGGAGCTGGCCGACGGCATTCGCGGCCAGGTGCACACGTCGTTTGCGCCGCATGGCGACGGTTTTGCGTTGATATCGGTGGAACGGACTGCCGGCGGCTGGAAAATCGCCGTCAGCTATGACCGGGAGGGAGAGGCTTCAGGCCAAGTTTGGCAGCAGCAAATACCGCTTCAGTGCGGTTGTGCACGCCCAGTGCCTTGAAGGCGGCCGACAGGTGGGTTTTGACGGTGCCCTCGGCAATGTTCATCTCCCGGGCAATGACCTTGTTGGGCTTACCCTGGATCGCCTTGAGCAGCACGTCGGTCTGGCGCTCCGACAGTAAATCCGAACGCGGGCTGTCATCCACGTGCCGCTCCGGTGTCGCATTGAGTGCCGCCTGCGGCAGGTAGACGCCGCCTGCCAGAATCAGCTTGAGCGCAGCCACCAGCACTTCCGAGCTGGAGGCTTTCGGCACAAAGCCGGAAGCGCCCTGGTCGATGGCGTCGCGAATCAGGTCGGGATCATCCATGCCGGATAGCACGGCAATCTGCACGCCCGGGTGGGCCTCGTGAATCTTCTGCAGGGCGTTGAGCCCGTCGGTGCCGGGCATGTTGAGGTCTAGCAGCGCCAGGTCGATATCGGCATCAGCCAGCACGCCCAGCGCCTCTTCACAGGTGCCGGCGTCGGTGAAATCTATATCATCGTTGAGGTCGGTAAGAAGGAACCGCATTCCCTGACGAAACATCTCGTGATCGTCAACGAGCAAGACATGCACTGTTATTATTTCCGCCGCTGTACCACTAAACCAATGGGGTAGAACGATAGTCCAATTGTCTTCTCTTGTACAACAGCGACAATAGTCATGCACGCTTGCAGATTGCCCGAAAGGGCCGTGCTCCTATTGATTCCTCATGGATTTGAGTAAAGCGACCAGGGACGGTCCTTTTTTTTGAAACCCGCTAGGAGCCTTTGCCTCTGGGATTACCGAGGCGCTACATCGCCAGCAGCGTTCTTAACACCCCGGCTTCGTACTTTGCATCGCACGCGGCTTGCCGCTGGGATTACCGAGGCGCTACATCGCCTGCAGCGTTCTTAACACCCGCGCTTCGTATCTTGCATCGCAGTTTAGCTTTCCTCTGGGATTATCGAGGCGCTACTTCGCCAGCAGCGTTCTTAACACCCCGGTTTCGTACTTTGCATCGCGCTTCGGCTTGCCTCTGTGAATATCGAGACGCTACGTCACCGTCAGGGTTTTAAACACCTTTGCTTCGTACTAGTGATCGCGCTCTGACTGCTTGCCTATAGGGATGTCGAGGCGCTGCGTCGCCTTGTTGTTTAACACCCAAGCTTTGTTTTCTAAATTCTCAATGCGCGAGCGAGCAGTTGAGTTGCCGTCAGGCGGGGACGGCGCGGTGGGCTATGACGGTGCCGGGGGTGAGTGCGTCGGCGACGAGGTCGAGGACCCTGGGGTTGACGCCCATGCCCAGGTGGCTGGCGTCGACTTCGATGTGCTCCACGCAGTTGCTGACGCGGTCGATGCAGGCTTCCCAGCTGACGATACCGTCGCGGCGGGAGTAGATGGCCCGTACCGGTACTTTCAGCGGCACGGTTTCGCGGTCGCGGATGGCGGTTTCGATGGCGTCAAAGTCGGTACCGCGCAGGCGGTAGATGGGTGCAGTGAGGGTGTAACGCGGGCCGCCCACGACCGGTGAGCCCATGGTGACCACCCGGTCCACGCACTCGGGCAGGTCCCGGGCCACTTCCCGTGCCAGGTAACCACCCAGGCTCCAGCCCACCAGTCTGAGGGGCTGGCCGGCTGCCGTTGCGGCGTCGCTGACCTGATCCTGCAATTGCTCCAGCAGCTCTTCAACGTTGCCACGGTTGGTGCCGAGGCCCCAGCCGCGCACTTCATAGCCCAGGTAAGCCAGGTATCGGCGCAGCAGTGCCGTCGACCCATCGCCGCCGCCAAACCCGGGCAGCACCAGCACCGGCTCGCCGGAGCCACGGGGGGCAGCGGCCAGCCGCGGCAGGCGCAGGAACAGCTCCGCAAATTCAGCCGGAGCGGCCAGCTCGCGCAGGGTGGAGAGCAGATCGGGGTAGGTCTTGTTCACGGCCATGGTGGGCACCTCCAGGTACATACCAAAAAATACGCCGCAATCCGGAAGCCGGATTGCGGCGCTAGTGTGACCTGGATGGACTACTGGAGTCGATCAGGCAGCAGCTTTTTCCTGCAGCCAGGTGGTGAGATCGTCGGCACCGCCGATCAGCTCACCGTTGATGAACACCTGCGGGTAGGTGTCACCACCAGACAGCGCGCGCAGGGCGCGGTGCGGGTAGTTACGCAGCAGTTCCAGCTCGTCGAAGTCGTAGCCGTGCTCCTTCAGCAGCACCTTGGCGCGCTCGCAGTGCGGGCAGCCAGGGCGAGTCAGGATGGCGACATCCTTTGGAGCAGTGGCGCCGGGGGCGACATACTCGAGCATGTGGTCGGCGTCAGACACCTGGAAGGGGTCGCCAGGCTCCTGCGGCTCGATGAACATCTTCTCTACCACACCGTCGTTCACGACCATGGAGTAGCGCCAGGAGCGCGGACCAAAGCCCAGGTCGTCCTTGTTGACCAGCATGCCCATGCCCTTGGTGAACTCACCGGTGCCGTCGGGCAGGAAGGTCACGTTGAATGCCTGCTGCTGCAGCTGCCATTCGTTCATGACGAAGGAGTCGTTTACAGACACACAGATGATGTCGTCGATCCCGTTGGCCTTGAACACGTCGGCCAGCTCGTTGTAACGCGGCACGTGGCTGGAGGAACAGGTGGGGGTAAATGCGCCCGGCAGGGAGAACACGACTACGCGCTTGCCCTTGAAGTAGCTGTCCGTGTCGCGGTCTACCCAATCACTGCCCTGGCGGGTCTTGAAGGTCACCTGCGGTACTGCCTGGCCTTCACGATTTTCCATGTAACAAACCTCTTTGGTTGATGTGTGTTGCGAAAACGCTGGTTGTTTTCGATGCTTGCTACGCATGATACGGCCATGAGGCCCATCTATAAATTGAATTGATTGATAAAAGCCAATCGAATATAGCGATTTACCTAAAAGACGCCACTTGCCTGCCACAGAGACAGCAGGCTAAATGCACCCATGAGCCCCCACGACCACGCCACCAATCCCCAGCACCAGCCCCACTCCCACGCTTTTGGCCAGGACCAGGTCAAGCCGGGGGAGCGCCGCACCCTGTGGGTGATCGCGCTGACAGCAGTCACCATGGTGGTCGAGATTGTTGCCGGCATTGTCTACGGCAGCATGGCGCTGCTGGCCGACGGCCTGCATATGGCGTCGCACGCCAGCGCCCTCAGTATCACCGCCTTTGCCTACATCTACGCCCGTCG
>JAZBOY010000263.1:0-4348 GCA_036351375.1 Halieaceae bacterium
AGACAGACGAGCACAGGACAGCAGAGGCAGTAAGACATGGCACAACATATCTGGGACACGCTGATTCAGGGCGCACTGGTATTTGACGGCCGCGGCACACCGCCGCAGCAGATCGATATTGCCGTGAAGGACGGCGCCATCGTCGCCAAGGGCTCCGTGCTGGCGCCAGACATGGCGGAGACGGTGGTCGATGCCAACGGCCAGTGGCTGATGCCGGGCCTACTGGACATCCACACCCACCTCGACCTCGAGGTCGACCTGGAACCCGGCCTGCCGGAGGCGGTGCGCCATGGCACCACTACTGTGCTGGTGGGCAACTGCAGCCTGGGCACCTGCTTCGGCACCCAGCGCAGTGACGGCCAGGACCCCATCGTCGACTGCTTCACCCGCGTGGAAAACATTCCCAAAAAGGTGCTCTCGAAGTGCGTCGAGGCGGTGACCTGGAACGACACCGGCGAGTATATGGACCATTTCTCGGATATCCCTCTGGGCCCCAATGTCGCCGCTTTCGTACCCCACTCCATGCTGCGCGTGGAAGTGATGGGCCTGCAGGCGAGCATCAGTCGCGCCCCCACCGAGGACGAGCTGGACCGCATGTGCGAGCTGCTGGAGAAGGCGCTGGACGAAGGTTACATGGGCCTGTCGACGGACGGACTGCCGTTCCACTACCTCTCGGAAGACCCCAACACCGACAAGCGCATTCCCACCCAGTTCGCCTCCTACAAGGAGATGAAGCGGCTGCTGCAGGTGGTGCGCGACAAGGACAAGGTGTGGCAGACCACGCCGATCATCGAGAACCGGCTGCTGGCCTTCAAATACTTCGCGCTCACCAGCGGCCGCCTGCACGGCAAGCCGCTCAAGACCTCGGCGCTGGCTGCGCTGGATTTCGCGGAGCTGGCCGGCAAGCGCAATCCGTTCCTGTCCTTCGCGGGGCTCATGAACTCGAAGTTCTTCAACGGCAATATCCACTTCCAGGCGCTGGGCACCAACTTCCGGGTGTGGAGTGACGGCATCGTCAGCCCGCTGTTCGAGGAAATGCCCTCTACCTGCAAGCTGATCGCCAAGGAGTACGACGACCGCGAGGGCCGGCTGGCGCTGATGAACGACCCGGCCTGGGTGGAAGAATTCCGGGCCGACTGGTACCACGGTCGCCGCGGCTTCAACTGGCCAACCATCAAGGCAAAGCTGGGCGCGCCGGACAGCCTGGTGATTCGCGACTTCAAGCGCCTGTACTTCGATGGCGCGCCGGTGGCCGACTGGGACGGCGACAGTTTCCAGCAGGTGTTCGACCGCGTCGCCCGCTACCAGCAGGGCGATGCCGGCCAGGCCCGCTCCGAAGCCGAGAAAGAGGCCTTCGACAAGTTCCCGCGCCCGCTGGGTGACGACGCCGATTTCATGCTGCACCTACTGCGGGAGTACGACAAGAACTTCCGCTTCTGGGTGGACCAGGCCAACGTCGGCAATGAACGCACCCTGGAGATGCTGCTGCACAAGGATGCACTGCCGGGCTTCAACGACTCCGGCGCCCATATCACCAACATGGCTTTCTTCGACGGCAATCTCGGCAGCCTCAAGCGCGCCCAGGAAGTCGACCTGGCCACCGTGTCGCGCATGGTGCAGCGCCTGACCTCCGAGCCTGCGGCCTTCTTCGGGCTGGATGTGGGAACCCTCGAGATCGGTGCGCAGGCCGACATGGTGCTGATCGATCCGGAGGCGCTGGCCGCCTACGAGTGCGACCCGAACCGCCAGCTCGTGCATCGCGAGCTGTTCGATCACGCGCAGATGGTCAACCGCTCCGATGGCGTGGTCACCCGCGTGATGATTAAGGGCAAAGACGCCTGGGTCGGTGAGACATTCGCCGAGGCATTGGGCGAACAGACTCTCGGTAGGGCGCTGCGCGCTGCCTGAATCAAGGCGCGCGGTGGCCTCCGCCAATCGGCCTAAACGTCAGCTTACTTGCTCGGTTAGCGAATACTAGCTATACCTGCTTGAACAATAACTATGTTCAGGGGGGTGGCCCATGCTGGGGAAAGCCAGGGTCAGATTCATCCAGGAACAGCTCAATGCCCGCGGTTTCAATTGCGGCAAGGCGGATGGGCTGGCTGGCAAGAAAACCTACGCCGCGCTCGACAAGAGCGGTGCCGTGCCGGCTGAGTGGGGCAAGCGGCGCAAGCTGGTGGGGTATATCCAGTGGCTGGCTGCGGCGCACGACATCGACGCCGGTACCTTCGACGGCTACTGGGGCCCGCAAACCGAATTTGCCTACGACGCCCTGCGCGAGCAGCTTGATACCGGCGAGCCGCCGGCGATCTGGCGCCCGGAAGAGCTGGGCCGCGCCAACCCCAACCGGTGGCCCATCCAGTCGCCGCAGAAAGAACTGGTGAAGTTCTACGGCGAGCCTGGCAAAAACCAGACTTACCTCCACGTACCCTATCCGCATCGACTGGCCTGGAAGCTGGAGACCGACCTGACCCGCTTCCAGTGCCACGAGAAAGTGCACGACAGCCTGCTGCGTGTGCTCAAGCGGGTGGCCAGCGCCTACAGCCCCGAGCAGATTCGCGAGCTGCGCCTCGATCGCTGGGGCGGCTGCCTCAATGTCCGCAAGATGCGCGGCGGCACGAAGATGTCCATGCACAGCTGGGGTATCGCGCTGGACTACGACCCCAGCAACAACCGTCTCAAGTGGGGGCGCGACCGCGCCAGCTTCGCCCGCCCCGAATACGACACCTGGTGGAAGCTCTGGGAAGAGGAGGGCTGGATCAGCCTGGGGCGCCACCGCAACTTTGACTGGATGCACGTGCAGGCGGCCCGCCTGTAAGGTCTGACCCTTGAACCTGCAGCCGCTCAAATCCCTGGTTCCCAGCCGCGCCATGTTGGTGATGCTGCTGTTGCTTGGGCTGGCCTTGGGCTGGTTCTACGTCAGTTCTTCCGCCCAGGGCTCTCACCTGGTGCGGCGCAATTTCAACCATCTCAACCAGATTACTTCCAATATCGATGCCAGTGTCGATGCGCTGCACGCCCAGGTGCGGTTCAACCAGGGCGCACCCTGCCCGGACAGCTCCGACGAGGAGGCCTGCCTCAATGCGTTCAAGACCCGGCTGGCGAGCAACAGCCCACTGATTCGCGATGTCGACGCGGTGTATGCCGAAATCGACGATATCGTCTTTGCCGAGGACCTGGCGCCGCTGGTCGAGCCTTCGACGCCTGCGGGCGATCCGGTGCCGCCCCCGCAAGCGGTGCTGGACCAGGTGCAGTCGCCACTGGTGAAGTACGGCCGTTTTGCGTCGCTGCAGCGTATCGGCGAGGAGAAGAAGTGCTTCGACCCGGCGGAATTCGAGCGGGAAGCAGAGCAGATTGACAGCTACCTGGTGGAGGGCGGCATCGGCAACCGCTTCTTTGTCGACATCAACCTGATCCGGGAGAAGCAGGCCAACGCTCGGTCCCAGGCGAACACGACCGACAGCGCAGGCGAGGGTGGCGACGCGGCGAGCCAGCAGTGTCTGGAGGCGTCGCTGGCACTGTACCTGGAGATTGACCTGAACTTCGACCTGATCCAGGGGCTGTCGCAGCCAGAGGGCTACTTTGACTCCATCATCATCGCCCGGGCGGACCGCAGCAAGGATGACAGCGACAGCGAATGGTACGGGCAGCCGCTGCCAGAGATCATCTTTAATACAGCGTCCGGTGAACCCTATGCGAACATCGACAAGCTGCAGTCGATTTTCCGCATGCGCAGCGGATTCGAGCGCTACATCAGCATTGCCGATCTCGAACAGCAGCATGGCGTCGACCGCTATCGCGCCACCCTCCTGCCTGGGGAAAAAGGTGCCAGGAACCCCACCGACATAGAGCCGCAGCGCTTTACTCATTCCACTGTGGTGCCCTTCCAGGTGGGCAGCTTTGAGCATCTCGCCTTTGTGCAACCCATGCAGCTGGCCGATATCGAGGAAGACCTGTTGATCATCGGCGTGGTGGAGCGAGGCAAGTTCAACGCGCTCAAGTACCGAATGCCGCTCAACTACCTGTCGCTGATACTGGTGGCCTTCCTGGTAGTACTGCTGTCGCTCAACTTCATCCGCCTGGCGCTGATCGGCAAGCGCGGCGTGCTGCTGCGCCGCGACCTGCACCTGTCCTATATCTCTCTGGTGGGCATGGCGTCGCTGATCACGGTATTGATCGGCAATATCGGCGCCAGCACGCAGCTCAACGCCATGTTCGACGACGACCAGCAGTCCATTTTCGATCGCATCCGCACCGAGTTCGAGCTGGAGCTCGCGAAGAAACTGGCCCTGATCCGCGAACTGGACGTCACCGGGCCGCTGGGCATTTCTTTCTGCGAAGGAAAACT
>JAZBOY010000264.1:0-12185 GCA_036351375.1 Halieaceae bacterium
CAGGGCGATGGCGCCGTCGCGCACTACCACCCAGCCGAGGCTCAGCAGCTCGCCCTCTTCCGGGTCCAGGGAAGACATCTCGGCATCCAGGGCCAGGAACTCCAGCTCGCGCCAGTCGGCGCGCCGGGCGGGCAGCGGTGCCTCCCAGAAGGCTTTAAGGACGTCATCGGCGCGACGCTTCCAGCGCCAGCGCGGTAGCTCAACCGAGGCCGGCACGGTATTTCTGGCGCAGGGCGGCCTGGGAGTCGTCGAGAATCTTGAAGGCGTCGCGCAACTGCTCCCGGGCCAGCTTGGGCAGGTCGTTGGGCTTCAGGAAATTGTCGGGGGTTTCGCCGCGACTCACCTGGGCCGCCTGGTGCCGAATGCGCAGCTGCTGCATGAAGCGCAGGGCGTCGGCGAGGTTGCGGCTGTCGCCGATGGCCATGTGTTTGCCTTTGGCCAGGGCCTCCAGCCGCTCGTCGGTATTCACCGCCGGAATCCTGTGGGCCAGGGCGTGCAGCCGCGCGGTGTCGGTGGCCAGCAGGATGCCGCGCTTTTTGAGATCCAGGCTGTCGCGGTGCTCACCGTCGCGGTCCACCACGAAGCGGCGGAAGATTCCCAGCGGCGGCGAGGCGTCCAGGGCATTGGCCGCCAGTGCCGCCAGAAAGATGCTGTTGCTGGAGGCGCGCTCCAGCATATGGGCCTGCAGGGTGGCAGCCATGCCGGCGTCGCCGTGCACGCCCCGGAGGTCGAAAAAGATCGACACCCGCATCACCGCATCCGGCGTGGGTGAACGGGTCCAGCGGTCTACATAGCCCAGCCAGGTCGAGAGCGGCACCCGCCATTCCGGGTTGCTGGCCATCACATTTCCGTTGCAATAGTCGTAGCCGCAGGCGTCGAGGCCGTCGCAGACGAAGTTGGCCAGTGCTTCGAAATAGTCGGCGTGCGCATCGGTATAGTCATCTGACAGCAGCAGGCCGTTGTCCTGGTCTGCGCCCAGCAGCTGTTCGCCGCGCGCCTGGGAACCAAAGCCCAGCCAGCAATAGGCCACGGGGGCGGGACCCAGTTTGGCCTCAGCGAGCTGGATGAGCCGCACCGTGGCCGCGTCAGAGATGGCCGTGAGAATGCGCGACACCTGCTGGGCACGCATGCCGGAGCTGACCCACTGCACCATCAGGTTGGGCATGCCCTTCAGCAGCTCCGCCAGTGACTCGACGCTTTCGGTGCGGGAAATGTGCTGCACCAGGTACACCGGGTCGTCCTGGCGAGCGAGGATAAGATCGCTGGTGGTGACAATGCCCACCAGCTGGCCATCCTCCATCACCGGCAGGTGGTGGTAGCCGCGCTGGGTCATCAGCAGCATGCTGCTGAACAGCGTGTCGCTGCCGAGGATGGCCTCAGGGTCGGGCGTCATGATCTCCTCTACCGGGGTGGCGGGGTCGAGGCCGGCCGCCGCGTAGCGGGCGCGGATGTCCCGGTCGGTAACGATGCCGAGCAGTTCCCCGTTCTCCACCACAAAGGCCGAGGAGACCCGCCGCTCGGACATCACCTTTGCCACCACCTGCACGGTCTCCACCGGGCTGACCGTGAGCAGGTCGCGGGCCATGACCGTGTGCACCTCGCGCATCAGGCTGTGCGGCTGGGGTTCGTAGCGCGCCGCGCGGCGCAGGCGTCGGCTGCGCTGGCCGCTGAAGTAACGGTCTACCGAGCGGTGCTCCTCGCGCAGGCGCCGGTATTCCGCATCCGGCAGCAGGTAGACCAGGGCGTCTTCGATCACGGTGGCCGTCACCCCGCCCTGCTCGGCATTCAGGCCGTCGATATGAAAACTCTCGCCCTCTCCGAGGCGGTCCAGCAGGGTGCCGTCGCCGTCGCGAATATCCACCGCGCCGCTGCGCAGAATGCGCAGGCCACCGGGCTGGGCGCCTTGCTCGAAGCTCTCTCCCTGGGGGTGGTAGGCAATCTGCAGGGTGCCGGCCGCTACCCGCAGTTCGTCCGCCGCCAGCTCGTTGAACGGTGGCGAGGCGCCGAGGAATTCGGCAATCTCCAGCAGTTCGGCAGGCAGGGCGTCGGTCATTTGTTGGGCTGCGGCAGGGCGTCTTCTGCTGCCTGCGCAAAAGCCGTGGACATTTCGCCGTAGTAGCGGCTGCCCTCAGCGGCGGCCACCAGGCGAATGCGCTCTCCCGCTACCGGGCGGTCACTGGCCGGGTGGCGCCAGTCATGGCCGGCACTGTCGACGGGCAACAGCGCCACCGGGGGAATCTCGCCTCGGGCTTCGGGGTCGTAAACACTCACCACCACCCCCTCCAGCGGGAAGGCCGAGTGCACCAGCAGGTTGCCGGCGTCGGAATAGCGCAGGGTAAGTTCAAAGTCTTCGTTTTCCAGTTCGCACTGACCGCTGCTCCAGCGGCAGCTGCTCTTCGCCACCAGCGGGTAGTCACGGCCGGCTTCGGCCGGGGCAGCCTGTTCGCCGGTGAGGCTGCCCACCGCGAACCAGGCCAGCACCGAGAGGATGGGCGCCACGATCAGCGCGATGACAACGTGTTTGTTGGTGAACACCGGGGTTTTCTCCGTGCCTGTAGTTGCAGTCTACAAAGCTCTCCCTGAAAAAAAAGGGGCATCATTCGACGCCCCCACAAGGTAGAACCTGGATGGTCGTGCTCCTCTCATAGAGAGCCGGGCGATCAGTGGCTGTGTGCAGCCTCTGCGCCCGCCGGAACACGAATGTGCTCGACCAGATCGCGGATCTTCTCCGGCGGCTTGGCCGTCAGTGCTGAGACCCCAAAGGCCACCGCGAAGTTCACCACCGCGCCGACCACGCCGAAGGCATTGGGCTCGATGCCCAGGAACCAGTTCTCCGGCATGTCGCCGAGGAAGGCGGTGGAAGCCACAAACATGATGCCCTTGTGCTGGAACACGTAGAACAGGGTGACACCGATGCCCGCGATCATGCCGGCCACGGCGCCTTCCTTGTTCACGCTCTTGGAGAAGATGCCCATCATCAGCGCCGGGAAGATCGATGACGCCGCCAGGCCAAAGGCCAGGGCCACAGTACCCGCTGCAAAGTCAGGCGGGTTGAAGCCGAGGTAGCCGGCACCGGCGATGGCCACTGCCATGGCGATGCGGCTGGCCCTGAGCTCCGCCTTCTCGCTGATGTCGGGCATGATCATGCCCTTCAACAGGTCGTGGGAGATGGCCGAGGCAATCGCCAGCAGCAGGCCCGCCGCGGTAGACAGCGCCGCCGCCAGGCCGCCGGCCGCCACCAGGGCGATCACCCAGTTGGGCAGCCTGGCGATTTCCGGGTTGGCCAGCACCATGATGTCGCGGTCGACCTTCACCATTTCATTCACGGCGGGGTCGGCGGAGTACTGGATGCGGCCGTCGCCGTTCTTGTCCTCAAAGGCCAGCAGGCCGGTGGTCTCCCAGTTCTTGAACCACTGGGGCCGCTCTTCGTAGACCAGGTGCTGGCCCGGCTGGGGCTCGATGGTCTGCATGAAGTTGAGGCGCGCCATACCGGCAACCGCAGGTGCGGTGGTGTAGAGGATGGCGATGAACACCAGCGCCCAGCCGGCGGAGGAGCGCGCGTCGCGCACCTTCGGCACGGTGAAGAAGCGGATGATCACGTGGGGCAGGCCCGCGGTGCCGATCATCAGGCTCATGGTGTAGGCGAACATATTGAGCCCCGAGAGCCTCACGTCGGTGGTGTACTCCCGGAAGCCCAGCTCGGTCACCATCTGGTCGAGCCGGTCCAGCAGGAAGGTGTCCCCGCCGGCCATGGTGCCGCCCAGGCCAAACTGGGGCAGCGGGTTGCCGGTGAGGTTCAGGCTGATGAAGATCGCCGGGATGGTGTAGGCCATGATCAGCACGCAGTACTGGGCAATCTGGGTATAGGTAATTCCCTTCATGCCGCCGAGCACCGCGTAGAAGAACACGATGGCCATGCCCACCAGCAGGCCGGTGCCGTAGTCCACTTCCAGGAAGCGGGAGAAGGCCACGCCCACGCCCTTCATCTGGCCGATCACGTAAGTCACCGAGCAGATGATCAGGCACACTACCGCCACCGCGCGCGCGGTCTTGGAGTAGTAGCGGTCGCCGATAAATTCCGGCACCGTGAACTTGCCGTACTTGCGCAGGTAAGGCGCCAGCAGCATGGCGAGAATCACAAAGCCGCCGGTCCAGCCCATCAGGAACACGGAGCCGCCGTAGCCCATGAAGGCGATCAGGCCTGCCATGGAGATGAAAGACGCGGCCGACATCCAGTCCGCCGCGGTGGCCATGCCGTTGGCCACCGGGTGTACGCCGCCGCCGGCAACGTAGAAGTCCTTGGTGGAGCCGGCCCGCGACCAGATGGCGATGCCGATGTAGAGGGTGAAGGTTGCACCCACGACCAGGTAGGTCAGTGTTTTCAGGTCCATGGTGCTACTCCTCCTCAACCTGGAACTCGCGGTCCAGGTCGCCCATTTTCTTGGTGTAATAGAAGATCAGCCCCACAAATACGTAGATGGAACCCTGCTGGGCGAACCAGAAGCCGAGCTTGTAGCCGCCGATCTGGAACTGGTTGAGCACGTCGACCAGGATGATCCCGAAGCCGAAGCTCACCACGAACCAGATCACCAGCAGCTTGACCATCAGGGCCAGATTGCGCTGCCAGTAGGCCTTGGCCTGTTCCTCGCTTAGTTGTGACATGACACACCTCCGGTGTGATTGTTTATTGTTAGTGTCCCTAGCCTAGCGCTGCGGACAGTAAATTGCTGTTAGACCTTGGTCTAATCCCCTGCCCTCAGAAGGCGTGCTTGACGGCAAACTGGACGCGGTACAGGTCGCCCTCACGCCCGTCTTCCAGCTCCCGGTAGGCGTAGGCCACCTCGCCGCCGATCTGCAGGCGCGGCGCCGGGAAGTAGTTCAGGTTGGCGTGGAATGACTGGTAGCTCTTGTTGAGAGAATCCGCATCCATGAAGTCATTCATGTCCGGATTGTCCGCGCCGGAGGCCGACAGCGAGAAAGTTGAGCGCCACTTCGGCGCCCAGTAGTGCTGATAGGCAATGAAGGCGCCCCACTGGTCGATGGTTTCGATGTCGCCGTCGTCGGCGATGTAGCCGTCGTTGTAGGAGTTGAGGCCCATGTAGCGGCCCAGCGCAGAGCCGTAGCTGGCCATGAAGCGCAGGTCGTTCCTGCCCAGCATCCACTTGCCCGCCAGGCTCAGGCCGTAGCCGAACTTCTCGTCGGAATCCATCTTGAAGGAGTTACTCTCCGAGCGGTCCTCATAGCCCAGGTCACGGCCGATGGCGGCAAACGACCAGCTCAGGTCGCCCACCTTGCCGTTATAGCGCGCGACGATATCGGGCAGGTCCTCGGCGTCGTCCAGGCGAATCTGCGGCAGGCCGTCCACCACCCGGTTCAGGCGGGTAGCGGGGTTTTCCACGGAGAACTGCCAGGGGCCAGTGGTCCAGCGCACCAGCGGCTGGCGGTCGAAGATGGTGCCCACCGGTCCGACGAAGTCGAGCAGGTCAGGCAGGGCCGCCACGTTGAAGAATGTCGACCAGGTCTGGCCGGCGAGGAGCGAGGAGTCTTCGTTGTACTGCCACTTCACATAGGCATGGCGAATGCGTGAGTTCCAGGAGTTGGAGATGCGCTCGTCACCGTTACGGCTCAGCATGAAGTCGAGTTCGATGCGCGAGGAAACGGTGCCTACATCAGTGGGAGTCGAGGTGGTGAAGTAGAAGCGCGACGATTTGGCGTGGATATTGGTTTCCACGAAGTTGTCGGCGTTACCCTCTTGCGGCTCTACCGGGATCAGCGACGGGACCAGGAAGTCATTGATCAGGGGGTTACCCGGGTCGCCTTCCTGATAGTCGGTGGTGATGGAGTCGAGCTGTACGTAACCCCCGTACTTGAACTCGGTGCCCTTGCGAATCGGGCGCACCACTTCGATCTCTTCCGCGTTGTTTTCGATGGCCACGGTGTTGCTGGCCATCATGGTCTTCAGTTCCGCAAGCTGGCGTTCCAGCTCGGCGATGCGGCCTTCCACATCTTCGCTGGCGGCCATGCTGGCAGATGACGCCAGGGTTGCCAGCACGGCGACGGCAACAGGCTTTGCGGTGAATGCTCTTATGATTTTCATGTTCTGTGCTCCTCGATAGGTTTTGCGAGCAAGCACAGTATTGGCCGGTGGATCACATCCACCCATTAGACTTTAGTCAAAGGTCGGGGGTGTTTTCGACCAAAGTCTAATATCGAGCCGGGCAGCTCTCACCGACACTGGACCCATCGCAATCATGAAAGCTCAGCTTTAGATGAAGAGGTCCAGACCATGAGCAACCCGACCAGCTACCCGGTACCGAACGGTTTCCCCCGCGCCACCACACTCGACAGCGACGGCTACGCCGCCCTGTACCAGCAGTCCATCGACGACCCGGAAGGTTTCTGGGCCGAGCAGGCACAGGCCATCGACTGGATGCGCCCCTTCGAGACCGTGAAGAACGTCTCCTTCGACAAGGACAACCTGCACATTCGCTGGTTTGAGGAAGGCGTATTGAACGCCTCCGTGAACTGCATCGACCGCCACCTGGAAGAGCACGGCGATCGCACCGCGTTTATCTGGGAGCCGGACAACCCCGAAGAAGCCACGCGCAACATCAGCTACCGGGAACTGCACCTGGAAGTGTGCCGACTGGCCAACGGGCTCAAGTCACTGGGCGTGGGCAAGGGCGATGTGGTGACCATCTACATGCCGCTGGTGCCGGAGGCGGCCTACGCCATGCTGGCCTGCGCCCGTATCGGCGCCATCCACTCGGTGGTGTTCGGCGGCTTCAGCGCCGAGGCACTGGCCGGGCGCATCGACGACTGCCACAGCGAAATCATCATCACCGCCGACCAGGCGGTGCGCGGCGGCAAGTCCATTCACCTGAAAGACAGCGCCGACCTGGCCGCCCAACATGCGCATACTGCGAACGTTCGCCACATCGTCACCGTGAAGCGCATGGGCGACCCGGTGACCTGGCAGGAAGGTCGCGACGTCTGGTACGACGAGCTGGTGTCGCACCAGCCGCTGGACTGCGCGCCGGAACCGATGGACGCCGAAGACCCGCTGTTCATCCTCTACACCTCCGGCTCAACCGGCAAGCCCAAGGGAGTGGTGCACTGCACCGGCGGCTACCTGGTGCAAACCGCGCTGAGCTTCAAGCATGTGTTCGACTACCAGCCCGGCGACGTGTTCTGGTGCACCGCCGACGTCGGCTGGATTACCGGCCACACCTACCTGGTGTACGGCCCGCTGGCCAACGCCGCCACCGCAGTGATGCACGAGGGCGTGCCCAACTACCCGGACGTCAAGCGCTGGCCGCAGATTATCGAGAAGAACAAGGTCAATATCTTCTACACCGCCCCCACCGCCATACGCAGCCTGATGGCCTTTGGCGACGAGTGTGTGGAGGGTGTCGACCTCTCCAGCCTGCGACTGTTGGGCAGCGTGGGCGAGCCTATCAACCCGGAGGCCTGGCGCTGGTACTTTGAAACCTTCGGCGGTAGTCGCCTGCCGATTGTCGATACCTGGTGGCAGACCGAAACCGGCAGCGCCATGATCGCCCCGCTACCCGGCGCCACTGCCCTCAAGCCCGGCTCCGCTACCCGGCCCTTCTTCGGCATCAAGCCGGCACTGCTGGACGCCGAGGGCAAGGAGCAGGACGGCGCGGTCACCGGCAACCTGGTGATCCTCGACAGCTGGCCTTCACAGGCGCGCACGGTGTATCGCGACCACCAGCGCTTTATCGACACCTACTTCACCACCTACCCGGGCATGTTTTTCACCGGTGACGAGTGCCGCCGCGACGAGGACGGCTACTACTGGATAACCGGCCGCGTAGACGATGTGATCAACGTGTCCGGCCATCGCATGGGTACCGCCGAACTGGAGAGCGCCCTGGTGGCGCACCCAGCTGTAGCGGAGGCGGCGGTAGTGGGCTACCCCCACGATATCAAGGGCCAGGGCCTGTATATGTTCGTGACCCTGAGCGCCGACCAGCAGCCCAGCGACGAACACAAGGCCGACCTGAAGAGCTGGCTGCGCAAGGAGATCGGCCCAATCGCCCATCCGGACGTGATCCAGTGGGCGCCCGGCCTGCCCAAGACCCGCTCCGGCAAGATCATGCGCCGCATCCTGCGCAAGATTGCCCACAACGAGTGCGAGCAACTCGGCGACATCTCCACCCTGGCTGACCCGTCCGTGGTGCAGTCGCTGATCACCGACCGGGTGCAACCGCCTACCGCTCACTAAGTATTCACCAGGAATACTCTCTTCACGACGGGTGCCCTTGCACACCCGTCTCCCCTATCCCTGTATTCGATACACTTAAGTCAAGCAGAAGCAACATGACCGATTCAGATATGCGAAGTGCACATAGTGTGATCTGTGCTATATCTAAATGAGTACAGATACGGTATATTGATCGACCATTCGGGAAGTATCATTTACAACCTCTTGATTTTTCAGCGTTTTCAAGCAGGCGATTGAAACAGTTGGTGTGTGAATGGGAGAAGACAAAATGACCGAAGTTACTAAGACAGTCACCCCAGAGCGGCTCCTCGACTTACTACGAAAACATGATTTCCAAAAACCATCCGAAGATGACCTCTTCGAACAGAGGGTCTCTTTTGTTTTTGGTTCACTTAGCGATGAAAGCAATGTAACGAGAGAACAAGTGCGTAAAGCGCTGGCTAGCGAGATTGGCGCTACTCGTGATACTGCATGAAATTACTCGCACAGAAAATCACCCGGTATATCAAGAATTAGCGATATCCAACGGTAACAGGCAGTACGATTTTCTCAGATCTATCGTATCTGCCTGCGTACAAATTGAGAGGCATTTCCTCTCAACACAAATAATCAAAGCACTGAACTATCACGCGATCACCTGCCTTCATACAAACGCGGGTGAATTTCGACCGTGCCCCGTTGTTGTCGGCGATCAGTTTCATCCGCCAGAGCACTATCGCGTACATGCGCTGATGGACGACTTCGTCAATCAAGTGAACCGTGCTTGGGACAGCACCGACCCAGTATTGCTTGCCGCGTATGTTTTATGGCGGCTTAATTTTATACATCCGTTTATCAATGGAAACGGTCGAACAGCAAGAGCCGCTTGTTACTTCGTGTTGTGCGTAAAAGCAGGGGGCTGGCTTCCAGGGCGGACAATACTGCCGGAACTAATAAAGCAAAACCGGCCTGCATATGTTGCTGCACTTCAGGCAGCTGACGCATCGTTAACGCAAGGTCAATTGGATTTATCAGTACTCCATGCCTACTTGGTTGAGTTGTTGGAAGAGCAAGTGGGCATTGAGGACGACGATGAAGATGGCTGATCCCTAAATCAGTGATTGCTTCTCCCCCACGACACACCTAGCGCACCATGCCCGCACTCATCATTGCCGATGACCACCCCCTGTTTCGCAGCGCGCTGGAACAGGTGTTCCGCCTGCGCTTCCCGGACATGGAGATTGTCACCGCTGCCGACGTGGCCAACCTGCAAACCGTTGTGGAGCAGCAGCGCGACGTGGCCATCGTGTTGCTGGACCTGAACATGCCCGGCGCCCACGGCTTCTCGGCCCTGTCCTGGCTGACCGGCCAGCGACCGGAAACGCCAGTGGTGGTGGTATCCGCCAACACCCTGCCGGAAACGGTACGCCGCGCACTCGACCACGGTGCCGCGGGTTTCATTTCCAAGTCTGCCGATACTGAAGTGCTGGAGCAGGGGGTGGCCGCCGTGCTGGAAGGCGCCCGCGGCATTCACCCGGGTCTGGACGTGTCTTCCCGCGGCGCCGAGCTGAAGGCGCTGGACGTGGCGGAAGCGCTGGGCAGCCTGACCCCGTCGCAGTTCCGAGTGGCCTCTATGCTGGCGGAAGGCCTGCTCAACAAGCAGATCGCCTACGAGCTGGACGTGAAGGAAGCCACCATCAAAGCGCACATGACGGAGATTTTCCGCAAACTGGGCGTGAACTCCCGCACCCAGGCGGTGCTGGCGCTGGCGTCGCTCGCCGTCGAGCCCGGCGCGGACGACCGCGCGGTGAGCTGAAGTCAGGCTGCTGACTTCTCCACCAGGGCGATGATCAAGGCCTGCAGGCGGGCGGCCTGGACTGGTTTCGGGAGGAAGCGGAAGCCCGCCGCCGCTACCCGGTCCCGTACTTCCACGCTGTTGTCGGCGCTGATCACGATGCAGGGTGCTTCGCTGCCGTAGTCGCGCTGGGCTGCCTGTACCGCGTCGACGCCGTTTTCTCCTTCGTCGAGGTGGTAGTCGGCAAGAATCACCGCCGGCCGCTCGCCGGCCTGTAGCTGCTTGCGCAGGGCCCAGCCGCTGTTCACGGTTGTGACTTTGGCGCCGAGGCTTTCCAGCAGTTCAGTCATGCCTTCGCGAATGCGGGCGTCGTTATCCAGGCACAGCAGGGACAGGCCGCTGAGCCCGCGCACCGATTCTTCGCTGGCACCCACCTCGGTACTGACCGGGCGACCCAGTGGCACGGTGACGGAGAAGCGAGTACCGCGACCCTCAACCGAACGCAGGCCGAGGTCCAGCTCCAGCAGCTGGGCATAGCGGCGCACGATGGCGAGACCCAAGCCGAGGCCCTCTTCAACATCACCCGCCTGGCGCGGCAGGCGCTCGAACTCTTCGAAGATGCGCGCCTGGTCGGCCTCGGCGATGCCGGGGCCGGTATCGAGCACCTGCAGCACGGCGCTGCGACCACGCCGCCGCAGGCCGATCAGCACCTTGCCCTGCTCGGTGTAGTTGAGCGCGTTGCCCAGCAGGTTCTGGAGGATGCGGTACAGCAGGCCGCGGTCGGTATACAGCCACAGGGCGCTGGGCTGCACCCGCAACTCGATACCGCGGGATTCCGCCACCGCGGCATATTCGGCGGCGAGCTCTTCCAGCAGCGGGCCGGCCTGGAAGTCCGAGGCCTCGGCAATCTCGCGGCCGGAATCCAGCCGGGCGATTTCGCGCAGCTCCGAGATCAGCTGTTCGGCGCGCTGCAGGGAGCCATCGATCTGCGCCACGGTGCGTGCCACGTCGGCGTCGTCGGTACCGTCCAGCCGGCGCTGCAGCACCGAGGTGAACAGGCGCGCTGCGTTGATGGGCTGCAAAAGGTCGTGACTGGTGGCCGACATGAAGCGGCTCTTGGACTGGTTGGCGTCGCGCAGCTGGGCCTCGACGCTGGCCCGCAGGCGGTTCTCCCGACGCAGGGCGGCGTTGCTTTCGCTGAGGGTCTGGCTGCCGGTGACGACCTTCTGCTCCAGCTCCTGCTTGGCTTCTTCGAGCTGGGCCACCACTTCGCGGTAGTCGGTGATGTCGATATAGGTGGTGACAAAACCACCGTGGGGCATGGGCGTGCCGCGAATATCAATGACCTTGCCGTTGGGCAGGGTGCGCTCCAGCCGGTGGGGATTGCCCTCCCGCAGCCAGGCCAGGCGCTTGGCAATCTCCTCACTCTCGGGCCGTCCGCGGGAGCCGAGGATGCCGCGCTCGGCGTTGAACTTGTACACGCGCTCAATGGGGCAGCCCACGTACAGGAACCGCGGCGGGTAGTCGAACAGCTCTTCATAGCGCTTGTTCCAGGCCACCAGGCGCAGGTCCCTGTCGACCACCGACACACCCTGCAGCAGGCTTTCCACCGTGGTTTGCAGCAGTTCGCGGTTGAAGGTGTTGAGTCGGCTGGCGTCAGTCACCATGCCGGCCAGGTCGGTGTAGGCCAGCTGCTGGGCGCTTTCCAGCTGCTCCATGGCCTGGTGGGCGGAAGTCGCACCAATCATTGCGGCCAGCACGGATTCCACCTGCGCCACCACGAACTGCGGTGCCCGGTCACTGGGCAGCAGGCGCTGCTGGTAGCGGTCTTCAAAGGCCTGCCACATACGCCGCAGCTCGGCCTCTTCCACAAACGGCGGCAACAGCGCCTGCAGCTGGCTGACCCGAATCAGGCTGAGGGAAAAATCCTCGGCGTCGGCACCGGGACCCGCCTCGTCGATGAACAGGCGGGCCTGGCGGGTATCGGCCGCGCTGGGTGACAGCCACAGGGAGAAAGCCACCATCGATAGCGTATTGAGCCCCAGGCTCCAGAGGGTGGCGTAGGCCAGCCGCGCCTCACCGCTGATACCGAACAGGTGCAGCGGCCGCAGCCAGTCGATGCCCAGGGGGCCCAACTCCAGCAGGGCGTGACCGGCGGGCAAC
>JAZBOY010000265.1:0-5045 GCA_036351375.1 Halieaceae bacterium
GAACCCGAGCTTCAGCAATCCTGACGGCCTGCCGGTGGGCATGGCGCTGGACCGCTACCAGGGCAAGCGCTTCATGGGTTTTACCTGCGCGGCCTGCCATACCAGCCAGCTCAACTATAACGGCATCGGCCTGCGAATAGACGGCGGCCCAACCGCTGCCGACATGGAGAGTTTCCTGCTGGATATGGCCACCGCGCTGGAACAGACGCGTGACCAGGACAGCAGGCGCCAGAGTTTTGTCGACGCGCTGCTCGGCGACAGCGACTACAGCTCTGAGGCAGAGATTCGTGAGGACCTCGACAAGTACGCCGGGGTCATTCGGGCCTACACCGAGATCAACGAGCCGCGCCACTGCCTGGACCCTAGCCAGAGCGGCATTGTTGGCTGTGAGAATCTTGAGACCGTGCACTATGGCTATGCCCGCCTGGACGCCTTCGGGCGCATCTATAACCGGGTGCTGCAACACGTCATGAATGACCGCCGCCTGCGGCAGATCCTGCAACAGACCCTGCCGGCCGATGCGTGGGCCGCCAACCGGGGCGCCATCGAGGCAATACTCGACGACGAAGACAAGACGCACCTGGTACAGCGGGTAGTGGTGGCATTGCAGCCCTACCTGGTGAAGTTGCCGCCGGCCGAGGCGCGGGCGATTATCGATGCGCTGCGTGGGGCGATTTATAACCCGGCCAACGCCCCCGCCAGTTACCCCTTCCTGTGGGACATTTCCCAACATGACTATGTGCAGTGGACCGGGCTGGTGAGCAATGCGGGCCTCGGGCCCCTGGGTCGCAACGTGGGCCAGGTGATCGGCGTATTCGGCACCCTGGACTGGCGCCCGGAATCCCGCTGGCGCATCTGGACGCTGCTGGGCGGCCAGGGGCTGGGTGACTCCTATATCAACTTCCAGTCTTCTATCGACAAACGCAACCTGCGCCGCGTGGAATCGCTGATCAGGCAGCTCTGGTCACCCCAGTGGCGGGATGCGCCGCTGCCGGAGATCAATGAGTCACTCGCCGACGAGGGCGAGGGGTATTTCCGCCAGTACTGCGCCGGCTGTCACGCCAACATCGATCGCGACGACCGCGACCGCCGCGTGATTGCGCAGATGAGTCACGTCGATAACGTGGGCACCGACCCGGTGCTGGCCAGCAATGCCATCACCTACACCGGCAGCAGCGGCATGCTCAGGCACTACTACGCTGAGAACGCGCTCGGCAAGCTGGTGCTGCAGGACACGGCGCCGGTGGCGGCGCTGGTCAGTTTTTCCACCATCAACGTGGTGGCCACGCCTGACCCGGACAAGAACCGTATCCGCCGCGGCGCCGAGTGGTTGTACGACACGCTCAAGTCGCTGCTGGACAATACGGTCAAGGCCAGCCTGCGGCAGGGCGACTACACGCCGGCGACCACCAATGATCCCTTCGCACCACTGTATGCCTACAAGGGGCGTTCGCTAAACGGTATCTGGGCCACTGCGCCCTACCTGCACAACGGCTCGGTGCCGACCCTCTATCACCTGCTACTGCCGAAACAGGACGGCGACGAGGCCTACGCCCAGTGGTATGCCGACGCCTGCGGCAATGAGGCGGTGGAGTACCGGCCAGACAGTTTCCTGGTGGGGTCGAGGGAGTTTGACCCTGAGCTGGTGGGTTTCCGCTATGCCGGCTACGACGGCTTCGAAATGGACACCAGCCTGCCCAGCAACCACAACACTGGCCACGAGTACGCCGCCGGGCGCACGCGGCAGATGAATGGCGACCTGCTGAAACCCCTGTGCAAACGGCAGCGGCTGGCCCTGCTTGAGTACCTGAAAACCCTGTAACTGTGAATCTGAGCCCGCCTGTCACAGCGTAAAGAGGGCATGAGTCGCAGGCACAGAGAATTTGAGTTCGGACCACTCTCACGCGGTATCTACCATGCGATGATCGCAGTCTCGCTGCTGGTCCCCCTGTATTTCCCGGCCTATGCCGGCCACTATCTGTTTCTTCTGCTGTTCCTTGGTTTTGGGCTTCGACCCTTGCTGGAAGTCACCGGTCTGTCTGGCTACTGGGAGCGGCTGGAAGACCCGTTCCAGCGACGGTGGTCTGCTACGGAGCTGAAGAAGCACCGTCGCGCCGTCGAGCAGAGAGTGCGCCAGGCGGCCCTCAAGAAGCGGCGGTATCGTGACCCGGAAACCACGCCGGGACCAGGCCAAAAGTAGCGCTGGCGGCCTGAATCGGCTCTGAGTAAACTGCTTCCGGCGCGGGTGTAGTTCAATGGTAGAACCTCAGCTTCCCAAGCTGATGACACGGGTTCGATTCCCGTCACCCGCTCCAGTTACTCTCCCCACCACATGACATGTCTGGAAAGCGCCCTATACTCATTCACGCGGTAAGCGCAGCGAATAATGTGAGAGGGAGCTCCCGATGAGAACTGGGATTGTCAAAGTACTGGGCCTGGCCTGTCTGCTGGTATCGGCACTGGCCGTCGGCCAGGCATCGGAAAGCTGGCATCGCGATACCGCGATTTCCCCCGATGGCGAGTTCATTCTCTTCACGCATATGGGCGACATCTACCGGGTGCCGTCACGCGGCGGGTTGGCCGTACCGCTGACCAGCTCCGAGAGTGTCGAGGCCAACCCCACCTGGTCCATGGATGGCCAGTGGGTCGCGTTTTCGAGCGACCTGCACGGCAACCTGGACGTGTTTGTTATGCCCGCTGCCGGCGGCAGTCCCCAGCGGCTCACCTACCATGAGTCGGATGATGTCGTTACCGGCTTCTCTGCCGATGGCCAGCGTGTGGTATTCACGAGCAGCCGCTATGACATGCTCAATGCCAGTGTCGATCCCCACCGCAGTACTCCCGAGCTCTATGAAGTGCCGCGCAGCGGAGGCACGCCCGTCCAGCTGTCCACGAGCTACGCTCGCCAGGCGCGCTGGAACCGAACCGGCGATGCACTGCTGTTTGCCGACGACAAGGGTGAAGGCCTGCATCGCAAATATGACGATTCCCCGTTTGCCCGGGATGTCTGGCGTCTGTCGCCTGAAAACCAGCAGTACCAGCGCCTCACCACCAACCGCTGGAACGACCACACCCCGGCCTGGGACGAGACGGGGGAGGGCTTCTACTTTCTCAGCGAGCGATCCGGCAGCCTCAATGTGTGGCACCAGCAGTTTGCCGGAGGGGAGGCCAGCGCCAGGCAGCTCAGCTTCCACGAGGGCTTCCCGGTGAGGGACCTGTCAGTATCCGACCGGGGTGACGTGGCCTATAGCCTGCACGGGCAGGTGCATTTCGGGCCTGCCGGCGAGCGTGCAGCGCCGGTGCCCATCACTGTAGTTACTGCCAAGCACGCGGCAGCAGCGCAACGTATCGAAGCCGATGCCGATATCAGTGAGTTCGCTCTGTCGCCGGACGGCAAGGAAATTGCCTACATCGCTCGTGGCGACGTGTTCGCCACCGCCGTGGAGTTTGACAGCACCCGGCAGGTTACCCACACCCCCGGGGAAGAACGTCACCTGGCCTATGCGCCAGATGGCCGGGCATTGCTGTACTCCTCGCAGCGGCTGGACCAGTGGCAGATCTACGAGAGCGTGCTGGAAGACGAGGAAGAGTCGCACTTCTTCCTCGCCACCCGTATCCGTGAATCGCGGTTGATTCAGGGCGAGAAGAGCCAGCGGCCGGGAGAACCCCGGGTGGCTGTCACCCATCCCGCTCCCTCGCTGGATGGCAGGAAAATCGCCTACCTGTCGGACTGGGCGGAGATCCGCGTGTTCGACCGGCGCCGCAAGCGCTCCCTATCGCTGGTGTCAGCCGATCTCAATTACTCGGTGGGCAATGACCAGATCAGTTTCTCCTGGTCACCCGACAGCCGCTGGCTGGCGGTGGACATCCAGCCCAACGGCCGGCTGTTCTTCCCGGAAATTGCCATTGTTCCCGCAGACGGCTCCGCCGACCTGCGTCAGCTCACTCGCTCCGGGTACACCGACGGCAGCCCCCGCTGGCACGACAGCGGGGGTATCCTCACCTGGATCACCGGTCGCTACGGGCTGCGCGAGCACGGTGGCCATGGCACCCAGTTTGATGTGTATGCACAGTTCCTCAACCAGGATGCCTGGGATGAATTCCGCCGCACCGAGGAAGAGGTGAGCCTGGCGGAGTCCGACGAGGAAGATGAGGAAGATGACAGCGACTCTGAAAAGCCCGTCGAACCCGTTAGTGTGGAACTGGACCGGGCGAGCGAGCGCCAGGCCCGGCTCACGATTCATTCTTCTGACCTGGCCGACTTCGCGCTGAAAAGCGACGCTTCAGTACTTTATTATTTAAGCGCCTTCGAAGGCGGCTACGACCTGTGGTCGCATGATTTTCGTGCCGAGGAAACCCAGCGGCTGGCCGCTATCGATGCCGATGACGCTTCACTGGCACTGCTCGAAGATGACAGTGCCGCGATCGTGCTGGCCGACGGTGAGTTGATGATCGTCGACCTGGAGGAAGACGAACCGGAAGCGGAGTCGGTGCCGGTGGAGGCCACCATGGACCTCGATCCTGCGGCGGAGCGCACAGCCATGCTGCACCACGTCTGGCAGACCACCCGCGATCGCATCTACCTGCCTGCAGTGCTGGAAGAGGCGAGCTGGGATGAAAAGTACGCCGCCTATGCCGCCAAACTGCCGGGCATAAACAACAGTCGCGACTTTGCAGAGCTGGTGGATGAGTTGGTAGGCGAGTTGAATGTCTCCCATGCCGCCGGTCGCTATCGGCCGGAGACAGAGAACAGCAGCGGTGCGATCGGCGCCATTCTCGACCTGGCGGACACCGATGACGGGGTCCGCATTGCCCAGGTGCTGACCCAGGGTCCACTGGCGGAGGCCAGTGAGCGGGCAGGGGCAGGCACCCGCATTGTCGCTGTCAATGGCATACGCATGGAGAGCGGGACCAATTACTTCGCCCTGCTGGACAACACCATCGATGAGCGCGTGCGCCTGACACTCTCGGACCGCAAGGGAGAGTTCGAGGTGGTGGTGCGCCCGGTCAGCGTTGCGGAGGAGATCGAGTGGCTCCAGTCGCAA
>JAZBOY010000266.1:0-8501 GCA_036351375.1 Halieaceae bacterium
CCATCTGGCGTCTTTCTGTCATGGCTATATCCAGAAGGGCCTGGGTGAATATCCGATCAAAGACGTGGACCGCAACGCCATGTGGCTGTCCTGGAATGAAGTGGTGCAGGTCACCCTGATCGAGGGTGAGATGGACCAGACCAGCTACCAGCAAGGTCGTGACGCCTTTGGGACACAAATGGCGGCCAACGACGTGCAGGCCATGCAGTCAATGATTGCCGGTGACTGCGACCAGGGCGAGAACCAACTCTGGCGCTGGTGGTAATCGGGGGTAATCGGGGGGACAGTTTACTTAATTCCTTCCCCCTCCACGTGACAAACGATTCCAGCGCTTTGGAATTAAGTACACTGTCCCCGGATCGCCATGAACCGCCTTGACCTGAGCGATACCGCCGGGCGCACCTTCCCGGCCATCCTGCGCCGCCAGGCACTCGCCAACGGCGACACGCCATTCCTGCTCGACGACAATCAGTCCATCAGCTTTGCCGAGGCGGACGATCTTACTGATCGCCTCGCCGGTGGCCTGCGCGCGCTGGGCGTGAGGGCCGGCGAGCGAGTGGGCCTGTACCTGGGCAACTGCCCCGAGTTCGTGCTTCTGACCCTGGCGGCCAACAAGCTGGGCGCCATTTGGGTACCGATCAGCACCGACTACCGCGGCGAGTGGCTGCGCGACACCCTGGAGCGCTCCCGCTGCCGGCTGCTGGTGGCGGATGCCGAGCGGGCGGCGCGGCTGGAAGAGCTGGACGACTTCAAGCAGTACGGCACGCCGATATGCCTGGGTGAGGGCAACGCCCCGGGCTGGTTGCGCTTCAAGGAGCTGCTGCGCAGTGTACCCATCGCAGCGGCCGTAGAGCAGGACTACGGTGATACCTGCGCCATCCTCTGGACCTCGGGCACTACCGGCAAGTCCAAGGGCGTCATGCAGAACTACAACGGCTGGATTCGCGCCATCGACCAGGGTGCCAGCCCCATGTTTGATTCCAGCGCCGGCGACATCATCTATTGCGCGCTGCCGCTCTTCAACACCGGCGCCTGGATTACCTCGGTGTACCGGGCGCTGCTGGAAGGTATCCCCTGCGTGATCGAGCCGCGCTTCTCGGTCACCGAGTTCTGGGGCCGGATTGCCAAATTCCAGGCTACACAGACCTTTCTGATCGGCGCGATGAGCGTGTTTCTGTGGAAACAGCCGGAGCGCGACGACGACGCAGCAACCACCCTCAGCAAGGCGATGATCGTGCCTTTCCCGCCGGAGCTGCGGGCGCCCTTCGAGGAGCGCTTTGGCCTGAAAATTCTCACCGCGGGCCTCGGCATGAGCGAGTGCCAGCTGGTTGCCAACCAGCTGAACTCCAGTGTCGAGCTGCCGCCGCATTCGCTGGGCTACCCGCCGGAGGATATCGAGCTCAGGCTGTGCGATGACGAGGGCAGGGAGGTAGACGACGGTGAGGCGGGCGAGATGTGGATCAAGCCGCTGGCCCCGCACGTCCTGTTCAACGGCTATTTTGAAAATCCCGAGGCCACCGCCGCGGCCTACCGCGGTGAGTACTTCCTGACCGGTGACATGGCGCGCCGGGACCCCGACACCGGCGCCCTGTATTTCGTCGACCGCAAAAAGGACGTGGTGCGCTTCGCCGGCCGCAACATTTCCAGCCTGGAGGTAGAGAGCGTGGTGCGCAATCACCCGCTGGTGCGCGACGTGGCCGCCTACGGCATTCCCTCGGCAGAGGTGGAGAGCGAGGACGAGCTCAAGCTCGATGTGGTGCTGGTGCCCGGCGAGCAGTTGCAGGCCGAGCACCTGTGCAATTTTATAGCCGAGAATGCCCCGCACTATTTTGTGCCGCGTTACCTGGAGTACGTCACCACGCTGCCCTACACGCCTACCAACAAGGTCCAGAAATACCGGTTGCGCGAGCGCGGCGTGACCGGGGACACCTGGGATCGCCAGGCGGCCGGCTACGAGGTCAAGCGCTAGGCCGTCATGCAGGCGCTGATCGCTATCCTGGCCGCGTTGTTGCTGGCCGCAGGCATGGCGATCGCCGGCGGCAGCGGCGGCTTGCAGATCGGCAGCCTGTCCCTGTTTGCGATCTGTGGACTGCTGGCGTTTGCCATCCAGTGGCTGGCCTTCATCCCCGCCTTCGTCCTGCAAACCGAGCGTTACTATGATCTCACCGGTAGCCTCACCTATATCCTGCTGGCGCTGGTGGCGCTGATGCTCGCCACGCCAGAGGATGTGCCGCGGATGCTGATTGCCGTGCTGGTGATGGCCTGGGCCTGCCGGCTCGGCAGCTTCCTGTTCCTGCGTATCCGCCGTGCCGGCGAGGACAGCCGCTTTCGCCGCATCAAGCCGCATTTCCTGCGCTTCCTGATGACCTGGACCCTGCAGGGGCTGTGGGTGTACGTCACCTTTGCCGCCGGGCTGGCCGCGATACTGTCCAGTCAACCCGCTACCATCTCTGCCTCCACGCTGTTGGGCCTGGCCGCCTGGCTGCTGGGTTTCACGATCGAAGTGGTGGCCGATGGCCAGAAGCATCGCTTTCGCGCGAAGCCGGAAAATCGCGACCGGTTTATCAGCCATGGCCTGTGGCGCTATTCCCGGCACCCTAACTACTTCGGTGAGATTCTGCTGTGGTGTGGCATCGCCACCATCGCCTACCCGATGCTGTCGGGCTGGCAGTACCTGACCCTGGTGTCGCCACTCTTTGTCTACCTGCTGCTTACCCGCGTCAGCGGCGTCACCCTGCTCGAGGCCAGCGGCCGCCAGCGCTGGGGCGATGACCCGGCCTATCAGGCCTACTGCGAGCGCACGCCAACCCTGTTCCTGAACCCACTACTGTGAACGAACCCTGGCTTGAGAAGAAAAGCTGGCGCGAGAACCGCATCCTCTCCGGCGCCCGCTACGGTCACTGGGCGCTGTTGGCTTTTGCGCTGGTGTGGAATGGCCTGACCCTGCCAATGTTCCTCAACGCCGAGGAATTCTGGGGAAGAATCGACAAGGAGCCGATGATACTGCTGGCCCTGCTGTTCCCGCTGGTGGGACTGGGCCTGTTAGCGGCGGTAGCCTGGGCCCTCCTGGGCTGGCGCAAGTTCGGGCCGACGCCGCTGGTGCTGGACCCATTCCCCGGCAGTATCGGCGGCCACGTCGGTGGCTGGGTGGACACGCGCATCCCGTTCTCGGCGGCGCAGCGCTTCGACGTGAAGCTCGCCTGCATGCGCAGCTCGGTGACCGGCTCCGGCAAGAACCGCAAGCGAAGCGAGTCGGTGCACTGGCAGACCGACGGAGCCTGCCACAGCGAACGCTCCGGCACCGGCACCCAGCTGTTCTTCCGCTTCACGGTGCCCGACGGGCTGCCGGCCGCCGGCCTGCCCCGTACTGGTACCTATTATCTCTGGCGCCTGAGTGTGGCCTGCGAACTGGAGGGGCCGGACTTCTCCCGCAGCTATGACATCCCGGTGTTCGCCACTGCGCAGCAATCCAGCCTGCACCGGGGCACCGAGACCCACGCTGCTACCCAGGACCTGGCCATGGAGGGCCTTGAATCCATCGCCGAGTTCAGGCCGGTGCCCGGTGGTATTGAGGCTCTCTTCCCGGCGCTGCAGCGACCAGGGAGGGGTATTGCCGCGCTGCTGTTCGGCGGGCTGTTTGCCGGCATCGGCATCGGCGTGGGCTATGCGAAGGATGGAGGGGTGGTGATCCCGGTAGTGTTCTTCCTGGTCGGTACGCTGATTCTTGGCTATGGCATCTGGTACCTGGCCAAGTCGCTGCTGGTGGGGGTGACCAGTGAAGGGTTACGCTGCCGGCGTTTCCTGTTCGGCTACCCCATGAAAACCCGGCAACTGGCGCGGGCCGACTTTAGCCGCTTCGAGATCGACCGCACCGCCAGCAGCAGTAGCGGCAACAAGACCACCGTCTATTACCAGCTGCACGCCCGCGGCCGTGACGGTGTGTCGCTGCCGGTGGGTGAGCGGCTTACCGGCCGCGCCGAGGCGGAACTGCTCAAGGACACCTTCGAGACTTACCTCGGCGCCGATTAGCGCGGCCTGAAATGACCGCCCTCCGTGCTTGCACGCCGCCGCCTGGTTTCGGAAACTTTCGGGCTTTACCAAACAGCAAGGATTACCCATGCCCAACATTATCTACGTCGAAGCCGACGGCACCCGCCACGAGGTCGAGCTGGAGGAGCAGATGAACCTGATGGAAGGCGCCACCATGAACCTGGTGCCCGGGGTAGAAGGCATGTGTGGCGGCATCGCCTCCTGCGCCACCTGCCATTGCTACATCGACGAGCCCTTCCTCTCCAAGCTGCCGGCCCAGGGTCCCCAGGAGCTGCAAATGCTGGAAACCGCAAAGGGCCGCAAGGAGAATTCGCGGCTCGGTTGCCAGGTGCTGGTGACCTGGGAAATGGAAGGCATGGAAGTGCACCTGCCGGAGGAGCAGGGCCAGGAGCCGCTGTCCTGAGTCGCTTTGCCTATTCCGCCTATTCCGGGGACAGTTCACTTGTGCCACCCGACAAGTTGCGACCTCAGCTTTGCCTTGCAATTAAGTAAACTGTCCCCCGGTTATCAATAAGCTGAACAGAAGCTAAGCAGGGTTCCGTAACCCTGTTTCCAAATTGTCATAAGATCCGGTGGCATTCGTCACCGGGGAACGCTAGTTAAGTCCCTGAAAGCTAAACAGAAGTCATTTTCCGGTTGTCTCCGGAGCGTCATATGGCTGATAACTCTCTGTCATCTTTCTCTCATTAAAACGTTACACGGCCGTCAACGGGCTGTCGCATTGCCTCTATAAGTTCGCGTGTGGAGTTAGGGGAGTCGGGCGCAATGCCCGACCGACTTTATTGGGACGCCTCGCACCCCACGGGGCGAACTTACATGTAACGAGGCTCGTAATGAATAAAGCTGTAGATAAGGACGTCATCGAAGCGCTGCTTGACGATGACGCCGAGAACATTGGTTCCAACCCCACTGATAACCGTCCTTTCTATGACATCCTCCGCTCCGAGATGGAGCGCCGGAGCGTACTGAAGGGCAGCCTGGCATCGGCTGCCACCGGCTTCTTCGCCGCCAGCGGCATTTCGTCCACGGCGCAGGCGCAGACCAGCAGCCTGATGAACTTCACCCCGGTCAGCCTGGCCGACGCTGCAGCCGGCGATGGCAGGCAGCCGCTGGTGTCACCCGACTACAACATGCAAACGATGATTCCCTGGGGCGACCCCATCGAGCCTAGCGGCCCTGCCTACGTTGAGCGTGGCAACACGTCTCGGGAGCAGGCCAACCAGGTGGGTATCGGCCACGACGGCATGTGGTTCTTCCCGCTGGCGGAAGACCTGGTTGCCGACCCGACTGTACCGGTGATCAATGACTTCCTGCTGCGCTGGTTCCGGGTCAATACCCGCGGCCTGCTGTGCATCAACCACGAGTTCGGCAACAACTTCCAGGTGCTCGGCAAGGAAGCGCCGGAATCCCTGGAAGAAGTGCGTATTTCCCAGCATGCCCACGGCGTATCTGTGATCCAGATTGAACTGATCGACGGCGTATGGCAGCCGGTGGACAGCCAGTTTGCCCGCCGCATCCACGTCAATACGCCGGTAGAGTTCTCCGGCCCGGCTGCCGGCCACCCGCTGCTGCAGACCCCGGCCGGTAACATCCCGCTGGGCACGGTCAACAACTGCGGCAACGGCACCACTCCCTGGGGCACCTACCTTACCTGTGAAGAGAACTTCAATGCCTACTTCGGCGCCACCAACTCTGAAAGCACCTGGGTTCCCACCGAACTGCAGGAACGCTTCGGTTTCGCTGAGGGCGGTACCTTCGGCAACTACCAGTGGTGGAACTTCGACGCGCGTTTCGATCTGTCAAACCCCGACTACACCAACGAAGAAAACCGCTTCGGCTGGATGGTCGAAATCGACCCGAATGACGCCAACAACATGCCGATCAAGCGCACCGCCATGGGTCGCTTCAAGCATGAAGGTGCGGCATGGACGGTGGGCGACGACGGTCGTATCGCCTTCTACATGGGCGACGACGAGCGCTTCGACTACCTGTACAAGTACGTTTCTGCCGAACCTTACCAGGAGATGCTGGCGGCCGGCGTGAGCCCGCTGGACGAAGGCACCCTGTACGTGGCCCGCTTCGACGAGGGCGGTGTTGGCGAGTGGCTGGAACTGAGCCTCAACAACCCGCTGCTGACGCTGCTGTACAGCGATATGGGTGAACTGCTGGTCAACACCCGCCTGGCCGCTGACGCGGTGGGCGCTACCCCGATGGATCGTCCTGAGTGGACCGCCACGACCTCAGCCACCAACGGCACCTGCTACGTGACGCTGACCAACAACAGCCGCCGCGAGGAAGCCAATCCGGCCAACCCGCTGGTACCGAATGCGGATGGTCACATCATTCGCTTCACGGATGACACGCCTTCCGGCACCAGCTTCGACTGGGAGATCTTCCTGATTGCGGAAGACACTCACGGCACCGAAGAGTCCTTCTCGGATCCTGACGGCCTGGGTATCGACTTCCAGGGCCGCGTGTGGATCGAGACCGATGGCGGCCAAAAGGACGGCCTGCAGGATCAGCTGCTGATTGCCGATCCCAACACCAGGGAAATTCGCCGCCTGTTCATGGGCGTGAATGGCGATGAGATCACCGGTATTGCCTACACGCCCAACCGCCGCACCGCGTTCATCAACGTGCAGCACCCGGGCAACGGTGACCCCACCCAGACCAACTTCCCTGCACCGACCGACGGTGTCACGATTCCCCGTGACTGCACCGTGGTGCTGACCCGCAGGGATGGCGGTATCGTTGGTTCCTGAGTGACACCCGCGCCGCTCCGGCGGCGCATTCCCTCAAACGCCGAAGTGCTCCCACTTCGGCGTTTTCATTTCTGACACGAAGCGCGAGTAATTCCAGGGCCAGCTGGCGGGGATGCCGTCGGCATCCAGGTACCAGCTCTGGCAGCCACCGGTGTACCAGATGGTGTGCTTCGCCGCCTCAACACGCTCCGCATCGAAGGCTTCCATGGCGTCGCGGGTAGCGCACAGTGCCGCGCCTGTCTCCCGCGCCCTGGCCATCAGCTGGGCGATATAGCCCCACTGGTGCTCAGCGATATCAATCAGCGAGTAATTGCCCACCGGGCCGTTGGGGCCGTTGAGCATGAAGAAATTCGGGAAGCCCGGCATGGACACGGCAAGATAGGCCACCGGCCGCCGCACCCAGAGTGTATCCAGGTCGGCGCCGTCCGTACCCTGTATCTGCATGGGGCGCATGAACTGGTCGGCCCGAAAGCCCGTGGCAAGGGCGATGACATCCAGTTCGTGCAACTCTCCATCGGTGGTGCGAATGCCCGCGGGTTCGATGTGCTCGATATCCGCGCGTACCAGCCTGGCCTGGGGGTGCCGGATCTTCTCGTAGTAGTCGGGAGAAAAGATCAGCCGCTTGCACATGGGTTCGTGGTCGGGCCGCAGCGCCTCTTTCAGCGCCGGGTCATCAATGCTCTCCAGGTTGTCGAAACAGGCCTGGCGGAAATACTGGGCGCCGGGGGAGTCGGGCTGGGTGATGCCGAGGGTGTAGTTCTCCACGTTCTGGTTGTAGGTCACGACATCCATGTAGCGCTCCAGCAGGGCCGGGTCGGCGCGGAATGCGGCGCGCTCCTCCTCGCTGTAGTAGCCGTTCTCCACCGGCATGATCCACTGCGGATTGCGCACGAAATGACTCAGCTGGCTCGACACACCGGCCAGCGCCGAGATGATCTGTACCCCGGTGGAGCCCATACCCACCACGCCCACACGGCCGGTGAGCGCTACGCTGTGATCCCAGCGTGCGGTGTGGAACAGCGCGCCGTCGAAACTCTCAAGGCCGGAAATGTTCGGCAGGCTGGGATGGTGCAGCACGCCGGTGGCCGCGATCACCACGTCGGCGCGGTCGCTGCTGCCATCGGCGAGGCTCAGGGTCCAGCCCTGGTTTTCCCATACCGCGCTCGTGATCGGTGTGTTAAAGCGGATGTGCTCGCGCACATCGTAGCGGTCGCAGGTGCGTTCGAAATAGGCCTGGATTTCCGCGCCCGGCGGCAGGTGACGGGTCCAGTCGGGATTGCGCTCGAAGCTGTAGGTGTAGTGGTGTGAGGGCACATCACAGGTGAGGCCCGGGTAGGTATTTTCGCGCCAGGTGCCGCCCAGCCGGTCGGCCTTCTCGTAGATCGTGAAGTCGACGCCCTCGGCCTTGAGCTTGATACCGGCCAGCAGGCCGGCCATGCCGGCGCCGATCACCACTACCCGGAAGTCCTTCACGGCTTACTCCGGGAGCTCCAGTGTTACGGTGCCGCTCATGTGGTTGCCCCAGGCGTTGTTGTCGCCCCTGACCTGCACTTCCAGCCTGCGGCTGTCGGTGTCCACGCTGCTGACCTCGCCACTGATGGTCATCACCATGCCCGGCAGGTTGGGCGCGCCCAGCTTGATCGACAGTGACTTCACCACGGCCTCGGGGCCGCTCCAGTCGGTGACGAA
>JAZBOY010000267.1:0-8917 GCA_036351375.1 Halieaceae bacterium
GCGCGAGCTGGTGCAGCAGGCGCCCCCGGAAATCCTGCAGGCCGATCTCAGCCAGACTGCGCTGCAGTTGCTGGCCTGGGGCATCGACGACGTGAACAGCCTGGACTGGCTGAACAAACCCCCGGCCGGTGCCTGGGCCCAGGCGCTGGAACTGCTGCAGGGCTTTGGCGCCATTGCCAGGGGCTCCGGTGGTGCCTGGGTGGTGACCCGCACCGGCGAACAGATGGCGCGCCTGCCGGTACACCCGCGGGTGGCGCATATGATGCTGCGCGGCTGCAAATGGGGCCTGCGTGAAGAGGCCTGTGCACTGGCGG
Source organism: Halieaceae bacterium (assembly GCA_036351375.1). Lineage (GTDB taxonomy): Bacteria > Pseudomonadota > Gammaproteobacteria > Pseudomonadales > Halieaceae > JANQIO01. The sequence continues at coordinate 315 of JAZBOY010000267.1, forward strand.
CCATCATGAGTGAGCGCGACCCGTTCCCCGACCTCGGCTCGGATATCGAGCACCGGGTGCTGATCGTGCAGGACAAGGAAGAATGCCCGCCGGAGCAACGCCACTGGAAAACCCGCGCTCAGCGGCAGATGACCTACTACAAGGTCATGTGCCGGGGCCTGCCTACCGGCCGCGAGAATGTCGCCAATATCGGCGCGCTGATTGCCGAGGCCTACCCGGACCGCATTGCCCGTCGCCGTGGTGAGAGCGGCCATATTTACCAGCTCGCCAACGGTCGTGCCGCGGCGCTGGACCCGTCTGACCCGCTGTGTAACGAAGAGTGGCTGGCGGTGGCGGAACTGGGCGGGCAGATTGGTGCCGCCCAGGACCGGGTGTGGCTGGCGGCGCCGCTCAACAAGGGCCTGTTTATGGGCCTGCTGTCTGACTGTATTGAAACTGCCGACCGCGTTGAGTGGGATGACCGCAACGAGCGCTTTGTCGCCGAACGTCAGCGCCGCATCGGCGCCCTGGTCATGGCCCGGGAACCGCTCACCGATATCCCCAGCCGCGCCCACCAGCAGGCGCTGCTGGAGCTGATGTGGGCGCGCGGCCTCAATGTGCTGCCCTGGAACGAAGAGCTTGAGCAGTGGCGCGCACGGGTCGCCCTGCTGCACCGCGAGCTGGGCGATCCCTGGCCCGATGTCAGCAACGAGGCGCTGATGGGGCGGCTCGAGGAATGGCTGCTGCCTTACCTTGGCACGGTCAAGAAGCTGGCGGATTTCGACAAGCTGGACCTGCGCAGTATCCTCACCGCGATGATTCCCTGGCCCCTGCCGAAGGAAATGGAAAAGCTGGTGCCGGAGAAGCTGTCGGTACCCTCAGGTTCCCAGGTGCGGGTCGACTACACCCAGGAGCCGCCGGTGCTGGCGGTCAAACTGCAGGAGATGTTCGGCTGCGAGGAAACCCCGGAGATCATCGGCTTGCCGGTACTCGTTCATTTGCTGTCACCGGCAGGCAGGCCGGTACAGGTCACCCAGGACCTGGCCAGCTTCTGGCGCAACGGCTATGCCGAGGTGCGCAAGGAGATGCAGGGCCGCTACCCGAAGCACCCCTGGCCGGAAGATCCCCTCGAGGCAGCACCTACCAGGCGCACGAAGCAGCGGGCCTAGCACTTGAGGCAACAGTGCTAGTATTTGCCGAACTCCATACCTCACCGCAAGGATCACCCATGCAATCAATGCTTCCCCGGGCCGTCGGCGCGCTCGCTCTCTTCGCTACGCCCGTGCTCGCCGACAGTCTCCCCGATCCACTGGCCGCCGGTTGGGAGGGTGAAAGCGTTTGCGAGTGCCTGCACCGCGATGAGCGGGTGCGCCTGCTGCGCTGCACGTTTCCGCCGGGGGTGGGGCACGAGCGCCACTTTCATCCGCCCCATGTCGGCTACGTTATCGAAGGGGGTCGCATGCAGATCACCAATGCCGAGGGCACCCGGGTGCAGGATGTGCCCACCGGGATCAGCTTCTCGAACCCGGAGGGCATCCCCTGGCATGAGGCGGTGAACATTGGCGACTCTACGGCCAGTTACCTGATGATCGAACCCGCCACTGAGACGGGTGCGCCACTGGGCTGCCCCGACCGCTAGCGCCGCCAGCTTCAGCCCGTCGCGAGCAGGCTGACTTAGTTGTACTGCTCGCTGTCGCTGCTGTCCGGCTTGCCGTGGCGCTTGCCGCCATGTTCGGCACGCTGTTCGCGCATCAGCTCCAGCTGTTCCTCGGTCAGCACCTCGCGCATCTGATTGCGCTTGTCCCAACGGCTGGCATCGCTCTCCTGGATGGCCCGCATCTGCACCACCTGTTCATCGGTCAGGTCCAGGTGCGTGCGCATGCGCTCCAGGCGCTCTTCGGGAGTGCCGTGGGGGCCGCGTTGCTGGCCACCGCGGCTCTCATCCCCGGCGTAGAGGGGTGCTGCGCCCAGGGTGAGCGCCAGGGCTATAACTGCGTATTTCATGTTTCTCCTTACCTGGGTATTTGCCTTGTCACGAGTCTCTATTGAAGCAGCTTTACCCGTAAAGTTGTGCGCTGCCCCGGCAAAGAAATGTAAAGCCCGCCACCGGTACACGTGGGTTTGACGTAGGTCAAAACCGCCGCGGGTTGTCACCTCAACAACATTGTATTGTCGCCGCCAGGGCCCATATTTTCAGTAGGAGCCGGCAACAGACTAAAGCCGGTGACCGCGACAAGAGGAGACAGCCATGTCACTGATACCAAGAGGAAGTTTTTTCGATTCAGACCGCTTCGTGGACGATTTCTGGGCCCCGCTGCGCCGTGAGGGCGAGGCGACCAGCGCGTTCTTTGCACCCCGGGTCGACATCAAGGACAAAGACGACCATTTCGAGATCACCGCGGAACTGCCCGGTGTGGCCAAGGACGATATTCACCTGACCCTCGCCGATGGCGTGCTCACGCTGGAGGCAGAGGCCCGACAGGAAGACAAGGAAGAGAAGGACGGCAAGGTGATTCGCCAGGAGCGTCGTTACGGAAAACTGATGCGCAGCTTCAACCTCGGTAGCGAGGTTCACGATGATGACATCAGTGCCGACTTCAAGGACGGTGTGCTGACCCTCAAGGCACCCAAGCGGGCAGAGCCGGCGCCGACCACGCGGCGCATCAGCGTCAACTAGCGTCTGATTCGGCGGCCTTGTCCATATCCCTGAGGCCGAGGCCGCCTTTCGGGCGAATGAACAGGGCCTCGCAGGTGGCGGTGACCTCGTCGCCGTTGCGCATTTCGGCCTGCATTAGGGTCTTGCGGCCCTCCACGCTTTCCATCCACGCCTCGAGCTTGAGTTCGACATTGAGTGGCGTGGGCCGGTGGTAGCGCGTGGTCAGGCGACCGGTCATGCCCGGTTGCTTGCCCATCATCTGCGCCATGCCCATGAACTGGTCGAAGATGGCGGCCACGAAGCCACCGTGAATATGCCCCGGCGGGCCTTCGTAGGCCCAGCCGCAGGTGACCGTGCCGAAAGCCCTTTCCCCCTCGATCCACATATTCAGCCCCGGCGATAGCGGGTTGCTCCAGCCGGCCATGGCATTGAGTTCGTGATTCACCTCGCCGCGGGTGCCGTGACTGCCGTCGGCCTGGAAAGCCATCTGGCCGTACAGGCGCGGTGACTTCGCGAACTGGCGAGCCTGCAGTTCCAGGCGCTCGGCAATATCGTTCATGTCTTCGATGGACGGTGTCGAGGTGACCAGCACGTCTGTCAGCTCACGAATGGCCTGGGCCAGACGGCGCTTGGCCTCCCAGTGTTCGGAAAAGGGCGGGGAGATCTCTTCGGATTCGAAGGGATTGAAAACGGTCTCTGTCATGAAGCGGTCCAGCCGAATTGGGCTACTGATTATACTGCCGGTAGGAGACCGAGAGGTGCTGCTTGGCGACTGAATTCAGCTTCAGTATGAATGTCTGGTAGTGCTCCTTCAGTTCCAGCAACTGTTGCTGGTACTCTCGCTGCTCGCCGCGGGAGTAGGAGAAAATATTCTGGCTCAAATCGTCCATGCGGTTCACCAGTACATCACCACGGACTTTCAGGTTGCTGTCGTACTGGGAGAGGATCGCCACCTCCGTGCGGATGATGGAGGCGGAACCGAGCATGATCTTGCGGGTATCGCGGTCCGGCGGGGCGCCCTGGATGACCACTTCTGAAACTTCCGCCACGTAGTTGGCAAAGTTGTCCTTGATGCGGTTGCCGCCACCGGTCAGGAACTGGATTTCGAGATTGAACGCGGCCTCGCGCTCCATCTGCTCGCGTTCCGATTCGGTATAGAAACCCTGGATGCCCAGGAAGATGACCGCCGCGACGATGCCGAAAATACCCATCGCGACCACGTCCTTGACGAACTCCTGCTTGGCGAGTTCACGCAACGTCGGCATGGCTGCCTTATACCCCTGACCCAACATATCGCTGCCGTGCAATCCGTTTGCACAGTCATTTGTTGTTATGTCTCAGGCAACTACTGCTGCACAGCCCAGCTCTTGTGGCGGGTCGCGCCGTCTGCCTGATTGCACTTTCCCTGTCCGCTCAATGTTGGTCGGGGATGCTCGCAGCCTCTTTAAACATAGGAGATAAAGGCAGTGTTGGCAATTTGAAAACTGCGATTAGAGTCGTCTCAGCCAACGGATCAACGCAGTTGTGCGAAACAATTGCGCAGTTCGTCGACAAAGACCGCTGGCTGCTCGAAGGCGGCAAAGTGGCCGCCCTTGTCGAGCTGGTTCCAGTGGATGATGTTGCTGTAGCGTTTTTCCGCCCAGCGCCGCGAGCAGCGGAAGATTTCCTTGGGGAATATCGAGGCGCCCACCGGCATGGCAATGGGGTCGAGATTGGGTTTGTTGAAGCTCTCCCAGTACAGTCGCGCGGATGACGCGCCGGTGTTGGTCACCCAGTACATCATCACGTTGTCGAGCAATTCGTCCTTGCTGAGCACGTTCTCCGGGTGGCCGTCACAGTCCATCCAGCTCCAGAACTTTTCCACGATCCACGCCATCTGGCCCACCGGTGAATCCGCCAGGCCGTAGCCGAGGGTCTGGGGTCGTGTGCTTTGTTGCTTGGAGTAACCCGAATCCCACTGGCTGTAGTGATCCATGCCTGCGAGCGCCTGCTGCTCAAACTCGGTGAGGTCGGCAAGGTCTTCCTCGCCGGGCGGGCAGATCGGCATGTTGATATGAATGCCGGCACAGTGCTCGGTTTCGCTGGTGCCCATGCACTGGGTCACCAGTGCGCCCCAGTCACCGCCCTGTGCCACGTAGCGGTCGTAGCCGAGCCGCGCCATCAACTTGCCCCACAGGCGGCCGATCGCCTCGGCGCTGGTGCCGGGTGCGGTGGGCTTGCCGGAAAACCCGTAGCCCGGCAGGCAGGGAATCACCAGGTGGAAGGCCCGGGCCGGGTCCTCGGGTTGGGTCAGCGGATCGATCACCTTATGGAATTCCACGATGGAACCGGGCCAGCCGTGGGTCATGATCATCGGCAGGGCATCCGGGTGCGGGCTCTGCACATGCAGGAAGAAGATTTCCAGGCCGTCGATCACGGTGGAGCAGGGGTTCCAGTGGTTGAGCTTCACCTCCCAGCGTTTCCAGTCGTACTGGTATTCCCAGTACTGGGCCAGCTCCTGGGCATAGGCCAGCGGCAGGCCCTGGTTCCAGTCGTCGACGGTTTCCTTCTCGGGCCAGCGGGTGGTGCCGAGGCGCTGCTTCAGGTCGTCGAGTACCTCTCCGCCGATATCGATGCTGGCGGGGGAGATGGCGTCGCTCATGGAAATATCCTCCGTGCTTCCCAGCCGGCTAGGCTAACACAGAGGGGGCTGCCCCGGGTGGGGCAGCCGTGGCGATCAAGCCGCCTTGTCGCTGGCCTGGGCGGTGTCCCAGTTGTCGAGGATGTCGCGCAGCTGTTCGCGAGACTCGGCCGATTCCCGGGTGGAGTCGGTGAGGTGCGTGGTGCGCGGTTCGCGGTCGAGGAACAGCTTGCCGCTGATCTGGCCGGCCTCGCTGGCTACCGCCAGCCAGTTGATGGTGTCGGCACCTTCCTCGGGGCTGCGCAGCACCAGGCGGGTGAGTTTGTGGAATTCCGGCAGGGCGGTTTCCACGCCGGGGGTGTCGGCCCAGCCCGGGTGCATGGCGTTGACCACGATGCCCTCGTCGGCCCAGTCTTCAGCCCACTGCTCGGTCTTGATCATCAGCGCCCGCTTGCAGCGTGCATAGGCGACTGAGCCGGAGTACTTGTCCTGCTCATTCTGCAGGTCCCAGACCCGCAGCTTCTGGCTGTACATGCCACCGGATACGACGTTGATCACCCGTGCCTCGCCGTTACCGCCGACCGCCTTCTTCAGCAGCGGCTTCAGGCCCTCGGTCAGGCGGAAGGGGCTCAGCAGCAGCAGCGCAAAGCTCTGCTCCAGGCCCTCACTGGTTTCCTGGCGCGGGTTGAACAGGGCGCCGGCGTTGTTGATCAGCACATCGATGGGCTCACCCTTTTTGGTGAGGCTCGCGATTACCTTGTCGACATCGGCCATCAGGCTGAGGTCGGCAATTTCCAGGGCGATGTTCTTGTTGCCGGTTCGGGCTTTCAGGTCCTTGACCAGTTCCTGGCCCTTCTTGCGATTGCGCACGACGAGTGTGAGCTTTGCGCCCCGGTAAGCGAGGAACTCGGCGCTGGCCTTGCCCAGGCCGGCCGTGGCACCGGTCAGTACCACGTGCTTGTCGCCCATGTAACGCGACATGGGGTTGAAGAGCTTCCTGGCGCCACGCTTGTAACCGCGCTTGGTGAAGCGCACCAGCGCGGTGGGAACGAAGCGGTCGGCGCGAGCGTTTTCGCTGGAGAGTTCCGGCGCCGGGAAGTCGTCGTCCAGGGCAGCTTTCAGGCCCTTCTGTACCGAGGCATAGCCCATGCGCTTGAGGCCCGGCTCCATCTTCTCAGCGAAACGCTCAAGCCAGGGCTTCCAGGTGAACACTGCGGTGTAGTCGAGCTCGCAGCCGCTGGCGGTGGGGTTGACGAGAATGGTGTCTTCCACCTCGAAGAACCGGCCGCGGCCGATCAGCACCACCTTGTGGTCGGGCTCGTATTCAACGATCTCGTATTCCAGGGGCAAGTTGCCCACAGGGGCTTCACACACCACTTTATAGCGGGTGCCCACGCCCACCGGCTGGTCGTCAAGACGTTCCGTCTCGATGGCGGTGGCGTCCCATTCCATGCAGGTGGCGAAGTCCGAAACGTATTGGAAGACCTCCCGGGCGGTGCGATCGATCTGTATAGTTTCGTTTAAGGTTGTCATGTCAATTAACCTGTACACAATGCTTGTAAATATTACGAATCCAGACGCGGATTCGATCACTGATCTTCGCCCCCGGGCAGGGCGTACTATTCACACATGAATATCCTCATCACTGGCGGCACCGGTTTCATCGGCACCGCCCTGGTCCGCCACCTGCTGGAACGCGGCGATACCGTCACCGTCTATACGCGCAGTTCCGACTTCGAGGACGATGTCGGCCTGCGCTACATCAACCGCCTGGACGATATTTCGGCCTCCACCTTCTACGACGCCTTCATCAACCTGGCCGGCGAGAGCATTGCCGACGGCCGCTGGACGGCGTCGCGGAAGCGCGCCCTGGTGGATAGCCGAATTGGTACCACCGAGGCGATTCTGGCCCTGGCCGAACGACTGGACAGGCCGCCGACCGCATTGGTCAGTGCATCGGCGATCGGCTACTACGGGCCCCAGGACGACACACCGCTGGGTGAGGATGCGGCCACGGTGGACTGTTTCTCCCACCAGCTCTGCGTCGCGTGGGAATCCGCCGCCCGGCGCTTCGAGGCCCTCGGCACCCGGGTGTGCATCGTGCGGCTGGGTGTTGTGCTGGAGCGGGACGGCGGTGCCTTCGCACAGCTCGACAAGTCGGTACAGATGGGTGTGAAAACCTGGCTCGGCTCAGGTCAGCAATACCTGAGCTGGGTGCACCGGGATGACGTGATTCGCGCCATTGCCTTCCTGCTGGACGGGGGTGCTTCAGGCGATCTGTCCGGCGCCTTCAATCTCACGGCGCCTGAGCCGGTGACCAACCGCGGTTTCAGTGAGGCCCTGGCCAATCACCGCAGTACCCTGGTCGGCCTGCCGGTACCTGCCTTCGTCATGCGGATCGCCCTGGGTGAGCTGGCGGATGAGCTGTTGCTGACCGGGCAGCGGGTCGTACCGGAACGTCTGGAAGCAGCGGGATTCAGCTTCGAGTATCGCTCGCTGGATCAGGCTCTCAGAGCCTTGCTGGCGAGGTGATCGAGTACCTCGCCGGCGTCTTCCTCGATTTTCAGGGTCGCCAGGTCGTCAGCGCGAGTCTTGCCGCGATTGACGATGACAACGGGTTTGCGCAGCTCCTGGGCCATGCGGCAAAAGCGGTAGCCTGAGTACACCTGCAGGGAGGAACCTGCCACCAGCAGTCCGTCACTGGCTTCCAGCGCCTCGCGGGTAGCCGTCACCCGCTCCCGGGGCACGGTGCCGCCGAAAAACACCACGTCGGGTATCAGGGTGCCGCCGCAGACCTGGCAGTCCGGTACTTTCATGCTGTCCACCACAGCATCATCCACCTCGGCGTCGCCGTCGGGACGCAGCGCCGTCACCGTCAGACTCCAGGCCGGGTTGAGTGCCGATAGTCGCTCCTGCAGCTCGCCGCGGTGGGTGCGGTCGTCGCAGTTGAGACAGCGCACCTGGTCAAGACGGCCGTGCAGGTCGATCACTGCCTGGTGGCCGGCCCGCTGGTGCAGGCCGTCGACATTCTGGGTGGCCAGCAGGCCGACATGGCCCGCCTGCTCCAGGCGCGCGAGGGCGTGATGGGCACGGTTGGGTTTTGATTCCGCCACAAACGGCCAGCCCGCCATGCTGCGGGCCCAGTAACGCCGGCGCGCTTCTTCTTTCTCAATGAAATCGCGGTGTTGGATGGGTTCGCTACGCTGCCAGTCGCCGGCGTCGTTGCGATAGGTGGGGATGCCAGACGCCGCCGATATGCCGGCGCCGGTCAGCGCCACCATGTTGGGATGGGTGTTCAGCAGTGTCTCGATGTCGATCACTGTTCTGCGCAATCTCCACAGCCGTAGA
>JAZBOY010000268.1:0-6229 GCA_036351375.1 Halieaceae bacterium
CAGGCTGGCGGCAATGGGCTTGCGATCGGTGTCCAGCTTCACGCCGTAGACCACGGCATCCCGCGGCAGGGCGGTGAGGAAGGCCGTCACGCCGGCCCGCAGGGCGGGGCTGTCACCTTCGTGCAGGGTGGCAGTGCCGGGAAGCTGTTCACCGGCGATTTCCACCGTGACCGGGCAGGGGCCATCGCGGAAGTTCTTCCACCAGCTGGTGTTGGTGCTGGACAGCAGTCGCACGAGACTCCCCTCTCGGGTGTAACTGAGCGGGGTGTTGAGCGCGCGCCCGCTCTTGCGGCCGGTGAAGTGCACTATGGCGATGTTCCTGCTGGCCACACCGTGCAAGGGCGATCGCAGCAGGCAGCGCGCTACCGGGTTCAGCAGGTAGCGATAGAAGAAATGACCGATATTCACACTCAGCGGATCAGGAGATATCGCTGGCGTCGTGTCGCTCGGGCACCTGCAGCTCCTCGTCACCCCAGCTGGTGTTGACGCGGCGCCCGCGCTGCACTGCCGGGCGCTCCTTGAGCTGGTTGGCCCAACGCATCACATTCTTGTAGGAAGCGACGTCGAGGAATTCCTGTGCCTCGTAGATCTTGCCGGTCACCAGCACCCCGTACCAGGGCCAGGTGGCGATGTCGGCGATGCTGTAATGGTCTCCCGCCAGGTACTCGCGCTCCGCCAGGTTGCGGTCCAGCACATCCAGCTGGCGCTTCACTTCCATGGCATAGCGGTTAATGGGGTACTCCCACTTCTCCGGGGCATAGGCATAGAAGTGTCCGAAGCCGCCGCCCAGGAAGGGCGCACTGCCCATCTGCCACATCAACCAGGACAGGGTCTCGGCGCGGGCTGCGGTATCGGTGGGCAGGAATTCACCAAACTTCTCCGCCAGGTGGATCAGCATGGCCCCGGACTCAAACAGGCGGATTGGCGTGTCACCACTGCGGTCCACCATCGCCGGGATCTTCGAATTGGGATTGACCTCGACAAAACCCGAGGAAAACTGGTCGCCCTCGCCGATATTGATGATCCATGCGTCGTACTCGGCACCTTCATGGCCCAGCGCCAACAGCTCCTCCAGCATCACCGTCACTTTCACACCGTTGGGCGTGCCCAGCGAATACAGCTGGATCGGGTGCTTGCCCACCGGCAGGTCCTTATCGTGGGTCGGGCCGGCGACGGGACGATTGATATTGGCAAATCGGCCGCCGCTCTCAGCGTCCCAGGTCCAGACCTTGGGCGGTTCGTAGGCTTGGGTCATGTGATCTCCAACTGGCTGTAGATTGAGGGTGTACGGGTACCGAAACGGCTCCGATTAGCGCGGCGCCAGCGCAGACTCCACCGGCTGGCCGTCCTGCTTGTAGACAACACCACCTTTCATGACGAAGTCTACCCGCGACAGCAGGTTGATGTGCCTGAGCACATCACCACGGACCGCGATGATATCCGCGTACTTGCCGGCAGACACGGTTCCCCAGCGGTCCGAGACGCCCATCATCACCGCACCCCAGTAGGTGGCGGCGCGAATAGCATCCATCGGCGGGATACCCATCACCCGCACCCAGACGTCAATCTCGTTCCAGGTGCTCTGGCAGTGAAATTTCATGGGAATACCGCTGTCGGTGCCCACCAGGAATACCACACCGGCTTCCCGTAACTGGGCAATCTTGCGCTTCAGGGTGGGTTTACGCAACGGCGTGAGCTGCATGTAGGCGAGCTGGCCGGGCTGCTCAATGGATTGCTGGATATCGGCGATGGTGTCCGGCGCCAGGCCCCGGTGCCAGCAGTTGTCGTCGAGCTTCTCGGGGTTGTCCACGGTCTCGGGGTAGTTCCAGAGGCCTTCCACGGTCGGAGTCCAGAACAGCGGGCCGCCGGCCACGCGCCCGGTGGCGGTGCGCTCGCGCAGTTTCTCGATGACATCCGGCGGATATTCGGGCGCGGTAGTGAGCCCCGTGTGCTCGAAGTTGTCGACGCCGATTTCCAGGCCGCGGCGAATTTCCGAGGGGCGGTGGGAATGCGCCACCACCTTCAGGCCCTGCTTGTGCGCCTCGTCAACCACCGCGCGGGCTTCCTCCAGCGTCATCTTGTCCTGGTCGATCAGCTTGATGATATCGACGCCTGCCTCCGCCAGCCGCCTGACCTTGCGGCGGCCGTCATTGGCGCCGTCGACGCCCCAGCGGAAGGCCTCGGTTCCCGGGTAGGGCTCGTGCTGGATAAACGGCCCTGAGACAAACAGGCGCGGCCCCGGTATCTCACCGGCTTCGATGCGCCGCTTGACGGATATAGAGGGCTCCAGCGGTGCGCCCAGGTCGCGGGCGGTGGTGATACCTGCCAGCAGCAGCTGCACCGCGCTGGCAGGCATGATCTCACTGCCGAAGCGGTCCATATAGGTGGGGTCCCAGTGGCTGTAATCCGAATGGCCGGCCAGCATCAGGTGAGCATGGTTTTCCCACAGTCCCGGCAGCACATCCATGCCTTCCGTCGAGATGACCCGGTAGCCCTCCGGCACCGGCAGCGTATCCACGCTGCCCACCTGCTCGATGACACCATCCCTGACCAGGACGACGCTGTTGGCGATCGGCCGGTGGCCGAAACCGTCGATCAGGCGGCCACCCACAAGGGCGGTATCGGCCCACACAACCGGCGCGGTAGACCACAGAACCAGCGCCAGCAGCGCACCACAGCAGCGGGTCAGAGGTGATTGCATGGGGATTCCTTATATATGAGGGCAGTTCCGACAGCCTAGAGCAAAGCCTCCGCTGATACCAATGGGCGTCCCGGGGGGCCCAGATGGACTATTCTGGAAATAATCCAATACACGTGGGCGGCGTATACATTGCTTGCCCGCGTCCAGATTGTGTTCACCAAGACTTCCCCGGACGCAAGGAGTAGCAGGTGGCCAGAGCGAATAATAACTGGGGCCTCCTGGAGTCCCAGCAGGGTGAAGACACCCGGCGCCAACAGGCGGTCACTGACCCCGGCGCCTTTCACGGTGACATAGCCTCGGCTGAGCTCCACTGGTTCGACGGCGCTAGCCAGCGCTGGTTAAACCGCAGTCCCAATGATCTTGCCTGGGCAGGCTTCAGTGCGTCCGATGGTGCCGCCCTCAGCGCCGAAGACCTGGATGCAGACTGGCGCCCCTGGCGCACCGCGCTCGATGACAGCGACGCCCCTTTCTTCCGCTGGTTTGCCGGCGCCGAGACCAATGCCTGTTTCAACGAAGTGGATCGCCACGTGCTGGCAGGCCGCGGCGCGCACACGGCGATCATCTTCGAAGGTGACCGCTGGGACCCGTCCAAGCACAACGGCAAGGGCGGGCCCGTCTATGAACGCGAGGTCAACTACCGGGAACTGCTGATCGAGACCGTGCTGCGGGCCGAAGTGCTGGCCTCACTGGGGCTGGAGCGTGGCGACCGGGTCGCCTTCAACCTGCCCAATATCCTCGACCAGATCTATTACACCCTGGCCGCCAAGCGGCTGGGCATCATCTACACCCCGGTGTTCGGGGGATTCTCGGCCAAGACCCTGTCTGACCGCATCTATGACGCCGGCGCGAAGGTGGTAGTGACCGCCGACGGCGGCTACCGCAATGCCGAAGTGGTCGCCTACAAGGAGACCTACACCGACCCGGCACTCGACAACTACCTGCCGCTGCCGACGGCGCTGGCCACCTTCGAACAGGCACTGGCGGAATTTGAGCTGGGCGAGGCAAAGGCTCGGCTGGTCGAGTCAGTCACCACGGCGCTTACCGGTGAGATCACCATCGAGCGCAGCGACCTGATGCGCGAGCTGGGCCTGGCGCTGACGAGGGAAACGGCGCTGCCCGCCGAACAGTCGGCGGAGCTGCGTACTGCCGTGGCTCGCCAGCTGGCCGACGCCGGGCACACGGTTGAGACCGTGGTGGTCGTGCGCTATACCGGGCAGGACGTGGTGGAACAGTCCCGTGACCGCTGGTCCCACGACCTGTTGGCAGACGCCACCGGGCAGGTGCTGGAAAAAGCCGGATGTGCAGACCGGGACGCCCTGGAGGCGCTCGACGACCAGTCACTCTGGCAGGCGCTCAACGCCAGTCATCCGGCCCTGCCGGTGGAAGCCAACTGGCCGCTGTTCATCATTTACACATCCGGGTCCACCGGCAAACCCAAGGGCGTGGTGCACACCCACGGCGGCTGGCTCGCCGGCATCACCCATACCATGCGCGCGGTATTCAACGCCGGCACCGACGACCGACTGTACGTGATCGCCGACCCGGGCTGGATTACCGGGCAGGCCTACCTGCTGGCCGCGCCCCTGTCGCGCGGCATGACCACCATCATCCACGAGGGCTCGCCGCTATTCCCCCACGCCGGGCGCTTCTCGTCGATCATCGAGCGTCACGGCGCCACCGTATTCAAGGCCGGCTCCACCTTCCTCAAGGCGGTGATGACCGACCCGGCCAGTACCGAGGACATGGCCGCCTATGACATGTCCAGCCTGCACGCCGGGACGTTTTGCGCCGAGCCGGTGTCACCGGCGGTCCAGCAGTTCGCCATGGACCGGGTCTGCGAGCACTACATCAATTCCTACTGGGCCACCGAGCACGGCGGCATCGTGTTCTCCTGCCCCTGGGGCGGCTACAAGCCGCTGGCGGCCGACGCCAAGACCTGGCCATTACCGTGGATCCAGGCCGAGGTGCGCATCGCTACCGCCAGCGACGAGAGCGGCCGCGCCACCGAGTGGCGCACCGCCGAAGACGGAGAGAAGGGCGAGCTCGTAATCACCCAGCCCTACCCCTACCTGGCCCGCACCATCTGGGGGGATGCCGCACGACTGGGCGAAGCCGACTGGTGCGGCGACCTGGCACGTTTCAGCAGCACCTACTTCGACCGCTGGCCCGGAGACCTGGCCTACACCCAGGGCGACTACGCCCGCCGCCATCCCGACGGCGCCTTCACCCTGCACGGCCGCTCCGATGACGTCATCAACGTCAGCGGCCATCGCATCGGCACCGAGGAAATCGAGGGCGCCATCCTCCGCGACAAGACCCTGCGCACGGATTCACCGGTGGGCAACGCGGTCGTGGTGGGCGCGCCCCATGATGAAAAAGGCGAAACACCGGTGGCCTTCCTGGTGGCCGCGCCCGGCAAGAAGCTCACCGACGATGACCTGGCCCGCCTGCAGGGCCTGGTGCGCAGTGAAAAAGGCGCCACGGCGGTACCTTCAGACTTCCTGGTGGTGTCAGCGTTCCCGGAAACCCGCTCCGGCAAGTACATGCGCCGCACCCTGCGCGCCATCCTGCTCGACGAGCCGCTGGGCGACCTGTCAACCCTGCGCAACCCGGAAGTGGTCGAGGAAATCGGCAAGGCGGTGGAACAGTGGAAAGCCTTCGGCCGCCTCGCCGAGGCCCGGCAGATCGTCCAGACCTGGCGCTACCTGCGGGTGGAAACCCATGAGATCGCGCCTGGCAAAAATGTCGCCCTGCTGGTGGTGGATAGCCCGCCGGTCAACTCACTCAACGAGCGCTCGCTGGATGAGTTCAATACCGTGCTGCAGCACCTGGTGCACCAGCAGTCCATCGCCGCCATCGTGGTGACGGGTGCCCGCAGCGCCTTCGTGGCTGGCGCCGACGTCAAGGAACTGCTGGAAGTGGGCGAGGCAGGCGATATGGATTCTGCCCGCACACCGCCCAATGCTGCCCACACGGCCTTCTCCACCCTCGAGAATATTGGCAAGCCGGTGATTGCCGCCGTCAACGGCCCGGCACTGGGCGGCGGCTGCGAGCTGGTGCTGGCCTGCAGCTATGTAGTGGCCGATCAGCACGCCCGTTTTGGCCAGCCTGAAATCAATCTCAACCTGCTGCCGGGCTACGGCGGCACCCAGCGCCTGCCGCGCCGCCTGCACCACCGCCGCGGTCGCGACGGCCTGCTCGAGGCTGTACGCCTGATCACCAGCGGCCGCAACCTGGACGCCCAGGATGCCGTTACCGCCGGCCTGGTAGACACTGTGGTGGGTGGCGACGGCAAAGGCCCCGTTGCCGTGGCCATGGACCTGTTACGCCAGCACTTTGCCGGCACCGGCCCGCTGGTGGAAGCCATGGAAGAACGCGAGGCCTATCTCGCCAGTCGCGAACAGCCCCTGCCCTTCGACGATGCCCTGTTGGCCGACCCGCGGCTTGCACCGACCCTGGCACAGGCCAGGGCCTCCGGCCGCGGCCACGTGATCGATCGCATTCTCGACGCCATCGCCACCGGGGCTA
>JAZBOY010000269.1:0-3808 GCA_036351375.1 Halieaceae bacterium
CCGCCGCGGCGCGCAGGTCCTCGATGCGGGAATTGGTACAGGAACCGATGAACACGCGGTCCGGGCGGATGTCGGTGATCGCCTGGCCGGGCTCCAGGCCCATGTACTCCAGCGCCCGCTCCACGGCACGGCGCTTGCTGTCATCCTCGATGGACGCAGGGTCAGGCACACAGCTGTCTACCGGTAGCACCATCTCGGGAGAGGTTCCCCAGGTGACCTGCGGGGCGATGTCCTCAGCGCGCAGCTCCACCACCGTGTCGAAGTGGGCGTCGGGGTCGGAATGCAGCTGGCGCCAGTCCTGCTCTGCCTGTGCCCACAGCTCCCCCCGCGGCGCGTAGGGCTTGCCGCGGACATAGTCCAGGGTCACTTCGTCCACTGCCACCAGGCCGACCCGGGCACCGGCCTCGATGGCCATATTGCACAGCGTCATGCGGCCTTCCATGCTGAGGCTGCTGATGGCCTCCCCGGCAAACTCGATGGCGTGCCCGGTGCCGCCGGCGGTGCCGATCCGGCCTATTACTGCCAACACCACGTCCTTGGCGGACACGCCCGGCTGCAGCTGGCCATCGACCCTCACCAGCATGTTTTTCATCTTCTTCTGCACCAGGCACTGGGTGGCGAGCACGTGTTCCACCTCGGAGGTGCCGATCCCCTGGGCCATGGCTCCCAATGCACCGTGGGTGGCGGTGTGGGAATCCCCGCACACCACCGTCATGCCCGGCAGCGTGGCGCCCAGCTCGGGACCGATGACATGCACGATGCCCTGGCGGCGATCGTTGATCTCGAATTCGACGATGTTGAAGTCGCGGCAATTGTCATCGAGTGTCTGTACCTGCAGGCGCGACACCGGGTCGACAATCCCCTCCACGCCGCCGTCACGTTCCACCCGCTCGGTGGGTACATTGTGGTCGGGGGTGGCGAGATTGGCGTCGATGCGCCAGGGCTGGCGGCCTGCAAGCCGCAGGCCTTCAAATGCCTGGGGTGAGGTGACCTCGTGCAGCAGGTGGCGATCGATGTAGATCAGCGCCGAATCGCCGTCGAGATTCTCTACCAGGTGGTTGTCCCAGAGTTTGTCGTAGAGGGTGCGTGCAGACATGAGAAGCGGCCTCTCGGGATGAAAAGAGCGCTAGTCTAGGGCTCGACCTTGAATAAAACAAATTCATATTTTTTATCCAATGCATTCCTCATTGGAATTCATTGCCCGGGCAGTTAAGCTCCTCCCCCATGGATACCCAGAATCTCGAAGCCTTCCTGCAGGTCGCTGACCTGGCCTCGTTCTCCGCCGCGGCGGAAGCGCTGCACCTCACCCAACCCGCGGTCAGCAAGCGTATCGCTGCGCTCGAGCAACAGCTCGGGGGCCCGCTGTTCGACCGCATCGGCCGCAAGGTCAGTCTCACGGAGGCGGGCCGCGCCCTGCTGCCCCACGCCCAGGCCATCAGCGGCCACCTCCAGCAGGCGCGCCAGTCCATCGACGACCTGTCCGGCGCGGTCACGGGCCGCCTGCGGCTCGGTACCAGCCACCACATCGGCCTGCATCGATTGCCGCCGGTACTGCGCCGCTACAGTGAGTCCTATCCGGACGTCGCCCTGGATATCGATTTCATGGATTCGGAGCAGGCGGTGGATGAGCTGACCCGCGGCCATGTGGAAGTCGCGGTGGTGACCCTGGCGCCCGAGCCCTCCCCGAGCATCGTCTCGACACCGGTGTGGGATGACCCGCTAGACTTCATGGCCACCGCCGATCATCCACTGACCGGCCAGGGGCCCTTGGACCTGCAGCGATTCTGCGGTTACCCGGTGATCCTGCCGGGCCTCGGAACCTTCACCGGCAGGATCGTACGCCAGCTGTTCGAGGCGCAAGACCTGAAGCTCGATATCACCCTGTCCACCAACTACCTGGAAACCATCCGCATGATGGCCGCGGTGGGCCTGGGCTGGACCCTGCTGCCACGCACCATGCTGCAACCGCCGCTGGTGGCGCTGGAGGTGCCCGGCGCCCGCCCGGTGCGGCAACTGGGGCTGCTATATCACCGCAGCCGACGGCTCAGCAACGCCGCCCAGGCCTTTATCCGTCTGCTGGATTAGCCTGCTTTTCGAACATGTCCGCCAGCCGTTCCGGGTTGGCATCGAATGCACCGGGATCAGGCAGGTAGAAGGTGCCGCTGAAGCGGCACACCAGGCGTTCGTCGCAGCGGATAAACCCGCTGGCAAAACCCACCCGACGCTTGACGGTAACCCGGTCTGCCTGGGCTTCCAGCCAATCGCCCTCGCGGGCAGCCGACATGAAGTCGAAACCCAGGTTCAGGGTCGGGGCCGGCAGGGGCTCACCGCGTTCGGTATTGATCGCCCAGGCGGCAGCGATATCCCCCAGGGTCATCAGCACACCACCGTGGCAGATATTCAGCAGGTTGGTGTGCTGCTCCAGGACATGCATCCCGATGACAGGAGGGGCCCCGTCGCGTCGGTACACCGGTCGCAACATATCGATGAATCCCAACCCGTCTCGCAGCTGCTGGAAATCCTCCGGCACCTCCCTGCCCATACTTCTCTCCTGTTCAATTAGTCAGTAAATGCCCATGGCCAAGCCGGCGGCCAGGGCCTGGCCCAGCTCCTCGCAGGCGGATTCCATGGCGCTATCCGGTTCGCCCCGCAGTATCAGCGGCTCGGCGGCCAGTTTCATCGGCACGCCGCGCATGATCCGCTGCACCTGCTGGTCGGTACTGCGGCCGTCGTTGCCGCAGCTGACCACGAGGCCGTAGGGGCGGTTCAGCTGGTGCGGCTGGGCCGGGTAGAAGCAGCGGTCCAGGAAATCCTTCATTGCTCCCGCCAGGCTGGCGGAGTTTTCCGCCGCCACCAGCAGCAGCCCGTCGCAGGCCAGCAGGTCGTCGATGCCGGCATCCCAGGCGCGGCGCCAGCACACCGTGATCTCTTCCTCCCGCAGCGCACCGCGGCGGGCGGCGGCCGCCAGTTGGAAGGAGGCGCCACTCTGGGAGTGGTAGACGATCAGCAGGCTGCGAGACATCAGCACATTTGACCACATGGCTCGCGGCTGGGCCACGCGGCGGCGGCCGGCGACCGGTGGCTGTTACCCGGCGGCGAGCGCCCGAGGCATGGCGCCTTAGCCCACAGCCTTATCCACAAAATCTGTGGATAAGTTAGTGGACAGTCTCGCCGCCCGCGCGTCATCCTGGACCCGAGTCCCGACGGCCAAAAACTAGCTAGAATTCACTTTATCGTTGGCTAAATATTAAGAATCAATCACTTAGCGATTTTTTATAGGCTTATTCGAGCCCGCACATACGCAAACTCTATAATTACAGGGGTTTAAGCGCGCCGTGTGCATAAAGTTCGAGTGTTCTCGTGAGTGGACACTTGCGCGCTATCCTGCGCCGCGCGTGGATTACTCGGGCTGGACAAATCGCCAGCAGCGGTGGATGCGCGGATTGCGACGAAAATCGAAGTCGATGGTCTCGGCGCTGATGTCCTCAACCGTAAATTTTTCGCCCAGTGCCGGGTCCAGTTTGAAGCTGCGCAGGTTGTTGGAGAAATAGAGCTGCCCCCCCGGCCGCAGCCGGGCCATGCACTGTTCCACCAGCGCCGCATGGTCCCGCTGCACGTCGAAATCACCCTCCATGCGCTTGGAGTTGGAGAACGAGGGCGGGTCCAGGAACACCAGGTCGAACTGGCCCGTCTCAGCGGCCAGCCACTCGGCACAATCGGCTCGCACCAGGCGATGGGGCGGGTCGTCGAACCCGTTCAGGGCCAGGTTGCGCCGCGCCCAGTCGAGGTAGGTATTGGAGAGATCGAC
>JAZBOY010000270.1:0-12900 GCA_036351375.1 Halieaceae bacterium
CGCGTACTGAACTCCCATGCCCACTACGATCACGTGGGCGGCAACTACCAGTTTGAAACCATCATCGGCCGACGCCACCCCTTCGCCCTGGAGCGAGCCAAAGGCACACCCAATACTGAGCTGATTGAGTACGTCACCGGAGACTGGGTCTGGAAGCCAGTGCCGCCGGACTTCGTTCCCACCGACTACAGGATACGCCCCTGGGAATACAGCAACTGGCTGCGGCCGGGCGAGTTTATCGACCTGGGCGGTGTCAGCCTCGAAGTGATTCCCGCGCCCGGGCATTCCCCGGACAGCATCGTGCTGCTGGACGCCAACCGACGCCTGCTGTTTACCGGCGACACGTTTTACCTGGCACCGCTCTATGCCCACCTGGAGGGTTCGAGCCTCAGCGCCTATGTCGACACCGCCGCGCGGCTGGCAGAACTGGCTGACGATGTGGACACCCTGCTGATGTCGCACAACACGCCGCTGGCGGAAAGCCGCTACCTGCGCGATCTGAACCAGGCCATGCAGGCCATCGACTCAGGTAGCGCGCCGTTCACCGCCACCGACGGCGGCCGGGAATACCGCTTCAATGGCTTTTCTGTGCTGACCCGGGACCCGCCGCAAGACGATGCGCCGCTGATCGACGCGCTGTGATCGTATACGGACATCGCGGCGCCAGGGGCGAGGCCCCGGAGAACACCATTGCCGGTGCACGACACGCGGTGGCGCGGGGCGCGCGCCACCTGGAGATCGACCTGCGACTGTCGGCTGACGGACAACTGGTGGTGGTGCACGACGCCACCTTGAAACGTACCGCCGGTGTCACCGGCAAGGTGTCTGCCAGTAAGGCGTCTGACCTGGCGAAGCTGGACGCCCGTGCTGACGGGCCAGCCTGGCCCAACAAGCGCAATACCGGCATTCCCAGCATGACGGCGCTGCATCGCGCGCTGCCGGAGATCAAGCACTGGCAGCTGGAACTGAAATCCCTGGGCGAACGCGACAACCCGGCGCTGGCGGCCGCCACCGTGGACTGGCTCCGTAAACACAAACCGCGCGCTGTAGTGACGTCCTCGGAACCGAACTTGTTGAAAGCAGTTAAGACGGCGCTACCGCGCCAGGCGCTGGGCTACGTATCGACCACCACCGGCCCGGAGAGCGTGCTGGAGGACTGCGACTGCGATTACCTGATCGCCCACTGGCAGACACTGGTGAGTCGCGCCCAGGTGAGGAAGCTGCAGCGGCGCGGCATTCATATCAGCGCCTGGACGGTAAACGATGCGAGCGTGATCAAGCAGCTCTACAAGCTGGGTATCGACAGCGTGATTACCGATTACCCCTCTATGGCATTGCCACTGGTGTCTGCCCTGTCGCGGTGATGACAGGGGCGCGGCGACACTTCTAGTTTCCTGAAGTCATGCCCGCGAAGGCGACGGCCCGCGTCAGGGAAATCCAGCCCTCGGTCCCTGGATTCCCGCTTTCGTGGGAATGACGAATAATGCGGGAATGTCGACTACAGTGGACCTAGAGCCAGCGGCGCACCCTGGCGCAGTAGGTGTCGAATTCCTCACCGAAAATGCTGCGCAGCATCTCTTCTTCCGGGCGAATGAAGCGGGCCTCGATGATGGCCATGAATACCGGTACCACCAGCAGGCCGGCCACGGTGCCGGTGGTGCAGGCCGTGCCGAGCAGTATCAGCGCCATGCCCAGGTACATGGGATTGCGGGTAAATCGGTAAACACCATCGGTGACCAGTGCACGCACCTCGCGAAACGGGATCAGCTCGGTGTCGGCTTTCTTGAACAGGCCGCCGGCCAGCACCAGCAACAGCAGGCCGGCCACTATGGCGACACTGCCGAGTGCCTGCGCCAGGTTGCCGGTAAAGCGCTGCAGAGGCAGGTACTGATCCACCACGAAGATGATGACCAGGCCAATCACCAGCCACACCGGCGGGAAGATAATGCGCTTGGGGCGCTGGTACTCGACAGGTGTATCAGGCTCTTCTGTGCTCATGGATGGGCTGCCGCCAGGATGCTGTGGGTAGAACCGGGTTCAACGAATCGTAGCGCATAGGCCAGGCCGATACCCACCAGGAATGACACCGTCAGCTTGACCCGGTCGTGGCTGTGAAAGTGCACCTCCGGCAACAGGTCGCCGAGGGAGATGCACAGGAACACACCCGCGGAAAACGCCAGCGCGCAGCCCACCACGTAGGCCTGGTTGTCCAGCAGGCCCACGCCCCAGACAAACAGCAGCGCCCCCAGCGGGCACAGGGTCGCGAACGCCAGGTTGGCAGCACCGCGGGCGCGTGTGCCCCAGCCGCCGGCCTGCATCATGCTGGTGATGGACAGGGCATCCAGCGGTTTGTGGAGCAGGATGGCGAGAAAGACACCAAGGCCGATCCAGCTGAAGTTGCCTCCGGCACCGTGATCGCCGCCACCGTGGACGCTGGCGCCCAGGGCGATTCCGTCGATCAGCGTGTGCAGGCCCAGGCCAAACGCGATGCCCACCCAGCTCAAGGGGTGGGCCGCTGTATCGTGATGATGGTGATCGCAGTGATCCTGGTGCTGCTGGTCGTGACCTTCGTCACCGAAGTCATGCTGGTGGAAGTGGAACAGCCGCAACAGCAGCAGCATGACCACCATGCCCACCAGGGCCCACCACACCAATACATCCATGGCCTTGCCGTCTACGCCGCTGCTGTGCTGCAACTGCACGAGGCCGTGGGGCAGCAGGTGCAAGAGCGCGACGCCCAGCATCAAACCTGCCACACAGCTCATGATGAGCTGGGTGCGGGTGTGGGTCATGCGCACCAGCGACGGCAGCCAGCCACCCAAAAGGGAGGCCAGGATAATGGCAATACAGTACGCCGCCAGGGTTAGCGTTTCGACGTTCATGGGCACCTGCGCTCAGGAAGACGCGAATAATGCCTGACTAGAACAGGTATTGCACCCGCATGGCGGCACCGAAACCGCTGTCCTCCGCGAACACCGGCTGGTCGGTTTCGCTGTAGATCAAATTGAGACTGGTGCGCAGCTTGTGCCGGTACCAGCTGCCGCCGACGGTGATGGAACGCAGGTGGTTATCGGGGTCGTTGTCGGTCTCGCCATAGGTCATGCTGGCCCGGACGAACACCTCGAAGATATTGCGGGCGCCGACCTGCAGAGGTGCCCACAGGCCCCATTCCGGTCGATAGCCGCGCTGCTCCCCGGTCAGGTAATAACCGACCTCAACAAAGGCCCCATAGCCTTCGGCGTCTTCTTCGCCCCCCTGGTAGCTGGCGACATAGGCCTCCGAAGAAAGGTGCAGCGGGCCGCGAGAGAACAGCGCCTCAATGCCGACAATGCCTGCAGTGTCGGCATCGAACTCCGCCAGCAGGATGCGATCGGCCTGCTGCAACTCCGGGCGCGGATTGATGCGGTCAAACTCGCCGTCACGCAGGGTAAACGAAAGCCCCGTATGCAGGCTGCCACCGTACCGATCGCGGCCAAAGGTGATCCGCCCGGTAAGTGCCAGGTCGGTGTCGTTGGTGTCTTCGATGTCTTCGCCGAAGATGCCGATGCTGGTGGTGACAAAGGTCTGTGATTCATCGGTGAACAGCAGGTAGCTCTCGCCGGGCTCCAGGTCAAACCATTTGTTGACGCGCACCCCCATGCCGCGCCAGCTGCCGAACACCGATGTCGGCGAGGAGACTTCCAGAGCCGAATTGAACTTGTTGCCGAGAATGCTCTCCTGGGACATGGGCTCGGCCTGGTTGCCCAGGGTCACGGTGTAGGCGCGTACGTCATCTACCCGGCGCAGGTAGAGGTCACGCCAGATATTGGAGTCAAAGTCATACTGCCACTTAACCTCGCCACCCAGGTTCAGGGTAGAGCGCACAATCACTTCAGCGCGACGCACGTCGCTGTCCGACTCACTGTCGCCTGCATTGCGGGCGTTATACAGGTCCTGGTAGCCGAAGGCGTCGTACTGCACGGAGCCGCCAACCCAGACGTGCAGGCGGTCGAACAGCACGATATCGCCGGACTCACTGGTGACGTCACGCAGGATGGTCTGGTCATCGTGCATGGCCACGGTGGTTTTTTCATCGGCCAGCAACTCAACAGCGACCGGCTCCGCACTCTCTTCCACCTCGTCGATGCCTTCGGCGTTTTCCTCCGGCGGCTCGAGCTGCTCTTTCGGCGACTCGATAACCTCTTCCAGCGCCAGGGCCTCGGTGTCGAAGCTGGCGGAGCCCCACCAGTTTCCCTCGGCGGACGGATCCCGAAGAATGTAGACCGGCTTACGCCGTGCACTGCTGGGCCTGACCGGCTCCAGCGCCAGGTGCTCGGGCGCACCTTCCAGCACACGCTCCCTGGTAAGCTCGTCGGGCGCTGTCTCGAGAGCGACTTCCAGTAGCAATCGCTCCAGCCGGTCGACGGCCTCATCCACTGTCAGGGGAGCTTGCTCGGGCAGGGTACTGCCCTGGGCGCGTAGCACCAGGGCGTCCTCATAGAGGGCATGATAGGCCGCGCGCTTTTCCGCCTCGGTCAGGGCCGCACTCGCAATCTCGCGCATCTGCTCTCGAAGTCGCGAGACGGCATCATCCACCGAGAGCGAGGCCGGCGCGGGATTGGCAGCTCGCTTGAGTACCAGCGGCACCGGTGCCTGGGACACAGACGCCCCGCTGGCCGGAGCCTCCTCCGAACGCAGCACCTGCGCTGCGGCGGCCGGTGCCAACAGAAGCGAGAGAAAGAGTATTGCCAGGCGCATGGTGGAACTATAGGCAGGGTGCTGGCCGCCAACAAGCGGGCACAAAAAAGCGGGCCGCAGCCCGCTTTCCTGCCCGCATGGCGAGGATCAGGCGCTGGCGGCTTCCCGCTCCGCCAGCACTTCCGCCATCGGCCGGCCGGTGACCGGGCAGGTCTCCTGCTGGGCCATGCGCTCGGCGACGATTTTCTCCATCTGCTCTTTCAGCGCGGCCTGCTCTGCAGACTGCTCTTCGGTCACATCCAGCGGTCGCTCCATGGACTTCCAGTCGATGTCGCCGTCATCCGGCAGGTTCTCGAAGTCGAGAATGCCGAGTTCCTCGAACTTGGGCCGGATGCTGTCGGTCATCAGGCCAATGCGCTTGAGGTTGGGAATAACACGCTGGAACAGCAGATCGCGGAAGGTAGACATTACGAAGCCTTCCATGACCCGCTGGCGCGCTTCCTCGACATCCCAACCGAAGTGGGCGAACACGTCGGTGGCCACCAGGCGCTCGCGACTGACCACGCAGGCCTCGTAGGCAAACTGGGCGCGCTCTTCCTTCTCCTCCTCGGAGAGTGTCTTCACAAACTCTTCCAGGTAGTTCACGCCGAAGGTCACGTGCCGCGCCTCATCTCGCACTACCAGGTAGATGATGTCCTTGAGCACTTCGTCGGGAGTCGTCTCACGGGCAGTGTTGAAAGCCGACAGGGCCAGGCCTTCGATGATGATCTGCATGCCGATGAACTTCAGGTCCCAGCGCGGATCGGTGAGTATCTTGTCGAGGATACTCTTGAGGCTGGTGTTGATCGGGTACATCAGCCCGATGCGCTGCTGGATGTACTTGTTGAACACCTCCACGTGCCGCGCCTCGTCGAAGGTCTGGGAGGCAGCGTAGAGTTTGGCATTGAAAGTGGGGGCGCAGGAGGCCAGCTGCGAGGCCACCAGCAGTGCGCCCTGTTCGCCGTGCAGGAACTGGGACAGGCTCCAGGAATTCTGGTGCAGCCAGAATTCGCGCTTCTGTTCTTCGCTCAGCGCCTTGTAGGGCTCGTAGTCGGTAAGGTTCATCAGCGCGGCGCCCTGCTCGAAGTCTTCCTCCGGCCAGGGGCGATCCCAGTTGATGTCCATTTCCGCATTCCAGTTGAGCTCCTTGCCAAGCTCATACAGTTTCTTGATGCGGTTGTCCTGGATGGTGTAATCCCAGTTGTAGCTGCCGGTCAGCGGCGTGGAGAAAATCTCCGCCACCTGGTCGACATGCTCATTGGTCAGCTTGTCATCGATATCGTCGGCGTCGCCCTGGCGACGAGCCGAGCCGGCAAAGTTCTGGATCTTGCGGGGGGTTTCTTCAAGCCACTGCAGTTTCATGGTGCCCTCTCCTTGCGTAATTCTCACAGGCCTTAAGGCCTCTGCGATTCCTGATGCGCTGGGCTGACCTGCCGGCCACCCGCGTACACATTCTCGAGTGTTCAATATCTGCCCATTAAGGGCTTGTGAACAGGGTAATCTGTTGTCAAAATGTGGTCATATATGGCCATACAAAACACCTCCACACCGGCCCAATACGCGCTGATCCTGCTGGACCTGGCGCGGCAGCGGGGCGTGGCGCCCGAGCAACTGCTGGAAGGCACCGGGGTGACCGAAAGCGCGCTGGCAAAACTGGGCGCGCGCATTCCCGAGGAAGTGTTTTCCCAGGTGGTGGAGCGGGCCTACGCGCTGACCGGTGATCGCGCCCTCGGCCTGCACCTGGGCAAGCGCCTCAACCTCAGCGCCCATGCCACGGTGGGCCAGGCCTTCATGACCTGCGAGAACCTCGAGCAGGTGCTCAATTTTTTCCTCAAGTACTACCGCATCCTGGCGCCGACGCTGGAGCTGTCCTACCGCCAGAATGAAGGCCGCTGCTGGCTAACCGCCCACACGCCCTGGGAGGAAGAGCGGCAGGAGTTCAGCTACGAGCTGCTGTTTGCGGCTTTCGTGCACAGCATCAACCTGCTGCTTAACAACTCGGCATTGGAGTACCGGGTGGAGTTCCCCTACCCGGAACCGGATTACGTGGATGAGTACCACGAGCTGTTCGGCGACGACCTGTACTTCTCGGCGCGGGAAGCGCGCATTTCCATGCCCGAGCAGTGGCTGGAGGCGGAACTGCCCTCCTCCAACCCCGCCCTGCTGGCGCTCTATGAACAGGAGTGCCGGCGCCTGCTGGCCGACCTGCAGGAGGACGGCTCGCTGACCGAGCAGACCCTGCAACTGCTGCGCAAACTCGAAGGCCACTACCCGCAGATGCCCCAGGTCGCCGACATGCTGAGTATGAGCCCACGCACCTACCGCCGCCGGCTTGCCGGGGAAGACACCTCTTTCCAGCAGCTGCTCGACCAGGTGCGCACCGAACACGCCGTTCACTACCTGCGTACCACACGGCTGCCGCTGGCCAGCATTGCCTTCATGGTCGGTTTCAACGACGTGTCGAATTTCCGGCGTGCCTTTATCAAGTGGACCGGCCATACACCGCGGCAAGCGCGGGAGAACGCGCTGGACAGTGCCTGAGCCGATATCAATATTTGCCGGTGAAACCGCCCGCGCGCGCCTGCGCACGGAAGGCTGGGACCCGACCCTGTTCGACACCCTGGTGGGCGCCTCCGGCGGCCCGAAATTTTTGGGCCTGGCAGGGCTGGACCGCTTCCTGTTCGGCGACTTCCTGCAGCGCAGCCAGCACCCGCTGCATCTTATCGGTTCATCCATCGGTACCTGGCGTCACGCTGCGCTGGCGGCGAATGATCCGGTGAGTGCCCTGGCCGGCCTGCACCATCGCTACCTGAACCAGACCTACGACCCGGCCGACCCACGGCCACGCACCGAGATCGTTGGCGAGCAGTGCCGCTGGGTATTGGACGGCTACCTCGAGGAAGCGGACTACCGCATGCTCTGCGACCACCCGCGCTTTATCACCCACGTTGTCACGGCCCGTGGCCGCGGGCCCAACAGCGCCAAACACCCGGTACCCCAGGCCACCGGCATGGTCCTGGCGGGCCTCAGCAACGCCTTCAATCGCAACCTGCTGCAGCCCTGGTTCCAACGCATCGTATTCAGCTGCCGCGGCTACGAAGACCTGGATTTCGAGTTCGAGGATTTCGATACCCTGCACATTCCGCTCAGCGTGGCGAACGCCCGCGCCGCGTTGCTCGCTTCCGGGTCCATCCCCTTCCTGATGCCCGGCGAACGAGACATTGCCGGTGGGCCTCCCGGCCATTACTGGGACGGCGGTATCGTCGACTACCACTTTGACTTCAGCAATCACCGGGGCGAGGGCCTGGTGCTATACCCGCACTTCCGCGCCGATGTCACGCCTGGCTGGTTCGACAAGTTCCTGCCCTGGCGCAAGACGCGCGCTAAACTGCTGGACCGGGTGGTACTGGTGTGCCCGTCCGAGGAATACCTGGCGCGACTGCCCCTGGGCAAGATTCCGGATCGTAACGACTTCGCGAGGATGTCTGAAACCGAGCGCGTGGATTACTGGAACCGCAGTTTGGAGGCCAGCAACGAGTTGGGGGAGGCCTTTGCGCGGCTGGTAGCGGCGCCGGATCCACTGGCGCAGGTACGACCCTTCAGCTGATCCGCCCGCGGCCGCGGAACAATTCCCGGGGTCAGAGTCACTTTTGCCCCGACTAGCTTATGTAGCGGTCCAGGTAGTCGTTCACCACCCGGCGGATCGGGCTTTCGAACATTCTCGCCATCAGGCCCAGCGATACCTTCACGTGCACCGCCTCGTCGTCAATTTCCAGGCGCCCGTCGACGCCGTTGCCGCGCATGGTCACCGTGTCGCCCTGCCAGCGGGCACGCACCCCGTATTCCGATTCAAGCTGTTGCGCCAGGTTCTCCGCAGTCTTGCGCACGTCCTCACGGGGCTGTGTGTAGGTACGGCTGACGCTGAACCCGGCCATAGTCGCCTCCCGGCATTATTGTTGTTTTCCAGAGTTTAGACCTTTGCCCTGCCCTGTGCCCGCATCACCAGCCAGTTACCAATCATTACCAGGCTCATGCCGGCCACCGCCACCAGGGTCCATTGGTAGCCCTCGATCGCAGTGGAAATCGCCAGCGCCACCAACGGGAACAGCAGATTGGCATAGCCCGCGCGATCGGCGCCGATGTTCCCGACCAGCGTCAGGTAGGCCCAGAAGGCGATCACCGAGCCGAAGATCACCAGGTATAGCAGCGAGAGTACATAGGCGGGCGAGGTATCGAAGCTGATGGTCACGCCGGCAAGCAGCGCAGCAATATACATTGCCGCCGCCCCGTAACCCATGGCCCAGACATTGCCGACCAGCAGCGGCAGGTCGTGCAGCTTGTTGCGGGCGGCGATGATATTGCCGAAGGAGGCCAGCAAGGTGCCCGCCAGGCAGTACAGCAGGGCAACGAAGCTGGCATCTGACAGGTTGAAGGCCTTCAGCTCCGGCCAGAACACCATGCCCATGCCGAGCAGCCCAACCAGGCCGCCCACGACCACCCCGGCATGCACCGGGCTGCCGAGGAACAGCGCGCCATTGAGAACGTTGAGCATCATGATGCCCGCAAACACCACTGAAACCAGCCCGCTCGCCAGTACCAGCTCGGCGTGGTAGACGAAGAAATAATTGCCGCAGAACAGGCACAGGCCCTGCAGCAACAGGAAGGGATGGTGGCGCAGAGGCAGCCCCAGCGACTGGCGCTGCAGCAGCAGGAACAGCAGGATCAGCAGCGCAGACAGGGCAAAGCGATGCGCAATCGAGGCCATCGGGTCGACCGTGCCGAGCTGGTACTTGATGGCGATCCAGGTAGAACCCCAGATCAGTACCGTGAGGCCGTAGAGAAACCAGGCGCTCAAATCTTGCGCGGTAGATCGTCGGCCAGTTCCAGCCAGGCCACGTGGGAATCGTAGTAGACATGGCCCTCCGGTTCACGATCGACCTCGCCGAAGATGTTGGCCCTACAGATGTGCAACTCCCCGGGCCAGCGCTCGCTGCGAAACAGGAAGCTGGAACCGCATTTGCCGCAAAAACCGCGCTGGCCCTGGGGCGAGGATGCAAACCAGGAAACGTTCTTCTCACCCACCGTGAATATTACGTCTTCCCGCCGAAAGCCCACGAAGGTCACCACGCCGGCACCGTGGAAGCGCTGGCACTGGGTGCAGTGGCAGTGCTCACACCAGAGACTGGGCAGGCGGGCTTCGAAGACAACGGCGCCACACAGGCAGCCGCCGGATACGGTGTCGGGCATGGGGAAGGTTCCTGCCGGTTTGGGACACCGCCAAGCCTAGGTGAAAATCTCGCCCGGCGCGACTAGGGCACCTCTGATTAATGCGGTGTTACCTCAGCGGAGCCTCCAGCGGTCCTTGGCAAGGCGCGTCGCGAAGGTCAAGGCTGGTTGTCCTTGACGAGCGGCGCAACGCTGTCCAAGGGGCGCTGGAGGCCCGCCCTGTGGGGCTTTGCGGCGACACCGCCCGCGGCGTTGCAGCCGCTTGAAAGGCAGCCAGCCTTCCTTCGCGACTGCGCCTTGCTGGCGGTGTCGCCGCAAAGCCTGAGGTAGCACCGCATTAATCAGAGGTGCCCTAGGCTTTGATGAACTCGCCGGCGTACCAGTTGAGCTGCTGGAGCTTGGTGTCCAGGTCGTGGTCAGGCTCGGATTCGTAGACGTTGCGGAAGGCGATGATGACGTCGGTAATGCCGATCTCTTCCAGCTCTTCGATACCCTCGCGGGTAAAGGCATCCTGCCCGGTCGTAAAAATGCGGAATGGCTTGTCCGCCGTACCCTGCTCTTCGCGGAACTGCTTGAGCTTGCCGATGTAGCCCCGCAGTTCCTCGAGAGAGGCGCCGGCGCACATCCAGCCGTCATTGCGAGCAGCCCGTTTCAGGGCGACGTCGGCATGCCCGCCCACCAGGATCGGCGTGGGCTCAGCGGGTACCGGGTTCATCTTGTTGGCGGGCATGTCGTGGATCTCGCCCTGGTAACCGAAGTAGTCGCCGGACTCCAGGCCGCGGAGGATATCGATCTGCTCATCGAGGCGCTTGCCGCGTTTTTCGAATGGCACCTGGGCCACCGCGAAGTCCTCTGCCCAGGGGCTTATGCCAACACCCAGGTCGAAGCGGCTACCGCTCAACACGTTGATGCTCTGCACCTGCTTGGCAACGATGGCCGCCTGGCGGATGGCGAGCTTGTAGACAAAGGTCGCAAAGCGGATCTTTTCGGTGACCGCCGCCATGGCGGTCACACCGATCAGCGATTCGATAAAGGGCTCGGTTTCCAGGAAGTGACGGCTGCCATCAGCGTTGTAGGGGTAGGTGGAGGAGCATTCCTGGGGGTAGCAGATGCTGTCCGGTGTGGTAATGCCGTGGAAGCCCGCGGCCTCCGCCGCCTTCGCCAGCGGCAGGTAGTGGCTGGCGTCGCACATACCGATCTGGTAGCTGAAGCGCATGGGTTGGTCTCCTGCGTGAAAAGCATTTTACTGTAACCCCAGCCACCGCTGCTTGCCATGAGGGCCTTCGCATACCCCGGTATTGGACAAATACTTAATCCGGCGCACCTGTCATTGCATCTGCCGAGTCAGGGAGGGATGGGATGGAGGGGTAGCGCCGACCGTTCAGCAGCTCGCCAACAGGGCCGTTGCGCACCCAAAGCTGGTAAGTCGCCAAACAGAGTATCGAGGTTGCCGCGCATACCACCAGGAACTTGATTTCTGCGGGCACCTGCCACCCGTGCAGCAGGAGCGCGACTGTAACCAGCGGTATGGAATGAAAGATGTATATCCAGTAGGCGCTATCTGAGAAGTAGCGCACGCGTGGATTGAAGCCCCGCCCATAGCGAGAGAAGAGCCCTACAAATCCCAACATGAAACCGCCGATGGAAAACCCGGTCGCCAGAGACAGGACGAGGTGCATTGCCGACCGGGAAGCACCCTCGAGGCCGTCGAGGGCCAGCAATGCCACGAGCGAGACGGAAAACAGCACCCCGCCCAGGATCATATACGCGGCCCAGCGGCGAGCCAGCACATCGAGATCGGGAAGTCTGAAATAGAGGCCGTAACCCAGGGCGAAGCAAAGCCCAAAGTTCAGGAAGACAGCCATGGAGGGTACAAAACTCAGGTCCGCGGTAACACGGCCGATTGAAGTCTGGCTCCCCAGGAGCGCCCACGCCACACAGGCGGGCACAAAGACTGGCCAACTATATATTGGCCGGGACATGGCAAGGCCGGCCAGCCTTTCACCGATGTGCTGTGGCAGCCATGCCCACAGCCTCAGCAACAGCCACAGCGCCCCAAGGCAGGCGAGCAGATAATACAGAAACCAGAGATTGTGGGTGTTGTCCCACAGCCCCCTCGTGTCCTCCAGGAGTGAGACATCGAAACCGGGCTCGCTGGTCGCCATCACGTGTCGCCCCACTATGCGCAACAGAGTCATTGTGATCGCCAACAGCGGCAGGAATACCAGGAAGGGGATGAGGATACGCTGGCGGCGATTCGCAAACATCGCTGCCTCGCCGCGCCTGACCAAAAGTAGAGCGGTAAAAAAGCCCGACAACAGGAAGAAAACCGGCATTCGGAAGGTGTTGATGAGAAGCAGCAATACGTCCATCGACAAAGACCGGGCCGGGTCCCAGTAGTAATCAAGCACCGGGTTGACCATGTACATTTGTGCACTGTGCAAAGCCACCCCAAGCCACATCATGATCGCGCGCAGGAAGTCGAGCCCATGAAAACGCCCGTGGTGCGACAGCGGGGATTCAGGTGTCATCGGTACCGCACCCAGAGGCCGTCGGCTTCCTCGACCACATCCAGGCGCACGCTGTAGGCCGCCGCCAGGGCTGGATTTTCCAGTACCTCGCGGGGCTTGCCCTCGCAGACGACCTGGCCGCGGTCCAGCGCCACCAGGCGGTCGCAGTAGCGGGCTGCCAGGTTCAGGTCGTGCAGCACCACCAGCACCCCGCCGCCGTCACTGGCATGGGCGCGCAAGGTGTCCATTACCTGGAGCTGGTGGAAAGGGTCAAGGGAGGCCACCGGCTCATCCGCGAGAATAAAGCCCGGTTCGGTGGCAAACACCCGGGCCAGCATTACCCGCGCTCGCTCACCTCCCGACAGGGTGGTGACGATGCGGTCGCGCAGGCGCCCGGCGTCGGTGGCGGCCAGGGCCCGATCGATAGCCTCGCGGTCGGCCGCGGCCA
>JAZBOY010000271.1:0-3184 GCA_036351375.1 Halieaceae bacterium
CCGCGGCGGCCCCCCAGCAGTGACACCGCCCCCAGCAACCAGCCTGCCAGCCGCCACAGGGGCAGGATGCGGCTGTGGAGCTCGCCCGGCAACCAGGTATCGAAGAACGCCAGGTGGACCTTCTCCGTCTCCAGGTGTTCGCTGGCGAAAGCGCGGATTTCCGGGTCGCGGCTGAGGGCGAGGATGCCGCGATAAATCCAGACGGCGCCGGTCTCACCGGCGTGATCCGAGCGCAGGTCGGCCTGCAAGCGCCGCGACAGGCTGTCGGCCGGCGGCATGTCCTCAACCAGGAGAGGAGTGGGAGCTGGCATATTCATATGTTCAAATACGCAGCCAGCGGCCCAACCGGTGCTGTCTGTCACTGTTTTGTCATGCTTTCCCGCGTTGACCCGAGGCACTATTGGGCCTAGCTTGAGGCCACCACAACGGGATACTTCATGGCAACGAAGCAAAGCGTACTGTTTCTCTGTACCGGCAACTCCTGTCGCAGCCAGATGGCCGAGGGCCTGTGCCGCGCTTTGCGCGGCGATATCCTGGCACCAGCCTCGGCAGGAATTGAGACACACGGCCTCAACCCGGATGCCGTGGCTGTGATGGCCGAGATCGGCATCGACATCAGCGACCACCGCAGCAAGACCCTCGATGACCTGTCCGGGGAGTTCGATTACGTGGTCACCGTGTGTGGCCACGCCGCAGAAACCTGCCCCTGGTTTCCCGCTCGCACGGCTATAGTGCACCGGGGATTCGATGACCCGCCGGCCCTAGCCCGGGAGGCGGCGACCCGCGAAGAGGCTCTGGACCACTACCGCCGCGTCCGCGACGAGATTCGCGAGTACATACTTACCCTGCCAGACGCTTTAGGTAAGGCCCAAAAAGATAACCTGCGCTAGAATTACGGAGTCAGGGGAAAAGGCTCACATATGGATATCCGGCGGTTCCTCGCAGAACTGAAAGGCAGGGGTGTGTACCGTGTTGCCGCGATTTACGCGGCCGGCAGCTGGGCCCTGCTGCAAGTCGGCGATATCTTCTTTCCAATTCTCGGTTTTCCCGAATGGGCGATTACCGGCGTGCTGGCAGTCGCCGCCCTGGGCTTTCCCGTGGCAATTATCCTCGCCTGGGTTTTTGAAGTGACCGCGGAGGGCATCGTAGAGATCGACCCCGAGGTCAACTTTGGCAAGCTCAGGCTGTCGCCGGCCCGCCTTGCCGAGCTGGGCTTGCTGCTGGCGCTTATCTTCCTGGTCGGCTTTCTCTACCTCGAACGCCTGACCCTGCAGGAACAGTTCGCCGAAGCGGTGGCAGATGAAGGATCGCAGCGACCCTCGGTCGCCGTCATGGCGTTCCAGAACATGTCGGATGACCCTTCAGTGGACTACTTCGGCGATGGCCTCGCCGAGGAGATTCTCAATCTGCTAGCGAGAGTCGATGAACTGGACGTGGCCGCCCGTACCTCCTCCTTCTATTACAAGAACAAGGATTTTGAGCTCAAGGATGTCAGCGAAAGACTGGGTGTTGAGCATATCCTGGAAGGCAGCGTGCGACGTTCGGGCGACAAGGTGCGCGTGACCGCCCAGCTCATCGAGATGGAAAGCGGGTTCAATTTGTGGTCCCAGACCTATGACCGGGACTACAGCGACAGCTTCAGAATCCAGGACGATATTGCCCGGCAGGTGGTCGCCAGTATGCATATCGCGCTCTCGGATGCTTCCTCGCAGTTGCTCAATGACCGGCCGGTGATGAACCCCGAGGCCTATGATTACTATCTCAGGGGCAGGGATTATCTGCGCCAATCCCTGAGCAAGGAGTCTTTGGGCAACGCTATCGAGCTGTTTGCGCACGCCATCGAGCTTGACCCGGAGTATGCGGCGGCCCACGCCGGGCTGTGCGATAGCCATCTGGGCTTGTACCGGGTAACGCTCGCGCCCGAGCAGTTCCAGGAGGCGAAGACGTCCTGTGAGGCAGCGCTGGCGATAGAGGGTGATGTACTGCCGGTGTACGTGGCGTTAGGCAATCTCTACCGGTACTCCGGCAAGTACGAGCAGGCGCTGGAGCAGTTCAACAAGGCGCTGGCTCTTGACCCCAATTCGATAGACGCACTCGATGGACTCGGGCATACCTACCGACAGGACAACAAGGCCAGCCAGGCCGAAGACACCTTTCAACTCGCCATTCAGAAGCAACCCATGGACTGGCGTGGCTACATGGGCATGGGCGGACTGTTGTTTACCCGGGGGCGCTTCGAGGAAGCAATTCCCTACTACGCGCGCATCACCAACCTGATGCCGGACAATGCCCAGGCCTTCAATGACCTCGGGGCATGCTACTTCCTGGTCGGGGACTTCGAAAACGCCGCTGATGCCCTGCGCAGGTCCCTGGAGCTCGAGCCAACGGCGCTCGCCTATTCCAACGCCGGCTCCAGCCTGTTTTTCCTGGGCGAGTTCGATGAGGCGCTGGAGATGTATATGAAAGCGGTGGAGCTGGCGCCGGATGACTTCCAGAATTGGGGCGCCCTGGGTGATACCTATCGGCACCTGGGCGGCGATATGCGGGAACTCGCAGAGCCCATGTACCGCAACGCGATCAAGCTGGCCATGGAGCGGCTGTCCGTGAATCCGTCTGACACCCAGACCCTGGGCTTGCTGGCCCACTACCAGGCCGGCGTCGGGGATCGCGAGCAGGCGCTGCAGAATATCGCCCGCGCACAGGCGCTGGCTCCGGAAGATGTATATGTGAACTACAATGCGGCGACAGCGTTTTGTTCGCTGGGGGACGAAGACCAGGCGGAGCTCGCACTGTCGCGAGCTGTTGAGATGGGCTACTCGGTAGATCTGGTGTCGGTAGATGCGAATCTCTGCGTCGCCAGGGATACTACCAGTCGGTAGCCGGGCAGATTGTGGCAGTTCAACCCTTATAGAGTAAGGAGATTGAGATGGCTATTACCAACAGGCTGTTCAAATACAGCTTTCTGGCGTGCTGCTCGGGCCTGCTGCTGGCTGCCTGCGCTGACAAGAAAACGGTGCCACTGGACGTGCAACTGATGACGCTCCTCGACCAGGTGTGCGTGGTGTCACCGGGCGTTCCCACCGCGGACGACGTTACGGTCAATATTACCTTCAAGGATGATGGCAACGGCAACCTTTGTCCGGATGACGTGGACAAGGAATGCCCGGAAGTCTTTTCGGGAAAA
>JAZBOY010000272.1:0-5597 GCA_036351375.1 Halieaceae bacterium
GAGCCCCGGGGTCTTCTCGGCGCTGATGATCGGATTCGGCCGCGCCGTTGGCGAGACCATGATTGTGCTGATGGCCACCGGCAACACGCCGATCATGGATTTCAACCTGTTTGAGGGTATGCGGACCCTGGCGGCCAATATCGCCGTCGAGGTGCCTGAGGCAGAAGTAGACAGCACCCACTACCGTATCCTGTTTCTCGCCGCCTTCGTGCTGTTCATATTCACGTTCGGCGTGAACACCATCGCCGAGGTCGTCCGGCAGCGCCTGCGTGCCCGCTACGGAGCCCTGGGATGAACGCGGAGCGCAAACGCCTGTACCTGAATCGCCGTCGCGGCCTCGGCCACTGGATACGCAGCGGTGAGCCCATGGTCTGGTTCAATGCCGGCGCCGTGAGCTTTTCCCTGCTGGCGGTATTCGGCCTGCTGTGGCTGCTGGCCTGGCACGGGCTTGGCCATTTCTGGCCCAGGGAACTGCTGGAGTTCAGCGTGAACCGCGACGGCGAGCAGTACACGGTGCTCGGGGAACAGGTGTCCAGCGAGCGGGTGAGTGGCGAGCAGCTCCGTGCAGCCGGCGTGTCCGGCGTTGACGGCCAGTGGGAGCGCCGCCGCCTGATCAAGCGCGGCAACCGCGATTTCCTTGATACCGACTTCGCCTGGCTGCTCGATTCTAGCATTGTCGAGGTCGGTCGCCCCGCGGGCGTGATGCGCGTGGAACGACTCGAATGGGGCAATCTCTACGGCCGGCTGGTGCGCCTCGAGGACCGCGGCACGCCGCTGATCAGCACCACCATGGATTCTGCCGCGACCTGGTCGCGCTTCCAGTCACTGGTGGCCGACAACCAGGCATTGCGCGAAGAGATTCGCGATATCGAGCGGGAGGAGGTCGGGCGCATCAATTTCGCCATGGAGCGGCTGCGGCTGCGGGAGCGACGCCTGGCCATGTCCGACGAGCCGCTGCCGCAATGGATTGCCGACGAGCGGCGCGCGCTGGAGGCCGACTACGATGTCGCGCGCCAGCGCCTGCTGACCCTGTACGAACAGCGCGAGCGCTACAGCTACCGGGTGGCGCTGGCCGACGGGCGCGAGGTGACCCTGCCTCTCGGGCAGGTGGTGAGAGCTATCCAGCCCAATGACATGAGCCTGCCGGCGAGGCTCGACTACTACCGGGTGCGGCTCTGGGAGTTTCTGTCAGACGAGCCGCGCGAGGCGAATACTGAAGGCGGCGTCTATCCCGCGATCTTCGGCACCGTGCTGATGGTGCTGTTGATGTCGATCATGGTGACGCCCTTCGGCGTTCTGGCCGCGGTGTTCCTGCATGAGGTAGCCGGGCAGGGGCGTATCACGCGTGTGTTCCGGGCGGCGGTCAACAACCTCGCCGGGGTGCCGTCCATCGTTTACGGAATCTTCGGCCTGGGCTTTTTCGTCTACGGCGTGGGTGGAGACCTCGACCAGCTGTTTTTCCCCGAGGCACTGCCCAGCCCCACCTACGGTACGCCGGGCCTGATGTGGGCGTCACTGACCCTGGCGCTATTGACCCTGCCGGTGGTGATTGTTGCCACCGAGGAGGGGCTGGCCAGGATTCCCGCGTCGATCCGCGAAGGCAGCCTCGCACTTGGCGCGACCCGCGCGGAAACCCTCTGGCGCGTGGTGCTGCCCATGGCCAGCCCGGCGATGATGACCGGCGTCATTCTCGCCGTGGCTCGGGCGGCGGGGGAGGTGGCGCCGCTGATGTTGGTAGGCGTGGTCAAACTGGCGCCAACCCTGCCGCTGGACGGGAATTTCCCCTACCTGCACCTCGAGCAGAAGTTCATGCACCTGGGCTTCCACATCTACGACGTCGGCTTCCAGAGCCCCAACATCGAAGCTGCTCGCCCGCTGGTATATGCTACGGCCTTGTTGCTGGTCCTGATTATCGCGCTGCTGAACCTGGCGGCAGTGGCACTGAGAAACCGGCTGCGCGAGCGCTATGCGGCCCTTGACGGTTCGGTGTAACGCGCATGACTGTGCCGCAAGCGATATGAACCATGAACCCACAGGAGAGCCCCGTGTCGACCCACGGTTTTGACCTCGATGCCCTCAACCGCCGCCCCTGGACGCCCGCCCAGGATGCCGATGTGGCGCTGTCGGTGGAGCGTCTTAACCTGAGCTACAGCGGCAAGCCGGCGCTGCGCGACATTGACCTGAGCATTCCCCGGCGCCGGGTCACCGCCTTTATCGGGCCCAGCGGCTGTGGCAAGTCGAGCCTGCTGCGCTGCTTCAACCGCATGAACGACCTGGTCGACGGTTGCGCCGTCACCGGGCGGGTGATGCTGGAGGACACCAACATCTACCTGCCAACCGTAGACGTCTCGCAGCTGCGGCGGCGGGTGGGCATGGTGTTCCAGAAGCCCAACCCGTTCCCCATGTCGGTTTATGAGAACGTGGCCTATGGCTTGCGCATCCAGGGCATCAACCGCCGACGCCACCTGGACGAGATTGTTGAGAAATCGCTGCGCTCCGCGGCCCTGTGGGATGAGGTGAAGGATCGCCTGGAAGACAACGCGCTGGGGCTGTCGGGTGGTCAGCAGCAGCGCCTGGTGATTGCCCGCACCATCGCCGTGGAGCCGGAAATGGTGCTGCTGGATGAGCCGGCTTCTTCGCTGGACCCGATTTCCACGCTGAAAATCGAGGAACTCATCTACGAATTGAAATCCAAATACACTATTGTGATCGTGACGCACAACATGCAGCAGGCCGCGCGGGTGTCGGACATGACCGCCTTCATGAACCTCGGCCGGCTGGTGGAGTACGACAGCACTGACCGGCTGTTTACCAACCCGAGGCAGCGGCAGACGGAAGACTACATCACGGGTCGCTACGGATGAGGTCCATGGCCGAACAGGATTCACACCGCCAGCATATCTCCGGCCAGTTCAACCAGGAACTGGAAACAGCCACCGCCCATATGCTGGAGATGGGCGGCCTGGTGGAGAAGCAGGTGCTGGCGGCGCTGTCGGCCCTGCTGGAGCTGGACAGCGGCGAAGCCCAGGCGGTAATGGAGCTCGACAAGGCCATCAATGCCAGGGAAGTGGAAATCGACGATGAGTGCTTCCGCATCCTCGCCCGGCGCCAGCCGGCTGCGGGTGACCTGCGACTGGTGCTGGCGATCAGCAAGGTGCTCAATGACCTGGAGCGCATCGGCGACGAGAGCAGTCGCATCGCTCGCCAGGCGATCGCGCTGAGCGAACAGGCAGAAGATGTTCCCGCCCGGCCCTGGACGCAGAAAATAGCCGCCGTCGTAACAGACATGCTGCGCTCGGCACTGGATGCCTTTGCCCGTCGCGATGCCCGGGCCGCGCTGGCGGTGGCGCGCGGCGATGAGGAGATCGATGCACAAATGGCCGGCGCCATGACGGCGCTGGCAGCTACCATGCGCGACAAACCTGAACATGTCGAAGCCTGCATCACCGCCATGTGGGCGCTGCGTTCCTTCGAGCGCATCGGCGACCACGCCAGGAACATCGCCGAATACGTGATCTACATGGTGGAAGGCGTGGACGTGCGCCACATCGAGCTAGACGCCGTGCTGGACCTGCTGCCGCCGCTGTCGCGGGAATGAGCCTGACGCGCGCCTAGATGCTGATAAGAATCAGCAGGCGATTCCCTATGCGCTCTGCGCCCCGGGCGATAGCATCCAGTTTGTCCACCAGCTGATACAGGAACATGGCATCCAGCGGGTCCAGGGATTTCTCCAGTGCGAACAGTTTGGCCCTCAGCTTCGCTTCCAGTTTGCGCGCCGCCTTCTCCTGTTTGGCGATGGCCTTGAGGCGGGCGTAGACCAGGTCTATCTCGCGCTTGCCAAAGCCCACCTCGAACACTTCATCCAGTTCACCGACCGCCTCCAGCGCCAGGGTGCAGGTGGAAGCACTGGCCGCCAGGAAGGCAGCGAATTGTGAAAATGCTTTCTCCGGCACCTGGATACTGCGGCTCAGCATCAGGGAAGCAAAGCTCTCGGCGTGGTCCGCCACCAGGTCCTGTGACGTCAGCAGTTCCAGCAGGTCGCTGCGAGAAACCGGCATGAACAGGCTTTTGCGCAGTTGCATGCGCAGCTCAAGCTTCAACCGGTCTGCCTCGCTGGCGTGACCGCGCAGCTCTTTCTCGAGGCGCCTGGCCTGTTCCCAGTCGCCGGCCTGGGCGGCAGCCAGCAGGCCGGGCAGGACGGCCACCGCAGCCTCTGCCTGGCGCATATGCTCCTGCAAGGGGCTGAGCGGTGATTTGCCCAGCAAACGACTCAGTGAATTGCCAACGGCCATGTCTACACTCCCCTCGAATACCCGTTCAGTATAGGAGCAGGGCAGCGCGAATGTATTGCGGCAGGTCACGGGTCGCCTCGCGGAGTCGCGACCATTACACTTAGCCCCCTCAAGGAGATCCGCATGTCCCGATTCTGGAACCCCATGGTGGCAGGCCTGTCACCCTATGTGCCCGGTGAGCAGCCGACTGAGCAGGACCTGGTCAAGCTCAATACCAACGAGATGCCGTTTGGCCCCTCGCCGAAGGCCATCGCCGCTATTCACGCCGCCGCTGATGCGGGCCTGCGCCTGTACTCCGACCCGGAGAGTACGGAACTGAAGGCGGCCTATGCGCGTGCTGTAAATGTGCGGCCGGAGCAGGTGTTTCCGGGCAACGGCTCCGACGAGGTGCTGGCCCATGCCTTTCGGGCCCTGTTCCAGCACGGTGCGCCGATTCTGTACCCGGATATCACCTACAGCTTTTACCCGGTGTACAGTGCCTTCTATGGCCTGGAGGCCGAGACTGTGGCGCTCAACGATGCCTATGAAGTGGATCTTGCCGACTATCGCCGACCCAACGGTGGCATCATTTTCCCGAACCCCAATGCGCCCACCGGTATTGCCCTGCCGCTGGCGGACATCGAGGCGCTGCTTGAGTGCAACACCGACAGCGTGGTGGTGGTGGACGAGGCATACGTGGACTTCGGGGCCGAATCGGCGGTGCGGCTGATCGACGACTATCCCAACCTGCTGGTGATACAGACCCTGTCGAAGTCACGGGCGCTGGCGGGCCTGCGCGTGGGTGCCGCCTTCGGCAATGCCGAACTGATCGAGGGTCTGCAGCGGGTCAAGAACAGCTTCAATTCCTACCCGCTGGACCGGCTGGCCCAGGCCGGCGCCAGCGCCGCGCTGGATGACAGCGAATGGTTCGAGGCCAGGCGTGCCGAGATCATCGCCAACCGGGAAGCGCTTACCAGGGGCCTGCAGGGCCTGGGTTTCGAGGTGCTGCCCTCGAAGGGAAATTTCGTGTTTGCCCGCCATCCGCAGGGCGACGCAGTGGAGCTGCAGCGCGGTCTGCGCGACCAGCGTATCGTGGTGCGCCACTTCGACAAGCCGCGCACCCGCGAATTCCTGCGCATCACCGTAGGCACCGCAGAGCAGTGCGAGAGAGTGGTAGAAGTACTGAGCAGCCTGCTGGCTGCCTGAAGGTCAGAGCTTGCGCAGTACCACGCTGCCGATGCTGTAACCGGCGCCGAAGGAGCACAGCACGCCGGTATCGCCGGCGCTGAAATCCCCGTGGTGCTTGTGGAATGCAATCACCGAGCC
>JAZBOY010000273.1:0-32157 GCA_036351375.1 Halieaceae bacterium
AAGAAACGCTGGAAGACGTTCTCGCGGTCGGTTTCCGGTATACCGGGCCCGCTGTCTGCCACCCTGATCAGCGGATGCCCGGAGGCGTCTACCGCCAGGCTCACCCTGACCCGCCCGCCGGGCTCGGTGTACTTCACGGCGTTGTCGAGCAGGTTGGCCAGCATCTGGAAAATCAGGTCGCGATCGCCGTCCCAGTGCACGGCGTTTCCTGCTTCGAGCTCCAGGCTGACAGACTTGTCCTGGGCCAGCGGCTCATACAGTTCCACAACGTCCTGCGCCAGTTCACTGAGGTCTATTCTCGAGAAGCTGGATATACGGTTGCCGGCTTCCAGTTGGGCGATGCGCAGCAGCGCGTTGAAGGTAGACAGGATGCCATCGCACTCGTCGATAATGGCCTGCACCTGCTCTCCGCTGTCCTCCGGCAGTGACTGCTTGAGCCGCACCAGGTTATTGCGGATATGGGTCAGCGGGGTGCGCAGGTCGTGGGCGATATTGTCAGACACCGTGCGCACGCCGTGCATCAGCGACTCGGTCTGGTCGAGCATGCTGTTGAAGTTTTCCACCAGGCGCCGCACGTTGCCCACCGAGTCCCCCGGTGGGATGCGCTGGGACAGGTCGCCGTGCACAATGTCGTCGATACCCTGGTTGACGCTGTCAACCCGCCGCAGCACGTTGGCCGCCGCAAAGAATCCCCCCACCACACCCAGCAGAACGGTGGCGATCATTGTGCGCACCAGTGTGGTGAACACCAGCCTGGCGGATTCGATCACTTCGTTGTAGCGCAATGCCGCCAGCAGGTAGCCGCCCTGGGGCAGGACCAACAGGCGACCCAGCAACTCCTCGGATTCCTCGTCGTCAAAACCGGTCAAGGTCAGCCCGAAAGACATCCAGCCATCGCCCAGCTCCCGGTATTCCGGCCAGCTCGCCAGGTTGCCGGTAATCCGGTTGTAGTCGGCGTCGGTCAACAGGTACTGGAAATGCCGCGCCTCGCCCACGTCGTCGCGGTCGGCGATGTACTGCTCTACGCCGGCGAGGCCCTGGCCGCTGTAGATCAGGCTGATGGTGTCCAGCTCGTCCACCACCGCGTCCTGCAGTTCCTGGAAGTAGTTGTAGGTGAAGATGCCGTACAGCAGCGCCATCACTGCGAAGACCGCGCCGCTCAACACCAGCACATAGCGCAACATGAAGCGGAAGGTCAGGCTGGTGAGTACGGCGCGCAGGTTCATGGCGCATCCCCCTCCGGCAGCGGCGGCCCCAGCCGGTAGCCGGCGCCGCGCACCGTGTCGAGCAGAGCCGTATCGAAGTCGCGGTCAATCTTCTGGCGCAGTCGGCTGATATGCACGTCAATGACATTGGTTTGCGGGTCGAAGTGATAGCCCCAGACATGCTCCAGCAGCATAGCCCGGGTCACCACACGGCCCGCATTGCGCAGCAGGTATTCCAGCAGCTTGTACTCCCGGGGCTGCAGCTTGATGGACCTGTCACCGCGCACCACGTGCTGGTTCAGCAGGTCCATGGACAGGTCTTCCACCGACAGTACCGTGGGGCTCGCCTCATCGGCGCGCCGCCGCGCCAGCACTTCCAGCCGCGCCTGCAACTCAGCGAACGCAAACGGCTTGCCGAGGTAATCATCCGCTCCAGCCTGCAGGCCCTTCACCCGGTCGTCCACCTCGCCCAGCGCGCTCAATATCAGGATCGGCGTGGTGATGCCGTCGTTGCGCAGCGCCTGGACCAGGCTCAGGCCATCCATACCCGGCAGCATACGATCGAATACCATGACGTCGTAGCGGCTCTCCCGGGCCAGCTGCAGGCCGCTGGTGCCGTCATCGGCTCGCTGCACGGCAATACCTGCACTGGCCAGGCCCTCGCAGATATAATCTGCGACCCGATCGTCGTCTTCGACCAGCAATACGTTCATGCGGCGACTTTAGCACGACGGTCCCAGCCAATTCCCAGGGAGACCCAACCAGGTAATGCAACAGTTTGAACGCCCCGGCCTTTTCCGCCGCCTGGCGGCCATGCTCTATGACACTTTTCTCGTGCTGCCCATGATCATGGCAGTGATCGCAGTGGCCACTGCCATTGGCGTGGCGATTACCGGCGACCCCGGCAACCAGGACTACAGCGCCACCCTGCCGCCATGGCTGGTGCGGATGCTGGTGGCGCTGTGCATAGTCGGGTTCTACGGCTACTTCTGGCGCCAGAAGGGCCAGACCCTCGGCATGCAGGCCTGGCGGATTCGCCTGCGTGGTTTCGGCAGCGACGAGGCGGCGCCCATCAGCGGCCGCCAGGTGCTGCTGCGATGCCTTGGCGCCATCGTCTCCCTGGCGCCGGCAGGCGCCGGCTATCTCTGGTGCCTCGTGGACCGCAATAAACGCAGCTGGCACGACCACATCTCGAAAACCGAGCTGGAACTGCTGCCCAAGCCAGTGAAGAACAGGAATTCAGAAAAAGCTGCATAGATTCTGGACAAGAGCCAGGGCTGACACTCGCAGGGCTGGACCGATTCATCATAAAATCCAGCCCTTCACACACTCTCGAAAGGCAGGACACCACCATGGATTTTTCCGCCAAGACTCTCAAGGATGCCGGCGCCGCCAGGACCGCCTGCGCCATCGTTCCCGTATACCCGCGCAAGGCACTGAGCGCCGCCGCCAAGCAGCTGGACAAGCGCTACAAGGGCATCGTTACCGATGCCGTTGCCGCCGGTGACATGGCCGGCAATGCCGGCGACAGCCTACTGTTGCACACCGGTGATGAGAAAGGTGTGCGTCGCATCCTGCTGGTGGGCGCGGGAACCCGCAGCAAGCTCGACGCCACTGCGCTGCGCAAGTTCGTCGCGGCCGCCATCAAGGGCCTGAACTCCTGCAAGGCGAAGGACGCCATTCTGCACGCCGAAGAGCTGGCCTGTGATGACGTACCCATGGGCGCCCTGCTGGAGCAGGTGGCGCGCGCCTTTGAATCCGCCAGCTACCAGTACAGTGAAACCCTCAGCAAGCCCCGCCCCGGCCTGGCGGCTACCCGCCTGCAGGTCAACTGTGGCCAGGCGATGAAAACCGCGGCCGCCAACCGCGCACTCAAGCTCGGCATGCAGATTGGCGAGGGTATCAACGTGGCCAAGCAGTTGGGCAACCTGCCCGGCAACTATTGCACGCCCACCTACCTCGCCAACGAGGCGAAAAAACTTGCCAAGGGCAACGGCAAACTGAGCACCCGCATCATCGAGGAAAAGCAGATGCGCGAGCTGGGCATGGGTTCCTTCCTGTCGGTGAGCGCCGGCAGCGAACAGCCTGCCAAGCTAATAGTCATGCAGTACAAGGGTGCGGCTGCCTCCAAGAAGCCCTACGTACTGGTAGGCAAGGGCATCACCTTTGACAGCGGCGGCATCAGCCTCAAGCCGGGCCCGAAGATGGACGAGATGAAGTTCGACATGTGCGGCGCGGCCAGCGTGTTCGGCACCATGCATGCCATTCTCGCCATGAAGTTGCCCATCAACGTCGTCGCGCTGGTGGCCGCCTCAGAGAACCTGCCCAGCGGCAAGGCCACCAAGCCTGGCGACGTGGTCACCAGCATGTCCGGCCAGACCATCGAAATCCTCAATACCGACGCCGAGGGTCGCCTGGTACTGTGTGACACGCTGACCTACGCAGAGCGCTTCAAGCCGGCGGCAGTCATCGACATTGCCACCTTGACCGGCGCCTGCGTGGTCGCACTGGGTAGTCACGCCCACGGCATGTACGCCAATGACGACCAGCTCGCCGAGCAGCTCACTGCGGCCGGTGACTCCAGCCACGATCGTCCCTGGCGCATGCCTCTCTGGGATGACTACCAGAAGCAGATTGACTCGCCGTTTGCCGATATCCAGAACATCGGCGGTCCGGGAGGCGGCAGCATCACCGCGGCCTGCTTCCTGGCGCGCTTCACCAAGAAGTACAAGTGGGCGCACCTCGATATAGCCGGCACGGCCTGGGACAGCTCGCCCAAGGCAGCCACCGGCCGCCCGGTGGGCATGCTCAGCCACTACCTGCTGGACCGGGCGGGCATCAAGCTCGGCTGAGGGCCGGCCTGTGACACGGGTGGATTTCTACGTGCTCCCCCATGAGGACCCGGGGGAGCGCCAGCGCTTCGCCTGCCGGCTCGCTGAAAAGGCGTTTCGCGAGGGCCACCGCATCTACCTCCACACCAGCGACGAAGGTGCCGCCCGGGATCTCGACGGGCTGCTGTGGGGCTTCCGCAAGCAGAGCTTCCTGCCCCACG
Source organism: Halieaceae bacterium (assembly GCA_036351375.1). Taxonomy (GTDB): domain Bacteria; phylum Pseudomonadota; class Gammaproteobacteria; order Pseudomonadales; family Halieaceae; genus JANQIO01. The sequence continues at coordinate 4,258 of JAZBOY010000273.1, forward strand.
GCCTGCTGGGCAGTGAAGATTCCGAGCAGCTGGGCATCGGCTGGGGTGCAGACCCCGGTGAGCACCACGACCTGATGATCAACCTGGCACTGGCGGTGCCCGACTTTGTGGGGCGCTTTGAACGGGTGCTGGAGATCGTCGTCCAGCACCCTTCTGTCCGCGATCCGCTGAGGGATTCCTGGAAGCGCTATAAACACTTTGGCTACCCCATCGAGAAGCGTGATCTCTGATATAATCGCGCGCTTTTCAAGGCATCCCCAACCCCTAATGGACAAGACTTTCCAGCCCGGCAACATCGAATCCCGGTGGTATCAGCACTGGGAGGAATCCGGCTTTTTCGCCCCCAGCGGTAAAGGCGCTCCCTACTCCATCATGATCCCGCCGCCCAACGTTACCGGCAGCCTGCACATGGGTCATGGTTTCCAGGAAGCGATCATGGACGCGCTGATCCGCTACCACCGGATGCGTGGCAACAACACGCTCTGGCAGGTCGGCACCGATCATGCCGGCATCGCCACCCAGATGGTGGTGGAGCGACAGCTCGAGGCCGCCGGCACCGATCGCCACGAACTGGGCCGCGATGCCTTTATAGAGAAGGTCTGGGAGTGGAAGGAAGAATCCGGCGGCACCATCACGCGCCAGCTGCGCCGTCTCGGCGCGTCCATGGACTGGTCTCGGGAACGCTTCACCATGGACCCGGGGCTGTCGGCGGCGGTGCAGGAAGTCTTCATCCGGCTCTACGAGGAAGGACTCATCTACCGTGGCCAGCGCCTTGTGAACTGGGACCCGGCCCTGCACACAGCGATTTCCGATCTCGAGGTGATCTCCGAAGAAGAACAGGGCTCCCTCTGGCACCTGCGCTACCCCCTGAGTGACGGCTCTGGCCACCTGGTGGTGGCCACCACCCGCCCCGAGACCATGCTCGGCGACGCCGCCGTGGCGGTGCACCCGGAAGACGAACGCTACAGCCACCTGGTGGGTGGCACCGTTGACCTGCCGCTGACCGGCCGCAAGATTCCGATCATCGCCGATGACTACGTGGACCGCGAGTTCGGCACCGGCTGCGTCAAAATCACCCCGGCCCACGATTTCAATGACTGGGAGATGGGTGAGCGCCACGACCTGGAACGCATCAACATTCTGACGGCGGACGCTGCCATCAGCGACGCTGCACCGGAGGCCTACCGCGGTCTCGACCGTTTCGACGCCCGCAAGCAGATTGTTGCCGACCTCGACGCCCAGGGACTGCTGGAAAAAATCGAGGACCACACCCTCAAGGTACCCCGCGGAGATCGTTCCGGTGTCGTCATCGAGCCCTACCTCACCTGGCAGTGGTACGTAGACGCCAGGACCCTGGCGAAGCCTGCCATCGAGTCGGTGGAGAACGGTGACATTACCTTTGTGCCGAAGCAGTGGGAAAACACCTACTTCGCCTGGATGCGTGACATCCAGGACTGGTGCATTTCGCGCCAGCTGTGGTGGGGGCATCGCATACCTGCCTGGTATGACGACGACGGCACCGTGTACGTGGGAGAAGACGAGGCGGCCGTGCGCAAGGCGCACAAGCTGGGTGATGATGTAAACCTGCGGCAGGATGAAGATGTGCTGGACACCTGGTTCTCCTCGGCCCTGTGGACCTTTTCCACCCTGGGCTGGCCTGAGGAGACCGAGGAGCTGCGAACCTTCCACCCCTCGAGCGTGCTGGTCACCGGTTTCGACATTATTTTCTTCTGGGTCGCGCGGATGATCATGATGACCCTGCATTTCCGGAAGGAAGTGCCCTTCCATACCGTGTACGTGCACGGCCTGGTGCGCGACAGCCACGGCCAAAAGATGTCCAAGTCCAAGGGTAACGTGCTCGACCCGATTGACCTGATAGACGGTATCGAGCTGGAGCCGTTGGTTGCCAAACGCACCGCCGGCATGATGCAACCGCAGCTGGCGGCAAAGATCGAGAAGCAGACCCGCAAGGAATTCCCAGAGGGCATTGCCGCCTACGGCACGGACGCGCTGCGCTTTACCTACTACTCGCTGGCGTCCACCGGCCGCGATATCAAGTTCGATGTCGGCCGTATCGAAGGCTTCCGCAACTTCTGCAACAAGATCTGGAACGCCGCCCGCTACGTCCTCATGAACTGTGAAGAGGCGCCCTGCGGCGCCAACGACGAAGCCTTTGAGCTGGGCCTGGCGGATCGCTGGATCATCTCCCGGCTGCAGGAAACCGAAGCCGAAGTCGAGCGCGCAGTAGGTAACTACCGCTTCGACCTGGCGTCGCAGGCGATCTACGAATTCATCTGGAACGAGTACTGCGACTGGTACCTGGAACTGTCCAAACCCACCCTCTGGGACGACAATGCCAGCGACGCGCTGAAGACGGGCACCCGCCGCACCCTAATCCGGGTACTCGAAGCCGCCCTGCGCCTGGCCCACCCCCTGATGCCGTTTATCACCGAGGAAATCTGGCAGAAAGTGGCTCCGCTGGCAGGCCGCCAGGGCCCTACGATCATGCTGCAGGACTACCCTGTGGCCGACGACAAAAAAATAGACACTTCTGCGACGGCAGATATAGAATGGCTCAAAGCTGTGATTGTCGGCATACGGAATATCCGTGGCGAGATGTCTATCCCGCCCGGCAAGCAAATTTCCGTACTGCTGCGCAACGGTGACAATAAAGATAAGAGCAGGCTGGAAGAAAACGCGCAGTACCTGACCAAACTCGCCAAGCTGGCAGACATTCGTTTCCTCGAAGAAGGAGAAGATGCTCCCGCCGCCTCCGCGACGCTGGTAGACAAACTCGAAATCCTCGTCCCCATGGCGGGCCTCATCGACCGGGAAGCGGAGCTGTCCAGGTTGGCGAAGGAAATCGACAGGCTCGACAAGGATCTCAAGCGGGTACAGCAAAAACTCTCCAATGCCGCGTTCGTCGACAAGGCCCCCGCCGAGGTGGTCGAGAAGGAACGTCAAAAGCTGGATAACCAGCAACAGGCACTGGAAAAGCTGCAGATACAGGTAGAACAAATTCAGCGCATGTAGCGCAGGCTGGCACACCTTGTAAGCGGGAGCGTCCTGCGAACAAGGCCAAGCGCGCAGCCACCTCGATGACAGGATTACAAGTTCCGGAAGCGGATAAGCGATAACAAAAAACTTCGCACCGCAGCCGGATATAAAAACGAAGAAGGGCTACAAGTCGAGGAAAAGTGGTATGAGTGAGCGGGTAACTGGCACCGTAAAGTGGTTCAACAATGCCAAGGGGTTCGGGTTCATCACCCGGGATGAGAACAGCACGGAAGATGTATTTGTGCATTTCCGTTCTATTCAGGGCGACGGCTACCGCACCCTGAACGAAGGACAGGAAGTTGAGTTCACGGTTGTAGAGGGCCCCAAGGGGCTGCAGGCGGAAGACGTCTCAAAAGTCTGATCGCCGGCCCGGGTGAACCAACGGTTCACCCAGCCTTCCTAAAGCACCCGGCCGCGCGGCAGGGTGTCGCGATACCGCTGCGGCGTTCGACTGCAGCAGGGTCAAGCCTTCGCTGTTAATTCGGGGGGCGCCCTTTCCCGGCGTCCGTTCGTTGCCAGATGCAATACCGGTGGCTGCTCACGCGGCGGTATGCAGCGCCCGCGCTCCTGAAACGCAGCGCCCTGCAGATTTCGGTATAGTGTTCGCCTGAACTCGAGCGGACAACTCCATGACTCTTCCCACCCAACTGGCGATTGCCATCGTCGCCGGCCTTACAGCTTCTGTCCTGATAATTGCCACCGACCTTTCCGGGCAGCCACTGCTGCTGGTGACCACGGTCTTGGCCGCGTGCTGCGCAGCACCGCTGCTGGGGCGCAAGCGCGCTGCCGGGGCGGCAGTTGCTCGCGCGGCAGTAGCCGCTGGGGACGCCCAGGATGCAGGGCGCGAGGAAGGTGAAGTGAAATGGTTCAACGTCAGCAAGGGCTTCGGTTTCATCCGCCGCCAGAACGGTGAAGAGATCTTCGTGCACTTCCGCTCCATCCGCGACACCTCAGGGGATAGTGACGGCAGCGGCCGGCGCCGCGGCAGTCGGGAGCGCCGCGCTCTACGCGACGGCCAACGCGTCAGCTTCATTGTTGTGGATAGCGAAAAGGGGCCTCAGGCCGAGGACGTGGAAGCTCAATAGTGCGGCGGCTTTTCGTCCACCACTGCTGACTCCGGAAGCTGCTCACGCAGGCTCGCGTAGCGTTCCTTCACCGATAGCCACTCCCGTTTGAGGGCTGCCAGGTCATGCTGTTGGTCAGCGAGCGCGTTGCCCAACTCGTTGATCGCCTGCTCCTGGAAAGCCACCTGGGTTTGCAACTCCACCACCTGCTGCTGAAGTTCCTGTTCCTTGCTCATAACCACGCCCCCTCGCAATTGCTGCCACCGCCGCGCCACGCTGGTTGCGCGAGTACCGGCGGCGCTATTATAGCCACGCATTCGTTCCCCGGTACGCCCCCATGGCAGGTTCAAAACGCAGCAACAGTCGCCCGGTCTATTCCACCGACAGGGGTCGCCTCTGCCCGCAATGCCAGCGCGCGGTGGCCGATTGCGTCTGCGGCAGGGACCGTCCCGCCAGCACCGGCGACGGCGTGGTGCGCATTCGTCGCGAAACCAAGGGCCGGGGCGGCAAGGCTGTCACCGTCATCGACGGTTTGCCGCTGGCCCCACAGGAACTCAAGGCACTGGCCAAGGAGTTGAAGAAACGCTGTGGCGTAGGCGGCAGCACCCGCGAGAGCAGTATCGAGATACAGGGTGACGCCCGCGACCTTGTAAAGAGCGAGCTGGAAAAGCGCGGCTACACGGTCAAACTGGCGGGCGGCTAAGCCCTGGGAACCTGCACATAACTCGGTGATATTTCAGGCTTTTACGGCTAGCGGATGATTGGCAAGCCCCGATACCTATGTTTAAATCGAACACATAACAAGAATATTTTGGCGGGCCTGAACAACCCGTCGGACCATTGCAAGGAAACATGAAGGCAGCGGAAAGATCGGGGAAACCGACATCCGCCCTGACTGGAAATGCAACCGTCGCAACGCGCGATGGAAACGCCACTGCCCCTTTTGCCGCATAGGTGGCCGCACAGGCCAAACGATGGCAGGCATGGCAGCTAGAGAGGTACCGACATGGGGGTCTTATGTACGTGACGGTGGAACACCTGAGGGACCAGGTCATCCAGCCCACCCTGAAGTATTTGGGTGTATGGAACCACGACACTGAAGCATTCCTGCTTACCGCAGCAACCGAAGCGCCTGAACTCGGATTATTCTCGGCTCGAAACGACGGTCTTGGCATCTTCCACATCACGCCACAACAGCACCGTGATATCTGGGACAAACACCTGGCATTCAACCCGGACCTGGCGTCCAGGGTTCGCGGTCTCGCCAGCCAGAGGGCGTTCCTGAGTGATCCTGACAAAGAGCTGCAAACCAACCTGAGTTACTGCACCGCCATTGCGTTCCTGCTGTATGAACGCTCGAACCCGGTCGCAGGCCCGCGCTGCACCGGGAACACCCGGGAGAATGCCGCCAGCGCCTGAGCGGGCTGGCTACCAGTCCAGGTCTTCCGGCAAGTGGCGGAGGTCTTCAGGTCTATCAATATCCGGCAGGGGTTCCAGCAGGTGTGCCCGTTTTCCGACGGCAGCCAGTGCCGCCAGGCTCAGCTCCAGTACCTCACTCGTGCCCCAGGGCAATCCGGTGAACAGTTCCGGACACGGGGCTTTCAGCCCCAGCATCACGTAACCACCGTCGGTGGCGGGCACGAAGGCGGCATCCGCAACGTCCAGCGCCGCGGCCACTCGCTCGACGTGAGAGGCGTTGAGACCGGGCGCATCGCTGCCCACCAGTATGACCTTGTCAAAGTCTTCCACGCCGACATCCACGATATGCGACATCCGCGCGCCCAGGTCATCGCCCCGCTGCTGGCGCAGGCTCTCGGCGCCCGCCGCCAGGCAGGCCCGGAACAGCGGCGCCGTGCTGTCACCGTCTACCCATAATTGCAGCGTTCCCGCCGGCGCCAGCCGACGACAGATGTAGAGCACCATTGCCGCATGCAGGTCGGCGGTACGCTGCGGATTCAGCGCCGGCAGCAGCCGGGTTTTCACCTGCCCCACTACCGGCGCCCGCGCCAGTTGAGCAATGAGAAGCTCAGCCACGATAACGACGCTCAAGGTCCGCGGGCGGTGCTCCCAGCCAGTAGCGCAGCCTCAGCTCCCACATCAGCAGCACCGTACGCAACACGCCACGCTGCTCCCAGCGTCGACTGGAGGTGACCACCGCTGGCCGCAGCACCCGCGGCGACGCCACCCGACGCAGGCGCTTGCTGAACTCCACGTCCTCCATCAGCGGAATGTCCGCAAAGCCGCCCAGCGATTCAAACAGTTCGCGGCGCACGAAGATGGCCTGGTCGCCGGTTGCGACCCCGCTCAGCCGCGAGCGCCATCCCATGAAGCGCTCGATAATGCGGAAGCGCCAGTCGCTACCTTCAAGGCGGACAGCAAAGAATCCCCATGGCGGCCTGTCTTCAAGTTCGGCAAGAAATTGATCGGGGGGGATACCCAGCTCCGTGTCGCTATGCAGGAACAGCAGGTAGTCACCGCCTGCCGCCGCCGCGCCCGCGTTCTGTTGGCGAGCGCGGCCCCGCGCTGCAGACATTGCCCGGTCAGCTCGAGGAACAGCCAGCGCCAGGCTCTCGTCTTCACTGCCGCCATCCACAACAATCAGCTCGGCCAGCTCACGCCAGGATTGCAAGGCATCGAGACGCGCGGCGAGATGGCCGGCCTCATTCAACACGGGCATCACCAGGCTGAGGGTGGGTGGGTTCAAGCCGTCAGTGTCACCGGGCCGGCAGCCGGCTAGTCGAGAGCACCGCCACAGCTGCTGCCCTGCCCGGCCGTGCAGCCGTAGCAGTGCTCGCCGGTGGCAATGAGCGTGTTGGCCATGGCCGGTTCCACCAGCAGGTCGCTGATGTGGCGACGGCGATCGCTGGCCAGCAGGGGAATTTCCAGCATCTGGTTGAAATCGCAGTCGTAGAGATTGCCCTGCCAGTCAACGCTGACCAGGCTCCTGCACATCACCGTCTCCAGATTGGCCGCGCTGAAGCTGTTGCGCAGCAGGCTCATGTAGTCGTGGTACTGGCCCTGGGAAAGCAACACCGCGCCGAAGCGGCTGATGGGCATATTGGTGATCGTGAACAGCTGGTTGAAAACGATGCCGTAACGGTCTGCCAGCTCGCGCTTGTAGTCCGCTTCAAGGCTGGCCTGCGGTGGCGGCAATACCGGGCCTACCGGGTTGTAAACCAGGTTCAGCTCGAGGTGATCACCGTACCCCAGCTCATTCAGAAAACGAATCGCGCGGATGCTGTCGTCGTAGACGCCCTTGCCGCGCTGCTGTTCGACGTTCTCCTCCAGGTAGCACGGCAGGGATGCCGTAATTACCACGCCCTGGTCAGCCAGGAACTGGCCGAGGTCCTCCTGGCCGGGTTCGAACAGGATGGTCAGGTTGCAGCGATCAATCACCTCGATGCCGCGCTCGCGCGCGGCAAACACCAGCCGCCGGAAGTGGGCGTTGAGTTCCGGTGCGCCGCCGGTCAGGTCGAGGGTGGCCGGCGCCAGCCGGTCGAGCAGTTCGATCAGCTGATCGATCGTCTCGCCGGTCATTTCCTCGCGGCGATTGGGGCCGGCATTGACGTGACAGTGCACGCAGCTGAGATTGCAGCGATAACCCAGGTTCACCTGCAGCGTGCTGATCTGCTGGCGGTGAATCTCCGGGAAGTCGGTTTCGAGTAGCAGTGGTCGTGTATCGAGCATGGGTCTATGATAGCGGGGCTTCAGCAGTTCGACGATAACAATCACAGCGACACGACGAGGGGCCGCCCGTGGATGCCAGGAATGTAATTGACAGCGAATCTGCCGCATCGTTCGTTCGCGAGGCAGGTATCGAGAATATCAAGCTGGCAGTTACCGACCTGGACGGCGTCATGCGCGGCAAATATGTCAGCCGCAAGAAATTCCTCTCGGCCCTGGAAAAGGGCTTCGGCTTCTGCGATGTAATCTTCGGGTGGGACTCGGCAGACGAGCTCTACGCGGAGGACTCCTACACCGGCTGGGCCACCGCCTTCCCGGACGCCTGGGCGGGTATCGACCCCACCAGTTGCCGCTCCCTGCCGCTGGAGGACCACCAGAGCGCCCTGTTCCTGGCGGACTTTTCCGACCACGAAGCCGCCGCCGTCTGTCCTCGCGCGCTGCTGAAGCGGGTGCTGGCGCGCGGCGAGTCGCTGGGCTTCAGCGCCTCTGCCGCTGCCGAATTCGAGTTCTTCCTGTTCGATGAAACCCCGGACAGTCTGCAGGCAAAGGCTTATCGGGATCCACAGCCCATGACGCCGGGCAACTTCGGCTATTCGGTGCTGCGCAATTCCACCCATGCGGATTTCTACCACCAGCTACTTGCCATGACCGCCGCTATGGGCATGAGCCTCGAGGGCCTGCATACCGAGACCGGTCCGGGCGTGCTGGAGGCGGCGCTGGAGCACAGCAGCGCCCTGCGCGCGGCCGACAACGCTACCCTGTTCAAGACGTTTACCAAGGTGCTGGCCCAGCAGCAGGGATTGATGGCCACCTTCATGGCGCGCTGGTCCGCTGACTACCCCGGCCAGTCCGGGCATTTGCACCTGTCGCTGCAGAACGGCGACGGCGAGCCGGTGTTTCACGACGCAAGCCAGCCTCACAACATCTCCGACACCATGCGCTGGTTTATCGGTGGCCAGCAGAAGCTGCTGCCGGAACTGCTCTGCATGGTGGCCGGCACCTGCAACAGCTACACGCGCCTGGTGCCGGGCTTCTGGGCGCCGACTGCGGCCAGCTGGGGCATCGACAATCGTACCTGCGCCATACGGGCGATACCCGGCGTGCCCGGCGCACAGCGGGTGGAGTACCGGATTGCAGCGGCTGACATCAATCCCTACCTGGCGCTGGCTGCGGCCTTCGGCTCCGGCTTCTGGGGCATCGAGAATCGCATTGAGCCCGGAGACGCCTTCAGCGGCGACGCCTACAGCGGGCGCTTTGCCCGCGCCCTGCAGTTGCCCACTACTCTCAGTGAGGCCGCCTCCAGGTTGCGCAAGTCACAGCCGGCGCGGGACCTGTTCGGTGACGGCTTCGTCGACCACTACGCCTATACCCGCGAGTGGGAAGATGCCGAACAGCGCAAGGCGGTCACCGACTGGCAACTCAAGCGGTATTTCGAAATCATCTAGATGTCGCTTCCGCATACCAACTGGCACTACCCCACGCGCATGTGGTTTGGCGACGATCGGCTGCAGGAGCTGCCCACAGCCTGTCGCTCGTTGGGCCTGACACGCCCGCTGCTGGTCACTGACCGTGGCCTTGCAGAACTGGACTTCGTCAATCGCGCACGCGAGCTGCTGGCGGATGCGGGCCTCGGCGAAGCTTTTCACGGCGATGTTGACGGCAATCCCGCCGGCCGCCACGTCGACAGTGGCGTCACCGCGTTCCTGGCGGGAGATTGCGACGGCGTTATCGGGCTCGGCGGCGGTTCTGCGCTGGATGCCGCAAAGTCCATCGCCCTGGTGGCAAGACAGTCGCGACCGCTCTGGGACTTCGAGGATGTTGGCGACAACTGGCGGCGCGCCGAGGCGGATGCCATTGCCCCGGTGATCGCCATACCGACCACCGCCGGCACCGGCTCGGAAGTGGGTCGCGCCGCGGTGATTCTCGATGAAGCAACGCGCACCAAGAAAATCATCTTCCACCCGGCGATGATGCCAGCACTGGTGATTTCCGACCCCACGCTGACGGTGGGCCTGCCGCCAAACATCACTGCCTGGACCGGCGTTGACGCCTTTGTTCACGCCCTCGAAGCCTGGTGCGCGCCGGGCTTCCACCCCATGGCCGAGGGCATCGCACTGGAGGCCATGCGCATGGTGCGCCGCTGGCTGCCGCAGGCGGTCGCCGACGGCAGCAATCTGCAAGCACGCGGCCAGATGCTGGTGGCCGCATCCATGGGCGCTACTGCCTTCCAGAAAGGGCTCGGGTCCATTCACTCCGTATCCCACGTGCTGGGCGCACGTTATGGGCTGCACCATGGGCTCGCCAACGCAGTCATCCTGCCCTACGGGCTGGCGCGTAATGCCCGCTACCTGGAGCCGCGGATGCCGGCCCTGTGCCAGGCCCTGGGCATCGACGGCACCGATACTGCCGACCTGGTCGAGGAGCTGCTGGCGTTTCGTGCGTCACTGGAAATACCGGAAAACCTCGCGGCGCTGGACGTACCCGATGAAGACGCGGCCGGGATCGGTGCCGCCGCTCTGGCGGACCCGTCCACAACGACCAACGCCGGCCCCATGACGGCCGAAGACTTCGAGGCGCTGTTTCGTGACGCCCGACACGGCGAGCTGCACTTCACATGAATAGAATAATCACCAAACCTTAAGGACATCAGATGAAGCGACTTCTCATCCTACTCTTCCTGCTGCTGGTGATTGCCGCGGTACCGGCCTACTTCAAGCGTGCGGACATCGCCCGCAGCGTAATGGAGCGCGGCGCTCTCAGCGCCATGCTCGCGACACCACTGGCCGATCTTGGTCCAGGTCTGCACGTTGCCCTGTGTGGCGCGGGTGGCCCCCTGCCCGACAAGCGGCGCTCCGGACCCTGCGTGGCCGTGGTCGCCGGCGAGCGCATGTTCGTTTTCGATGCCGGTACCAACGGCGCCCGCAACCTGGGCCTGATGCGCTTTCCGCTGAGCAACATCGAGGCGGTGTTCCTCACCCACTTTCATTCGGACCATATCGACGGGCTCGGAGAAATGGCGACCCTGCGATGGGTACAGGGTAATCACACTGCACCCCTGCCGGTGTTCGGCCCACCGGGCGTGAGCGACATCGTCGGCGGCATCAACAAGGCCTATGAGCGCGATGCCGTGTATCGCAATACCCACCACGGTGATGCGGTGGCGCCGCTGTCAGGCCACGGCATGCTGCCGCGACCCTTTCCCACACCCCCGGACGGGGTTGCGGCGCGACTTTACGAGCGAGAGGGCGTGCTGGTCGAAGCGTTCCTGGTGGACCACGCGCCGGTTTCACCCGCAGTGGGCTATCGCGTGAGCTACCAGGGTCGCAAGGTGGTCATTTCCGGAGACACCGCGAAATCATTCAACCTGGAAAGGATGGCCTCACAGGTAGACCTGCTGGTGCACGAGGCACTGTCACCGGAGCTGGTCAATGTGATCAACCAGGCGGCGACCGTCACCAATAACCAGAGCATGGCCAAGATCACCGCCGACATCCTCGACTACCACGCCAGTCCGCTGGAGGCGGCGGAAGTCGCCCGCGACGCCGGCGTACAGCACCTGCTCTTTTACCACATCGTGCCGGCACTGCCCGTGCCCGGGCTGGATGCGGCCTGGCTGGACGGAGTGGATGTGATATTCCCGAACTTCACCATGGGTCGCGACGGCACGCTGATATCCCTGCCCTCCGGCAGTCGTGACGTGGTGGTGGTCAGCCCGGGGCTGTCGCGGCTGCCCTTCTGACCGGGACAGGCCGCGCCGCTACAGCGACACCATCAGGCCGCGGGTAGGTGCGACCCGGTTCTCGACCAGGTCGCGCCAGGCAGCCGACGCCGCGGCCACATCGGTCATGCGCTCGATGGTGACACTGGACGCCACGTCCTTCGCCACCTCGGCAACCGCCAGGCCAGCGCGGCGCATCACCTCACCCCTGCCCCACTCTGCATCTCGCTTTTCGATCTGTGCGGGCGCGAAGAAGAATTCCGGCGCTGGGCCCGGCAGTGCGCTGGTATCGCCGCCGAAGGATTCCCAGTGGGTAGCGCCTACAGCCGTGCTGACCTTCAGCTGGTCGCCGAATAGCTGATGAATTTTTGCCGTCAGGCCGGCGTTGCCGGACATATCGACGTAGGCTGCCGCCAGGCTCGTGTCCAGGTCATCCTCATCACCGTAGCAGACCACGCTTTCGTAGCAGCCCAGGGATTCCACGAATTCCTTGTTGCCCGCCGATGTCAGCCCGACCAGGCGAGCACTGATCGCTTCATCGCCGTGCAACAGCTTGGCCATGCCAAAGGCGGTTTTCGAGGAAGCGCTGCCGATCAGCACCTGGCCCGCCCCAAAGAGTGCGTTGTCCAGCAGGAAGTCGTAGAGCAGGTAGGCGGTAGCAAACAGCGGGAAAAACAGGCAGCGCGCCTCTTCCATCTGCTGCAGGAATTCCGGGTCCGCCGCCGTTCGGCGATAGGCATTGTAGGTGGCAGGCAGCTCCTGGCGGTGGGGGCTCGCCTCCATCAGGGTGTCGGCCTCGACCTGGTCGAAGACCAGGACCACTTCGCTGGCCATTGGGTAAAAACCGTACAGGCGCTCACCAACCGGCACGCCGGGGTGGGCCGATTCAACGACTTCACCGATACCCCACACCGGTACAACGCCCCAGCCTTCTTCGCGGGGATAAAAGTTCCAGTAGCCGATCATGTCCCCGGCCACCGCGTAGGTGACATTGTTGGCGGTCAGTGCAAACTTGTCGATCGCCACCCGCACCTGTCCCTCGCCCAGATCCGGGCGGGGCAGCTCCAGCTCACGTGTTTCCAGAATATTTTCACGACGTACCTGGATTTCACGGTAATTACTCATCATTCAATTCCCTGTCAATTGCATCAGTTGCCTCTACCAGCTCCAGCTGGCCGGGCTGGCGCCGCACCCGCCGCGGCAGGGGCGCACGCATCGCTTCCAGTCCACCAATACGCTCCAGCAGGGCGTCGACGGCGACGCGGTCTTCTTCCCCCAGGCCCTGGTAGTGGTCAAAGGCGCGCTGGAACATCCACTGTGAATAGCTGTGTACCACCCTCTCGCTTTCGGCGTCGCCGGTCCTGAAACGGTGCATGCCCAGGTAACGCGGTATCTTCTCGCCGGGATTGGACGCCATGAACGCGGCGTTCTGCGCGATCACACCCACCACATCCGGAAGGAAATCGCGGCACAGCGTTTCCAGTATGGGGATCAGGGTCTCGGGCACCTGATCGTCGGGCAGGAACTCGCCCGGGCTCGAGGCCGGTGCGTTCATCCGGCAGACCCAGTCGTAGACCCGGGGTGCCTTTGCCTCCATCAGTGCTCGCGGCACCGGGTCGCGGCCCAGGTGGGCGTAGAGTGGGCCCATAAATCCAAAGTCAGCAATGCTGGGGCGGGAACCCAGCAGGAAGGGGTGCTCGGCAAAATGCGCCTCCAGCTGCACCATCAGCTTGTGCCACTCGGCTTCAATCGCGGCCACCGTGGACTCGTTCACGCCCAGCATCGGAATACTGCCGCGGAACGGCTTCGAGGTCTTCTCGCCGATAGCGATCTGCTCCTCGCGGCTGGCGTCAGGAGCACTGAGGGCACCAAACTCGCCGAAAATAAAATCCTGCTGCTGGTCGAGGAAACTCCAGCGGTAGTGCATGGCGGGAATCACCAGCCACTCGTCTCCGTAGTGCTCCAGCATCAGCGCCACCAGCTTCTGCCGGGGCCCCGGCGGGTACACCGAGGGCTCGGGGTGCCGCGCCTCCAGGAAGTCGATAATCTCGGTCGTGTCCTGCACCAGCTCACCGCCCGGGGTTGCAAGCACCGGAATGATGGGCGCGCCCACGTTTGGCAGGATGATGTTCTTGTACACCTCGCGACTGGCGATGCGCTCCTCGAAGGGTAGCTGCTTGAAGCGCAGGTAGGCTCGCGCCTTGCCGGTGTAGAGGGATATCTCCCCACCGTAGAGGATGTAGTCCTGTGCGATGGTTTCCTCGGTGTGACGTCGCTCCAGGCGCTGGTCCAGCCAGTCCTGCAGGTCCTCGAATACCTTCAGCCGCTCGGGTTCGTTGAAGATCTCATGGAAGAGCCCGGGGTAGAGCTTCAGGGTCTTGTCCTCGGAGCTGACGTGCTCATAGAGATAGCGGGAGCCCGAGGGAGAGGTCAGCATATCCGCCTCTCCGTGCATCAACAGCAGCGGCAGGCGAATATCGCTTGCCTGCTCCTGTATCCACTGCATCGCAGCAAACAGTTGCGAGACCTTGCGCGCGGTCAGCTTGCCACCGTACACCAGCGGGTCGTCCAGGTACTCGCGCACCTCCAGCGGGTCGCGGCTGACACCGCTGGCATCGAGCTGCAAAACGCCCATGCGCGGCGCCACCATGGAAAAGAACTGGATCAGCAGCCGCTGCCAGATGGGCGGTTCCAGGTCAGTCTTGATCGCCGGGCCGGAAAGCACACAGCCGACAAAGTCGTCCTGGTTCTGGAGCAGGTAGCAACTGGCGATCAGCCCCCCCATGCTATGGCCCAGCAGTACCCGCGGCACCTCGGCAAACTCGCCCTTCAAGAGCTGCACAAACCGGTCCAGCGTTTCCACGTACTCACCGAAGTTGCGCACGTAACCACGCTGGCCCTCGGAGCGACCGTGGCCAATATGATCCAGCGCCGCCGTGGCGTAGCCCAGGTTGGCGAAGTGTTCGGCAAAGCGCCGGTAGCGGCCGCTGTGCTCGGCAGCGCCGTGCACCAGCACAATCAGGCCCCGGGGCGAATGCTCCGGTGCCCACTGCTGGTAGTGGATATCCACCTCGCCGGCGCCCTTGAAGCTCGCTTCGCGATGCTGCATCAGCCAGGCTCCGACTCAGCGCCCGGGGTAACCCGCAGCAGCCCGCGGAACGCCTGGCGAGCGGTTGCCTCACCCGACACTACACGGAACACATCGCTGGCGATGGGCATGCTGATATTGTTCTCTTCGGCCAGGGCCATGACCGCCGGTGCGCTTTTCACGCCTTCGGCCACCATGACCATCTCCTCGATAATATCGTCGATGTGCCGCCCCTTGCCGAGTTGCACGCCCACATGCCGGTTGCGGCTCTGGGGGCTGGTGCAGGTGGCGATCATGTCACCCATCCCGGCGAGGCCGGCGAAGGTCTCCGCGCGACCGCCCATGGCCACGCCCAGGCGCGTCACCTCGGCCAGGCCGCGGGTGATCAGCGCGGAGCGTGTGTTGTCGCCAGCGCCCTGCCCGTCGCCCATGCCGACCGCGATGGCAATGATGTTCTTGAGCACGCCGCCCAGCTCGCAGCCGATGACGTCGTCATTGGTGTAGACACGGAACAGGCCGGACCGGAACAGTTCCTGCAGCTCCTG
Organism: Halieaceae bacterium; assembly: GCA_036351375.1. Lineage (GTDB taxonomy): Bacteria > Pseudomonadota > Gammaproteobacteria > Pseudomonadales > Halieaceae > JANQIO01. The sequence continues at coordinate 19,414 of JAZBOY010000273.1, forward strand.
GACGATGATCTCATCCTCCATGGCGATCACGCTGGCCGCGGCCTGGCCCGCCATGATCTCCCGGGCCAGGTTGGGCCCGGTCAGCACACCCACCGGGTGACCGGGCAGCACCTCCTTGATGATTTCCGTCATGCGCTTGCGGGTATCGAGTTCCAGGCCCTTGGTAAGACTGATCACCGGCACCCAGGCGCGCAGGTGCGGCTTGACCTGCTCCAGCACCGAGCGAAAGCCCTGGGAGGGAATGCCCATGATCAACACGTCGGCAATGCCCACGGCATCGGCAATATCGGTGGTCGCGGTCAGGGAGTCCGGCAGCTTCGCCCCGGGCAGGTACTTTTCATTGCGGTGCTCGCGATTAATCTGTTCCACCGTTTCGGCGTCGCGAGCCCAGAGCTTGACCCCGGTGTTACGCGCGACCAGCGAGGCCACCGTCGTGCCCCAGGAGCCGCCGCCCAGCAGGCCTACATTCAGCTGCATGATGATTCCTCGATTTTTGGTTTTATCGGATAGTGGATGTTCAGCGCTTTCAATCCGCCGCTTTCGGTTTAACCTGGCGCTTGCGCGCGGCCTTCGCCTTCGGTGCGGCCTTGCGGGCTGCGGTGGCCTTTGGCTTAGCTTTGGACTTCGCCTTCGACTTCGCCGGCGTTTTTGCCCGCGCTGTGGTGCTGGCTTTGGTTTTGCTCCTGGCTTTCGTCTTGGCCTTTGCTTTCCCCTGGCTAGTGGCCTTCGACTTGCTCCTCGCCTTTGACGCTGCAGTCGAGGTTGCCGTCGCTTTCGCCTTCGCACGGGGCTTGCGAGCCACTTTGGTCTTCGCTTTCGCTTTAGAAGACCTGGCAGCCGCCGCTGCACCTTTGCCACCGGCCTTGCGCTGGTGCTCGTCCGCCGCTGCCAGCAGCTCCTGCATGGAGCGCGCAATGCACTCGGCGAAGAAGCGAATATCCGGCATCAGTTCGCGGCTGGAAATGATATTGAAGCTCATGCGCCCGTTGTAGCTGGGCGTACCGATAAACAACCCCATGCCGTTGGCCAGCGGCGCCAGGCCGTAACTGCCCACTTGCTGGGCGCCATTCATATACACCGGAAACTGCGGCCCGGGCACGTTGGAAATGAACAGGTTGCAGACGCGCACCGACTGGCTGAGCTGCAGAATCAGGCGGCTCGCGAGCACCTGGGTGGCCGCCGGTACGTGCTGGGTAATATCCGTCAGCAGGCGCGCGGACACGCCTGACCTGGCTTCCTTGCTGCGCTGGGTCGAGGCATGAATCTCTCCCAGTCGCTTCACCGGCTCGGGCTCGTCGGTGTGCAGCGAGGTCGTCATGGCAGTGATGTTGTTGCCCGGATCGCTCTGGTCGCTTGCCCCGCCGGGTCGGGCATTGATCGGCACCCAGGCCACCAGCGGGTCGTCGGGCAGCTCTCCGTGGTGGCTGAGGTATTCCCGCAGCGCGCCGGCACACACGGCCAGCACCACGTCGTTGATGGTGGAACCCGGTACCAGCGTGCGAATCTTCTTGAGGTCCTCCAGTGCGAAGTCGCAGGCATCAAACATCTTGTGCGGAGACACCTTGCCGTTGAAACGCGTATCCGGCACCGTCTGCTTGCCGCCGCCGCGGCGCGCCAGGGTCTCCCGGGCAGACTCCACCAACACCGGCGAGTTGCGCAGAATGGCGTCGGCAATGCGTACCGGTGAGCGCAGGTTGTTGGCCGCCGCCCGGCGCGCCATGTCACGTAGACTGGGTCGCGGGCTTTCCTCCACGTCGGCATAGTCCATGGGGGCGACCGGCGTTCCCTGGTTGTCGATATCCACCAGCGACAGCAGGAAGCGCACCAGTGAGGCTCCGTCTACCGCCGCGTGGTGCACCTTGATGGCCACCGCGTAGCAGCCCGGCGGCAGGCCATCGATATCATCCAGCCCCTCGAGTACATAAAGCTCCCAGAGGGGTTTGTTCATATCCAGCGGCCGCGAGTGGTACCGCGCCATGTGGATACAGAACTGCCGCCAGTCGCCCGGACGCGGCAGGCGGCCGTGGCGAATGTGGTATTCGAGGTCGAAGAACTCGTCGTCCGCCCAGTAGGGATAATCCAGCTCCAGCGGCACGCGTACCAGCTTGCGGCGCAGCATGGGGTTGGCCGCCAGCCGCTCTTCGACGTGGGCAATAATTTCCTTGAAGCGCACCACCTTGCCACCGGGCACCGTGGAAGGGTCAAAGATATTGATGCTGGTGACATGGGTCAGGTTGTCGTCCGACTCCATGTACAGGAACTGGGCGTCCTGCGGGCTGAGCTGTTGCATGGTTTACCTCGGTAGCGCGACGGTGCGCACGATATCGATGCGGTGGGACAGCTCGCGCAGGTCCTGGCTGAGCTCTCGCCGGCGCTCGCCGGTGGTCGCATCGCCGGCCTCGGTGAGGCCGCGGTTGTTCATCAGTTTCCAGGCGTTCTGGAACAGCAGCTTGCCGATGGAGGCCTGGGAGCTGATGCGGCGCTGCAGGTAGGCCTGGCGACCGTAGGCCAGCGCCTTGTTCACGCAGTCCTTCTCTTCCAGCTCGGCATCGTCTGGCTGCAGGGCCAACACATCGGCCACCACCCGGTAGCCGTCTACGAAATGCAGCAGCGTGGAGTGGGACACCAGCGGGTAGTACTCCGCCATGACCCGCTGCGCAAACCCGGACTCATTGACGAGGCGTTCCTCCCAGTCGGCGCTGTAGTGAGCCAGGTCGGCGCGCACATCGTCGCGGAACTCCGCGGTCGGAGCGTAAAAGAACTCGAACTTGAACAGGTCCCGCAGGCGCTCCGCCTCTTCCCAGAAACCCTCGAGGCTGGACGAATTGAACTGGGCCAGCTTCATCATCGACAGCTCGATAATGGCCTTGTTCACGAAATGGTGAATGATCGTGTTGCGATAGTAGCTGGCCACCCCGTGTTGTTCTGCGGTGATGGCATAGACTCGTTCAGGGCCGCCGTCGTAGCGGGTGACCAGCCCGTTGGCGACCAGGGTGTTGGCGAGTTCGTTGAGGGCGTCGCGATTTTCCGGCTCGAAGTCGCTGGTCATCCGGATATTGCGATCCTGTGCCCAGCTCACCAGGGAGTCCATCTCGCGGGTCAGCTCGTCGGCAGTCAGCGCCCGCGGCGCCGCCCCCAGCAGGATCATGGTCGCCAGGGAAGGCAGGGTTATCGGTGTAACACGGTTGACCTCCACCCCCACCTGGAATGCCACTTTCTGCAGTGCCAGGGTGTCGCTGGGGTCGGGCGCCTTGTCCAGCACCACTGGCGCACCAAAGTCCATATAGATACGTCCCATGGGTTGGCGTAAGCCACGCAGGTAGCCAATAAACCAGCGCAGGCTTTCCGGCTGCTTGGTAGCGCCGGCCTGCTCGGTGGCGTAGTCCTGCACATCACCGATCAGGTCATAGTTGATGGCTATCGGCACGATATGCAAGTTTTCTGCATCGTTGCAATGGGCTGCCTCGATTACATATTTGAGCAAGCCGTAGCGCGGCGGCATCAGCTTGCCCACTCGCGAGCGGGTGCCTTCAAAGGCCCAGGTAAGCGGGAAGCGCTTCTCCAGCAGGTAGCCGATGTAGCTGCGAAGGATGTATTTGTAGAGCAGGTTGTCCTGGAAGCTGCGGCGGATAAAGATGGCCCCCGCGCGCCGGGCCAGGAACCCCAGGCCGCCAAAGGCCATGTTCACACCGCCGAGGATGTGCGGCGCCGGGAAATCATTCTTGAAGAAGGTCCAGTGCATGGCGAAGCCATCCACGTGGGTCTTGTGTGTCCACAGCAATGCGGTCGGATGCTGGCGGGTGACCTGGCGAATACGTTCGAGGCCGGCCTGGTCGACCACGATATCCGTCTCGTAGCCCAGCGAGATGATCTTGCGATTCAGCATGCCCATGACATCGAGCCAGAAGGTGCGCGGAATGGATATCAGCTCCTTCATGATCTCGGCGGTTTCCCGCTGCAGGTCGGCCATGGGGCGACCCAGCTCGGCGCTGAGCTGCTGCAGGCCGGTGCGAAACTGCGGGCTGGCCTGCAGGTTATTGGCCACCTGCCGTGGCACCTTGTAACGGCCGCCGCGCAAGCGTCGCACGGCAATATCCAGGGCCAGGCCCGCCTGGCCGGCCACAAAGTCGGCCAGCTGGCTGGCGCTGGCGGACTCTCCGCGGCTGCGGGCATAGCGCTGGCGCAGTTCTTCGAGAGTCGCGGCGTCTGCCGCCACGCAGTGCACGCGCTCCGGGTGACGACTCAGGATACGACGGGCCCGCGCCTGACCTGGCTTACGCGGGTTGCCCCAGAGCAGGTCACGCAGTCGCGGCGTTACGGACTTCTCGTCGACCGAGGTCATCCAGGCCACGCGCACCGGAATGATCAGGGTTTCCGGAGGCAGCTCCAGGGCGCCGACCAGGGCGCGGGTGGGGATGTTCTCCGGGCTGCGGGCAATGGGCACCACGACCTGGCGCGCCTCACCGGCAAAGCTGATGGCTTCGTGCTGCTCATTGATCCAGTCGCGCAGCAGCTCTTCTTCGACCCGGTGGCCGGCGTCGAGGATGTAGAGCACATCCTGCTGACCCGTCGCCTGCCAGGGCATCGGTGTCATGAGGACTTACCGGCGGTCTTGGGCTTCACGCTGCCACGGGCCTTGGCCTTCAAACGCGGCGTACTGGCGCGACGTTTGGCCGCGGCGCTGGATTTGGCCTTTGCCTTGCCAGCCGTTTTTGCCGCGGCTTTTTTGGTTGTGGCAGCTTGGCTCCTGGCTTTGGCTTTTGTCTTTGCCTCCGCTTTGGTCCCGGCCTTCGCTTTGGTCTTGGCCTTCGTTTTGGTCTTGGCTTTCGCTTTGGCTGCGGTCTTTGATTTGGCTTTGGCCTTTGTCTTTGCTTTGGCCTTTGTCTTTGCTTCGGCCTTCGACTTTGCTTTGGCCTTTGCTTTTGCTTTGGTCTTTGCCTTCGACTTCGACTTCGCCGCAGAAGTGCTGCGGGGGCTGTTCTCAGTCTCGTCTTCCTGGCCCAGCGCTTTCAGGAACATCGCCCGCACTTCCGCCACGTGTTCCGCAACGGTCGCCGCCGACCAGCTGCTGGTATCCACGGGTGGCAGCACCTCTACCTCGACAGTCGCAGGCCGGAAAATGAAATCGCCCTTGGGCGCGACGTCCAGGGCGTTGTGAATCACGATGGGCACGATCGGCACACCGGCCTGCATGGCCAGGTGAAATGCCCCCTTCTTGAACGGCGCCAGCTTTGGCGACACGGTACGGGTACCTTCCGGCGCCATGACCACTGACTTGCCCTCATCGCGCATGACGTCCACCAGCGGCTGCATGGCCTCGATCGCGCTGGTGGCGTTGTCACGATCGATCAGCACGGTTCCACCCAGCTCCATGACCTGCCCGATCACCGGCATCTTCTTGATCTCTTTCTTGCCAACGCCGGCAATATCCTTGCGCACCAGGCTGGCGGCAATGACCACGTCGGCCTTGCTCTGGTGGTTGAAGATGAACACCGCCGGCCGCTGCTTCCAGAGGTTTTCCTCACCGCGCACTTCCAGGTCCAGGCCAATCAGTGCGCTGGCGGTTTCGGCGAACAGCGAGAAGGAAAAATTCTGGGCATCCCGCCGCGAACCGGTGATCGCCCAGATCGGCAGGCCGGCTGCGAAAGACGTCACCAGGCTGCCGGTAGCGGCCAGCGAACGGGCCCAGTCCGTAAGGCCGGGGCGGCCGCGGCTTTTGAAGCGCTGGATAGGCCAGCCCTCACGCTCGGCAATCTCGGTCAGCTTCTTGTTGGGATTGACCGGTCGCGGCCGGCCTACATGCTCCAGCAGCTCGATATCGTCGTCGCTGTCGGAGTAGAAAAAGGTCTGGGACAGGTCCACCCCGTGTTCCGCGGCCAGGGATTCCGCCGCGCGCACTTTGCCGAGGCCAAAACAGGTCGGGCGGATGACGGCGCCCGTGAACTCGCCCTCATCGTCCACTTCCAGCTGTGTGGTCATCACGTGCTCGACACCCAGGTCGCGGGCGGCAGGTTCCACCTGGTACGGGGTGGCGGAGGAGATGATGGCCACCGTGTGGCCCTTGTCGAGGTGCGCCTCGATCAGCGCGCGGGATTCGGGGTAAACGAGCCGCGCAATGTGCTTGCGGTACAGCTCCTCGCCAAACTCGATATAGCTCTGCTCGGTAGCGCCGCGCATGAACTGGGAGGTCACCACCATCATCGCCGAGAAGCCCATATTGCCGAGGCCGAAGCTGGTCATGGCACCTGCCAGCTCCATGAACTCACGGGGCTTCAGCTGGCCTTGCTTGACCTGCTCACGGATGAAAGCAATGGCGGAATAGCCGTAGATGACAGTGCCATCAAAATCGAAAAAGGCCCCTACCTGGGGGCCCTCTGGGGAGGCTTTAACCTCCGCGAGTAATTCCTGGTGTCTCGGCATTTTGGGCGCTGACTTTTATTGCTGACTTATGTCTTATCAGTGTAGCCCAGAGAGTACTGTGTGCCGCACGGGCGCTCAAGCCAATCAGGCAGCGTGGCGCTCCAGCAGCCGGTCCAGCATGCGCCCGAAGGCCTCTGCATCCTGCGCGCCCTGCACCATGTACTGTTCGTTGATCACGAAGGTGGGAACCGCCTGTATGCCCTGCTCCACCCACTGCCGCTGGTCCTCGCGTACCGCCTGTCCGTAACGGGCGTCGGCCAGCACCGCCAGCGCCTCGTCGCGGTCGAGGCCGATAGCGACACAGATGTCGGCCAGGGTATCCGTTTCGCTGACGTCCTGACCATCAGTGAAAAACGCCTTGAACAGGGCTTCCTTCAGCGCCGTCTGGCAGCCCTGCTCCGCCGCCCAGTGCAGCAGTTGGTGGGCCCGAAAGGTATTCACCATCTTCATGTCATCGCTGTAGTTGAAGGTGAAACCCAGCTCGGCGCCGATATCGGTGAGGCGCTGCCGCGCCTTGCGGCTCTGTTCCGGCGTGGTGCCGTATTTGCCCGCCAGGTGCTCGCGCAGGTTCTGGCCTTCGGCGGGCATCTGCGGGTTGAGCTCAAAGGCGTGCCAGTGCAACTCCAGGTCGATGGCCTGCTCGCGACCGGCCAGGGCCTTCTGGAACTGCCGATAGCCAATGATGCACCAGGGGCAGACCACGTCAGACACCAGGTCGATACGCAATGGCATACGGTCACTCATGGCAATGCTTCCTCTCGGCTCGATCAGATACCCAGCTCGGCTTTCACTGCGCCGAACGCGGTGATCGCCTGGTCCAGGTCGTCGCGGCTCAGCGCGGCACTCATCTGGGTGCGTATCCGCGCCTTGCCCTTGGGCACCACCGGGTAGGAGAAGGCTACCACGTACACCCCGTGCTTGAGCATGGCATCGGCGAACTGCGCCGCCAGTGCGGCATCGTGTAGCATCACCGGGACAATCGGATGTTCACCGGGCAGCAGCTCGAAGCCGAGTCGCTCCAGACCCTCGCGGAAGTAGGCTGTGTTGTCTGCCAACTGGTCGCGCAGGTCGCTGGAAGAGGTGACCAGCTCAATCGCCTTGATAGCGCCGGCTACCACCGGTGGCGCCACCGTGTTGGAGAACAGATAGGGCCGTGAACGCTGGCGTAGCAGGTCGACAATCTCCCGCCGGGCGCTGGTATAGCCGCCGCTAGCACCCCCAAGCGCCTTGCCCAGGGTGCCGGTGGTGATATCCACCCGGTCCATGCACCCGCGCAGCTCATGGGTACCCTTGCCGCCGCCCCCGATAAACCCGGTGGCGTGGCAGTCGTCGAAATGCACCAGGGCGTGGTACTGGTCGGCGAGGTCACAGATCTTGTCGAGCTGGGCGATGTAGCCGTCCATGGAGAAGACGCCGTCAGTCGTGATCAGCTTGAAGCGGGCGCCGGCGGCATCGGCGGCCTTGAGCTGCTCTTCGAGGTCTGCCATGTCATTGTTTTTGTAGCGGTAGCGCTGCGCCTTGCACAGGCGCACACCGTCGATAATGCTGGCGTGGTTGAGCTCGTCTGAGATCACCGCATCCTCGGGCCCGAGGATGGTTTCGAACAGGCCGCCATTGGCATCGAAGCAGGAGGGATAGAGGATCGTATCCTCCGCGCCGAGGAATTCGCTGAGGCTGTTTTCCAGCTGCTTGTGCAGGGTCTGGGTGCCGCAGATGAAACGCACCGAGGCCATACCGTAACCCCAGTCCGCGAGGCCCTGTGCTGCCGCGGCATTGACCTCCGGGTGCTGGGCCAGGCCCAGGTAATTATTGGCACACAGGTTGAGCACCTCGGCGCCGGCACCGTTGGTCTGCACGCCGACGTGGGCGTCCTGGGGCGTGGTAATCAGGCGCTCGCGCTTGTACAGGCCGGCCTCTTCGATGGCGGCGAGCTCGGCGCCCAGATGATCCTTGAGTTGTCCGTACACGTTGTCTCCTCGTTTACGCGGTGTTTTCCCAGTTCAGTACCACCTTGCTGGCGGCGCCGGCTTTCATGGCATCAAAGCCCTGCTGGAAATCGTCGATGGGCAGTCGGTGGGTGATCACCGGCTCGATATCCAGGCCGTTCTCGATCATCACCGACATCTTGTACCAGGTCTCGTACATCTCACGACCGTAAATCCCCTTGATCGTGAGCATGTTGAAAATCACCACGTTCCAGTCGATGCCCACCTCCCCTTCCGGAATGCCCAGCATGCTGACCTTGCCACCGTGGCACATGTTCGCCAGCAGGTCGCGCAGCGCCTGGGCATTGCCGGACATCTCCAGGCCGACGTCAAAGCCCTCCGCCATGCCCAGGGCGTGCTTGGCATCCTCGATCTTATCTTTCGATACGTCCACGGTGTGGGTCGCGCCGAGCCTGCGCGCCAGCGCCAGGCGCTCCGGGTTTACATCGGTAATCACCACGTGGCGCGCACCGGCGTGACGGCAGACGGCGGCGGCCATGGCGCCAATGGGCCCGGCGCCGGTAATCAGCACGTCTTCACCCAGCAGGTCCCATTGCAGGGCGGTATGCACCGCATTGCCGAGGGGGTCGAACAGGCTGGCCACATCCAGGTCGATGCCCGGGCGATGTTCCCAGACATTGGACATCGGCAGGGCGATGTACTCGGCGAAGGCGCCGGGGCTGTTCACGCCGATACCGCTGGTGTCATTGCAGAGGTGGCGCCGGCCAGCCATGCAGTTGCGGCAACGGCCGCAGACCAGGTGGCCCTCACCGGAGACAATCTGCCCGGGATGCCAGTCATTCACGTTGGAGCCCACCTCGACGATCTCGCCAACGAACTCATGGCCGACGACCATCGGTACCGGGATGGTCTTCTGGGCCCAGGCATCCCAGTTGTAGATGTGCATGTCGGTGCCGCAGATCGCAGTGCGCTTCACCTTGACCAGCACATCGTTGATGCCGAGGTTTGGTTCTGGAACGTCCTCCAGCCAGATACCGGGTTCTGCATGCTTTTTTACCAACGCTTTCATAGGCTTACCTTGCTTTTCTCAACAGAATCTCACCGGAGAAAAATTCACTATGGTAGAAAGGAGTCCGGCATACTAGAATCTCGCCGTATCGATTGCAAGAAAGTCGTCCACTATAGTGGAATGCGAGGGCCAGCATGAACACTGAATCCACCCGCCCCAGGGCCGAGGAAGATGCCGCCAGCCAGGCCCTGTGCCTGCGCGTCACCGAACTGCGCAAGAAGCACAAGCTGACCCTGGAGCAACTTGCCGCCACCTCCGGCGTGAGCCGCTCGATGCTCAGCCAGATCGAGCGCGGCAAGGCCAACCCCACCCTCGCGGTTACGTTCAGAATAGCCCAGGCCTTCGGCATTACCATCGGCGAGCTGGTAGACCAGCCCTGGGCCGCACCCACCATCGAGGTGGTGCATGGCGATGACCCCAACATGCTGTTCCGCAACGACGACGAGTGTCACATCCGCACCCTCTCCCCCTTGCACATGGAACGCAACATCGAGTTTTATGAAATTCGCCTGGCGCCCGGTGCCGAGTTGGCCAGCGCAGCCCACTACGAGGGCACCCGCGAACTGCTCACGGTCAGCAAGGGCAAAGCGCGGGTAGACGCCGGCGACAGCAACCGTGAAGTGGCCGCCGGGGATTCCGCCCACTACCGGGCAGACCTTCCCCACTGCATAGCCAACACCGGCGAGGAGGAGTTACACGTGTACCTGGTCGTCACCAGCCAATGAGCCGCCCGGCAAACTCCCGATTCCCGTCATTCCCGCGAAAGCGGGAATCCAGCCACTCGATCTCGCCATTCCAGCGAAAGCAGCCGCGCCTGGCCAGTCAATCCGGTTCCTCGTTTCCGTCACTCCCGCGAAAGCGGGCGAGCCGCGCAAGGCAATCCAGCGTCCAGTTCCCGTCATTCCCGCGACAGCGGGCGGGCCGAGCAGGGCAATCCAGCTACTGGATTTTGCTACTGGCACTAATACTAACCGCCTGCACCGACACCACCCGCTACGACCCGCTCCCACCGGGCAGCCTGGTACTCGCCTTCGGCGACAGCGTGACCTACGGCACCGGCGCCTTTGAAGGCGAGGACTACCCCACCCAGCTCTGGAAGTTGACCGACTGGGGCGTGGTCAACGCCGGCATCCCCGGCGACCGGACCAACACCGCCCGTCAGCGCCTACCGGCATTGCTGCGCTTGCACCGGCCCGACCTGGTGATCATCGAACTGGGCGGCAATGACTTCCTGCGCAAGCGCCCGGAACGACAGGTGAAGGACGACCTTGAAGTCATGATCAGGGCCAGCCAGGAGAGCGGCGCGGTGACGGCGCTGGTTGCAGTGCCGCGGCTGTCCCTGCTGCGGGCCAGCACCGGCACGCTCAAGGATTCGGACATCTACGCCGAACTGGCGGAAGAGACCGGCGCAATCCTGGTAGCGGATGTGTTCTCCAGCATTCTTTCGGACGAGGCACTCAGAGCCGACGAGATCCACCCCAATGGCCTCGGCTACCGGATGCTGGCGCTGGGGATAGCAGATGAGCTCGCCGAGCACGGCTTGTTAAACCGCTGAAGGGGCCGCCCCGGCAGCCCGCGTGCTATGGTCGCGGCACCATAAAAATACACTTCGACCATGAGAAAACTCCTGCTCGCTATTGCCGCACTGTTGTTGTTGGCCATCGCCGCAATGCTGTGGTTGCCGACGCGCGCCCTGCTGGTGGCCTACACCCTGCCCAATTACCCTGACTGGCCAGCACCCCAGGCTGAGCTGGGCGCTGGCGACGAAGGCAGGATCTACTATCCGACTCGCAGCCCCTATGACCTGGAGCGAATTCTCGAGCGCTTTGACAGTGCGCCTGCGACTACCGGGCTCGGCTACCTGAGTTTTCCGAAAAACGCACAGGGCCCGGTTCCTGCCATGGTGATCCTGCCGGGCAGCGGCGGGATTCAACCGGGGCGCGAACACGACTATGCCCGCTGGCTGAACCAGCGCGGCATTGCCGCATTCGTTGTGGAGTACTACGAGCCCCGCGGTTTTGACCGGCAGTCCAGCTACGCCATCCGCACCTCAGCGGTCACCGAGTTTGACCTGGTAGCTGATGCCTATGCGTCATTGCGTTTACTGGGCAGCAGCCCGCTGATCGACGACCGGCGCATCGGCGTGATGGGGTTTTCCTATGGCGGCATGGCGGCGCGCCTGGCGATGGACGAGCGAATCCGGCAAGCGCTGGCCGACGACCTTGCGCCTTTCGCCTTGCATATCGATGTGTACGGACCCTGCTTCCAGGACCTGCAATCGCCGGCCGTCACCGGCGCCCCCATTCTCACCCTGCGCGGCACGGAAGACGCCTCCAATGAGCTGCCCGCCTGCGCACGCCGGGAGCACGAGCTGCGGGCACTCGGTGCCGAGGTCACCGCCGTCGTCTACCAGGGCGCCGGCCACGCCTGGGAAAACGACAGCCCCCGCAGCCTCAAGGAGGAAGCGCCCTACCTCTCCGGCTGCGAGGTGGTTTACGACCTACAGGGACGCCCCTTCCTGAACGCTGAGCCCCTGAACCAATATGCCCCTGATGCCAGCCTCGCAACACGCGTGGCCGCCCGCTTCAGTAGCGGGCTCAAATTCAGGGACTGTGTCGGCTACGGTTACATCGTCGGCCGGGATGAGGCCACCCGCAACCAGGCCTTCGCGGATGTCGAGGCCTTCCTGACCAGCAATGGATTCCTGACAACAGTGCCCACCGACTAAGGTGTCTACTGCGGCGTTTAGAATCGGCTGCGTAGTTCGCTAAGGATACGCTCTACAGCGGCGTCTACCCAGCCGCGCTGGAAGGCATACCGGGCGGCCTTGATACCCAGCCAGTAGCCACCGTAGGCGAAGAACAGTAATAACCAGGCGTCGCGCGATTCCGACAGCCAGTAGGCCGGCCAGCCAATGGCCATAACAAAATTCATGATGGATTCGATGAACAGCTCAATCACCAGGCCGATCAGCGCCCCGGGGTCGAAAGTGAGGACGACATGGCTGAGCCCACCCAGGAAGTCCAGCACCTCGTCCCACTCGATCAAAAGCCACGTGTAGAGTGCCACCAGCCCGTAGAAACCGCCGCCAAAACGAAACCACTGCCCGAGGGCAGGGTCGTCGACCCGCTGAGGGTGCTTCTTGTCCTTCTGCGCCTTTCCCAGCGCCTCGAGGCTGCCCTGAAGTTCCTGCACGGTCTGGCCCTGCAGCCAGCCGCGACGCAGCGCCAGCGACACCAGGGCAAAGGCGAGCAGGAACAGTGGCAATGCGGCCGTAAACATTGCCGCCAGCAAGGCAGTAAACGTCAT
>JAZBOY010000274.1:0-2460 GCA_036351375.1 Halieaceae bacterium
ATCCTGCAGGCTGGCAGAGCAGTGGAAATACTGCTGGCGCAGGCGCAGCAGCTTGCCGGCCTCGGTGTGGTCCGCCGGGTAGAGCACCATGGTGATCTCTTCCGCCTGGTTCTTGGCGGACAGGGAGCCAACGAAGTCGCCGGCGTTGAAGGCGTCGAGGTCGAGCTCCTGGCAGGCCTGCGCCGACCACAGCCGCAGCAGGTTGACCCGCTCGTTGCCGTGTCCGGGCACAGGAATGTCGTAGGGCACGGCGAGCACGTCCTCGGTGCCTACCAGGTGGACGTGGGCGCGGCCGTCCTCGTCGACCCGGTGTTCGATGTGGCCGAAGAAAGGCACGCGGCGGGCCTGCTCCGGGCGCTTGATCTCCCAGGGGTAGCCTCGCTGCAGCCAGTTGTCAGGTTGCTCCACCTGGTAGCCGTCTTCGATGGACTGGCGGAACATGCCGTAGCTGTAGCGCAGCCCGTAACCGGTGACCGGCAGGTCCAGGGTGGCGCAGCTGTCCAGGAAGCAGGCAGCCAGGCGGCCCAGGCCGCCGTTGCCAAGACCGGCATCGGGCTCGTGCCCGGCCAGCTCCTCGTAGGCCACGCCGAGTTCGCGCAGCGCGCCGGAAAGCTTTTCATGCAGGTCGAGGTTGTCGACCGCGTTGGTCAGCAGGCGCCCCATCAGGAACTCCAGCGACAGGTAGTGCACCTGCTTGCGTTCGGCTTCCAGGTCGTCCTGGCGCTGGGCCACGGCGGGACCGATCATGTGGTCCCTGAGGGTCAGGCCCAGGGCCTTGAACAGCGCTCGCGGCGAGCTGTCGTCCGCCTCCGGCTCGCCCAGGGAAACGCTCAGGTGTCGGCGGATGTCCTCAGCCAGTTCGTGGGCCGCGCTGTCGGCGGCCTGGCTCGACTCCGGGGGCTCGTGTGAATCTGCCACAGGCATTGCTCGTCCTTAGTTGGAAAGTGGGGGGTTAAACACGTGGGAATAGGTCAGGAAATTCAGGGATCGCTGGCGCAGCAGCAAGTGCCCACCGGGCAGGTGCTCCACGCCGCCACCGGCATAGTCACGGTTGGCCGTATCCACCAGTACTCGCCAGCGGCCGGCGCCGGGAGCCGCTTCCGGCAGCTGGAAGGGCACGTTCTGGGCGCTGGCATTCAGCAACAGCAGCAGCGAGTGTTCGCCGGGTGCTGACAGCAGCTTCCCCAGCCAGGCCTGGTGCTGGTTTTCCCAGCTGGCCGGCACCATGGCCTGGCCGTCGCGGTCGTACCAGCGACACTGCACCGCCTCGTCGTCGCCGGTGTCGTGAATATACTCGGGCCAGTTCAGCAGCGGGTAACTGCGGCGCAGGCTGACCAGGTAGCGCACAAATTCCAGGAAACCCGTTTCGCCGCTCTCCAGGGCCGACCAGTCAAACCAGCTGGTCTCATTGTCCTGGCAGTAAGCGTTGTTGTTGCCGCCCTGGCTGCGCCCGAGCTCGTCGCCCATGAGCAGCATCGGCGTACCCTGGGACAACAACAGGCTGGCCATCAGGTTGCGGCGCTGACGCAGCCGCAGGCCCAGCACCCGTGGGTCCTCTGTAGGCCCTTCCACCCCATAGTTGTCACTGAAATTGTGATTGTGGCCATCGCGATTGTCCTCGCCGTTGGCCTCGTTGTGCTTGTGGGCATGGCTGACCAGGTCGGTGAGGGTAAAACCGTCGTGGCTGGTCACGAAGTTGATACTGGAGGCGGGCCCGCGGCCTGCGTCTTCAAACAGATCTCCCGAGCCGTGCAGGGCCCGGGCCAGGTCCGGCAGCAGGCCCTCGTCGCCGCGCCAGAAGCGCCGCAGGGTATCGCGGTAGCGATCGTTCCATTCCGACCAGCCATTGGGAAACTGCCCCAGCCGGTAGCCATCAGGGCCCACGTCCCAGGGCTCTGCCACCAGCCGCAGCTTGCCCAGCAACGGGTCTGCGGCCAACTCGCGAAAGAAGTCGCTGTCGGAATTGTAGGCGCCCGCCTCACCGTCGCGAGCCAGCGCCGGCGCCAGGTCAAAGCGGAAGCCGTCGACGCCCATGGTGCCGGCCCAGAAGCGCAGGCTGTCCATTACCAGCGCACGCACCTGTGGGTGCGCCAGGTTGAGGGTATTGCCGCAGCCGGTATCGTTGACATAGTAGCGCGGGTCATCGGCCTGCAGGCGGTAGTAGCTGGCATTGTCGATCCCGCGGAAGCACAGGCTGGGCCCAAGGTGATCGCCCTCACCGCTATGGTTGTAGACCACGTCGAGGATCACCTCGATACCAGCATCGTGCAGCCGCCGGACGAGTTCACTGAACTCCGCCGGATGGGGCTGCGAGCTGTAGCGACCCGCCGGCGCAAAGAAGCCGATGGTGTTGTAGCCCCAGTAGTTGGCCAGGCCGCGACCTTGCAGGTGTGGCTCATCGATAAAGGCCTGTACCGGCATCAATTCCAGTGCGTTGATGCCCAGCGCTTTGAGGTAGTC
>JAZBOY010000275.1:0-4046 GCA_036351375.1 Halieaceae bacterium
ATCAAGTCGATGCGCAACGGCATACTCAGCTACGGCACCGACAGCATGGGCACGGTCAGCATTGAGTGGGATGGCGTGAACACCCTGGACAGCAATCACTTTTTCCGTTTGCGCATGGTCAACCAGGTGCGCCTGTTCGGGGCGCTGGGGGAATCGGAAACGCCGGGGTACGTGCAGATTGTTCACTCGGAGGGCGTGGAAGACATTGCCGTGCAGGATATCGTAGCCATCACCGCTATCGAGAGCAGTCTTGCAGAGCGCCTTGATTCGGTCATCAACCTGGGCTACTCCGATTTCAAGGCAAACCAGTCACGCACCTCGGAGCTGGGCATGCGCGTCACCTACGAAGACGAGTACAGCCTGAACAGGCTGGACCTGAGGTCCGTGGTGGCGGAGTCCGAAAGCGAAACCAATACCAGCAACCGCTTCGACCTGTCGCGAGAACATCTCTGGCAGAATCCGCTGTATTTCAACTACTACCGGGTCGGTTGGGAGAGCAATGACCAGCTCGCCATAGACAGCCGCTACGTCGGTACCTATGGTATCGGCAGACGGATTTTTGACGACAACCGCACCAAGCTGCGTGTGGTGGGCGGGCTGCAGGCGGTCAGGGAAGAAGACTCTCTCGGCGAAACCACGGACAGTATCGAGGGGCTTTTGGCAGTGGACTACCGAACCTGGAGCTTTTCCTCGCCGGAGCTGGAGCTGGTCACGGGCGTGCGGCTCTATCCGGGGCTAACCGAGTCCGGTCGGATACGTGGCGACGGCGACATATCCCTCAGCTGGGAAGTCACCGGTGATATCGACCTGACACTCTCGGCGTTCGGAAGCTACGACAACGAGACCAATCAGGACGGGGACGATTACGATTACGGCATCACCACTGGTATCAGCTGGGAGCTTTAGTAGCTGCCCGGTTGCAGCACGGAGGGTGGCGCGCCTCGCAAAATTTCCCCGCTTGCGCTAAACTGGTCGGCCATTCGCGCAACACGCATAACTCCAACAAACCGAGCTAGTACTGAAAAGATATGGCATCCAGCAAGAAGCGTGGGCAGAACGCCCCAGTTGAAACCAGTGCATCCATCGCAGAACAAACCGCGGCTTTCCTGAAGGCCGGCGGCAAGATTGACGAAGTCCCCCGCGGCGTCAGCGGCCAGACCAGCCTGACTGCCCGCAAGCACATCACGATCAGTACCAGGTCCTAGGCTCCGCGCCCGAGTCAACCTGATTCAACGGCCGACACCTTCGGCGAGAATCGATGAAGGTGTTTGCCTCCAGTGAGCTGCCCGGCGACGCGCTGGCGCGACTCGCGCGGCATTGCGAGCTAGATACCTGGGAATCTGTCAGCCCCGTACCTGCCGATATCCTGCGCGAGCGCCTGCAGGGCTGTGACGGCCTGCTTTGCCTGTTGACCAATCGCATCGATAAGGCCCTGCTTGATGCCTGCCCCGCGCTGCGCATGGTGTCCAGCATGTCGGTTGGGGTCGACCACGTCGACGTGGCGGCCCTCACGAGCCGCGGCATACCGCTGGGCAATACGCCCGGCGTGCTGGTGGATACCACCGCCGACCTGACCTTCGCCCTGCTGCTGGCCGCCGCCCGCCGCATCCCGGAAGCCGACGAGTTCGTGCGCGCCGGCCGCTGGGATCCCGCCTCACCCTGGCACCCCGAGATGTTTGTAGGGCGCGACCTTGCCGGCGCTACCCTGGGCATCATCGGGCTGGGGGCCATCGGCCAGGCCGTGGCAAGGCGGGCTGCCGGTTTCGGGCTGCGCGTCATCGGCTGGAACCGCTCCCACAGGGACGTCGACGGGGTAGTGTCCGTGTCCTTCGATAAGCTGCTGGCCGCCTCGGATTTCCTCAGCGTCAATGTGGCGCTCACCGGTGACACTCGAAACCTGCTGGATCGCGCGGCCATTGCCCGCATGAAGCCCGGTGCCGTGCTGGTTAATACGGCGCGGGGCGGTATCGTCGACGAGCAGGCGCTGGCCGACGCGCTGCGCGAGGGCAGGCTGTTTGCCGCGGGTGTCGATGTGTTCAGCCATGAGCCGGTGGAAGCCGACAACCCGCTGCTGAAATTGCCCAACGTGGTGCTGGCTCCCCATATCGGCAGCGCCAGCCAGCGCACCCGCGAGCGCATGGCCGCCCTGGCGGCGGACAACCTGATTGCTGCTATCGCCGGCGATCCCATGCCCCACTGTGTGAATCCCGAGGTCTACGCAGAGTCATGAAGCGGGCGCTGGGTATCGCTGCGCTGGTCGCGCTGCTGCTGGGAGGCTGGCACGCATACCGGCTGGTCTGGGGTGTCCCACTCAATATCAATCATTTCGCTGATCGCAGCTCCATCAAGTTTCTGCTCGAATTCCCGGAGCTGCTGACCATGCTGGGTGCGGCGGATAATACCGTCCTCGATTTTCACAGCCACCGATTCAGCGACCTGTCACCAGCCGGCGATGCCCATCGCCAGGCCCTGGTGCGGAAGGTCAGGGACCAGCTGGCTGCCTACGATAACGCCGAGCTTGAGGGCCAGCAGGCGCTGACGCGCAGCTACCTGCACTGGGCCTGGCTTGAGCGACACGCGCCGGGGCGCTTTCCCTACCACTTCAGCAATATCGCCTATAACGGACCTTACCCGATCAACCAGACCGCCGGCGCCCAGGAAGTCCCGCTGGAAGTCCTCACCCAGTACCAGCGAATCGAGGATGAGGACAGTGCAATGCGCTTCCTGGAGCGCATGGGAGCGACTCCCATCTACCTGGGCAACCTGGCTGCAGGCGTCGAGGCCCGCGCCGAGATGGGTGTGCTGCCGCCGCAGGTGGTTCTGGAGCGGCTGATCACCCGGGCCGAGGCCCTGCTGGAGCAGTCGCCGGAGGAATGGGCCATTATCCAGGCCTTTGCGTCCCAGCTCGCGGCGACAGACCTGGATGAGTCGCGCCAACAGGCGCTGCTGGATCGAGGCTTTGCGCAGCTGGAGCTGGTGGTGATCCCCGCCTACGAGGACTACCTCGACTTTCTCAGGGAACTGGCTGTGAACGCCCCGGCCACCGTGGGTGTGTGGGCCCTGCCCGATGGCGAGGCCTACTACCAGGCGCTGCTGGAGTTCTACACCACGACGAGTCTGACGGCGGCGGATATACACCAGCTTGGCCTTGCCCGGGTCGCGGAGATCGGCCGCGAGATGGACGCCGCCCTGGCCGCGCTGGGCTACGTCGAGGGCTCCCGTATCGAGCGCCTGCAGGCTCTCGCGGCAGAGCGGCCGCCCGCTGACAGTGCCGAGGACGTGCTCGCCCAATATCGTCAGGAAACGGCGCTGGTCGAAGAGGGCATCGCGCCGGCCTTCGCCATCGAGGATATCGCGCCGCTGGACATTCGCCCGGTGCCGGAGGAGATGCAAATTGGCGCCCCCTTTGCCTACTACTTCCCGCCCGCACTGGACGGCAGCCGACCCGGTTACTTCTACGTGAACCTCGTCGACCTCGGCCAGCACGAACCCTTCTCCATGCGCACCCTGGTGGCTCACGAGGCGATTCCCGGGCATCACTACCAGGCGTCTGCGGGTCAGCAGGCGCGGGGCCTGCCCATGGTGCGCCGTTCTGACGTCATTGGCGCCTACTCCGAGGGCTGGGCACTGTACGCCGAGCGGCTGGTGGGAGAGCTGGGCCTGCACGACCCCGACACTGAGATCGGACGCCTGCAGGCCGAGATGTTCCGTGCCGTACGGCTGGTGGTGGATACCGGCATCCACCACTATCGCTGGACCCGTGAACAGGCCATCGACTACATGCTGGCGGAAACCGGCCGACCGCGGGTGGATGTGGTTTCGGAGATCGAGCGCTACATCGCCATGCCGGGCCAGGCCACTGCCTACATGGTGGGTATGCTGGAGATTCTCGAGATGCGCGAGCAGGCCCGCCTACGCCAGGGCGAGCGCTTCTCGCTGCCGGCATTTCACGATGTGGTGTTGAAGAACGGGGCGCTGCCCCTGTCGGTGCTGAAGAGCGAGGTAGAGCGACAGCTCAACTAGTCTCAGGGTCCCTGCCTGGCCAG
>JAZBOY010000276.1:0-4491 GCA_036351375.1 Halieaceae bacterium
CTGGTCGAGGTCGGCATCCTCCACATCTTCGCCTTCAGTGGCCCGCAGGGTCAGTACCAGGCTGTCATTGATGGACACGCGATTGCGGTCCACCGTGGCGGTCACCGCCGCCTGGGCGGTCGTTGTCAGCACCGTGCTCGCCAGCGCCAGCAGCACTGGGAGTGCCCTACCAGCGATTGTCTTCATCTTGATCTGCTCCGTTTGGATTCTCCTGGGCACGCAGGCGCGACTGGTAGCGGAACTTGCGCCGCAGCAATCCCGAGGGGTCGTCCGGTATGCGGCGCAGCCACTGCTCGTTGGCCATCTCCCGCTCCAGTTCGTCCGGGTCGCGCTCGCGGGCGGCCTGCTGCTGTTGCTCGCCAGGCTCCTGCTCACTGTTTTGCGCCTGCTGTTGTTCGCGCTTCTGCTGCTGCTCAGACTGCTGTTGTTGCGGTTCGCTGTCCTGCGGATCTTGCGGATCCGAGGGCTCGTTCTGTGCCTGCTGTTGCTGCTGGTCCTGCTCACCGTCCTGTGATTGCTGGTCCTGTTGCTGGCTTTGCTGGTCCTGCTGCTGTTGCTGCTGATCCTGGTTTTGCTGGTTCTGGTCCTGGTTCTGTTGCTGCTGGTCCTGCTGCTGTTGCTGCAGCTGCTCGAGCAGGGCCTTGTTGAACGCGGCATCTTCCATTTCCGGCGCCAGCTCCAGTGCCTTGCTATAGGCATCGATGGCCGCCTGGAGATCGCCGGCGCGGGCCAGGCTGTTGCCGCGGTTGTAGAAGCCGTCGGCGCTGTCGTCCTGTTGGTAGAGCTCCAGCGCCTTGTCGAAGTTGCCGGCCCGGTAGTTGGCCGTCGCCTTCCAGGCCGGGTCCTCGAATACCTCCGCGGCGGCTTCCGCCTGCTCGGCGGCCAGCAGTTCGCTGCCGAGCTGGTCTCGATTGAGGAAATAGTCGCGCAGGCCACGGGCCGCGCCAGATGGCGGTTCGGCATTTCGCGCCACGGCAGACCCTGCCGCGCCCTCGACAGTCTGCGCTTCTCCCGGCACTGCCAGCGGCAGCAGCAACAGGCAGAGTATGTAGCCGCGCCGGAATGCTCCCAGTGCCACCGGCAGCAATAGCAGCGTCAACCAGTAGCCCATGTCTTCCCAGGTATCCACGCTGCGCCCCAGCATTTCCTGGGTTTCGTCTTCGTCGAAGGGGTCGAGGGCGAGAATCTGCTCGAGGTCCTCGTCGCCGAGTTCCAGGTCGCTGTAGCTGCCGCCGAAGCGCGTCGCCAGTGCCCTGAGCGGTTTCCGGTCCAGGCCGGCCACGACAATGCCGCCCTCGTTATCGCGCAGGAAGCCCTCGGAAGTGGGTATCGGGCTGCCGTCGCTGGTGCCGATACCGAGTACCGAGAGGCGGTAGCGGGTATTACTCAGCGCCTCGGCGATCTCGTCGCTGTCGCCGCGGTGTATGCCGTCGGTGACCAGCAGGATCTGGCCGTGTTCCAGGCCGCTGTCCCGCAGCAGGCGCACGGCCTGCTCCACGGCGCGGGCCGGTCGGCTGCCTCGCACCGGCATGATGTCGGGAGTCAGCGCCGGCATCAGGTTGGCGATGGTACGCAGGTCGTCGGTCAGCGGGCTCACGACGTGGGCGTCGCCGGCGTAGGCCACCAGGCCGGTGGTGCCTTCGGTTTTCTTCTCCAGCAGGTCCAGCAGTTTCTGACGGCTGCGCACCAGCCGCGACGGTGTTATGTCGGTAGCGTACATCGACAGGCTGAGGTCATAGAGCACGACCAGTGCGTGCTCGCGCCGCTCCACCGGCTGCGGCAGGCGTTCCCAGCTCGGCCCCGCCAGGGCCAGCACGGCAATAATCCAGGCCAGCAGCAGTACCCACAGTGGCCACTTGCTGGCGGCGCGACCGCCGCTCAGCAGGTAGGGCAACAGCTGATCGGAAATGATGGACGACCAGGCCTTGCCGGCGCCCAGCCGGCGATACAGCAGCCAGCCCACCGGCAGCACCACCAGCGCCGCCAGCAGCCAGGTCGGCCGCATGAAGTGGAAATTCGCCAGCAGTTCGCTCATCGGCCCAGGCCTCGCACAACACCCAGCAGCAGGCTGAGGGCAAAGGCCGCCGCCAGCGGCAGGTGAAACAGGCTGCGCTGGGGTCGGTAGCTCTGGGCTTCCTGTTCCACCGGTTCCAGTGCGTCCAGCAACTGGTAGATGTTGATCAGCTCCGCCGGGTCGCGGGCGCGGAAATAGTTGCCGCCGGTGCGGTCGGCAATTTCCCGCAGTGTGTCCTCGTCCAGGTCGCGGGACGGGTTGACGACCTTGGAGCCGAAGCTGGAACCGAACAGGCCGGGCATGACCAGCTTGTCGCTGCCGATGCCGATGGTGTGAATCTTGACGCCATTGTCGGCGGCCAGCCTGGCGGCGTCCAGCGGCTCGACCTCGCCGGCATTGTTGGCGCCGTCGGTCAGCAGGATCAGCACGCGGCTGTCGGCGGGCCGCTCCCGTAAACGCTTCACGGCCAGACCGATGGCGTCGCCGATAGCCGTTTCGCGGCCGGCAAAGCCGAGCTGGGCCTCGCGCAGGAAGCGCTGCACGGTATTCCTGTCAAAGGTCAGGGGCGCCTGTACATAGGCATTGCTGCCAAACAGGATCAGGCCCAGCCGGTCACCGCGGCGGCGCTCGATAAACTCTCCGACGACCTGTTTCACTGCGTCGATGCGGGACACCGTATGCTGGCCGACTACCATGTCCTCGACCTGCATCGAGCCGGACAGGTCTACCGCCACCAGCAGGTCGCGACCGCTGGCCGGCAGGCTCACCGGTTCGCCGACCCAGGTGGGGCGGGCCAGCGCCGCCAGCAGTGCCAGCCACAGCAGCACCATGATCAGCAGGCCCAGCAGGCTGCCGGCGCTGCCGCGTGCCACGCCCTGTTGCTCAAGCGACTGCCAGCTGTCGAAAAACGGTGCCCGGAGCGCGGCGTCCTCACCGGCGGCGGCCGGCCAGAAGCGCCAGACCAGCCAGGGCAGCGGCAATAACATGAGCGCGTAGGGCCATTGCAGGGTCAGCACGATGAACCCCTCAGCTGGGCCACCCAGCGCCGACTCAGGTGATGTACCTGCTCGATGTCTACCTCACTGCCGCGCTGGTAGGCCAACAGCCCAAAACCCAGCGTGCTGAAATTGGTGTCCGGCGCACTGCGCCATTGTTGATCGAGAAAACGCTCCCAGCGTTCGGCACTGAGGCCCGCCACGTCCTCGCGCGAGAACTGCGCCAGGGCGGCGCGCTTGAGCACCGCATTGGCGGTCTGCAGATAGCGGGTCTCGTCGCCGCTTTGCTGCCACTCGCTGTGCGCTGCTGCCAGTGCCGCCTGTGCGCTGCGGCGCCAGGCATTGCGGCGGTGGCGGCGCCAGAGCCAGGCGATGCCGGTGGCCAGCAATACCAGCAGAACGGCCGCGAGAACCCACCAGCCGGGCCCTGGGGGCCAGGCGCTGACCGGTTCCGGCAGGTGTATATCGCGCAACTGCGCCAGCGGGTCGGCAGGCGTCATCGGCGCGCTCCCCCGGCGTAGTAGGCTTGCAGGATGCCCAGCGGCGACTCCGCGGTACTGGCGGCAATCAGCGGGATGCCCAGCTTGCCCAGTGACTGGCGCAGCGCCGCCAGCTGCGAATCGAAGCCTTCAGCGAAGCTGTCCCGCACCTGGCGGTCGCCGGTAAACAGCTGGGCCCGGGCGCTGCCGTCCGTCACCGTGTAACGGCCGGCTTCCGGCAACGCCTGTTCCAGCGGGTCGGAGCAGTGCAGGGCGGTGATCTCCAGGTGGCGACCCAGCTGATAGAGCTGCTCCAGGGCGCGCTCTTCCAGGGCGCCGCGGAAATCGCTGACAAGAAACACTGAGCTGCCCGGCCGCGCGATGCGCCGCAGCTCCACCAGCATATCGGCAAAGCTTTGTGGGCGTTCGACGGGAGCCAGCGGCAGGGCCTGGTTCATTTCGGTCAGGGCGTTGAGCAGGCCCAGCACCGAGCGCCGGCTGCGGCGCGGGCGAATCTCGTGATGTTCCTGTTCGGAGAACACCAGCCCGCCGACGCGATCGCCACGCTGCAGTGCCGCCCAGGACAGCAGGGCGCCGAGGCGGGCTGCCAGTACCGACTTGCAGCAGGTGCGGCTGCCGAAGAACATGCTGGTGCGCTGGTCAACGCAGACCAGCACCTGGCGCTCGCGCTCTTCCCGGAACAGCTTGGTATAGGCGCTCCCGGTGCGCGCGGTAACGCGCCAGTCGATGGTGCGAATGTCATCACCGGGCTGGTAGGCGCGCACCTCTTCGAAGTCGATGCCGCGGCCGCGGAAGTTGGTCTTGTTGGGGCCTGACAGCAGGCTAAGCGCGCGCTTGCGCTGGTTCAGGTCCAGCTTGCCGGCCGGGTGACGCTGCTCGATCAGCTCGCTGAGTTCGCAGTAGGCACCCAGGGCAGGTGCTTTGTTGGGCGCTGACGCCATTCGCGGCAGCCTCAGGCGACGGGGACCCGAGCCACCAGTTC
>JAZBOY010000277.1:0-3970 GCA_036351375.1 Halieaceae bacterium
CGCCTTGCCGGCCGACACTTTATCGAGTGCGGCACGATCCGGGAATTGCTTGCCCGGCCACAGCACCTGGTTCCAGCCGCGGCCGCGAATCCACTCCTGGTCTGCGTTCTGCTCGACGAAGCGCCCCACCCGGGCGGCGGAATCCGCCTCGCTGGGGCTGTTCACCAGGTCTACCGCCAGCAGCGCGCGGCCGTGGGAGGTGACGTGGCCGTGGGCATCGATCAGCCCGGGCAGCAGGGTGGCGCCACCGCCGTCGATGCGCTGCTCCGCAGTGCTGGAGGTAACACTGTCGGCATCCGGGTAGAGGCGGGTGACCACTCCGTCTTCAAACTCCAGGGCGCTGAAGCTGATGCGCTTGCCCTGGTCCATGGTGTAGCCAGTAACGTTGTATACCAGGGTGGACGCCTGGGCGCCCGAGGCCAGCAGTAACAGCAGCAGGCCGCAGAGTGGTCGGAATATCATGTTGCTCATCCTGTGTAGCGTTGGGTGATGGAGACAATATCGGCGGCATCGACCAGTCGCAGACCGCGTTCATGGAACGCGTCCAGTTCCTGCTCGTCCGGGAAGCTGAAATACTGCCCGCCCTCAGGCTGGGGGGTGACGGGAAGCGATTCACCGGCCGCCAGCGCAGCCACACAGGCTAGCAGTTTTTCGCAGGCGCTTGGATACAGCGCCATCACGTGCCACAGATAGGAGCGCTCCGGCGCGACGGGCATTTCCGTCTGCGCGATGATGCCGCCGGTATCGATGCCTGGGTCGGTGATGTAGTGCAGCGTGGTGCCGAGGGTGGGCTCCCCCGCCAGCAGGGCGCGGAAGCTGGCCATGACCCCGCGGTAGGCCGGCAGCAGCCCCGAGTGCAGGTTGATGACCCCCAACCGCGGCAGAGCGATGGCGGCTTCCCGCAGGATGCCACCGTAGCGGATGCTCAGCACCAGGTCGGCATCCAGGGCGCCCAGCCGGGCCAGGCTTTCCGGGCTGTTGACGCGATTCAGTGAATCGATGGGCTCCATGGTATGGGCGCCCAGCGCCTTGAAGGTGCACAGTTCGGCGCGCTTGCCCAGCTCGTCGACCCGGGGGAAGACCAGCTCGTTGAAGAGGGTTTGCTCGCAGAACTTGAGCTCATTGAGTGGCGCGGGGCGCTCACCGCCGCCGCCGACTGCGTCGGACAGGAAGGCCCAGACGCGGTGGTTGGCCGCCAGGGCCGGTAACAGCAGGTTCAGGGCCAGGTTGCTGGCGATATCGCGATTGGCCAGGACAACAATATTCAAACGCGTTCAGTCTCTCTGGGTGATGTCTGCCGCCGATGTTATCAGTGCCACGCCTCGGTGTGGCATGAAGTGCCTGACCGGAGGCCGGTTCAGTGCCGCATGTCGAGCTGCATGATGATGTCGGTCTGGCGATCTCGCCCCAGCATGAAGTCTTGCTCGCCGACGTCGACGAAGCCCTGGCGACGGTAGAACTCTATCGCGCGCTCGTTGAATTCCCACACCCCCAGCCACAGCGACTGGTAGCCCTCGGCCTGGGCAATCTTGATGGCCGTGTGCAGCAGGGTCTTGCCCACTCCGGCACCGATCTTGTCGGTTTCGGCATACATGCGCTCCAGCTCCACCGGCTTGGGGCCCGTGACGCAGCCCCTGATAGTCCCGCGCCGCAGCTTGGCATAGCCAGCGGGAATGCCGGTTTGTTCGGCCCAGATAAAGGTGCTGGCGCTGTCTTCCAGCTCGCTGCGAATGCGGTCGACCGCGAAGGCCGCATCCACGTACAGCGACATATTGTCCGGCGTATTGAACTCGGCAAAGGTGGCAATGAACGTACGCCGTGCGAGATCCGCCAGGCGCTCGGCGTCGCCCGGCTTTGCCACCCGCACATCCATGGTCACTGGCTAACTCCCGCCGCGCCCAGCGCCGCCAGGGCCGGCCCGGTAACCCGGTAGCCAACCCACTCCGAGAGCGCCTCGGCGCCGAGGGACTCGTAGAAGCGGATGGCAGGTGTGTTCCAGTCCAGCACATTCCACTCAAAGCGCCCGCAGTTTCTCGCCACGGCGATGCGGGCCACATGCTTCAGCAGGGCCTTGCCGGCACCCATCCCGCGCTGTTCCGGCGTGATGTACAGTTCTTCCAAGAAGATGCCGTACTTGCCCAACCAGGTGCTGTAGTTCATGAAGAAGATGGCGTGGCCGATGGGCTCCCCGTCCAGCTCGCAGATCAGCGCCTCAACCCGGGAATCTGCGCCGAACAGGCCTTCGCGCAGGTCGTCCTCCGTGGCCTTGACCTCGTGCTCTGCCTTCTCGTAGCGCGCCAGCTCCACCACAAAGCGCATGAGCGTGGCGGTATCATTGACGGTGGCAGGGCGAATAGTGACCATTTGCTAGTTTTCTGGCGGCGATACGCTCCAGCATAGTTCATCCGCGGTGGGCTGCACAAAAGCCGGACAGCCGTGGGCAGAGGGTTTTTGGCTCCAGTATGTTTACGCCGTCAATACTTGAATGCGCGAAAAACATACTGTAGGTTCAAATGCCCGTTTTGAGGAGGTAGCTATGGATACCAGCTTTTCCGCCGAAGACCTCGCCTTTCGCGACGAGGTTCGTGAGTTCTTTGCCACCGAGTGGAACGATGACGTCATCAAGGGGTTGATGAACCCCGACACCTTCCGGGAAGCCATGACCGCGTGGCACCAGAAGCTTTACAACAAGGGCTGGGCAGCGCCCAACTGGCCGGAAGAGCACGGTGGCCCGGGCTGGACCAGCACCCAGAAATATATTTTTGATTACGAGCGTGCCGCCGCCGGTGCCCAGGGCCTGATGCCCTTCGGCATCCAGATGGTGGGGCCGGTGATCTTCAATTTTGGCAACGACGATCAGAAAGCCCGTTTCCTGCCGAAGATCCTCGACGGTACCGAGTGGTGGTGCCAGGGCTATTCCGAGCCCGGCGCCGGCTCCGACCTGGCCTCGCTGAAGACCAAGGCGGAGCGCGACGGTGATCACTACGTGGTCAACGGCGCCAAGATCTGGACCAGCTACGCCCAGATGGCCGACTGGATCTTCTGCCTGGTGCGCACCAGCACCGAGGGGAAAAAGCAGGCAGGCATCAGCTTCCTGCTGATCGACATGAAGTCGGAAGGCATCAAGGTCAACCCCATCCACACCATCGACGGCCACCACACCCTGAACGAGACCGAGTTCAACAACGTTCGCGTTCCGGTGGAAAACCTGATC
Organism: Halieaceae bacterium; assembly: GCA_036351375.1. Taxonomy (GTDB): domain Bacteria; phylum Pseudomonadota; class Gammaproteobacteria; order Pseudomonadales; family Halieaceae; genus JANQIO01. Next base: position 3,215 of record JAZBOY010000277.1, read on the forward strand.
GGTGAGGAGAACAACGGTTGGACCTACGCCAAGGCCCTGCTGGCTCACGAGCGTACCGGCATTGCCAACGTCTCGGACTCCAAGCGCAACCTGGCGCAGGTCGTGGAGCTGGCGAAATCCGAGCTGCAGGGCGGCAAGCCCCTGATCGAGGACGCCGCTTTCCAGCGCCGCGTGTCAGACATTGAAATCGACCTGATGGCCCTGGAGTACACGGAGCTGCGCACCCTGGCCTCTGTCGCCACCGGCGGCGCACCGGGCCCGGAATCCTCCCTGCTGAAGATCAAGGGGACCGAGATTCAACAGGCCGTTCAAGAGCTGCGCATGGAAGTGGCCGGTTACTACCAGGGCGTGTCGGTGCCGGAGGGCGGCGAAGACCTGAGTGGCCACGAGTTTGGCGATTTTGCCCGCTACCGCTACATGTACGGTCGTGCGGCCACCATCTACGGTGGTTCCAACGAAGTGCAGAAAAACATTATCGCCAAGGCCGTCCTGGGCCTGGGCTGAGCGAGCTGAGAGAGGAGACAGACTATGAATTTCGATTTCAGTGAAGAACAGGTCATGCTGCGCGACAGCGTCGCGCGCTACATCCAGGACGACTACGACTTTGATACCCGCAACAAGGTGGTCGCCTCTGAAGAAGGCTTCAGCCGTGAGAACTGGCAGACCTTTGCCGAACTCGGCTGGCTGTCGATTCCCTTCGCGGAGGAGAACGGCGGCTTCGGCGGTAGCCCGGTTGACCTGATGTTGATCATGGAG
>JAZBOY010000278.1:0-3477 GCA_036351375.1 Halieaceae bacterium
AGGGCATTGGCGAGGGCCTCGGTTTCGTGTTCATTGCCGAAGCCGGTCAGATAGCCAGAGCCGGTCAGGGTTTCCATGGGTATCACCGATATAGTTACAAGTGAAACTAATTGTCGGCGATGGACCTCCGGCTGTCAATCCGGGCTGTGCCGACGCAGCCCGACAGGGCTAGGGAATCGTAGTCGCGTGCACTAAAATGGCGCAAACCGCTCGCCGGTTCTCCACGCAACAGGTAACGCCGGTCGCCAGGGCCCATGCATAGATGAACACCATCCCCGTCGACGCCACCCGAATGATTCGCGTTAACGTGAGCTTTGGCATATGCTCCGCGCCCGCCAACCCCGGGGCTGAGGGCGATACTTGATGAAGTTACTGCTGCTGGCACTGAGCCTGTTCGACGGCCAGTCCCTGGCGGGCTGGTACCCGGTGGGCGAAGCCGCCTGGCGGGTAGAGCAGGGGGCGCTCGTCGCCAGCGGGGAAGAGCAGGGCTTCCTGGCCAGCGACGCCGAGTTTGCCGATTTTCGGCTGTCCCTGGATTTTTGTGTGGACGGGACCACCAACTCCGGCGTATTCATCCGCTGCACCGACCGCGGCCGTATACATCCGGATAATTGCTACGAGCTGAACATCTGGGACCGACATCCCCGGCAGGAGGCTCGCACTGGCGCCATCGTATTCAGGGTCATGCCACCACTGGCTGAGGTGCAGACAATTGGCCGCTGGAATCGCCTGGAGGTAACGGCGGCGGGCTCGATGATCGAACTCGCGATCAATGGTGAGGTCACAGCCAGGCTGGACAACGCCGAAGCGGGCAGCGGGTTTATCGCGCTGCAACACGCCGAACAGGGCGTGGTGAAGTTCAGGAATATTCAATTGACGTTAATGGAGGATTAATGCGCGCTGTTCTTTTTGTCCTGGTTGCCGTGGGAATCGGTGTTGGTGCCTGGTACTACGTTGGCTCCGATGAAGCCGCGGGTCGCGGTCGCCCGGCCATGGGCCCGGTGCCGGTCACCGGTTGGGTGTTGGAAGAACAGCCGTTCCAGAGCCGCGTGGAGGCCCTCGGCACCCTGCGCGCCTGGGAGTCGGTCACCATTACCGCCAGCGTGTCGGAAAACGTGGCCAAGCTGCATTTCGAAGACGGCCAGCAGGTGAAGACCGGTGACCTGCTGGTCACGCTGCAGCAGGAAGAGGAAAAGGCCTCCCTGCGCGAACAGCAGGAGTTCCTGGCCGAGCAGGAGCGCGAGGTAGCACGACTGGTGAATCTCGCCCGTAGTAACCAGGTGGCACAAACTGACCTCGACCAGCGCCGCACCCAGGCTGCCATTGCCCGCAGCCGTATCGAACAGGAAAAAGCCCAGATCGACGACCGTACCATCAAAGCCCCCTTTGACGGCGTGCTTGGCCTGCGCCAGGTCAGCCCCGGCGCCCTGGTGGCGCCCGGCGAGGTCATTACCACGCTCGACGATATCTCCCGCATGCGACTGGACTTCACGGTGCCGGCCAGGTTCCTGCGTTTCCTGCAGCCCGGGCAGCAAATCGAAGCCTCTACCGCGGCCTATGTGCAGGCCTTCACCGGCGAGATCGCAGCGGTCAGCAGCCGGGTCGACCCGGTAAACCGGTCGGTCACCGCGCGCGCGGTCTTCCCCAACGACGACGGCCTGTTGAAGCCGGGCATGTTGATGTCGGTGACAGTGCTGGGCGACCAGCGCAATGCGCTGCTGGTACCGGAAGAGAGCCTGGTATCCCGCTCCACAGACCACTACGTGTGGCAGATTAACGGCGACATTGCGACGCGGGTGTTCGTTGAAATCGGCGATCGCCGGCCCGGTTGGGTAGAAGTGCTGGGCGGACTGCAGCCCGGGGACCAGGTGGTGCGCGACGGCGTGGGGCGCCTGCGCGGCAACGAAAGCGCCGTTCGCGTGCTGGAAAGCTAGGGGCGGAGCCAGAGATATGTGGATTTCAGATACTTCCGTAAAGCGCCCTGTGCTGGCCACGGTTTTCTGTGCATTGCTGGTCGCCTTCGGCGTTATATCCTTCGACCGCCTGCCGTTGCGCGAATATCCCGACATCGAACCCGCGGTGATCAGCGTGGGAACCAACTATCCCGGCGCCTCCGCTGCAGTGGTAGAGAACAAGATTACCGAGGTGATCGAAGACCAGATCGCCGGCGTCGAGGGTATCAAGAGCATCACCTCTACCTCCCAGGACGGCCGCTCCAATATCCAGATTGAGTTCAACCTCGGCCGGGATATCGACAGCGCTGCCAACGATATCCGCGACCGGGTATCACGCGTTTTGGACAACCTGCCGGAAGAGGCTGAGCCCCCGGAAGTCGAAAAGGCCGGCGACGACGATACCGTCATCTACTGGGTGCACCTGGTAGAGCCCAGCATGACAGCGCTGGAACTGACGGACTATGTAAACCGCTACCTCGAGGACCGCTTCTCTGCCCTCGACGGCGTTTCCCGGGTACGCGTGACCGGTGAGCAGGTCTACTCCATGCGCATCTGGCTCGACCGCAATGCACTGGTCGCGCGCGGCCTGACGGTATCCGACGTGGAAGAGGCAGTGCGGCGCGAGAATATCGAGCTGCCCGCCGGCACCCTGCAGTCGGTGGAGCGCGACTTCGTGATTCGCGTCGAACGCGCCTACCAGACGGCGGAAGACTTCCGCCAGCTTGTCATTCGCCGCGGCGAAGGCGGTTACCTGGTACGCCTGGGCGACGTGGCACGGGTAGAACTGGGCAGCGCCGAGCGCCGCAGCCTGTTCCGCGGCAACGGTGAATCGATGGTCGGTATGGGCATCGTCAAGCAGAGCACGGCCAATGCGTTGACCGTCGCAGATGAGATCAGTGACGAAGTCGATCGCATCAACGCTACCCTGCCCGAAGGCATGCGCATCGTGAAGAGCTACGACAAGTCGCTGTTCGTGCGCGCCTCGGTCAAAGAGGTCTACCGAACCCTGTTCATCGCTGCGGTGCTGGTCGTGGTGGTCATCTTCCTGTTCCTCGGTGATCCGCGCAGCGTGCTGGTGCCGGCGGCCACCGTGCCGATATCGCTGATCTCCACCTTTACCCTGCTGTGGGCCTTCGATTACTCGATCAACCTGCTGACGCTGCTGGCGCTGGTGTTGTCCATCGGCCTGGTTGTGGACGACTGTATCGTGGTGCTGGAAAACATCCACCGGCGCCTGGCCAAGGGCGAGTCGCCCCTGGTGGCGGCCTACAAGGGCGCACGCCAGGTCGGCTTTGCCGTCATTGCCACCACCGCAGTACTGGTCGCCGTGTTCGTGCCGATTACCTTCCTCGAAGGCAATCTCGGCAAGCTGTTCAGTGAGTTCGCCGTCGCCATGGCGGTGGCGGTAGTGTTTTCTACCCTCGTGGCCCTGACCCTGGCGCCGGTAATCTGTTCCCGGCTGCTGACCAACGCCAGCACCCACAACCGGCTCGCGGATTTCGTCGACGGTCTTACCAGTGCG
>JAZBOY010000279.1:0-2245 GCA_036351375.1 Halieaceae bacterium
CCCCCCGTCGCACAGAACTTGATGGTATTGGCGCCGAGCTTGATCACCTCGCGCACCTTTGCGCGCACGGCCCAGGGGCCGTCCGCCACGCCGTCATTCTTCACCTTCAGTTCCGGCGGGAAATAATTGTTGTCGCAGTGACCGCCGGTGATACCCAGCGCCGGGCCGCTGGCCCAGATACGCGGGCCTTCAATATCGCCGGCATTGATGCCGTTGCGCACCTCGATCACCGACACCCCGCTGGAGCCGAGATCGCGCACGGTGGTAAAGCCCGCCATCAGGTTCAGGCGCGCATTGCGCACTGCGTTCACGGTGCGCCGCGGAACCGACTGCAGGCGCGCCTCAAGGAAAGGAACGGTCTTGGGCGCCGAGGACAGGTGCACGTGCATGTCCATGAAACCCGGCAGCAGCGTGACATCACCCAGGTTGATGACCTCGGCACCTTCAGGCACCGCCAGCTCACCCTGGGTGCCCACCTCGACCACGCGGTTCCCGCGCACCAGCACCGCCGGGGATTCCACCAACCGGCCGCGCTGGGTGTCCACCATGCGCGCGGCGGTAATAACGGTATCGGCCAGGACGCCAGGCGCCAGGCAGCAGGCCACTACAACGGTGAGTGTACGAATGATCTGCACGGGGAACTCCTTGTCAGGCTGGGCAGCAAAACCCACAGCTTACCCCAATCACCCGGCGGCGTGGCCACTGCTGTTACTCAGGCACCAGAGCAACAGGAAACACGCCTGCAGGGCCCCATGCGGCGTCACCTTTTCGGGGGCCGCCAATATTCCCCAGTGCTACCCGAGAAGTAGAATCGCCAGCCTGCTGAAATGTGACGAGCGGGCTGGCTTAATCTCTAGACGTCACGTAAGCTATTTGCCGTAACGCATTGATAAAAAATAATAATTAGTAAAAAACAGCGTTATGCACCGGCGTATTCAAGGCGCCCAGCGAGAGTGAAACATGTCATGAAGCGGTACCCGGACCAGCCCTGGCGGCTGCTGGCGAGTCGTCATGATGGATAACCCAAAGCAGCGGGAGGTTCACGCCCGCGCCACGGAAACCATCTCCGCGGATGTCGCTAACCGGATGAAGGCCTGGTACATCCTCGTGCGGCAGATGTTGCCCGGTCCCGGCGCCGGCATCGTGGTAACGCTGGAAGACGGCCAGATCGGCCAGATTTTCGTCTCCGCCAATCTCACAGACAACGACAAGCCCGCCCTGGCCAAAGCGGTTGCCGCCGTCGCCGAACAGGACGGTCCGGTAGTCGACAACGGCGTGTTCGCCCTGCCCCTGCGCCGCGGTGGCGAAGTCTACGCGGCGCTGGCTATCCAACTCGAGGCAAAAGACAGCCAACAGCGCAGTGTCCTGAAGCTCTTGACCTGGGCCGAGCGTTGGCAGCGCCTGCTGCTGACGGCCGGGGCAACTGCCCCCCAGGCACTTGCCCCGACCACCGCCACACCTTCCGTGCACGTGCTGGAAACCGTACTGAAAACAGAGCCTATGGCCGCCAGCCTGATGGCACTGGCCGACCAGCTGGCCGCGCAGCTCGATTGCGAACGGGTGGCCATCGGCCTGCGCGGCAAACGCGGCTTCAAACTCGAGGCCCTGTCTCACGGCATGCAGTTCGATTCCCGTTCCCGGCTGGCCGAACTGCTGGGCGAGGCAATGGACCAGGTCGAAGGCGCTCCCCTGTTCTGGCCTGACGCAGATAGCACTCAGGAAGGCTCCCTCTCTGAACTGCAGAACTCCGCATCCACTGCAAGGGCCATGTTGATCCTGCCGCTGGGTGAAAACTGTGCGGCAGTATGCGAACGCCCGTTGGACCAGCCTTTTTCTGAACAGGAAATAGCCGATATCGCGTCCCTGGGCCCGCTGCTGGGTGCTGCGCTGGAGCTGCGGCGCGAGCAGCAAAACCCGATCTCGAATCGTGCCCGGGCCGCAACAGGCAGCCTGGTACAGCGCCTGGCAGGTCCCGGCCATCGCGGCGCCAAGGCGCTCGCTGCCGTGTCAGCGCTGCTGGTACTCGCGCTGGCGCTGGTGCCTGGCACCTTCCGCGTGCATGCGGAGGCGACTATTGAAGGCCGCGTGCAGCGAGCCGTGGTCGCCCCCTTCGACGGTTTTATTGCCGAGGCCAACCGCCGCGCTGGTGATGCGGTGGCTGCCGGCGAGGTGATCGCCACGCTGGAAGACCGGGAACTGAAGCTGGAAATGCGCAAGTCGGCCAGCGAAGAAGAGAAACTCGACA
>JAZBOY010000280.1:0-4468 GCA_036351375.1 Halieaceae bacterium
GGGTGTGCAGTACAACGGCGACCAGCCGCGGGTGATGGATATCCAGGATACCCGTCTCGGTCTGCTCAAGCTGCGCGGTACCAGTGGCCAGGTCGACCTGGCGCGGGACCTGGAAGCGGCCGCGCGCGACGGTATCGACATGCTGGATCGGCAGATCACCTTCGGCAAGTCGCGCATACGCTCCCGCGTACATCGCTTTGCCTACCCGGATTACCTGGAAGTCAACCAGTACGACGACAATGGCCAGGTCATCCTGCAGCACCGCTTCATGGGCCTCTATACCTTCTCGGTGTACACCGAGAGCCCGACCCTGATTCCCATCGTTCGCCTCAAGGTGCAGCAGGTGATGGCCATGTCCGGCCTGGATATGAGCAATCACGAGGGACGTGAACTGGCGCGAGTGCTGGAGCTGTTCCCCCGTGACGAACTGTTCCAGGCTAGTGTCGACGACCTGTATCGCATGTCGACGGCGGTCAACCAGCTGCAGGAGCGCCGCCGCATTCGCCTGTTTGCGCGGCCCGATGCCCACGCCAAGTTTTTCAGCTGCATGGTCTATATGCCGCGGGACCGCTACACCACCGAGAAGCGCCTGGCGATCCAGAACCTGCTGTGTGATTCGCTGGGCGGTATCGAAAGCGAGTTCACCACTTTCTTTACCGAGTCGGTACTGGTGCGCATCCACTTCGTGCTGCTGCTGGACCCGAACCACAAGCTCGAGTACGACCTGCAGGAACTCGAAGCCGCCGTTATCGAAACTACCCAGGACTGGGTCGACCGACTGCGCGACCGGCTGATCGAGGAGTACGGCGAAGAACACGGCGCCGAGTATGCCGACCGTTTCGGTGCCGGTTTCCCGGCAGGCTACCGCGACCAGTTCGACCCGCGGGTAGCGGTGATGGACCTGGGGCGCATTCTGTCCGTGTGCGCAGGCCGGCGCCTGGAGATGAGCTTCTACCGCATGGTGGACGAAGACGACAGCCACCTGCGGTTCCGCCTGTTCCAGCACGGCAAGGCGCTGCCGCTGTCTGACGTGTTGCCCATCCTCGAAAACCTCGGCCTGCGGGTGATTGCCGAGAACCCTTACGAGGTGCGTGACAAGGACGGCGAAGTGTTCTGGATACAGGACTTCAGCCTCATGTACTCGCTGGGCGGCAATGTCGACGTGGACGCCGTGCGCGGTGAGTTCACCGACGCCTTCGAGCGCATCTGGTTCGGCGAGGCAGAGAGCGACGCCTTCAACCGCCTGCTGCTCGGTACCCAGATGAACTGGCGCGAGGTGGCCGTGCTGCGGGCCTATGCCAAGTATCTCAAACAGATCAACTTCCAGTTCAGCACCGACTACATCGCCGAGACTCTCGAGGAGCACCTGCACATCACCGGCTCCATTGTTGAGCTGTTCCTGACGCGCTTCGACCCGGAGCTGGAAGGTGACGACGAGTGGCGCAAAACTCGCGAACAGGAAGTGATCAACCGGGTCATCGAGTCGCTGGAACAGGTGCCCAACCTCGGCCAGGACCGCATCATCCGCCAGTACCTGGCGCTGATCCAGGCCACACTGCGAACCAACTTCTTCCAGCGCGATGTCGAGGGCAGGCGCAAGAACTATATCTCCCTGAAGATGCAGCCCTCGCAGATTCCCGACATGCCCAAGCCGCGGCCGGCCTACGAGATTTTCGTCTACTCGCCGCAGGTGGAGGGCGTGCACCTGAGGGGCGGCAAGGTTGCCCGCGGCGGCCTGCGCTGGTCTGACCGCCACGAGGATTTCCGCACGGAAGTGCTGGGCCTGGTGAAGGCGCAGCAGGTAAAGAACGCGGTGATTGTGCCGGTGGGGGCGAAGGGCGGCTTTGTCTCCAAGCGGCCCATGCCCAATGCCAGCCGCGAAGAGGTGCTGGCAGAGGGGATCGCCTGTTACCAGACTTTCATTCGCGGCCTGCTGGATATCACTGACAACCTGGTGGAGGGCGCCATACAGCCCCCCCAGCAGGTGGTGCGCAAGGATGAGGACGACCCCTACCTGGTAGTGGCCGCCGACAAGGGCACGGCGACCTTCAGCGACATCGCCAATGCCATCTCCGCGGAGTATGGCCACTGGCTGGGTGATGCCTTCGCCTCCGGGGGTAGTGCGGGCTACGACCACAAGAAGATGGGCATTACCGCGCGTGGCGCCTGGGTTTCGGTGCAGCGCCATTTCCGGGAAATGGGCATCAATTGCCAGGAGACCGAGTTCACCGTGGTGGGCGTCGGGGACATGGGCGGTGATGTATTCGGCAACGGCATGCTGCTGTCTGAAACCATTCGCCTGGTGGCGGCCTTCAACCATCTGCATATCTTTATCGACCCCAACCCGGATGCGGCCGCCACATTTGCCGAGCGCCAGCGGCTGTTCGCCATGGAGCGCTCGACCTGGGAAGACTTCAATAGCGAGCTGATCTCGGCCGGCGGCGGGGTGTTCTCGCGCAGCGCCAAGTCGGTGCCGATCAGCCCGCAGATGCAGGAGCGCTTCGGCATCGACGCCCAGACCCTGACGCCCACCGAGCTGATTACCGCCTGCCTGAAGGCGCCGGTCGACCTGCTGTGGAACGGTGGCATCGGTACCTACGTCAAGGCCAGCAGTGAACAGCACGCAGATGTCGGTGACAAGGCCAACGACGGCCTGCGGGTCAACGGCAAGGACCTGCGCTGCCGCGTGGTGGGCGAGGGCGGCAACCTGGGCCTGACCCAGCTGGGCCGGGTGGAGTACGCGCTCAACGGTGGGCGCTGCAATACCGACTTCATCGACAATGCCGGCGGCGTCGACTGTTCCGACCACGAGGTCAATATCAAGATCCTGCTCAACAGCGTGGTGGCGCGGGGCGACCTGACGGCCAAGCACCGCAACCGGCTGCTGGAAGAGATGACGGACAGCGTCAGCGAGCTGGTGCTGGACAACAACTACCAGCAAACCCAGGCCATCAGCCTGGCGGAGAGTGAGTCTGCACGCCGCATCGGCGAATACACCCGACTGATCCAGCGGCTGGAGGAAAACGGCCGGCTGGACCGCAGCCTGGAATTCCTGCCCACCGATGAAGAGCTGGTGGAGCGGCGCGCCAATGGCCTGGGCCTGACCCGGCCGGAGCTGTCGGTGCTGGTGTCCTATAGCAAGGCCATTCTCAAGGAGCAGCTCGGGGTGTCTGATATTCCCGATGACAGCTACCTGGCCCGGGCCATGGAGGGCGGTTTCCCCCAGCGGATACTCGATCAGTACGGCGAGGATATTCACGGCCACGGGCTGCGGCGCGAGATTATCGCCACCCAGATTGCCAACGACATGATCAACCGGGTCGGCGTCAGCTTTGTCGGCCGCATGATGGTCTCTACCGGGGCGACCACCCCGGAAGTGGCCCGCGCCTATGTCACCGCCCGTGACATCTTTGGCCTGCCGCGCCAGTGGGAGGCCATCGAGGCGTTGGACTACGAGGTCGACAGCGAGGTACAGAGCGACATCATGTCCGAGCTGGTGCGCCTGATGCGCCGCGCCAGCCGCTGGCTGCTGCGCAATCGCCGCACCCAGCTGGACCCGGCCCAGGCGATCGCCGAATTCCAGCCCGGTGTGGCGGAACTGGAGTCAGCGCTGCCGGGCTTGCTGTCCGGTGGCGCGGAGGAAGCGGTAAAGGCCCGCTACCAGGAACTCACCGCAAAGAACGTCAGCAGCGAACTGGCCCAGTTTACCGCCGGCAGCCAGTATCTTTACGCGGCGATGGGCATTATCGAGGCGGCCCGCAGCACCGACTCCACGGCGCTGGAAGTCGCGGAGCTGTTCTTCAAGCTGGGTGAGAAACTCGACCTGGACTGGTTTGCCGCCCAGGTGATGGCCGCCAAGGTAGAGAACGAGTGGCAGGCCCTGGCCAGGGATACCTACCTGGAAGACCTGGAGTGGCAGCAGCGCTCGCTGGCAGTGGGTGCACTCAAGCACATTTGCGAGAAGCGCGACGCCGAACTCTGCATACAGCGGTGGATGGAGCAGGAGGCGGTATTGATTTCCCGCTGGCAGAATATGCTGACCGAGCTACACGCGGCGCCAGCGCCGGACTTCGCCATGTTTGCGGTGGCCAACCGGGAACTGCTGGACCTGGCGCAAAGCAGCCTGCACTAGCGCGGCGCAGTCAGGTCCGCGGGGGCTTACGCCCAAGACGGCCCTGGGCGAGGGTGCCCAGGGCTGCCCAGGATGAAAGAGTCCCGGGCAAGAGCCTCGGCTGCCTGCTTGCGGCGTTGCTTTACTGCTGGAATTCGCGGTGTACGCCGGAGACCCCGGTATACCCGTCGCGGTTATCGCTGCGGCCTTCTCGCCAACCGGATAACCAGTATTGTCTTATTGCTTCTGCGTTGTGTGGGCAGGTATCCATGGAGCGGCCGACCAATCCCGCCTGGTACCCTTTGTGATATGCGCGGTCGTTCATATCCCTCTTACGTCGCTTCATACTCGCTCGCA
>JAZBOY010000281.1:0-2823 GCA_036351375.1 Halieaceae bacterium
CGGCCAGCGCACGCTGGCTGAAGGAGGGTTTTGCTACGCTAGGGTCCACGGGCTGCTCCGGCGATGAATCTGACGCCAAGACTACCCGGATTAGCCAAACTGGTTCCAGTTCTTGGCAAGAAAGCTGAAGAACTCGGAGTCACGCAGCGGGGCTGCCATCAGCAGGCCCTGCGCCCGGTCGCAATCGAGTCCACGCAGGAACTCATACTGTTCTCCGGTCTCGACGCCCTCGGCAACAATGTCCAGTTCCAGCGAGCGCGCCATGGCGACGATCGCCCGAACAATGGCGGAGTCCTCGAGGTCACCCGGCACCCCGTGTATAAATGAGCGGTCGATCTTCAGCTCGTCGATGGGGAAGCGCTTCAGGTAGGCGAGGGATGAATAGCCGGTTCCGAAATCGTCCACGGAAACCGTCACGCCGATATCCTTCAGGTCGTGCAACAGCCGGGCGGTCTTGTCGAGATTACCCATCACCAGGCTCTCGGTGAGTTCCACTGTGAGAGAGGCGGGTGGCAGTTCGGCGCGCTCGCAGGCCGCTGCGATCTGGCCGGCCAGGTCGGGCTGCTTGAACTGTCGTGCCGAAACGTTGACGGACACCTGCAGTCCCTCGTAGCCGGCGAGATGCCAGGCACGGGTCTGCCGGCAGGCCTCTTCGATCACCCAGGCGTCGATGGCGATAATCAGGTCATTCTCTTCCGCCAGCGGGATAAACTGGTCGGGCTGCACCAGGCCGCGCTTGGGGTGACGCCAGCGCACTAGCGCCTCCATGCCTACCACCTGGCCGCTGCTGATGTTCAGTTGGGGCTGAAAGTGCAGGCGCAGTTGGTGGCCGGCCAGCGCCTTGTGCAGGTCGGCCTCCAGGCTGCGGCGTTCATTGGCCCGCTCGGTAAACTCCGAGGTGTAGTACTGCAGTGTGTTGCGGCCTTCCTTCTTGGCAGCTTCCTTGGCCGCGCCGGCATGCTTGAGCAGCTGGCTGGCCTCGATGCTGTCTTCGGGAAAGCGCGCGATGCCGAGGCTGGCAGTGAGCACCACTTCTTCCCCTTCCACCTCGAAGGGCCGTTTCATCACCTCACTGATCTGCTCGCCGATCTGGGCGATCTGCTCCTCGCTGGTAACGCCAGGGAGAGAGATGGCAAATTCGTCGCCGCCAAGCCGGGCGAGGCAACGCGCCGTACCTTCGGGGCCCTTGCGTTTGTTGTAGCCCGCGTCACGTGCCAGTTCGCCAAGGCGCTGGGCGATCTGGATCAGTACCGCATCGCCCGCCGTCGGCCCCAGGCTGTCATTCACGTTCTGGAAGCGGTCTACTGACACGATCATCAGCGCCAGGCCCTTGCCGCTGCGCTGCGCGCCGGTCACACCAGATTCCAGGCGCTGCTGGAACAGCAGGCGGTTGGGTAAGCGTGTCAGGCCATCGTAGTAAGTGAGCTGGTCGCGGTAGGCCTTGGCAATCAGGGCATTGCGCAGGCGCAGCACCAGCTCGCTGGAATCCACGGGCTTTTCGAGAAAATCTGTGACGCCCATTTCCAGCGCCTTTAGCTTGGTCGCCGGGTCGGTGTCGGAAGTCAGCACAATCACTGAAAGCTGGCGGGTTTCCGGATCGGCTCGCAGGGTCTGCAGAATCTCGAAGCCGTTGACCTCGGGCATATGAATATCGAGAAACACGCAGTCCGGTTTCTCCGCCTTGATCAGTTCGACCGCTTTGGTGGAATCGTCCAGGGCGATGAAATTACGGTAGCCCGCCTGCACCAGGTAGACCTCGAGGATGCCGAGCATCAGTGGCTCGTCATCGATCATCATGATGATGTCGTTCTGGAAATCCTCGTGGCCGGCGCTTACGCCGCCACCCGAGGTGTGCTCGCCGCCGCTCATTCCTTGAACTTGTCCCTTGCCGGCAGTGTTGCTTCGTCGCGTCGTGCGGAATATTCCGGGCGTCGGCCGGTCTCGCCGGGGCGGCCCGCCGTCTGCGCTGCCGGTCGTGTGGCAGCGCCAACTCCGGCCGCCTCACGCCGGCCCGGGCCGAGGTTCTTCATCGCAAAAGCAATGAACTCCCGCTCTGGAAGCGCCTGGGCAATGACATGGCCCTGGGCGGCATGGCATTCGTGTTCCTTGAGGAATTCCAGCTGGGAGCGGGTTTCTGTTCCCTCTGCTACTACCTTCAGGTCCAGGGAGCGGGCCATGGCGACCACCGCTTGCACAATGGCGGCGTCGTCCTTGTTTTCCGGTATCTCGATAATGAACGAGCGATCAATTTTCAATTCGTCGATAGGGAAGCGCTTCAGGTAGGCCAGCGAGGAGTAGCCGGTGCCAAAATCATCGATGGAGATGGTGACACCGATATCCTTGAGCTGGCGCAGCATCTTGGCGGCACTCTCCTTGTTTTCCATAACCAGGCTTTCGGTCATTTCCAGACTCAGGAAGCGTGGCGCCAGGCCGGCCTTGGAGCAAGCTTCCGCGACGGTCCAGGCCAGATCCGGGTTGCTGAACTGACGCGCCGATACGTTGACGGAGATATTCAGGTTGCGAAAACCCGCCGAGTGCATGGCGCGCGTCTTACGGCAGGCCTCTCCCAGCACCCAGGAGTCGATGTCCAGAATCAGGTCGTTCTCCTCAGCCAGGGGTATGAACTGATCTGGCCCGACCACGCCGCGGCTGGGATGCAGCCAGCGTACCAGCGCCTCCATTCCGATCATCTTGCCGGTGCTAACATCGATTTGCGGCTGGTAGTACAGCGCCAGCTGCTCCTTCTCGAGGGCGTCGTGCAGCTCGGCTTCGAGGCTGCGGCGGGCGTCGGCCTTGGCGGTAATGTCCTTGGAATACTGTTCC
>JAZBOY010000282.1:0-3023 GCA_036351375.1 Halieaceae bacterium
ACCAGGCCCGCAGAGCCGGCGCCGATCACCAGCATGTTGTCGTCGAAGTGTCGGGGCTTGGAAAATTCTGCCAGCGCCTTGCGCGCCTTGATGGCATTCAGCAGCCAGCGCGCCAGCAGCGGGAATACCCCGAGCAGGGCAAATGACAGCAGCAGGTCCAGGGAGAGGATGCCGCCGGGGCCCTCGAGCTGGCCGAGCTGCGTTCCGGCGTTCACGTAGACCGCGGTGCCTGCCAGCATACCCAGCTGGCTGACCCAGTAGAAACGCCACAGGGAGATGGGCAGCACACCCATCACCAGGTTGATCACAAAAAACGGGAATAACGGTACCAGTCGCAGGCCGAACAGGTAGAAGGGGCCGTCGCGTTCAAAACCTGCGTTGAGCGCCTTGAGCTGGCGTTTGAAGCGTTCCTGCACCCAGTCACGCAGCAACACCCGCGAGACCAGGCAGGCCAGGGTGGCGCCAATGGAGCTGGCGAATGACACCAGCAGCAGGCCGTACCAGAAACCAAACAGTGCGCCACCCGCCAGGGTTAATACCGCGGCTCCCGGCAGGGACAGTCCGGTGACCAGGATATAGAAGGCAAAGTAAATGGCGCCCGTGCTGAACGGGTGTTCGGCGTAGTAGGCCTGGAAGTCACCCATGCGGGCCTTGAGCTCATCGAAACTCAGGTAACTGCCCAGGTCGAAACCGAACCACAGGGCAATCGCCACGCCGATGGCTACCAGTACCGCAATCTGCTTGCTATTCATAAATGTCCTGGCCTTGTCTGATTCCGGAATTCAGGCGCTGCGCCTGACCCGGCATAGTTAGTGGTAGTTTCCCGGCAATGGTTCCGCGACGAAGCCGTCAGCTTATACCAATTGCCGCTATGGAGATGCGGATTGGTGCTAAGCAGACATTGCACGTTTGTTGTACGACGGCCGCCCGGTGGTATGATTGCGCGCTTACCGTAGTCATAAACACTCCTGGAGACAGCGAATGAGTGAGCACATTGTTCATGTAACCGATGCGTCGTTTGACAGCGAAGTCCTGAATTCCGACCTGCCGGTACTGGTCGATTTCTGGGCCGAGTGGTGCGGCCCCTGCAAGATGATCGCGCCGGTGCTGAATGAAATCGCCGACGAGTACGCCGGCAAGATCAAGGTCTGCAAGGTGGACGTTGACGCCAATCCGGAAGTTCCGCCCAAGTTCGGCATTCGCGGCATTCCTACCCTGATCATCTTCAAAGGCGGCAATGCCGAGGCCACCAAAGTCGGCGCACTGTCCAAAACGCAGCTCACCGAGTTCGTCGAAGCCTCTGTATAAGCTGAATACGCGGCGCGAGGTGCCAAAACCGCGCGCCGCTTTTTTGCTAAAGGGGGTATAGACGCCCCTCGGTGGCCGTGCTACATTTCATCGCGTCTCGCTCCCCGCGGGACTGTATAACAAGTAAAAACTCCCTGAGCGCCATTGGCGCAAACCACCTGGCCGCTCAGCAGCTAACAGCAAGCGCGGTCTATTCGGTCAAGCGGAAGCATCCTGGTACATCGTTCGGGAAACGACGGCGGATGCCCGCATTGCAAACCTAACCTGTCGCGGCCGTCCGCGCCGACGCCACTTTCGGACCTATTTCCATACCCCTGACATATGAACCTGACTGACCTTAAGACCAAATCAACCCAGGAACTGATCGACATCGCATCTGAGATCGGCCTGGAAAACATCGCCCGTTCTCGCAAGCAGGACATCATCTTCTCCATCCTCAAACGCCACGCGAAGAGCGGCGAGGACATCTATGGCGATGGGGTACTGGAAATCCTCCAGGATGGCTTCGGCTTCCTGCGTTCCGCCGAGGGCTCCTACCTCGCGGGGCCAGACGATATTTACGTGTCGCCAAGCCAGATTCGGCGCTTCAACCTGCGCACCGGCGACTCCATTTCCGGCAAGATCCGCCCGCCCAAGGACAGCGAGCGCTACTTTGCGCTGCTGAAAGTCGGTGAGGTCAACTTCACCAAGCCGGAAGACTCCAAGCACAAGATCCTGTTCGAGAACCTCACGCCGCTGTTCCCGAACGAGCGCCTGCAGCTGGAAAAAGGCAACGGCTCCACGGAAGACCTGACCGGCCGCATCATCGACCTGGTGGCGCCGATCGGCAAAGGGCAGCGGGGCCTGCTGGTGGCACCACCCAAGGCCGGTAAGACCATCATGATGCAGAACATCGCCCAGGCGATTATCAGCAACAACCCCGAGTGCTACGTGATCGTGCTATTGATCGACGAGCGCCCGGAAGAAGTGACGGAGATGCAGCGTTCAGTCGGCGCCCAGGGTGCCGAGGTTGTCGCCTCCACCTTCGACGAGCCGCCGGCCCGCCACGTGCAGGTGGCTGACATGGTGATCGAAAAGGCCAAGCGCCTGGTCGAACACAAGCGCGACGTGGTGATCCTGCTGGACTCCATCACCCGCCTGGCGCGTGCCTACAACACCGTGGTGCCCTCTTCCGGCAAGGTACTCACCGGTGGTGTCGACGCCCACGCCCTGGAGCGACCCAAGCGCTTCTTTGGCGCCGCCCGAAACATCGAAGAAGGCGGCAGCCTGTCGATCATCGCCACCGCCCTGATCGACACCGGTTCGAAGATGGACGAGGTGATCTACGAGGAATTCAAGGGCACCGGTAACATGGAGCTGCACCTCGACCGCAAGGTGGCGGAGAAGCGTGTGTACCCGGCCATCAATATCCGCCGCTCCGGCACTCGCCGCGAAGACCTGCTGACCAGCGAGGAAGAGCTGCAGCGCATGTGGATCCTGCGCAAGCTGCTGCACGGCATGGAAGACCTGGCCGCTATCGAGTTCCTGGTCGACAAGCTCAAGGACACCAAGACCAACGAGGAATTCTTCCTCTCCATGAAGCGCAAGTAGCGCGGCATGCGACGCTGCGCCCTGCTGCTGACGTGCCTGCTGTCACAGGCGGCGGCATGGGGCGAGCCGCAGGAGCTGGTTGAGCGGCGCCTGGCCATCCACGAACTGATGGGCGACCACGCGGT
>JAZBOY010000283.1:0-3941 GCA_036351375.1 Halieaceae bacterium
CCGGAGTACACCGGCACCCTGGCGCAAACCATATTGCGCCGGCCCAATGCCGACCCCATCGAACTGGCGGCGGCGCTGGCCGAGCGCGACCTGGAAATTGTCGCCGAGCTCGGGTTCAACAACAGCTATGCGATTGCCGTGGACCGTGAAAAGGCAGAGGCCCTGGGGCTCACCCGGGTGAGCGACCTGGCTGATCACCCGGAGCTGCAGCTGGGTTTCTCACTGGAGTTCCTGAATCGCGCCGATGGCTGGCCGGCGCTCAAGGCTCACTACGGCTTGCCTCACGAGGTCTCCGGGCTCGAACACGCGCTGGCCTATCGGGCTATCGCAAGCGGCCAGCTTGACGCCACCGATGCCTATACCACGGACGGCGACCTGCAGTTATTCGACCTGCGACTGCTGGCGGACGACCGGGAGTTTTTCCCGCGCTACGACGCGCTGCTGCTGGCGCGACGTGACCTGCCGGCCGCTGCCCGCGAGCGCCTGGCAGGCCTGGTCGGTAGCCTCAACGAGAGCCAGATACAGGCCCTCAATGCCGCCGCCGGGGAGGTGGGGGTGTCGCCGCGGGCGGTGGTGGCCGATTACCTGGGGCGTGAGGATTCCGGCGAGCAGGGCACGGCCGCACAGGTACTGCGCAATACCGCCCGCCACCTGAAACTCACCGGCATGGCGCTGCTGTTTGCCTGCGCCCTGGCATTGCCGCTGGCAATCTACCTCAGCCAGCATCCGCGCGCCGCCGCCTGGGCGGTGTATGTTGCCGGCCTCCTGCAGACCATTCCGTCCCTGGCGCTACTGGCTATCCTGGTGCCGGTGCTGGGCCTGGGCCAGGTGCCCGCGGTGCTGGCGCTGTTTCTTTACTCCCTGCTGCCGATCATTCGCAATACGCTGGCAGGCATCCAGTCGATCGACCCGCTGCTGCGCAACGTGGCGGAAGGCATGGGCCTCACTACCCTGCAGCGACTGCGCCACGTGGAGATTCCGCTGGCCCTGCCGATGATTCTTGCGGGGGTGAAGACGGCGGCCATCATCAGCATTGGCACAGCCACCCTGGCCGCCTTTGTCGGTGCCGGTGGCCTCGGCGAACCCATCGTCACCGGGCTCAACCTGAACGACCATTCCCTGATCCTGCAGGGGGCGATTCCCGCTGCCTTACTGGCCATCGTCACCGAGTTTCTGTTTGAATGGTTGGAAAGGGCGCTTCTGCCCCCTCACCTGGTGGCTTTGAAAACATGAATCTCGCCGAAAGATTTACCCGCGTGCGTACCGATTCCGAGCGGTTCTGTGAGCCCCTGGAAACCGAGGACTACAGCCTGCAGGCCATGGCGGATACCAGTCCGCCGAAGTGGCACCTGGCCCATACCACCTGGTTCTTCGAGACCTTTATTCTCAAGCCCTACGTCGAGGACTACCGACCGTTCCACCCGGCTTACGAGGTGCTGTTCAACTCCTATTACAACGGCATCGGCGATCAGCACCCGCGTCCCGAGCGGGGCCTGCTCTCGCGGCCGGTTCTGGAAGATGTGCTGGCCTACCGCGAACATGTGGATACCTGGGTCGGCGACCTGCTGGCGGGCGGCCACCCGCAGCTGGACACTATCACCGGGCTGGTGGAGCTCGGCACCCATCATGAGCAGCAGCACCAGGAGCTCTTCTTTACCGACATCAAGTACAGCCTGTCGCGCAATCCGCTGTACCCGGCCTACAGCGAGGGTGAGCTGGCTTCCGGCGCCGGCCGGCCGCTGGGCTGGCGTGAACACCCCGGTGGGCAGGTCGAGGTAGGGCATAGTGATGCCGGTTTCTGTTTCGACAACGAGCTGCCGGCCCACGCTGTGCTGTTGACCCCCTTTGCCCTGGCCGATCGGTTGGTGACCAATGCCGAGTACCAGGCCTTTGTTGACGATGGCGGCTATCGCCGCCCCGAGCTGTGGCTGTCGGATGGCTGGAGCACAGTCGGCGAGCGCGGTTGGCAGGCGCCGCTGTACTGGCACCGGCAGGGTGATGAGTGGCTGGAGTACACCCTGTACGGGCTGTGCCCGCTGGATCCGGCGCGGCCGGTGTCCCATGTCAGCGGCTACGAGGCCGATGCCTATGCCCGCTGGGCCGGCTTCAGGCTGCCCAGCGAATTTGAGTGGGAGGCGCTGGCGGCCGGCACCGAGCTTGCCGGCCAGTTTGTCGAGTCTGGTCGCCTGCACCCGGACTCGGCGCACGGCGAGGCCGATCTCCAGCTGCACGGTGGCCTGTGGGAGTGGACCAGCAGCGCCTACAGCCCTTATCCGGGCTATCAGCCCGCTGCCGGTGCGGTGGGTGAATACAACGGCAAGTTCATGGCCAACCAGCTGGTGCTGCGCGGCGGTTCCTGCGTTACCAGCCGCAGCCAGATGCGCGTGAGCTACCGCAACTTCTTTTATCCCCCGGACCGCTGGCAATTCACCGGCATAAGGCTTGCCAAATGGCTCTAGACGATCAACCCCTGACCGACGTGCACGCCACCCAACGCGAGGAGTTGCTCGCCGGCCTGCTGGAGCCGCCGCGCTCGATCAACCCCAAGTTTTTCTACGATGAGCGCGGCTCGGAGCTGTTTGCCGAGATCTGCGAACTGGAAGAGTACTACCCGACCCGCACCGAAATCGCGATCCTGGAGCAACAGGCTGCGGCGATTGCCGAGACGGTCGGGCGCGGTTGCGAGCTGGTGGAGCCCGGTGCCGGCAATTGTGAAAAAGTGCGCTACCTGCTCGCAGACCTCGAGCCGACGGCCTACCTGCCGCTGGATATTTCCCGGGATTTCCTGCTCGATGCCGCCCAGCGGTTGCGTGAAGATTTCCCTGGCCTGGACGTGCGCCCGGTGGTGGCGGACTTCTCTGACAGCTTTGACCTGCCAGCCGCTACTGGCCGCCGGGTACTGTTTTACCCCGGGTCCACCATCGGCAATTTCGAGCCCGCTGCTGCCCGTGAATTCCTGCTGCGCAGCGCACAGCTGGTAGGGCAGGGGGGCGGACTGCTGATCGGTGTGGACCTGCACAAGTCCAGCGAGGTGCTCAACGCGGCCTACAACGACAGTAGGGGCGTTACCGCGGCCTTCAATCGCAACATCCTGCATCACGCCAACCACCTGCTGGATTCGGATTTCGATCCCGAGCAATTCGCACACGTGGCGTTCTACAACAGCGCAGCCCAGCGCATCGAAATGCACCTGGAGAGCCGCAGCGATCAGCAGGTGAACTGCGATGGCACGGTGCTGGAATTCGCCGCCGGGGAACGCATTCACACCGAGTATTCCCACAAGTACACGCTGGAGGGTTTTGCTGCGCTGGCGGCAGGCGCTGGCTTTGAGGCCCGCGGTCGCTGGCTGGACGATGCCTCGCTGTTCAGCGTTCAGTACTTCGAAGTCGCCTGATTCTCTGACTATCCAGTTCGTGCGGCTGTTGCCAGCCGTATGAATGCCTGTCCCACTTCTGCACACGTTTCTATCGGTAACACGTGAATTGCCCTCAAACGGTGCGCGCGGGCACCAAAAAAGCGCGGACGTGCGTCACAAAACCCAATAAATACAATTAGTTACATAAAAATTTCATTTTACCCCCTACCCACTCTGGTCCATTTGGTGTGACACTTCGTAAGTGTTGTTACCGAGCGTAACTAGTCTCGTTAACGACACGTCCATAGTTAGCGTTTTTACATTTTTTTGGGTCCGATTTGACCCTCAGGAGATGAACCATGAAAAACACTATTGCACTGGTAGTAGCACTGGCTTCCGGCTCTGCATTTGGCGCCTGTGACGGCGCCGGCTGGCCCGAGCAGCCGGAAATTCCGAACGGCATGGAGGCGAGCTTCGAGGAAATGATGGAAGCCCGCGAAGCCGTGGCGGAGTACGTGGAAGCCGGCGAGGCCTACATGGAGTGCGTGAAGCCCGATAACTTCGTGCACAACTACTACGTTGATCG
>JAZBOY010000284.1:0-2697 GCA_036351375.1 Halieaceae bacterium
AACCCCCACGCCCAGTTCCCCAACCCGCTGACCGCAGAAGACATGATGGCGGCGGAGCCGCTCACCCACCTGTACACCAAGCGCATGGTGGCGCAGGACAGCGTGAACCAGGGCGCAGCGCTGATTCTCACCACCGTTGGCAAGGCCAAGCAGCTGGGCATCCCGGAATCCAACTGGGTGTACATGCACGGCGCCGCCAAGGGCACCGAGCACGACATGACCGTGCGGCCAGACCCCAGCGTTTCCGCCATGGCCCACGAGGTGGTGCAGAAAGCCTTCGATATGGCCGAGATCAATATCAAGGACAT
The DNA here is from genome assembly GCA_036351375.1 of Halieaceae bacterium. Taxonomy (GTDB): domain Bacteria; phylum Pseudomonadota; class Gammaproteobacteria; order Pseudomonadales; family Halieaceae; genus JANQIO01. The sequence goes on from JAZBOY010000284.1 coordinate 309, forward strand.
CGCGCTGATCGACATCTACAGCTGCTTCCCGGTGGCGGTGAGCGCCATTGCCGAAGAGCTGGGCCTGCCGCTGGACGGCAGCACGCCGCTGACCCTGACCGGCGGCCTCGCCTTCTTCGGCGGCCCCGGCAACAACTATAGCATGCACGCGCTGGCCGAGATGTGGAGCCAGGTGCGCGCCGACCCCTTGCAGTACGCCTTTGTGCACGCCAATGGCGGCATGCTCTCCAAACACGCCACCGGCATCTTTTCCTGCGAGCCCAGCATTATCGACTGGACGGTGGCCGACACCATCGTCGACCAGGAGACGATTCCCTTCCTGGAGAACGACGTTCACCCGGACCACGGCACCATCCTCGCCTGCACTATCAACTACATGAAAGGTGAGCCGGTGCAGGGCATTGTGCTGGCGGAAACCGACGCCGGCGCCCGCTTCGTCGCCCACACCCGGCCCGACGACCAGGCCACGGTAAAGGCCATGCTGGACGACGAGCCCGCCGGCCGCCGCATTGGCGTACGGGGCGTGGATGACAACGAATTCGCCCTGCACTTCCACTTTGACGACGACGCCTGAGGTCTGACATCCCGATGAGCTGCTGGAACTTTGCCGAGGCCATTTACCAGCTGGCCCACTCGGACTGGGGCGACAAGCCCGCCCTGATTCACGCCGACCAGACCCTCAGCTACCGGGAGCTGGTCGCGCGCGCCGAGGGCATAGCCGACTTCCTGCAGCAGCTGGACCTGCCCGCCGGCAGCCATGTGGGCCACTACCTGCGCAACTCCAATGCCTACATGGAAAGTTTCGTGGGCGCGGGGCTGGCCGGCCACAGCCATGTGAATGTGAACTTCCGCTACACCGACGAGGAGCTGACCGACCTCTGCAACGGGCTCGATATCCGCGTGCTGGTGTATGACAGCGAGTTTGCCGACATCGTAGCCGCCATCCAACCCAAGCTCACCGCGACTGTGGCATTTATTGAGGTAGACGGCGACGCAGTATTCGCCAGCGGCAGCAAGACCAACGATTTTGCAGTGGCGCTCTCGGAGCTGCAGTCGCGGCAGCCTGGCGACTTCCAGCGCAAAACCTCCAGCGACGACCTGATCCTGATCGCCACCGGCGGCACCACCGGCCTGCCGAAGGGCACCCAGTGGCGCCACGAGGACATGTTCCGCAAGACCCAGACCGCCACCGGCAATGCCCTGAAGATGATCCTGGGCATCGAGAAGCACCCGGCGACCATGGAAGAGCACGTGGCCAACGTGAACCGCCTGCCCGGCGGCATGCCTTTCCTGAGCCTGAGTCCGCTGATGCACGGCGCGGCCTTTATCACCGCCATCATGATGATGGCCCAGGGCAACCCCGTGCTGACCCTGCCGGGCCGGCGCTTTGACCCGGACGCCACCCTCGACGCCGTGAAGCGCCACGGCGTGGGCTGCATGGTGCTGGTGGGCGATGCCTTCGCCATGCCGCTCACCGAGGCGCTGGAACGGCGCGCCGGGGAGAAGCCCATCGAGAGCCTGCTGATGCTGGTGAGCTCCGGCGCGGCGATGAGCGACGCCAGCAAGGCCGCCTTCCAGAAGCACCAGCCCAAGCTGTTCATGATGGACACCCTCGGTTCCTCCGAGGCCATCGGCTACGGCATCTCCACCCCCGAGGCCGGCGTATTCCAGCCCATGCCCACCACCCGGGTGTTCGATGAAGACCTGAACCCGGTGCAGCCCGGCAGCGACACTATCGGCATGATCTACTCCGGCGGCTTCTCGCCCATCGGTTACTACAACGAGCCGGAGAAATCCGCCGAGACCTTCCTGGAGATCGACGGCATGCGCTACGTGAAAACCGGCGACCGCTGCACCCTGCGCGAAGACGGCATGATCGTGCTGCTGGGCCGCGACTCCACCGTAATCAATACCGGCGGTGAGAAGGTCTACACCGTGGAGGTGGAAACCGTGCTGGTGCAGCACCCCACCATTACCGACGCGCTGGTCGTGGGCCTCCCCCACGAGCGGTTTGGCAAGCAGGTGGTGGCGGTGGTGGAAGGCCCGCAGCTCACGGCGGAGAACCTCGACGTGGCCGGCATCCAGGCCCACTGCCGGGAGCACCTGGCAGACTACAAGGTGCCGAAGCTGATCTTCGCCATCGACGACCTGAAGCGCGCCCCCAACGGCAAGCCGGATTACCCCTTCGTAACCGGCTACGCGGAGCAGCAGGCCGCCAAAAAATAATCAAAATAAAGCTTTCATCCCCGCCAAGATGGTCTACACTGCATAACAGTAGTTGGAAGCACCTTGATTATTCCTCGCAGTTCGCAGCACCATCACGTTTCGCAGAGTCTCAATTTTGGTCTTACTCACTACGCGTTTGCACGCGGCCAGAGCCGTGCGCGAG
>JAZBOY010000285.1:0-3833 GCA_036351375.1 Halieaceae bacterium
AGTTTAGGCCAATAGCTCAATTGGTAGAGCAGCGGTCTCCAAAACCGCAGGTTGGGGGTTCGAGTCCCTCTTGGCCTGCCAAATCTGGCTGGTGATGAACGCGAATACGGAACAGGCTGGTGGTGCGCTCGATACGATCAAGTTGATCGTCGTCGTGGCGCTGATTGTCGCCGGCATTTACGGCTTTTACAGCTTCGCCGATCAACCGGTGTGGATTCGCCTCGCGGGTCTCCTGGTGGTGATCGGTCTGGCCGTATTCGTCGCCCTTCAGACCGCGGCTGGACGAGGTGTGTGGCAGTTCGCAGTCGACTCTCGAACAGAGGTTCGCAAGGTCGTTTGGCCGACCCGGCAGGAGACGCTGCAGACCCTGCTCATCATCATGGTCGCGGTTCTGTTGACGGCATTGTTTCTCTGGCTGGTCGATTCGATCCTGTTCGCAGTGGTGCGCTACCTGACCGGACAAGGAGGCTGACATGGCGAAGCGTTGGTACGTCGTACACGCCTATTCCGGCTTCGAGGGGCACGTGAAGCGTTCGCTCCAGGAGCGGGTCGCGCGGGCCGGGATGCAGGACCTGTTTGGCGAGATTCTGGTCCCGACCGAGGAAGTGGTCGAGATGCGCGCCGGCACCCAGCGGCGCAGCGAGCGCAAGTTTTTCCCGGGTTATGTCCTGGTCCAGATGGAAATGACCGACGACACCTGGCACCTGGTCAAGGACGTTCCGAAGGTGATGGGATTCATCGGCGGCACCGGTGACCGTCCGGCGCCGATCACCGACAAGGAGGCCGAGGCCATCCTGCAGCGCATGCAGGAGGGCGTAGACAAGCCCAAGCCGAAGGTCCTGTTCGAGCCGGGCGAAGTGGTGCGGGTGACCGAGGGCCCGTTCAACGATTTCAACGGCGTGGTCGAGGAAGTCGACTACGACAAGAGTCGCCTGAAGGTCTCGGTGCTGATCTTCGGGCGTTCCACCCCGGTCGACCTGGAGTTCAGTCAGGTCGAGAAGGGGTGAGATCGGTCGGCGCGGCCGGCAGGAAGCCATCTGACCAGGCTTCCTGAGGCGCGCACGCCAGGGCACGAGGCCGGCACCGGGGGTCAGGAAGTCTCGAAGATCGCGCCAGGACGGCACGGACTCAACCGCTTACGGAGTCGTTCTCCCGTAAGCCGAAGCAACCGGGGAGTTCGGGTAACCAGTCCCGAACGCTTGCACCCGTAGAGAGGTAAACAGTGGCAAAGAAAATCCAGGCTTACATCAAGCTGCAGGTAAAGGCCCAGGAGGCCAACCCCAGCCCGCCCGTCGGCCCCGCTCTGGGTCAGCGCGGTGTCAACATCATGGAGTTCTGCAAGGCGTTCAACGCCCAGACCCAGAACGTCGAGAAGGGCCTTCCGCTGCCGGTGGTTATCACCGTGTACAGCGATCGTTCCTTCACCTTCGTCACCAAGACCCCGCCGGCCACCATCCTGCTCAAGAAGGCGGTCGGCATCCAGAGCGGCAGCGGTCGCCCCAACACCGAGAAGGTCGGGACCGTGACCCGGGATCAGCTGGAAGAGATCGCCAAGATGAAGGAGCCGGACCTCACTGCGGCCTCGCTGGAAGCGGCGGTGCGCACGATCGCCGGTTCGGCTCGCAGCATGGGTCTCAACGTCGAGGGGGTTGAGTGATGGCCAGGATTTCCAAACGTAAGAAGGCGCTGCGTGAGAAGGTCGATTCGACCAAGCTGTATGCCGCGGAAGAGGCCTTCGCGCTGCTCAAGCAGCTCTCGTCGGTCAAGTTCGAGGAGTCCGTCGACGTGGCGGTGAACCTGGGCGTTGACCCGCGTAAGTCGGACCAGGTCGTGCGCGGTTCCACCGTGCTGCCCAACGGCGCCGGCAAGAAGGTCCGCGTGGCAGTGTTCGCGCAGGGTGCGGCTGCCGAGGCTGCTACTGCAGCCGGGGCCGACAAGGTCGGCATGGAGAACTTGGCCGAAGAGATCAAGGGCGGCAACCTCGACTTCGACGTCGTGATCGCGGCGCCCGATGCGATGCGTGTCGTCGGTGCGCTGGGCCAGATTCTCGGCCCGCGCGGCCTGATGCCGAACCCCAAGGTCGGCACCGTCACGCCCGACGTTGCCCTGGCGGTCAAGAACGCCAAGTCGGGCCAGGCGCGCTTCCGTACCGACAAGGCGGGTATCATCCACGCCTCGATCGGCAAGGTCACCTTCGAGCCGACCGCGCTCAAGGAGAATCTCGAGGCGCTGCTGAACGACCTGAAGAAGCTCAAGCCGAGCACTTCCAAGGGCATCTACATGAAGCGTGTCACCGTATCTTCGACCATGGGCCCCGGCCTGGCGCTCGACCAGAGCAGCCTGTCGATCCTGTGACACGGTCAGGGGCCCGGGGCTGCGTCCCGGGCTCCGCGAATTGGGGGCGCCGGCAGGCACTTGCCTGCCGGCAGCCGTCAAAGACCGCAGGCGCCCGAATGAGGGCTTAATCGCCGCCTGCGCAGATGGCGCCCCGAAATCAGGGATCTCCTGACGACGGGCACCGAAATGGTGGGGACCGCGAGGTCTCCGGTGTGAATCGGGACGCAAGTCCCCTGTTGTCGGGAGGTGACGACTTTGGCACTCAATTTCGACCAGAAGCAAGCCATCGTCGCCGAAGTTGCTGAAGTAGCTCGCACGGCCTATTCCGCCGTCGCGGCCGAGTATCGTGGCATCACCGTGGACAAGATGACCGCCCTGCGCGTTGCGGCGCGCAAGAACGGCGTCTACCTGCGGGTCGTCAAGAACACCCTGGCGCGGCGCGCGGTGAAAGACACCGAGTTCGAATGCATGACGGAAGGCCTGATCGGACCTCTGGTCCTGGCCTTCTCGCAGGAGGACCCGGGCGCCGCGGCCCGTGTGATGAAGGACTTCGCCAAGGAGAGCGACAAGCTCAAGGTCACGCTGGTATCGATCGGCGGGCGCATGCTCGCGCCGTCCGAACTCGATACCCTGGCCAAGATGCCCACCTACGACCAGGCCATCAGCATGCTGATGTCCGTGATGAAGGCGCCGGTGCAGAAACTGGCGGCGACCATCAACGAGGTCCCGGGCAAGCTCGTCCGCACTGTTGCAGCAATTCGCGACGCCAAGGAGGCCGCCTGAGGGCGGACTCTGCAAACCTTTTGTGCTAAAGCATTTTTTGGAGTTTTACGATGTCTAAAGAAGATATCCTTGAAGCCATTGCCAACATGACGGTGATGGAAGTGGTGGAACTGATCTCCGCCATGGAAGAGAAGTTCGGCGTTACCGCGGCTGCCGCTGTTGCCGTTGCCGCTCCGGGTGCTGGTGGTGATGCCGGTGCTGCCGCTGCCGAGGAAAAGACCGAGTTCGACGTGGTGCTGACCAGCTTCGGCGCCAACAAGGTCGCGGTCATCAAGGCGGTCCGCGGTCTCACGGGCTTGGGCCTGAAGGAAGCGAAGGACGCCGTCGAAGGTGTGCCGAGCGTCCTCAAGGAAGCTGTATCCAAGGCAGATGCCGAAGCCGCCAAGAAAGAGCTGGAAGAGGCAGGCGCCACGGTCGAGCTCAAGTAAATCGACTTGTCGGTGCTCACCGCAAGGACGGGTTTGGGCTGGCGGCCCGCGTGCCGCCGGCCTTTTCCTGTTGCTACGGTTTTTTCGATTGCGGGGAGCGCGGCCCGGGCCGCGGTTCCGACCACTGGCCCGGCCTGAACGGCGCGGTCCAGTCACACCGGATCCAGTGCGTCGCGCCGCCTTCGGCGGTGCCGCCGGCGATCTAGCAGAGATCTTACTCGAGGGAAGGCAGGCATGGCCTATTCGTTTACCGAAAAGAAACGTATCCGCAAAGACTTCGGCAAG
>JAZBOY010000286.1:0-9919 GCA_036351375.1 Halieaceae bacterium
CTATATCGACATGGGCGACCACGACGGCGCCCGCAGCATCCTCGAAGAAGTCACAGAGGCCGGCAGCGAGGCCCAGCAGGGCGAAGCTCGCCAGCTGCTGGAGGGCATTGACTGACTTCGATGCGGAGACACCCGTCTCCGTTACTTCCCAACGTGTAGCCCTGTGGGTGGAGTACGACGGTACTCGCTTCAGCGGCTGGCAGCTGCAGCGTGGCAGCGATGTCAGCAGCGTGCAGGGCGCCCTTGAATCAGCTCTCGGCTTCGTTGCCAATCATCCCGTCCGACTCCACTGTGCCGGCCGCACTGACGCCGGCGTGCACGCCACCGCCCAACTGGTGCACTTCGACGCCGAGCACCCGCGCGCCCTGCAGTCCTGGCTGCGAGGCGCCAATGCCAATTTGCCGTCTACGGTAGCCGTACGCGGCGGCCAGCTGGTGCCCTCGGACTTTCACGCTCGATTCAGCGCACTGTCCAGGCGTTATCGCTACCTGATCGACAACAGCCCGGTGAGCCCGGCCATCGGCCACGACTACCTGGCGTGGGTGCGCCAGCCGCTGGACAGCGAGCGCATGCACGAGGCCGCCCAGCAGCTGCTGGGCGAGCGGGACTTTTCTTCCTTCCGCGCCGCCGCCTGCCAGTCGAGCACGCCCATGCGGCGCGTGGATTTTCTCCGGGTCTATCGCCGCGGCAGCCTGGTGGTGATCGAAATCCAGGCCAACGCTTTTCTGCACCACATGGTGCGCAATATTGCCGGGGCGCTCATCAGTGTGGGCAAGAACGGCCTGGAACCGAATTGGCTGGCCGAACTGCTGGCGTTGAGGGATAGAACACTGGCGCCTGATACTGCGCCGGCAGGGGGGCTTTACCTGGTGGGGGTGGAGTACCCGGGGGAGTTCGCGCTGTCGCCGCCCCCTCCCGGCCCCTGGTTCCTGCCGGACGCCGACTGACTGCATCACTATCCCCCATCTGGTACTATCTCGCTCTTGCCAGAGTGACCGTAACCGTGGCCCGCACCCGTATTAAAATTTGTGGCATTACCCGTCCGGAAGACGCCCAGGCAGCAGCGGCTGCAGGCGCCGACGCCATTGGCCTGGTGTTCTACCCGACTAGCCCTCGTGCGGTAACCATCGAACAGGCGCAGGCGGTTCTCGCCGCGACGCCCGCCCTGGTTACCCGGGTCGGTCTGTTCGTGGACGCAGACGCCGGCTGGGTGGCCGAGGTGGCCAGAGAGCTGTCGCTGGACCTGTTGCAGCTGCACGGTGATGAGTCGGTAGAGTATTGCGAGACGCTGCAATACCCTTGGATGAAGGCGCTGCGTGTGCGCCCGGACACGGACGTGGCGGCCGAGGTCGCTCGCTACGCGGCCGGGTCAGCTGTGTTGCTGGATGCCTACAAGCAGGGCGTTCCCGGCGGTACTGGCGAGAGCTTCGACTGGACACAAGCCCCGGCCGAAGCCACTGTGCCGCTGGTGCTGGCGGGCGGTCTCGAGCCAGGCAACGTGGGCGCTGCCATCGACACACTCAGGCCTTATGCCGTGGATGTCTCCGGAGGCGTGGAAAGCGCGCCGGGTATCAAGTCGCCGGAACGCATAGCGGCGTTTGCCCGCGCCGTGGCGCAGGCGGATGGCCGGCTGGAGGAGCAGGGCTCTGAACCCCGCCTGGTAACAAGCAGTAACTGACCCGGTGCCCGAGTCGTACCGGAACCCAAGACGAGAGAGTGCAATGAACCACATCAACACCGACCTGTTGGCGAGTACGCCGGATGCCGCCGGGCGCTTCGGCGCCTATGGCGGGCGCTACGTGTCCGAGACGCTGATCGCCGCCCTGGACGAACTGGACAGCCTCTACAATCGGCTGTCGCAGGACCCCGATTTCCAGCGCGAATTTGACGAGGACCTAGCCCACTATGTCGGTCGCCCCTCGCCGCTGTACGAAGCGAAACGCTGGTCGGAAAAGCTGGGCGGTGCGCGCATCTTCTTCAAGCGTGAGGACCTCAACCACACCGGTGCGCACAAGGTAAACAACACGGTGGGCCAGGCACTGCTGGCCAAGCATATGGGCAAGCAGCGCATCATCGCCGAGACCGGCGCGGGCCAGCACGGTGTCGCCTCCGCGACCATCGCGGCCCGGCTGGGCATGGAATGCCATGTCTTCATGGGCGAGGAGGACGTGCACCGGCAGTCCCTCAACGTGTACCGCATGAAGCTGCTGGGCGCCGAAGTGGTTCCCGTCACCTCCGGCACCCGCACCCTCAAGGATGCGATGAACGAGGCCATGCGTGACTGGGTCACCAATGTCGACAACACCTTCTACATCATCGGTACCGTGGCCGGACCGGCGCCGTACCCGCGGCTGGTGCGCGACTTCCAGAGCGTTATCGGTCGCGAGGCCCGGGTGCAGTCACTGGCCATGACCGGGAAGCTGCCCGATGCACTGGTCGCCTGTGTCGGCGGCGGCTCCAACGCCATCGGCCTGTTCTACCCGTTCCTGTCGGACGAGGGCGTGGCCATGTACGGCGTTGAGGCGGGTGGTGACGGTCTCGCCACCGGCCGCCATGCGGCACCGCTGTCCGCCGGCACCCCCGGCGTGCTTCACGGCAACAAGACCTACCTGATGCAGGATGAGGATGGCCAGATACTGCACACCCACTCGGTGTCGGCAGGGCTCGATTATCCCGGCGTTGGCCCCGAGCACGCCTGGCTCAAGGATATGGGCCGGGTCGAGTACGTGGCCGCGGACGACGCCGAAACCCTGGCGGCTTTTCACGAGGTGACCCGCACCGAGGGCATCATGCCGGCACTGGAAACCGCCCATGCGCTGGCCTACACGGCGCGCCTGGCCCCCACCATGGACCGCGACCAGGTGATTGTGGTGAACCTGAGTGGACGCGGCGACAAGGACATCAACACCGTCGCCCGCCTCGATGGCATCGAGCTCTGAGGCGGCGGCGATGAGTAATCAGACCGGTCGCATCGCCAGGCGTTTTGCTGAACTGGCCGCCAGTGGCCGCAAGGCAGTGATTCCCTACCTGGTGGCCGGCGACCCGCTGGCAGACATCAGCGTGCCGCTGATGCACCGACTGGTGCAGGCGGGGGCGGATATCATCGAGCTGGGTGTGCCGTTCTCCGACCCGATGGCGGAGGGGCCGACGATCCAGCGCGGCCACGAGCGCGCGCTGGACAAAGGCGTGCGCCTGCGTGATGCGCTGGCCATGGTGGCCGAGTTCCGGAAGCGGGACAGCGACACCCCAGTGCTGCTGATGGGCTACGCCAATCCGGTGGTGGGCATGGGTTTTGCCCGCTTCGCCGACCGCGCCAGTGAGGTGGGCCTGGACGCGCTGCTCACCGTCGATATGCCGCCGGAAGAGGTGGAGGCCCTCAACGCTGAACTGAAGCGCACCGGGCTCGACAACATCTTCCTGGTGGCACCCACGACGCCTCCGGAGCGCGTGGAAAAAATCACTGAGGTGGCCACCGGCTTCGTTTATTATGTGTCCCTCAAGGGCGTTACCGGTGCCGGCCACCTGGATGTGGACAGTGTGTCCGAGCATGTGGCGCTGATACGCCGCTTCACACAGCTACCGGTGGCAGTTGGCTTCGGCATCAAGGATGCCAAATCCGCGGCGCGGGTGGCGCATGAAGCTGATGGCGTCGTGGTGGGTAGCGCACTGGTGCAGTTGATGGCCGACAGGGCGGCCGCGGGAGCCTCGCAGGATGAGATTCTCGAGGCGGCAGCGACCCTGCTGGCGGATATTCGCGCCGGTGTCGACAGCGTTACTCCCTCTGGCACGGCCGAGGGGATGGAACGCCAGGCGGCTGAGTAGGCGCGGCCAATAACAAGCTGACAGGCGAGAGACGATGAGCTGGTACGACAAGATACTGCCCTCCGGGGTCCGCAAGCAGGCTGGCGAGCGCCGCACCACGGTGCCGGAAGGGCTGTGGAAAAAGTGCGTCAAGTGCGAGGCGGTGCTGTACCGGCCCGACCTGGAGCGCAATGCCGATGTCTGCCCGAAGTGCGACCACCACATGCGAATCGGCGCCCGCCGTCGGCTCGATATCTTCCTCGACGAGGAGGGCAGGGAAGAGGTGTTCGCCGACGTTGAGCCCATCGACCGGCTCAAGTTCCGCGATACCAAGCGCTACCGCGACCGCCTCGCCGCCGCCCAGCGCAATACCGGCGAAAAGGACGCGCTGGTCGCCATGCGTGGCACCCTGCAGGGCATGCCGGTGGTGGTGGCAGCTTTCGACTTCAGCTTCCACGGCGGCTCCATGGGCTACGCGGTGGGCGAGAAGTTCACGCGCGCAGCACAGCTGGCCCTGGAAGAACGCATTCCTTTTGTTTGCTTCAGCGCCTCCGGTGGCGCGCGTATGCAGGAAGCACTGATCTCCTTGATGCAGATGGCCAAGACCAGCGCCGTGCTGGAGCGCCTCAAGTTGTCCTCCGTGCCCTACATTTCAGTCATGACAGATCCCATCTACGGCGGCGTGTCTGCAAGCCTGGCGCTGCTGGGCGATGTCAACGTTGCCGAGCCGGATGCGCGGGCGGGCTTTGCCGGGCCCAACGTGATCGAACAGACCATCCGCCAGAAATTGCCCAAGGGTTTCCAGCGCAGCGAATTCCTCCTCGATCACGGCGCGATCGACATGATCGTTCACCGCCGGGAGATGCGCGATACCCTCGCGCGCCTGCTGTTCAAGTTCACCGGGCGTGCGGCCGCCGCCAGCGGGGTGTAATGCCGCAGCGATCCCTGGGTGAGTGGCTCAGCTACCTCGAACAACTGCATCCCAACCCGATTGATCTAGGCCTCGCCCGCGTCGGCGAGGTGGCGGGGCGCCTGGGCCTGCTGCAACCGGAACCCACGGTAGTGACCATTGCCGGGACCAACGGCAAGGGCTCGAGTTCTGCGGTCCTTGAAGCCATAGCCATGGACGCCGGCCGCAGGGTGGGCGTTTTCACGTCGCCACACCTGCTGCACTACAACGAGCGCATCCGCATCGACGGCAAGCCGGTCGGCGATCTAGCGATCATCGCTGCGTTTCAAGCCATCGAGGAAGCGCGGGGCGAGCTGTCCCTGACCTACTTCGAATTCGGTGCACTGGCGGCACTGTGGGTGTTTGCCCGCCAGCCCCTGGACCTGCTGGTACTGGAAGTGGGCCTGGGCGGCCGGCTGGACGCCGTTAATATTATTGACGCCGACCTGGCAATCATCACCTCCATCAGCCTCGACCACGAGGCCTGGCTGGGCAGCGACCGCGAGACCATCGGCGGTGAGAAGGCCGGCATTCTGCGACCGGGTATCACGGCAGTTATTGCCGACCCGGATCCGCCCCGGTCGGTCGCTGACAGGCTGGCAAAGCTCGGCTGCGATGCAAGCTTCTACGCAGTCGACGAGCACGCCGGGCTGGCCGGCCGATCCGCACTGCGGCCGGAAAACGTCTTTGCCGGGCGTGAAGCGGCGGCGAGGCTGGGCATGACAGTCGATGACGCGCGGCTGGAGCAGCTCCTGGCTGAGCTGGTGGTGCCCGGGCGGCTGCAGCGCCTGCAGCACCAGGGCCGGCCGGTGGTACTCGATGTGGCGCACAATCCGGCCGCCATCGCCAATCTGCTGGCGTGGCTGGAGAGGGAAGTTCCGGGCCCGCGCCTTGCGCTGTTTGCCGTCCTGTCTGACAAGGACATCCATGCTATGATTCCGCCCTGTTCAGCGGCCTTCGCGCACTGGTTCCTGCCCGCTTTGCCCGGCGTTTCCCGGGCCCTGCCGGCGGGCGCTGTGGCGGGGGTCCTGGAAGAGACCGGCGTGCACCAGGTGTCGCTCTGCGACGGCATGGCAGAGGCCTGGCAGGCCGCTCAGGCCTGGGGAGAAGAGGGCACCGTCGTAGTGTTCGGCTCTTTTTATACCGTGGCCGGTTTCATGGAGCTCCTGGGGGAGGGGCCTGACAAGGCGTGAACGATATTCTTAAACAGCGGCTGGTGGGCGCCCTGGTGCTGATCGCGCTGGGCGTGATTTTCTGGCCTGTGCTCTTTGTGGAAGGCGAGCGTGGCTCGCTTGACCGTGAGACCCAACTCGAGCCCATGCCGGCACTGGAAGATGTCACCATACCGGCGCCGCAACCCATCGATGGCGTAGAACCGGCGCGACCTGCGCCTGAGCCCACCCCCGAAGAGCTGGCCGCACTGCCAGCGGAGGCCGATCAGGAGGCTGCGCCGGAACCCGAACCGGAACCAGCGCCGGCCCCGCAGCCCAAACCCAAGCCCAAACCCAAGCCAAAGCGCGCCGCCGTTCCGCCGCTGCCGGATACCGAGGGCGAGCGGGCTGCACCGGCGAGCCCCGCCCTCGATGACCAGGGCATTCCCATTGCCTGGGTGCTGCAGGTCGCCTCGGTGAGCAGCCGCGAGAAAGCCGACCAGCTCACCGCCAGCCTCATCGGCCATGGTTACAAGGCCTATCACCGCGCCATCCGCCGCGACGACGCTGTCCTGTACCGGGTGTTTATTGGCCCCGTGTTTGAGCGCGAGAAGCTGGCAGCAGTAAAGCGGGATATCGACAAACAGTTGAACGTGAGCGCGCTGATCGCGCGCTACGTGCCCTGAGCGGGAATGAGCTGGCTGGACTGGACCATATTGGGCATCGTTGCCCTGTCGACCCTGATCAGCCTCAAGCGCGGCTTTGTCAAAGAGGCGCTGTCGCTGGGCGCGTGGGTCGCGGCGTTCCTGATCTCCACGGCCTTTGCCGGGCGCATGAGCCTGCTGCTCACGGATTACATCACCAATGACCCGGTTCGGTACGCGGCGGGCTACATGATACTCTTCCTGTCCACGCTGGTGCTGGGTTCCCTGATCAACAGGCTGCTGGCGCAGGTGATCAAGGCCACCGGCCTCAGCGGGGCCGACCGGGTGCTGGGAACAGTATTCGGGTTTGCCCGCGGGCTGGTCCTGGTGCTGGTCATGTTGTTCGTCATGCAGGCCCTGCTGGAGCCCGATGAACAGGACTTCATGCAGGAATCGCGGCTGGTGCCGCACCTGGCCATGGTGGAACAGTGGGCGCGGGACGTGTTTGACCGGGCCAGCGCCAACGGTCAACTGCCGTGGGCAAGTTAGGGGGCGGGGTGGACTGTGCTTGAACAAAGCGGAGAAATCGAGACATGTGCGGACTGGTAGGCATCGTCGGCAGGTCCAGCGTTAACCAGTCGATCTACGACGCGCTGACCGTACTTCAACACCGGGGCCAGGACGCCGCCGGCATCATGACCTTTGCCGACGGCAATTTTCACCAGCGCAAAAGCGAAGGGTTGGTACGGGACGTATTCCAGCAGCACCACATGCAGCGGCTGCGGGGCAACATCGGTGTCGGCCACGTGCGCTACCCCACCGCGGGCAGTTCGGGGGCGGCATACGCCCAGCCTTTCTACGTGAATTCACCCTACGGTATCTGCCTGGGCCACAACGGCAACCTGACCAACTCCGAAGCGCTCAGCGAGGAGCTCTACCAGACCGATCTCAGGCACCTCAACACCGATTCCGACTCGGAGCTGCTCCTCAATGTCTTTGCCCACGAACTGCAGAAACAGGGCAAGCTGAAGCCCACCGAGGAAGAAGTGTTCACCGCGGTGCGCGGCGTTCACCAGCGCTGCCGGGGCGGCTATGCCGCGGTGGCGATGATCGCCAACTACGGCATGGTCGGCTTCCGCGATCCCCACGGCATTCGCCCGCTGGTGGTGGGCAAGCGCGCCACCGAGAAGGGTGATGAATACATGCTGGCCTCGGAAAGTGTCGCCCTCGACGTGCTGGGTTTCGAGCTGATTCGCGATGTGCAGGCCGGCGAAGCGGTCTACATCAGCGGCGACGGCGAACTGCATATGCAACAGTGTGCCGAGGCACCGGAGCTGCGCCCGTGCATCTTTGAGCACGTCTATTTTTCGCGGCCCGACTCACTGATGGACGGCGTGTCGGTTTACAAGACGCGGATGCGGCAGGGCGACTACCTGGCACGCAAGATCCTCGCCCAGCGCCCCGACCACGATATCGACGTGATCGTGCCAATCCCCGACACCAGCCGCATTGCCGCCCAGTCCATGGCCCATGTGTTGGGTATCAAGTTCCGTGAAGGCCTGATGAAGAACCGCTACATAGGCCGCACCTTCATCATGCCGGGGCAAAGCCAGCGCAAGAAGTCCGTGCGCCAGAAGCTCAATACCATCGGGCTGGAATTCAAGGGCAAGAACGTGATGCTGGTGGACGATTCCATCGTGCGCGGCACCACCTGCAAGCAGATTATCGAGATGGCGCGGGAAGCCGGCGCCAACAAGGTCTACTTTGCCTCGGCGGCCCCGCCGGTGCGCTACCCCAACGTGTATGGCATCGACATGCCCTCCGCCAGTGAACTGGTGGCTCACGGCCGCGACGAGGATGAAATCTGCCGGCTGATCGGCGCCGACTGGCTGGTGTACCAGGACCTGGATGACCTGATTGCCAGCAGCCACGAAGGCAACGCCGCTATCAAACAGTTCGAATGCTCTGTGTTTGACGGCCAGTATGTCACCGGCGATGTCGACCAGGGCTACCTGGACCGCGTTGAGGCCTTGCGCAACGACGACGCCCAGGCCCGGCGCCGCGAGTCGGCTCGCGAGGAAGGCGCCGTGGTGGGCCTCCACAACGAAGTATCCTGAACGATGGCCCGCGATACCGACAAGGCCCTGGAAGACGCCAGGCTGGACACCCTCGCCGTGCGGGCAGGGCAGCGGCGCAGCATGGAGTCAGAGCATTCCGAGGCCCTGTTCCTGACGTCGAGCTACGTATTTGATGACGCCGAGGACGCGGCGGCGCGCTTCGCCGGTGATCGCGAAGGCAATGTCTATTCCCGCTACACCAATCCTACGGTACGGACCTTTGAAGAGCGCATCGCTGCCCTGGAAGGCGGCGAAGCCGCTGTCGCCACCGCCTCGGGGATGGCGGCGATACTCAGCGTGTGCATGGCGCTGCTCAAGGCCGGTGACCACGTGGTGTGCTCGCGCAGCGTGTTTGGCACCACCACGGTGCTGTTCAACAAGTACATGGCGCGCTTTGGGGTAGAGACCAGCTTTGTCGACCTGACCGATCTCGAGCAGTGGCGCGCTGCGCTACGCGACAACACGGTCATGTTGTTCCTGGAAACGCCGTCCAATCCGCTCTCCGATATCGCCGACATGGCGCAGTTGACGGCCCTGGCGCAAGAGTCTGGCGCGCTGCTGGTGGTGGACAACTGTTTCTGTACCCCGGCGCTGCAAACTCCGCTGGCGCTGGGTGCCGACATTGTTACCCACTCCGCCACCAAGTACCTGGATGGCCAGGGTCGCTGCGTGGGTGGAGCCGTTGTCGGCAATGCCTCGCATATGGACGAGGTGCTGGGCTTTCTGCGCTCCGCCGGGCCGACCATGAGTGCCTTCAACGCCTGGGTGTTTCTGAAGGGCCTGGAAACCCTGCGCCTGCGCATGGAGGCGCACAGCGCCAATGCGCTGGAACTGGCCACCTGGCTGGAGCAGCAGCCGGCGGTGGAACGGGTGTTCTATGCCGGCCTCGAGAGTCATCCCGGTCACAGCCTGGCGGCACAGCAGCAGCGGGCGTTCGGTGGCGTGCTGTCGTTCCGGGTGAAGGGTGGGCGCGAACAGGCCTGGGCCTGCATCGATGGCACCCGCATGCTGTCCCTGACCGCCAACCTGGGTGACGCCAAGACCACCATTGTGCACCCCGCAACCACTACCCATGGCCGCCTGAGCGACGCCGAGCGCGATGCGGCGGGGATCACAGAAAACCTTATTCGTATTGCCGTCGGCCTCGAACACGTGGACGATATCAAGGCAGACCTTGCGCGCGGGCTGGAATCAGCAGCAAAACTATAGGCCGTCGCAGTGGTCAGACCTGTTACCGAATACGGATGGTTTGAGAGA
>JAZBOY010000287.1:0-2302 GCA_036351375.1 Halieaceae bacterium
GACCTGGTGCAGGTGCAGGAGCGGACGCAAATCACCTACGACCCTGTGATCGTCGACGGCGAGGAGATCCAGCTCGCGCCGCGTTCCGATCTCACCTCTTCCACCAGCGGTTGGCGCCCGGAAGACACCGTAGAGACTGTGCCTTTCACCGCAAGCTGTGGCGGCGCCGGTGGCGCCGTGTGTGTTCCCGGCACCTGGGGTGCCACCATGCGCTACAGCCCGGGCAGCGGCTTTTCCGGTGACTTCCCGGTGGCCGACTGGGGCGAGGTGGTGACATTCGCCGACAACGGCCAGGCCACCGGCGCGATTTCGGGCGTGGCAGCAGACTGGTCTGTAGTCGATGGCAAGCTGGTCATCAGCTATAGCGACGGTTGGTCACAGACGGTCACCATCGTCGATCAGCTGGGCCTCGAGTACGGTGTTTTCAAGGAATTCAGCAACGGCATCCAGCGATTTGCCGACTACTCCATCTACGTGAAGGCAGATACGCCGCTGGTCCTGTCCGAGTCGTTCCTGAGCAACGCCGACGGACTGTTCTGGAACAGCGAAATCAACAGCTGGATTCCCGGCGTACTGGACGACAGTGGCGACCCGACCCCGAACTTTGTGTTCGGCTGGAGCTTCAGCGAGTCCGGTGATCCCAACACCGGCTTCAATGAGCGGGTGAGCAGCAGCGGCGACATGCTGACACTGGTGCAGTCGCCCATCACCTGGAGCCTTGGTGACAACGTGTTGGAGATTGATCGCGGTTTCGATTCCCTGCGCTACTGGCTGCCAATCGCGCAGACCAGCTTCGGCGGCGACCGCCAGATATACGTCATGGAGTACCAGCTCAGCGGCAGTACGGTGGCCATTCCCGCCCGTCTCAATATCGAACGCGAGCGCCCGCGAAGCGTTGACGGTGGCGACTCCATCGGCCTGTGAGAATTGACGCTTTCAGTCGTCCTCGGTAAACACCTCGACGCTGCCGGCGGTATCCATCACGAAGACGATGGGTCGGCAGCAGACCTGGCAGTCCTCGATATAGGATTGCCCGGCCTCTGACGGGTCCAGCAGGACGCCGTTGGGTTCCCCGCAATAGGGGCAGTAGATGGTGCTTTCTTCGAGGCCTTCCACGATGGCTCAGCGCATGCCGTCGACGAGGTCATCCAGCGCCCGGCCGTAGGCCTCGCTGAGGGCTGCGACTGCCGCGTCGGCGCTCCAGCGCGCCAGCGGCTCGCGGTGGCGGGTGATGATGCTGCGATCGCTGCCATCTTCCTGCAGCACGCATGACAGGGCCACGTCCGCCTGGTCGCGGCCGTCCTTTACAAGGTTGAAAGCGCGTACCTCGCACAGCAGGCGCGGCTGGCCGAGGCTGTGGCGGTGGCCCGACATGACGGCAAAGCCGCGGCATTCGAGGTCTGTCGCGAGCTGCTGCTCCAGCAGACGCCCCAACTGGTCTGCCCAGCGCACATCCTTGAGGTAGCTGAGCTGTCCGCTGCGGGCATCGAGGCGGGCAATGCGATCGTTGTCGAGGCCGGCGTTGACGCGCAACACGCTCAGGGAAATCGGCGCCCCGCCAGCCTCACACCCGGTCTGGGCACTGGTGAGCAGATAGCGGCTGGTGGCCGGGGTATCGCTGCCGGGCAGCGTCATGCAGGCCGCCAGCAGCGCCAGCGGCGCGAGCAACAGCAGTTTATTCACGGTCGATCTCCACTTCCCTGACGGATTCGCCGTAGAGCAGGGCGCCCGGCTCGTCATTGATATTTCCCAGCAGGCTGTTGAGTTCCCGCAAAGTGCTCGCCAGGTCATCGGTCAGCCCTACCAGCGCCGGCAGCTCCTGGTTCAGCAGTGCCTGCACTTCCTCCCCGTTCTCGCCGAGAGTGGCGGCCACCGCATCAGTGGCCGAGCGCAGCGAGCGACCAGCCTCGGCGACCGTCGGCAGCACTTCCTCGTCGAGTCGCTCCGCCACCGAGCGAAACTCCGGCAAGGTGGTTTCCAGCTCCTGGCTGACGCGGCCCGCGCTGGCCATGAGCTGGTCGATGTCTGCCGAGGCGGCGGCGAGGTTTTCCGAGAGGGTGCGCAGTTCGGCGATGGTGACGGCGAGGTCCGCGGCGGTCTCGTCGGTAAGCAGGTTGTCGAGGCGCTGCAAGGTATTTTCCACCGAGCTGGTGATGCGCCCCGCGGAGCCCGCCAGCTGGCTGAACAGCGAGGGGTAGCCCGGGATCACGCCCGGTGGAACCTCGAACCCCGGCGTGTCTGTGGTGCGCTCCCGCAGTTCGATGATCGAAAGGCCGGTAATGCCCTGCGCCTCCAGCAGGGC
>JAZBOY010000288.1:0-3815 GCA_036351375.1 Halieaceae bacterium
CATGCGCAAACGGAAAAAGTGATTGCTGTCCAGGGTGTTCACGCCATCCCACTCAATGCTGACCGTGCCCATGCTGTCGGTGCCGTAGCTGAGTATGCCGTTGCGCATCGACTTGATCTCGCCACTGACCCGGTCGCCATTGGCGAGCTCCACCATATCAGTCTTGGCACGCGCCGCTGCATCTACTGCAGCCATTGCTAACCACAGGCAAATCACCGTGCGCGCCAAAGGCCCTATACTCAGAGTCATAACAAAGTCCACAGCTTGAAGAAAGCGCAAAGTGTACCCGACAAGGAGAACGCCATGCAGGGCCTGCCCCACGATTACAATGCCACCGCCACAGCCACCACGAAAAGCCTGGTCACCGCCAGCATCGAGGGGCAGCCGGACCTTACCCTGGCTCCCCCCAGCGGATTCGGAGGTCCCGGCGATATCCACTCCCCGGAAGACCTGCAGGTGGCCGCGGTAGCGAGCTGTTTCATCCTCTCCTTCAAGGCCATAGCTGCGGCGTCCAAGCTGGACTGGGAGTCCCTGGAGGTCAAGGTGGCGGGCACGCTCGCCCAGGTGGACCGCGCTATTCAGTTCACGGGGTTTACCACCCACGCCCGACTGGAATTGCCGGCCGGCAGCAGCCATAACAAGGCCGAGCGACTGCTGGAGAGGGCCGAGCAAAGCTGCTTTATCACCAGCTCGTTGAAGGGTGAATCCACGCTGAAAACAGAGCTGATCGGCGGCGAGTAGCCGCAGGGAACTACCGCCCCGAGCTGGTCGGGGCTGGTAAAGTCCTGTCCGGCGCAATGCCGGCAGGAGGAAAGATGTTATCGGCTGTAGCTGTTCGTCGTGCGCCCGAAGGCGCGGGAATCAGAGCGGAGTAACGTTCTCCGCCTGCGGGCCCTTCTTACCTTCCGTCACGCTGAATTCGACTTCCTGGCCTTCTGCCAGCGTTCTGAAACCGGAGCCCTGGATTGCACTGAAGTGAACGAAAACGTCCGGGCCGCCTTCCTGCTGGATAAAGCCGAAGCCCTTGGTTTCGTTAAACCACTTAACGGTGCCTTTGGTCGTGGACATGCTTACTTCCTATCGTTATCTCATGTGATGCGACGAGCATTTCACAATGCTATCCGCAGTCACGTCTTTCCCCAAGCCAGGTACCCATGCAACAGACACTGGCAGCCTGGCGACTGCTATAAGCATCGCGATTACTTATGGCGAACACAACGAGAGGCAGTAGAGCAAATCGAAATGGAACACATAAAAATCGGAATAGCTTCCAGCGTCATCAGTATATGGAGTGCTGACGGCCGGTCAATGAAATCTACGTGAAATTTGTGACCGATACCTCGGAGCGATTACTTACTCCCTTCGAATTTAGTTTCATCAATATTCGGGGAAAAGTTCACCCGGAAACTGAGCTCCGCTTCGGCGCCGTCAAAGTCCGTGGCGACCACGCGAATATGCGCACTGCCCTCGGACCCGGCGGGCGGTGCAAACTCGAAGCGCCGGTGCAGCGCATCGAACTTCACCCAGGCAGGCAGCCCACCCTTGAAGTGGCTGTAGGCGTGATACTTGAGGGCGTCGCCTTCGTCGGGATCGTAGAAAGTATCCTCACGCATGACCAGGTCGCTGACTTTGCCGGCTGGAATATCCATGTCTGGCAATGGCAGCCCGACCTGCGGCGGCAGGTTGCCAAGGTTCTCCTCGATCACCCCCTGGTTGCGGTTGCCGATCAGCCAGGCAAACCAGAACAGGATGGCAGCCAGCACCAGGTTGGTGACGATGAATCCCGCAAGGCCGATACCCACCAGGGTACTGCCGACATATACCGCCACCGCCGAGAGCACATCGCCACAGCGGAAGAAAAAGGTGTCGATACAGTTCTTGCCGACGTACTTCTCCTCGCGGCGCACCGGCAGGAACAGGGCGTGGCGGGTGGTATTGAGCAGGGAGTAACTGATGCTGTTTTCGGCAATCATCGCCACCCGCACCACCGCCAGGATGGGGAACACCAGCATCAGCGAATAGCTGCCCACCATCAGCGCCGGCAGCACCAGCAGTGCGCCTTTGAGCCCGATGCGGTCGAATATTCGCGACACCAGGAACAGCTGTATGAGGAATCCCAGCAGGGTGAACCAGGCAAAGTAGCTGGAGTAGAACGAGGTCATGAAGTCGCCGCGGGTACCCACCAGGGCCCCGGCGGCCTCGAGCGCATCGGCCTCGTTGGTGACAAAGGCCGACAGGATGTATTCCCCGTTGGTATTAACCAGGTTCATCAGAATGATGAACAGGGCAATCATGGTGAGGTAGTAGCTGCGAAATACCACCATGAAACCCTCGGACACCGGCGGCGGCTTGTCATGGAACTCATCGGCAATCAGGCTGGCAGAGCCCGGCGGGATGGTGTTCTCTACCCGTCCGCAAAACCACCAGGGGATGAGCAGCAGCAGGCCGGCCAGCAGCATGGTGCCGTCGTGGCCGATGATCGGGTTCAGCCAGCCCGCCGCCTGCGCGCCCAGGTAGGCGCCACCCGAGGCCGCCGCGGCCACCACCGGGAAAATCCGCTGGCCCGACTTGACGTTGTAAAGGTCAGCCGAGAAGCCCCAGAAAAGGGCCAGCACCATCACCGAGAAAATGCCGAGCCAGACATAGAATGCGATGGCGATAGGCCAGCCCGCGTTGTAGGCGAAGGCAAACAGCAGCACGTTGGAAATAAAGAACAGCATGATGCGGCTGATCAGGATGTGCTTGGCCGCCTCGTGACCGAGGCGGTGATAGACCCGTGCAAACACCGGCACCACCACCATCAGGATCGCCGCCTGCATGGCGTTGGTGTAACTCTTGAGCTCGGCGCTGCCCTCGGCGAGGATCAGCGGGTCGCGAATCACCTTCAGCAGGTAATACACGAACAGGATGGTGAAGGCCTGCACACACAGCAACATCACCCCACGCCCCTCGTTGGGGCGCAGGGTGGTGAACAGTGAGAGGAAACGCTCGGTCGGCGTAAAAATCATCTAAAGAGGCGCTGGTGCCAGCCGTTCAGATATTCACCCGAATGTTGGGATCCAGGGGTTTGTCTTCGCAGCCTTTGCCGACAATCGTGTACTTGTACATGGCGATCGGCGCCTTCTGGTCGATGGGCCTTTTGACATTGCCGTTGGGCGCTTTCAGCGTGGCTCCTTTCAGCGGATCAAAAAACAGCATGAACTCCTGGCGGGAGCGGTTGCCCTCAAGGTCGTAGGCCTGCCACTCAAGCTTCTTGCCACGGCTGGTATCGATGTCGGGCACTCCCGGCTGCGGGCAGCCCTGGGCGTCAAACCTGATGGGGATCAGGGTATCTGCCATCGCGAACCCGGGTGCTAGCAGGCAGCATAGCAGCAGCGCCCTGGCGATAGAGACCTCTGGCAGCAGCCTGGGCTGCGGTGTGTTTCTGCTCATATTTTCTCCTTATTTGGGCAGTGGTAGAACTACAGGTTCACGCGAAAGTTGGGGTCGAGGGGCTCACAGACAGGGTCTCCCTGCTGCGGCCAGTCCCAGACGGTGTACTTGTAGATTGCCTTGGGTACGTCGTCGTCGATATTGGCCGTCACCGAGCCATTGTTGCCGTTCAACTGCTTGCCCTGGATAGGTGCAAAGTACACCTTGAACCGGGGCGGGTCATCAAACGGGTTGCCGGAACCATCAACGGCCTGGAAAGTGATGGTTTTTCCCGAAAAGACTTCCGGGCATTCCTTGTCCACGTCATCCGGACAAAGGTTGCCGTTGCCATCATCCTTGAAGGTAATATTGACCGTAACGTCGTCCGCGGTGGGAACGCCCGG
>JAZBOY010000289.1:0-2115 GCA_036351375.1 Halieaceae bacterium
GGCGGCGCGCTTTTCCTTCCTGCTGTCGATTCCCGTGATCCTGGCAGCGGCGGGCCTGGCGGGTATCGAGGCCCGGGACCTGGAACAGGGCATGAGTTGGCCACCGACCCTGCTGGCTACGGCCATTGCCGCGATCAGTGCCTACGCCACCATCGCCCTGTTTCTTTCCTGGGTGCAGCGCATCGGCTTCATGCCGTTTGCCATATACCGCTGTCTGCTGGGCGTGGTCCTGTTGCTGGTGTGGATGTAGCCGCGCGGGGCGATGATAGCAGCGGGGCGGTTACGTCGGATTGGCAGTGAAAGGCGTATGACCCACTGGATGTGTGAATTGAACGAGGAAATCAGGTGAAAGCAGCATTCATCGGCCTGGGCGTCATGGGTTTTCCCATGGCAGGGCACCTGACCAGCGGCTGCGAAGTGACTGTGTACAACCGCAGTCCCGCGCGCGCCGAAGACTGGGCGCAGCAATACAGTGGCGCCGTTGCGCCCACGCCGGCCGCCGCGGCTGCCGGTGCTGACATCGTGCTGTGCTGCGTCGGCAATGACGACGACGTGCGCCAGGTGCTGCTGGGGCCGGAGGGCGCTCTGCCGGCCATGAAGGCAGGCAGCGTGCTGGTCGATCATACGACCGCCTCTGCCGGGCTGGCGCGGGAACTCGAGGCGGCGGCGCGGCAGCGCGAAGTCGGTTTTCTCGACGCGCCGGTATCCGGCGGACAGGCCGGTGCCGAGAACGGCCAGCTGACCATCATGGTCGGTGGCGAGCCAGCGGTTTTCGAGCAGTCACAGCCAACCCTCGAGCTGTATGCTCGCTGCGTAAAACATCTCGGGTCCGCGGGCAGTGGCCAGCTCGCCAAAATGGTCAACCAGATCTGCATCGCCGGCGTGGTGCAGGGCCTCGCGGAAGGACTCGACTTTGCCGAGCGTGCCGGGCTCGATGCCGCTGCCGTGGTCGAAGTGATCTCCCAGGGGGCGGCCCAGAGCTGGCAGATGGAAAACCGCTACCAGACCATGCTGGCGGGTGAATACGAACACGGTTTTGCCGTGGACTGGATGCGCAAGGACCTGTCGCTGGTGCTGGCGGAAGGCGAGCGCCTGGGGCTGGCGCTGGAGCTGACCCGCCTGGTCGACAGTTTCTATGCCGACGTACAGGCGCTGGGCGGCGGCCGCTGGGACACTTCCAGCCTGCTGGCAAGACTCAAGAACAGCTAGAGGACAGCAATGGATATCGACAGTTTCAACGACGGGCTGGTGGCCTTTCTCAATCGCGCCACTTCACCGTTCCACGCGGTGCGGGAAATGGTCCAACAGCTAGAGGCCGCCGGCTTCACGGCGCTGGCGGACGGCGAGGACTGGGCGCTTGAACCTGGCGGCGCCTACTACCTGACCCGCAACGACAGTTCCCTGGTGGCGTTTCGCGTCGGCTCGGAAACGGGTCCGACCCAGGGTGTGCGCATGGTGGGAGCCCACACGGACAGCCCCTGCCTGATGGTGAAACCCAATCCGGAAAAACACACCAAGGGCTACCGCCAGCTGGGGGTGGAGGTCTACGGGGGAGCGCTGCTCAATCCCTGGTTCGACCGTGACCTGTCGCTGGCGGGGCGGGTGAGTTTCACCAACCCCGGCGGTGAATTGCGCAAGGCACTGGTGGACTTCCGGGTGCCGGTGGCGGTGATTCCCAGCCTGGCGATTCACCTGGATCGCGAGGTGAACCAGAACCGCAGTATCAATCCGCAAACCGACATCGTGCCGCTGCTGGGGCAGGGCGAAAAGCTCGAACTGCGCAGCCTGCTGGCGGAGCGCATTCGGGAGGAGCACCCCGAAGTGGAAGTCGGCCAGGTACTGGATTACGAGCTGTGCTTCTACGACACCCAGCCGCCGGGGCGGGTGGGGCTGGAGCGCGAGTTCCTGACCTCGGCTCGACTCGACAACCTGCTGAGCTGCTACGCCGGCTTGCAGGCGCTGCTGGAGAGTGGCGGTGGCGCCACGCGCCTGCTGGTGTGCAACGACCATGAAGAGGTGGGTAGCCTGTCGGCGGCCGGGGCACAGGGCCCGTTCCTGCGCGGCGTACTTGAGCGCCTGGCGGGCAGCGCCGCGGCCTATGCCGCGCTGATCGAC
>JAZBOY010000290.1:0-7127 GCA_036351375.1 Halieaceae bacterium
AGCATGCGCATCACCTGGTCCGGCGGCAGCCGTTCACAGATGGTGGAGAACTCGCGGATATCGGACATCAGCATGGTGACCTGGCGCAGGTCGCCGCCCAGCTTCAGGCCCTCGGGTTCCTCCAGCAGGTTCTCGACAATCTCGTCTGACACGTAGCGGCCAAAGGTGGCGCGAATGAACTTCTCGTTGCGCTCCAGCTGCTTGCGGTATTTTTCTTCCGTGTCATGCCAGCTTTTGCGTTCCAGGCCGGCCTTGATGCGCGCCTGCAACAGTACCGGGTTGAAGGGCTTGAAGAGATAATCGTCGGCGCCTGCCTCGATGCACTCGATGATGCCGTCCATGTCCTGGTTGCCGGAAATTACGATCACCGGGATGGAGCGCAGCTGCGGGTTTTCCTTCATGCGCTTGAGCACTTCGCTGCCGTCCATGCCGGGCATGATCAGGTCGAGCAGCATCACATCCACCGGCCGGTCGGCCAGTCGGGCCAGTGCCTCCATCCCGCTGCTGGCCACAACGACCTGGTGGCCGGAGCGTTCAAGGTAGCGGGTGACCAGCTCGCGATTGTCGGCATTGTCGTCCACGGCCAGAATGGTGCCGGTCAACTCCGCGGTCGCCACGGTGTCGATTTGTTCCTTGTCGGCTGGCTTGCTGCTGCCGCTGTTGCTGGCGGCGGCGACGGAGTTGACGACACGCTCCAGTGCCGCGGCGATAGTGGGGAAACTGGTTTCGAGATCTTCGATCAGGAACTCGGCATAGCCGCGCATCGCACCCAGCACATTCATGATGTCGTGGCGGCGGGTGCTGGGGTCCGGGTCCTGGTCGGCGTCGACGAGCAGGGCTTCCAGCGCGGCGCCGGCAGACATCAGCCGTTCCAGGTCTTCGCGGGGCTCCTCGGGCAGGTTTTCCATGGAGGGTCCTGACTGGGCGCGCAGCTCGGCAAGCGCGCGTAGCACGTGATCGGAAAACGGCGCAATTTCAGCCTGATTTGCCAAGTGACTTTCCCCCACAGTCATCGGGCCCCCACAGTCATCGGGCGATTATATCGGCCAGTCATTAGCAGGAATAGTGCGCCGGTCACAGGCTTTGGGTTACACTAGCCGGTAAAAATAGAAGGATTCCGGGTTGATACTGCAGCAGGTAGAGTTGTTCCAGGGACTGTCAGCGGAAGAGCTGGACGCGCTGGCAGCCAGCAGCACGACGCGCGCTTTCCCCAAGAATACCGTCGTCATCCACGAAAATGATCCCGCCGACTCGCTGTTCATCATCGAGAGTGGCCGGGTGAAAGTCTATTGCAGTGACAAAAACGGTAAAGAGTTCATCATGAACACCCAGGGCGAGGGCGACTACTTTGGTGAGCTGGCCCTGCTCGACGATTCATCCCGGTCCGCCTCGGTGCGCACGGTGGAGAAGTCCAGCTTCTGCATCATCTACAAGGACGACTTCAACCGCGTACTCGACGAGAATCCCAATATTGGCCGCAAGCTGATATCCAACCTGGCCGCCCGGGTCCGCAAGCTGACCGCCGATGTGAAGAGCCTGGCGCTGCAGGACGTTTACGGCCGCGTGGCCAACGTGCTGATGGACCTGGCGGAAGAACGCGGTGATGGCAGCATGTTCATTCCGGAGAAGCTGACCCAGCAGGATATTGCCGATCGCGTTGGTGCCTCCCGGGAGATGGTGGCGCGGATCCTCAAGGACCTGACGATCGGAGATTACATCCGCTTCGAGGGTCGGCACATCATTATCAATACTCGCCTGCCGGCGAAGTACTAATTACCGCCGTCCACCGCTGTCCACCACCGTCCACGTCCGTCCACCGCCGTCCATCGCCGTCCACCATCGCTCACCACCCTCATTCCCGCGAAAGCGGGAATCCAGTCCTTTCTCTTTGACTGTCCTTCGTAGGCCGGGCGGAATCTGTGTACTCCTGTTCCGCGGACGCGCTAAAAGCATGACATCCCTGTCTCGCTCGGCGCCGCGGAGCGCCGCCCGGCCATCCTTGGCTGGCGACGGTCCGCGGAGCAGGAGTACACAGCTCCCACCCTACATCACAGTGTGATGGAACATTTATCTTCGAAATTCAGCTTTCGGGCTTTTCCTGCGGGTGGGCCTCCAGCACCTCACTGCTGAGGCTGCCCGACTTTAGTCTCGTCTCGATCAGGTCGCCGGGTTTCACCATGGCGGCATCCTGTACCAGTCGCCCCTGGCTATCCAGCACGATGGCGTAACCTCGCTCCAGGGTCTGCTGCGGGCTGATCGCAGTGAGCCGCGCCTGCAGCAGGGCGAGGCTGTGGCGCTGGCGGTCGAGCTGTACGGCCAGGGCGCGTTGCGCGCGGCGGGCGAGATGGCCGGTTTCCGCGGTCAGCTGTCTCAGCAAATCGGCCGGTGCCTGGCTTCGCAGGCGCGATGCCGCGACGCCCAGGCGGTGCCGGCGTTCCTGCAAATCCAGGCGCAGGGCGCGGCGCAGGTGCAGTTCGAGGTCGTCGAGGCGTTGGGCCTGTTCCCGCAGTCGCTCGCCGGGGTGCCGCAGTCGGCCGCGCAGGCCCAGTAGTTGCGCTTCCAGCAGGCGCAGCCTCCGGCGCAGTTGGCGCGACAGGTCCTGTTCGGTGGCGAGCAGTCGCGTTGCCAGCTCGCGCTGGTCTGGGCTTAGCATCTCGGCCGCTGCCGACGGGGTGGGGGCGCGCTTGTCGGCTGTGAAGTCGGCGATGGTGAAATCGATCTCGTGGCCGACGGCGCTTACGGTGGGCACCGGGCTCTCGGCCAGGGTGCGCGCCAGGCGCTCGTCGTTGAACGCTGCCAGGTCTTCCGCGGAACCGCCGCCGCGGGCCACGATAATGGCGTCCAGATCGGTCACCTCGTAGGCCACTTGCAGCGCGGCGACTATCTGCCCGGGTGCCTCAAGGCCTTGTACCGCCACCGGGAACAGGCTCAGCTGGATGGCCGGAAAACGGCGCTTGAAGACGGTGATGATGTCGCGCACGGCAGCGCCGGAGCGGGAACTGATGATGGCGACCCGCTGGGGGGAGGCCGGCAGGGGCCGCTTGCGGTGGCTGTCGAACAGGCCCTCGTTCTGCAGCTTCAGTTTCAGCTCCTCGAAGGCTCGCTGCAGGGCGCCGGCGCCGGCGTCTTCCAGGTGTTCGACGATCAGCTGGAACTCGCCGCGGCCCTCGTACAGCGACACCCTGGCCCGCACGCGCACCAGCTGCCCGTTGGTCGGCCGCATCCGCAGGCGCTGGTTGCGGTTGCGGAACATGGCGCAGCGCACCTGGGCCTGGTCGTCCTTGAGGCTGAAGTACCAGTGGCCGGACGCCGGAGTGGCCAGGTTGCTGAGTTCGCCCTCGATCCACACAAAATCAAAGTGGCTCTCCAGCAGGCGTTTGGCCATGCGGTTGAGCTGGGTGACGGTGAGGGTGCTGGGGTTCGAGGCGCTTGCCGACGGGTTTTCTGTGGGAATCGGAGGCGTCATCGTTTACTGGGGGTAAGGCGAGGATTTATAATTGCACGTTTACTCAGACAGCGGAAGTGTCATGCTCAGAATCGCCCAGGAAGCCCTGACCTTTGATGATGTATTGCTGGTTCCTGGGTACTCCGAGGTGGTGGCCACCGACGTCTCCCTGAGGACCCGCCTGACCCGCGAAATCCACCTGAATATTCCCCTGGTGTCCGCCGCCATGGACACGGTTACCGAGGGCAAGCTGGCCATCGCCATCGCCCAGGAGGGCGGCATTGGCATCGTCCACAAGAGTATGACCGTGGAGGAGCAGGCCGCCCAGGTACGGCAGGTGAAGAAATTCGAGGCCGGGATGGTGAAGGACCCCATCACTATCCAGCAGGACGCCAGCCTGGGTGAGCTGCTGGAGCTGACCCGCAAGAACGGGATTTCCGGCGTACCGGTACTCAAGGGCAGCGACCTGGTGGGTATCGTCACCCGCCGCGACACGCGGTTCGAGTCCAATATGGACATCAAGGTGTCAGAAATCATGACGCCGAAGGAAAAGCTGGTGACGGTGGAAGAGGGCGCGGCCCTGGAGGAAGTGCAGGCCCTGCTGCACAAACACCGCATCGAGAAGATCCTGGTAGTAAATACGGCCTTCGACCTGCGCGGCATGATTACCGTGAAGGACTTCGACAAGGCCGAGAGCTTTCCCAGCGCCGCCAAGGACAGCTACGGCCAACTGCTGGTAGGCGCCTCGGTGGGAACCAGCCCGGATACCGACGACCGGGTGGACGCGCTGGTTGCCGCCGGTGTCGACGTGCTGGTGGTGGATACCGCCCACGGCCACTCCCGCAACGTGATCGAGCGGGTCAAGCGTATCAAGGCCGCCTACCCGGATATGCAGGTGATCGGCGGCAATATCGCCACCGCCGAGGCCGCGATAGCCCTGGCCGAGGCCGGTGCAGACGCGGTCAAGGTCGGTATCGGTCCAGGCTCCATCTGTACCACGCGTATTGTTACCGGCACCGGGGTGCCGCAGATATCCGCCGTGGCCAACGTGGCCAACGCCCTCAAGGATACCGACATTCCCCTGATAGCCGATGGTGGCATCCGCTTCTCGGGAGATCTCGCCAAGGCCATTGTGGCCGGCGCCCACTGCGTGATGATGGGCAGTATGTTTGCCGGCACCGAGGAAGCGCCAGGCGAGGTAGAGCTGTACCAGGGCCGTACCTACAAGTCGTACCGCGGTATGGGCTCGCTCGGCGCCATGTCCCAGACCCAGGGCTCCAGTGATCGTTACTTCCAGGATGCCAGTGCAGGTACCGAGAAGCTGGTGCCGGAAGGCATCGAGGGGCGGGTGCCCTATAAAGGCCCCCTGTCGAGCATCGTGCACCAGCTGATGGGCGGCCTGCGCTCGGCGATGGGCTACACCGGCAGTGCTGATATCGAGACCATGCGCACCCATCCGGAATTCATGAAGGTGACCAGCGCGGGCATGAGCGAAAGCCACGTTCACGACGTGTCGATCACCAAGGAAGCGCCGAACTACCCGGTACGTTAACCTCGGCGTTTTCCGGGGACAGTTTACTTAATTCCACAGGAGGTCCTGCTTGTCTAAAGGCCAGGCCGGAGTTAAGTAAACTGTCCCCGGAACTCGTTGTTCCAGAGTCTGCGGTCCCTGACCGCTGCAGCAGGACCCCTGAACCCAATGAGCAATATCCACGACCAGCGTATTCTTATCCTGGATTTCGGTTCCCAGTACACCCAGCTGATCGCCCGCCGTGTGCGCGAGGTGGGCGTTTACAGCGAGATCCGTGCCTGGGACATCAGCGATGAGGAAATCCGCGAGTTCAACCCTCGCGGCGTCATCCTTTCCGGTGGCCCGGAATCGGTTACCGAGGCCGACTCGCCGCGTGCGCCGCAGCTGGTGTTCGAGCTGGGGGTTCCGGTGCTGGGCATCTGCTACGGCATGCAGACCATGGCGGTGCAGTTCGGCGGTGAGGTACAGGGCTCGAACATCAGCGAGTTCGGCTATGCCCAGATTCGGGTGACCGGCAATACCGGGCTGCTGCACGATATCAAGGATCACGTGGACCACGACGGCAGCGCATTGCTGGATGTGTGGATGAGCCATGGCGACAAGGTGACCCGGCTGCCGGAGGGCTTTGACCTGATGGCGAAAACCGACAGCTGCCCGATTGCCGGCATGGTGCATCACGAAAAGCCCTTCTACGGCATCCAGTTCCACCCGGAAGTCACGCACACCCTGCAGGGCATGCGCATTTACGAGCACTTTGTGCTGGAACTTTGTGGCTGCGAAGTGCTGTGGACGCCGGCGCGGATTGTCGACGACGCCATCGAACGGGTGCGCCAGCAGGTGGGCGGCGACAAGGTGCTGCTGGGCCTTTCCGGCGGTGTTGATTCTTCCGTGGTGGCGGCCCTGCTGCACCGCGCCATCGGCGACCAGCTGACCTGTGTATTTGTCGATAACGGCCTGCTGCGCAAGGACGAAGGCGAGCAGGTCATGGACATGTTCGCCAAGAACATGGGCGTGAAGGTGATTCGCGCCGACGCCGAGGAGC
Source organism: Halieaceae bacterium (assembly GCA_036351375.1). GTDB lineage: Bacteria > Pseudomonadota > Gammaproteobacteria > Pseudomonadales > Halieaceae > JANQIO01. The sequence goes on from JAZBOY010000290.1 coordinate 6,019, forward strand.
GCTTCCTGTCGCGTCTCGCCGGTATCGACGAGCCGGAACAGAAGCGCAAGGTGATCGGCAACACCTTCATCGAAGTGTTTGATGACGAGGCCGGCAAGATCCAGGACGTGAAGTGGCTGGCCCAGGGCACGATCTACCCGGACGTGATCGAGTCCGCCGGCGCCAAGACCGGCAAGGCCCACGTCATCAAGTCTCACCACAACGTCGGTGGGCTGCCGGAGGACATGGCGATGGAGCTGGTAGAGCCGCTGCGCGAACTGTTCAAGGACGAGGTGCGCCAGGTCGGCCTGGAGCTGGGCCTGCCTTACGACATGGTCTACCGCCATCCCTTCCCGGGGCCGGGCCTCGGGGTGCGCATCCTGGGTGAGGTAAAGAAGGAGTACGCCGACCTGCTGCGCGAGGCGGATGCCATCTTTATCCACGAACTGCACGCCGCCGACTACTATCACAAGACCAGCCAGGCCTTTGCGGTGTTCCTGCCGGTGAAGTCAGTGGGCGTGGTGGGTGACGGCCGCCGCTATGAGTACGTGATTGCGCTGCGTGCCGTCGAGACAGTGGACTTCATGACCGCGCGCTGGGCACATCTGCCCTATGAGCTGCTGGAGAAGGTCTCCAACCGCATCATCAACGAGATTCCCGGCGTCAGCCGCGTCACCTACGATATTTCCAGCAAACCACCTGCCACTATCGAGTGGGAATGATTCTACGTCTGGCACTGGCTGGCACCAACAGGCACCAGACAACATATAAACCACTGTATTTAAAAGAATAATTCCATTTCTATCTGGCACCTGCTGGCACTGGCAGGCACCGCCAAGCAAAGTTTTTTAATGGTATAAATCATGGTATCGTCGCCCACAGGATCAGGGCTGCGACAAAATACCATGCCATGTTATTCAGTGTATTCATGGTATTAAAAATCATTAAGTCCCTGATAATAAAAAAGAAACATCAGAAAAATGTACCATAAAATTTCATGGTATTTTTTCCCTCAGGGGAGGACTTGTGATGCTGACGGATACCAAGCTGCGAAATTTGAAGCCCCAGGAAAAACTCTACAAGGTGAACGACCGCGATGGGCTCTATGTGGCGGTGACACCAGCGGGAGG
>JAZBOY010000291.1:0-3399 GCA_036351375.1 Halieaceae bacterium
GGTAAAGCGGTCCTGGTGCTTGCTGAGCAGTTTGGCCTCACCGGAAAAACCGGAGAAGTGGAAGAACACCAGCGGTTCGCCGTTGACCCGGTACTCCTGCGCATCGCGCGTGACGGCTCTGTGCTTGAGGTTCCAGTAGGCCACGTTCCAGGCGGGGCTGCGCTCGATATGAACGCCGGGATACATGCCGGGCGCCAGGTCCATCCACTTCTGGTCCACGAACAGGCCACGCTCCAGGTCGACCACGCAGTCGGTGTAGAGCTTGTCCTCCCACCAGTGGGCAAAGCGCTGCATGTCGGGCGTATTGCGCAGGCCGATGTAGCCCAGGTTGTAGCTGCCGCTGACCAGGATATTGAGCTCACTGGGCAGCTTGTCGTCGTCCAGGGGGCCGGTGAGGTGCGGCGTGAGTAGCATCTGGTGCTCATCCAGCAGCGCGAGCATTGGCTCCAGCGAGCGGTAGATGCGGATGTCGGGGTCGAAGTAGATAACCTTGTCGTACCCCTGCTCGAACAGGGCCGAGATCACGTAAGGTTTGATCGCCGTGTTCAACTCAAGAATGGTGTATCGGAAGATGAACTTGTCGATCTCTGGAATCGGCAGGTCACGCATTTCCAGCAGTGAGAAATTCTCGCCGGAAAAATCAAAGTCCCCCCGCGCGTCACACAGGCCGACGACGCGTTCCGCTTCCGGTGCAAACTCCTCGACGCTGTTCATCAAAGTGCGCGCGTAGTGAAGGTAGTTGCGTGAAACGATGGTGAAAATGCAGGTCTTACTCATAACTCTTTCTTTATTTCTTGCCGCGCAGCAGTTTGCCTGCACGTATCAGGTGGCGGAACTGATGTTCCAGCTGCGCCACGCGAGCGCGGCTTTCCGCCAGTTCAGCTTCCTTGATGCTAATGTGTTCCTGAAGGGAAGCGGTGTACTGCTCCCGCTTTTCTATATCCTCGGCGAATTCCTGCAGCTGCAGCTCTTTCCGTGAGACGTGCTCCTGCAATGACGCTATAAACTCATCCTTGGCTTTGATATCACTCTCGCGGGCCTGAATCAGCTGCTGCAGGGATTCGGCAAATGCCCGCCCGCGCTCTAACTCGGAGTCGCGTGCGCTCACTTCCTGCTTGAGGGATTCGATGTACTGGTCCCGTTCCTCAATGTTGGTTCGCAGCGACTGTTCCAGTGACTGGGCATAGTCCTGGCGTTCCGCCAGTTCCTCCTGCATTGCCTGGATGTAGGCCCTGCCTGACTTCAGCTCCTCCCACAGCGACCCCGCGTACTGCTTTGCCTCCTGGGCCTGGGCGAACAGGGCCTGCTCCCGCGTTGACCTGGCCGCCTCCGCGTCCAGCGGCGCTTCGCCAAGCGACTGCTTCGCCAGCTCCACTTCCAGCTCGGCGGCCTGGCTGACCGGTGGTGCTACCAGTTCAGGAAAATGCTCCGGCAGCTTTTCGAGCCGGCCGCTGAGGTGCTCGTGAAGCAGGGTTGCCCAGGTATCCGCCGCTGCCGGCTCGAGGTGGTGATGTCGCAGAGAGCTGTCGGCAAACTCCATATTTTCCAGCGCCAGGGAACTGCCAAGCTGTTTCTGCAGGGCGCTGAGGAATTCCTCCGGCGCGGCCAGCAGTGCCTCGTAAGAGGTGCGGAGCTGCTCCAGCTCCTGTGCCCCGGCCAGGTTGTCGAGGCTGTAGCGCATCCACAGCGCTCGCGCCTGGGCGGGGCCCATGCTGTCGCGGGCCTGCAGGGAGGCTGCCACCTCGCCCACCGGACGACTGACCACCAGGCCGATCACGCGCATGCCGCGCTCCGACAGCAGCGGTTGCCAGAAAGGCAGCAGCCGGCACAGGCGAGGGTCCTTGATGCAGATCGTGTCGCTATTGCCAAACTCGCTGTCGAGAATGGAAGCCAGGGTTTCCCTGTAGCCCTCGAGTCGCTCATCCTCCAGCCAGTGTTCAGGCAGGGGCTCCCAGCTGGCCCAGGTCTGGCCGAACAGGTTGAGCAGGGACTCGTTGAAATCAACAATCGGCTGGTTTTCCCAGAAACCCTTTGGATTGTCCGGGGCCGCAGGCATGAGGTGTTCACCGAGGCTGACCCCTGCCTCGGCCATCAGCCCGCTCAGCAGGGAAGTACCGCTGCGGTGCATCCCCAGCACCAGCAGCGCTGTGGCCTTATCGTTGCCTGGCATGGAAGCTGTGTGGATGGCTGTTGGTGGGCGGGATGGTCATGGGGTGCTCTGGCTGGCGGCGCAATGGTAAACGATAACGCCTACCGCAACTAGGGCCGCGGCGACGGGTGCCATCAGTTACAATGCGGCAGTTCTATCCTGCAGTGCTCTATGAAACCGCTAGTTTACAACCTCACGTTCAAGAAAGCGCCGGACGCGGATAAGCTGCAGCGCTTCAAGCTCTCCCTGGCCGACAGCAGCAGCGACTGCTACCACTTCAAGATTCACGGCGACCTCGTCAGGGAGGGCGCCCCGCGCACGGTGCTGTATGCCTTCGCCGGCGATTACTGCATCGCCAGAATATGCCCGCGCCACGAAATCCTTGGATTGACCAAGCGGCTGACCGGTAAGCGCGAAGGCAGCATGGGCCATTTTGTCGACTGGATCCCCGTGTTCAGCCTGCCCGAGGATTTCAGGATTGAGCTGTACGCAGACGAAATGGGCAAGTTCGACCTGGCCAGTACACTGCACCACGGTAAGAGCCTGGAAGGTGCTACCCATCTGGGCTCGATCACGGGCAGCAAGCGCTTCGCCCATCATGCCCACTCGGCGTTCCAGCCGCTGCGCCTGTCCTGTTTTGGCCGCAGCGGCAGCAGCCTGATGATGCGCTACCTGTCTTTCCACCCCCAGGTGGCGGTGGCGGGCCGCCACCCCTACGAATTCACCGTGGCGGCTTTCTACTATGGCAGGGCGCGGCTGCTGGGTTCCAACTGCCAGGACTTCTTCACCGACCAGTTGAACCAGAGCCGGCGACGCCACCAGAATCCCTGGTACCAGTACGAGCAGGTGAGCTGGATGGGCGGCGCTGCGGAGCCGTTCTTCGGCCGGGAACAGGTCGCCAGGGAAATCGAGCACTGTCGCGCCAGCGTCGATGGCTTCTACACGGGTGTAAAGGCTCCCGAGGCAGGCCGGCCCATGTACTTCTGCGAGAAGGATGGTTCAGGGCGCTCCGGCCATGACGAATACCGGGAAGTGTGGCCCGGCGCCCGGCGCCTCTTCCTGGTGCGGGACTTTCGCGACAATTGCGCCTCCATCCTGGCCTATTGCCGTCGCAAAGGCAGCCGGGAGTTCGGGCTGCAGCATTTCGATACCGAAGAGGCCTGGCTGAAAACCATGGCCGCGAAAGCGCGTGAGCTGCTGGCTGAATACCAGTCCGGCCGGGAGGCCTCGGTATTTGTGTTCTACGAGCA
>JAZBOY010000292.1:0-6035 GCA_036351375.1 Halieaceae bacterium
CGGCAGGGAGCCGATGCGGGAGTAGGGCGTTTCCCCCAACATGACGCGGGCCTCGCCGGTTAGCACCAGGCGCTCGAACTGCGGCGCCTGGGCAACAATCTGGCCGCGCTCGTCAATGATTGCCGAGATACCGTTGTTGGTGCCGCGAATCAGGTAGCGGCCGTTCTCCAGGGCGCGCATCCGTGCCATCTGCAGGTGTTGCAGCGGGCCGATGGAGTCGCCGAACCAGGCGTCGTTGCTGATGGTGATCATCAGGTCGGCGCGGCGCGCATACTCGCGCACCAGCCCCGGATAAACGATCTCGTAGCAGACAAAGGGCGAGACCCGGAAATTGTGCAGCAGCAGCGGGTCTTGCTCCGGCGAGCCGGAACTGAAGGCCGACATGGGCAGGTTGAAGAAGTCGATGGTGCCGCGCAGCCAGTCTTCCAGCGGCACGTACTCACCAAAGGGTACCAGCCGCTGCTTGTGGTACACACCCGAGCCCCGTGCCATGCCGACAATGCTGTTGAAGTACTGTGGCTCGCCGGCCGGGCGCCAGAGAATGCCGGTCACCAGCGCACTGTTGGCATCGAAAGCGCGGCGGGCCAGGGGCAGCAGGAAACCCTGGGCGCGCTGATAGTAGTTGGGGATGGCCGCCTCGGGCCAAAGGATGATGTCCTTGCCCAGCACTTCGCTGGTCAGGCTGTCGTAGATTTCCAGGGTGGGCTGGTAGAAATCCCTGTCCCACTTGCGCTCCTGGGGAATGTTGGGCTGCACGATGCCGACGCTGAGAGCATCGGCACTGGCGGGTGCTACCCAGCGGGCCTGGTCGAGCTGCCAGCCGATCAGCCACAGGCTGGCAATCATGATGCCGTACACCAGGTATGCCTGCAGGTGCCGGCGCATCCAGGCCAGGTACAGGCAGGCGGCGGTGAAGGCCAGCAGCAGCGAGGCGCCGTAGACGCCGGTCACCGGCACCCAGCCCTCGGCCCAGGTGTCGAGCGTGGCGTAACCGATAAACAGCCAGGGGAATCCCGTGAGCAACCAGCTGCGGAGCCACTCAAACAACACCCAAAGGGCCGGAAAACCCACCAGCATGCCGGCCATATGCGGGCGCAGGAAGCGGATGTAAACGAGGGCGAACAGGCCCTGCAGCAGGGCCAGGCCCATGCAGAACAGGGCGGTGAGGAACAGCGCCAGCGGCACGCTGGCGTTACCGTAATCGTGGATGCTGACATAGACCCAGGACGTGCCGGTGCCGAACTGGCCGACGCCGTACAGCCAGCCCAGCAGGAAGGCGCGGCGCGGTGCGCAGTGGCGCAGCAGGCCCATGTACAGGCACAGACTGGCGATGGCCGCGGGCCAGATGTCGTAAGGGGTCAGCGACAGGGTGAGCAGCGCGCCGGCAAAGATCGCCAGCAAGCCAGGTCCCAGCCTGCCGAGCCAGAGCAAGGCTCTAATCCTGTACGCGTACGCGCAAGGAGTGAATCTTGCGCTGGTCGGAGTTGACGACCTTGAACTCCAGGCCGTCGATCACGGTACTCTCGTTGTGGCCGGGCATGTGGCCAAACTGCTGCAGCACCAGCCCGCCGATGGTGTCGAACTCGTCATCGCTCAGGTCGACGTCGAATTCCTCGTTGAAATCTTCGATAGGGGTCAGGGCGCGAACGATATAGTCGCCGTCCCCCAGCTTGCGCATGAAGACATCGGTATCGGTGTCGGTTTCGTCCTCGATCTCGCCGACGATCTCTTCCAGCACGTCCTCGATGGTAACCAGGCCCGCCACGCCACCGTACTCGTCGATGACGATGGCCATGTGGTTGCGGTTCTCGCGAAATTCCCGCAGCAGCACATTCAGGCGCTTGCTCTCGGGCACCACCACGCCGGGGCGCAGCAGTGATACCACGTTGAAGTCCTCACCCTGGGGTTCGAGGATCTGTGGGAGCAGGTCTTTTACCAACAGGATGCCCAGCACGTCGTCCGGGCTGTCGCCAATCACCGGGTAGCGGGAGTGCGCCGACTCGATGATCTGCGGCAGGATTTCCTCTAGCGATGCCTCGGCCTTGATCACCTGCATCTGCGAGCGCGGCACCATGATGTCGCGGGCCTGCTGCTCGGCCACCTGCATGGCGCCCTCGATGATGCTCTGGGCGTCCTCGTCGATCACCTCGTTGTCGCGGGCAATCTCGAGCACTTCGCTCAGTTCCTTGCGGGTGCGCGGCTCCGAGGAAAAGGCCAGGGCAATCTTGGCCAGCCAGCTCTTGTCGGTGGATTCGTTGCTCGATCGCTCTTCGCTCACCTGCCGACCTCCGCAAGCTCTTCGGTGGCGTAGGGGCAGGCGTAGCCGAGCCCGGAGAGGATGCCGGTTTCCAGCGCTTCCATTGCCTCGGCCTCGCGGGGGTCGACATGGTCGTAACCCAGCAGGTGCAGGCTGCCGTGTACCAGCATATGGCTCCAGTGCGCCTCCGGGCTTTTGTGTTGTTCGCGTGCTTCGCGGTTGATCACCGCCGCGCATAGCACGATATCGCCCAGCAGCGGGTGCTCCACGCCGGGCGGCAGTTCCGCCGGGAACGACAGCACGTTGGTGCTGCTGTCCTTGCCCCGGTAGCGGCTGTTGAGACCGGTCATGGTGTCTTCGTCGACCAGGCAGACGCTGACTTCCGCGTCTTCCCGTCGCCCCTCGAGGGCGGCGCTCACCCAGCGACGTATGTCGTCCTCGCCAGGGCTGGGTTCGCCGCTGGAGGACTGGATGTCGATCACCAGGTTCACGAGCGCGATTTATCGAGGCTGGAGGTGGTGTGGCTGGCGTCGAAGCTGTCATAGGCTTCAACGATGCGCTGCACCAGGGGGTGGCGCACAACATCGCGCGCCTGGAAGTAGGTAAAGCCAATACCCTCGACGCCGTCCAGCACGTTCATGACGTGGGTCAGGCCCGACTGGGTACCGCGGGGCAGGTCGATCTGGGTGGCGTCACCGGTAATCACGGCGGTGGAGCCGAAACCGATGCGGGTCAGGAACATTTTCATCTGTTCCCGGGTCGTGTTCTGGGCTTCATCGAGAATAATGAAGGAATTGTTAAGTGTGCGGCCGCGCATAAACGCCAGCGGTGCCACTTCGATGATATTGCGCTCGATGTACTTGTTGACGGTTTCGAACCCCAGCATCTCATAGAGGGCGTCGTACAGCGGGCGCAGGTAAGGGTCGATCTTCTGGCTCAGGTCGCCGGGCAGGAAGCCCAGCTTCTCGCCGGCTTCCACGGCCGGGCGCACCAGCAGGATGCGCCGCACCTTATCGGTAATCAGCGCTTCCACCGCGCAGGCCACCGCCAGGTAGGTCTTGCCGGTGCCGGCCGGGCCGATCCCGAAGTTGATATCGCAGCGGCCAATTTGGCGCACATAGGCCTGCTGGTTCTTGCCGCGGGGCTTGACCGAGGCACGCTTGGTACGAATCACGGCGATATTTTCAACCGCGCTGTCGGCGCTCTTCTCCGCCCCCGATTCCACCAGGGCTTCCAGACCTGCCTGCTGCAGTTGCAGGTGCAGGGATTCCGGGCTCAGGGTGATGCCGGTGCAGATTTCCGCGTAGAGATCTTCCAGCAGTGCCCTGGTAACGCCTACGGCCTCTTCGCTGCCGGCCACCGTGAAGTTCGCGCCACGGGCGCGCACGGTCACTCCCAGACGCTCTTCGATCTGTTTCAGGTGTTGGTCAAATTGGCCGCAGAGTGTTGCGAGATGGCGGGCGTCGCTGGGTTCGAGGTCGAAGCTCAGCTGACTGGGAGGTTCATCACTATTCAAATTGGTCGATTAGCCGCGTAGCGGCGTTGCACTCCTGAGTAAGGATAATGGTGTTTCAGCCGACGTCAACCGCGAGATCGGTCGTCTCTAAACGCCCTCGCAGGGAGTTCGGCAGGGCTTCCTCGATATGCACATCGGCGAACTCACCGATCAGGGAATGATCGGTGCAGTGGAAATTGACCACACGGTTGTTCTCGGTGCGGCCCTGCAACTGGCCCGGGTCCTTCTTCGACACGCCGGTGATCAGCACCCGCTCGGTGGTGCCCACCATGCGGCGGCTGATTTCCATGGCCTGCTGGTTGATGCGGGTCTGCAGGATCTGCAGGCGCTGCTTCTTTACCTCTGCCGGCGTATCGTCCGGCAGCTCGGAAGCCGGGGTGCCGGGGCGCGCGCTGTATATGAAGCTGAAGGAGTGGTCGTAGCCGATGTCCTCGATCAGTTTCATGGTGGCGGCAAAGTCGGCGTCAGTTTCGCCGGGGAAGCCGATAATAAAGTCGGAGGACAGGCTGATGTTGGGCCGGTGCTTGCGCAGGCGGCGGATCTTGGACTTGTACTCCAGCGCCGTGTGACCGCGCTTCATGGCCATCAGAATGCGGTCGCTGCCGCTCTGCACCGGCAGGTGCAGGTGATCCACCAGCTGCGGAATTTCCGCATAGGCGTCGATCAGCGCATCGCTGAATTCCACCGGGTGTGAGGTGGTGTAGCGAATGCGCTCGATGCCGGGTACCTTCGCGACCAGGAACAGCAGCTCGGCGAAATCGACGATATCGCCCAGGTGGTTCTCGCCACGGTAGGCATTGACGTTCTGGCCCAGCAGGTTGACCTCGCGCACGCCCTTGGCAGCCAGCCCCGCCACCTCGGCGATCACGTCGTCCAGCGGGCGGCTGACTTCCTCGCCCCGGGTGTAGGGCACCACGCAGAAGGTGCAGTACTTGCTGCAGCCTTCCATGATCGAGACGAAGGCGCTGGGGCCGTCGACGCTGGGCTCCGGCAGGCGGTCGAATTTCTCGATTTCCGGGAAGCTGACGTCCACCACTACGGTGCCATCCGCCTGCTTCGATTCATTCAGCATATCCGGCAGCCGGTGCAGGGTCTGGGGCCCGAAGACCAGGTCCACATAGGGCGCACGCTTGCCGATTTCCTCGCCTTCCTGGCTCGCCACGCAGCCGCCGACGCCGATGACCAGGTCAGGGTTTTTCTGCTTCAGGCGCTTCCAGCGGCCCAGTTCACTGAACACCTTCTCTTGGGCCTTCTCGCGAATGGAGCAGGTATTGAGCAGCAATACATCAGCCTCCTCGGGGGTCTCCGCGGGGATCATGGCGTGGCTCTCGCCCAGCAGGTCGCGCATACGATTGGAGTCGTATTCGTTCATCTGGCAGCCGTGGGTCTGGATGTACAGCTTCTTCGGCACGGGTGGTTCCGGGTGCTCAAATTTTGGGCAGCGGATTATAGCGGCTGATGGGCGATAAGTGATAGTATTGCCGCCCATTTTTTGACCAGAACGCCGAACCTGCCACGCCATGCCACAGCCCATTTACAAGGTGATCTTCCAGAGCCAGAACCAGGTGTACGAGGTGTACGCCCGGCAGATCTTCCAGAGCGATATGTGGGGCTTCATCGAGATCGAGGAATTCCTGTTCGGCGAGCGCAGCAAGCTGGTGGTGGACCCCTCCGAAGAGAAGCTCAAGCACGAGTTCGGCGGCGTTAATCGCAGCTACATTCCGCTCCACTCCATTATCCGCATCGACGAGGTGGACAAAGAGGGTGCAGCCCGGATCAGCGAGTCTTCCGGCGCCGGCAATGTGTCGGCCTTCCCCATGCCCGGAATGGTTCCGACGCCGCACTCGGACGAATAAGCTGACCGCCGCCGGCGGTTGAAATTGCCCGATTAGCACTTATATCTGGGGAACATGCATTCAATGTTCCCAGGACTCCCGTAATGGACGACAACAGCGCCGACGACGCGGTTGTTAACGGCGAAATACTCTCTGAAGGCTCCTACCAGGTCGGCAGCGATCAGGCCCCCGCCGTGGCGGACGACGTTCTGCCGGACACCCTCCACATTTTGCCAATCAGTACACGGCCCTACTTCCCGGGGCAGGTGCAGCCCGTGCTGGTGAACCTGCAGAAATGGGGCAGCACCCTCAAGGCTGTGGGTCAGGCCGGCCACGGCCTGCTGGGCCTGGCCTTCGTGGACGGGCTGGAGAGCGACCAGGCGGGTACCGGTGATATCCCGATGATCGGCTGCGTGGTGCGCCTGCA
>JAZBOY010000293.1:0-64379 GCA_036351375.1 Halieaceae bacterium
CTCCGACTGGGCCACCAACTGCCCGGAGTACAAGGTCACCGCGGTACAGGTGGTAAAAGTGGCCCAGCCTTCGGCCTGGCAGGCGCGGCAGCGTGAATTCGACCAGCGCCAGCAGCAACTTCTGGAACAAGCAGACCGGGCATGAGTGAAGACACCCGGGCCGTGCAGCGTATGGCCTGGACCGCAGCAGGTGTGACCCGGGAGTCGGACCGGGTCATCGCCGAGACGCCGGTGGCGCTGGTGTACAACGGCGTTTCTCACGTGGTCACCATGGCCACCGCCTCCCACCTGGAGGAACTGGGCCTGGGCTTCAGCCTGTCGGAGGGGATTCTCTCCTCCGCCGGCCAGCTGCTGGACTGGGAGCTGATTGATCGGGAGCAGGGCGTGGAGCTGGCCATGACCATCACCAATGAAGCCTTCGCCAAACTCAAGGAGCGGCGCCGCAACCTGACCGGGCGCAGCGGCTGCGGGCTCTGCGGCCTGGAATCACTCGAGCAGGCGATACCGCCGCTCAATCCGGTACCTGCGAATTTGCAGGTGCAGCATGCGGCGCTGCAGAACGCCCTGGCCGGCCTTGAAGCCGCCCAGGCCCTGAAGCGCGAGATCGGCGGAGTGCACGGCGCGGCCTGGTGCAACGTCGACGGCGAAGTGGAGCTGGTGCGGGAAGACGTGGGCCGACACAACGCCCTCGACAAACTGCTGGGCGCGCTGCAGCGGCAGTCACACAGTGCCGAGGGATTCGTCATCGTCAGCAGCCGCGCCAGCTACGAGGTGGTGGCCAAGGTGGCGGCGCTGGGCATTCCATTACTGGCGGCGGTATCCGCGCCGACCTCGCTGGCAATCGAGCTGGCCGACCAGTACGGTGTAACGCTTGCTGCGTACGTGCAGCCGGGCCGCCATCTCATCTATACCCATGCTGACCGCATGGGCGGAGGTGCATGATCATGACCGATACCCAGGTCCAACACCTTGTAAAAATGGCGCAACAGATTGCCCTCAACATGGCGGCGGAGGGTGACGGGCAGGTCGACAAGACCGCGGCGCATATCCGCAAGTTCTGGACGCCGGCCATGCGGGAAGAACTGGTTGAACACGCCCGGGCCCACCGGGGCGAACTGTCGGCAGAGTTGCAGCAGGTGGTAGAGGCCCTCGGCGAAAGCGACTGACGTATTCCCCATCTTGCGGTCCCTCCGCCAGCCGATTGGCAAGTACAGGCCGGGAGTCTAAGCTGATAGGCCCACAGCTGTTAACGAGCCTCTTGCCATGAGCACGCAGTACCAGAAGCCCACGGCGCTCGCCGCCAACGAACAGACCTACACGATCTATCCCTTCAGCCACCTGGCCGATCGCTTTGACACGGCGAGGCTGCCCTTCTCCCTGAAAATTCTGCTGGAGAACCTGCTGCGCAACGGCGGCGAGAGCTTCGTGACCGATGATGACGTGGAAGCACTGGCGGGTTGGGACCCTGACGCGACGCCCTCCCAGGAAATCGCCTTTGTACCGGCACGCGTTCTGCTGCAGGACTTCACCGGCGTTCCGGCAATTGTCGACCTCGCCACCATGCGTGATGCAGTGGTGGAGCTGGGCGGCGAAGCGGGGCAAATAAATCCACTCAACCCGGTGGAGCTGGTGATCGATCACTCGGTCATGGTGGACAAGTTCGGCAATGAGCAGGCCCTGGAAGACAACACGCGGATTGAGATCGAGCGCAACCTGGAACGCTACAAGTTCCTGCGTTGGGGTCAGGAGGCCTTCCAGAACTTCAAGGTGGTGCCGCCGGGCACCGGCATCGTGCACCAGGTCAACCTGGAGTACCTGGCGCGGGGCATTTTCACCACTGAGAGCGGCGGCGAGCGCCTCGCCTATCCCGACACGCTGGTGGGCACCGACTCCCACACCACCATGATCAATGGCCTGGGCGTACTGGGCTGGGGTGTGGGCGGCATCGAGGCGGAAGCGGCAATGCTCGGCCAGCCCATCACCATGCTGATTCCGCAGGTGGTCGGCTTCAAGTTCACTGGCGAGCTTGCCGAGGGTTCCACTGCCACCGATCTCGTGCTGACCGTTACGCAAGTGCTGCGAGCCCATGGCGTGGTTGGAAAGTTTGTCGAGTTCTACGGCCCGGGCCTCAAGCACCTGACGCTGGCCGATCGCGCCACCATCGCGAACATGGCCCCCGAGTACGGCGCTACCTGCGGCATCTTCCCGGTCGACCGCGAGACCATCAGTTACCTGAAGCTGACCGGCCGCCAGGCCGAGACCCTGGAGCTGGTCGAGGCGTACATGAAGCAGATGGACATGTGGCACGACGACGCGGCGCCGGAGGCCCGCTACAGCTCGACACTGGAGCTGGACCTCGCGAGTGTGGTGCCCTCCATTGCAGGCCCCAAGCGCCCCCAGGATCGAATTGCCCTGACCGATGCCGCGGGCCAGTTCCAACACGCCCTCCATGAATTCCAGGAACTTCAGCTGCTGCCTGCTGCTGACAGCGGTTTTGAAGCAGAGGGTGGTGCCACCGGTGCCGAGCCGGTAGGCGCTGTCGAGACCGAGTTCCAGGGCGAGACATTCACCCTGCAGCACGGCGCGGTGGTGATCGCCGCCATCACCAGTTGTACCAATACCTCAAACCCCGCCGTACTGGTGGCGGCAGGGTTGCTGGCACGCAACGCGCGTCGCAGGGGATTGAAGACCAAACCCTGGGTAAAAACATCTCTGGCACCGGGCTCCAAGGTGGTGACCGATTACCTGGAGAAAACCGGCCTGATGGACGACCTCGAGGCGCTGGGCTTTTACCTGGTGGGCTATGGCTGTACCACCTGCATCGGCAATTCCGGCCCGCTGCCTGACGAGATCGAGGCGTCCATTCGCAAGGGCAACCTGCTGGCCACCTCGGTGCTGTCGGGCAACCGCAATTTCGAGGGGCGCATTCACCAGAGCGTGCGAGCCAACTACCTCGCATCCCCACCCCTGGTGGTCGCTTACGCCCTGGCAGGCAACATGAATGTCGATCTCTACCATGACCCCATCGGCGAGGATGAGGCCGGCAACCCGGTCAGCCTCAAGGACATCTGGCCGGACAGCGGCCAGGTGCAGCAGCTGGTAACGGAGACCATCGACTCGGAGATGTTCACCTCCAAGTACGCCGACGTTTACAGCGGCAACGACATCTGGAACCAGCTGCCGGTGGACAAGAGCGAGCGCTACGCCTGGCCTGACTCGACCTATGTTCGCAGGCCGCCCTTTTTCGATGGCATGCCGGCGCAAGCCCCCGGCAACGCTGCCATCGACAGCGCGCGCTGCCTGGTCAAGGTGGGCGACAGCGTGACGACCGACCATATTTCACCCGCCGGCGCGATTGCGGTGGAGAGCCCTGCCGGCAGCTACCTGCAGGAAAACGATGTTGCTCCGGGGGACTTCAATTCCTACGGCTCACGCCGGGGCAACCACGAGGTGATGATGCGCGGCACCTTTGCCTCCGTGCGACTGAAGAACCAGCTGGCACCCGGCACCGAAGGCAGCTGGACGCACCACTTCCCCTCCGGGGAGACCACGTCGATTTTTGATGCCTCGGAACAATACCGCCAGGAGGGCACGCCGCTGATTGTGCTGGCCGGCAAGGAATACGGCACCGGCTCATCCCGCGACTGGGCTGCCAAGGGCCCCGCGTTACTGGGCGTGAAAGCAGTGATCGCGGAAAGCTATGAACGTATTCATCGCTCCAACCTGGTGGGCATGGGCATCCTGCCGCTGCAGTTTGGCGACGGGGACAGCGCAGAGAGCCTTGATCTGGACGGTTCCGAGCTGTTCTCCATTCCCGCCATCTCTGAGGACCAAAAAACGGTGACCGTCACCGCCAGGCGCGAATCAGGAGAGTCAGTGGAGTTCGAGACCGCCATCCGCATCGATACCCCCAACGAGTTCGCCTACTACCAACACGGGGGCATCCTGCACTTTGTGTTGCGCAAGCTGGCGGGGTAGCGCGGGTCAGCGGCCTTTTTCGTTCGCCAGCGCACTGGCCCAGGCCGCATCCAGCCAGGCCTGGGTCTTTTCACTGGCTCTCATCCACTGCTCGCGCTGGCCGGCATCCCGGGCGGCGTGACCCAGGTCTTCAAACATCAGCGCAGCCCCCGGTTTGTTGGAGGGGATAGTGATGGTCTCCCGCGTGGCGCTGGGGCCCCAGCCGCCGCCCTTATAGAGAAACGACGCGGAGCCGTCGGCATCCTGTGACAGGAAGTTGTCGATCGTGATGACGCCCCTGGGCCCGGCAATTCGCAGGTCCATGACCACGGCACCGGAATCGAAACCGCAGTTCCACGTAGAGCTGGCGCCGTTGGAAAACTGCAGCACGCCGCTCCCGCTGATGGCCGCGCCGGTCTGGGGGTCCCTGCGCAGATAGGCGCTGACCTGGACCAGCTCTGCCTCCGGCGGCAGGTACTCTACCGCGGCGCGCATGTTGTACCAGCCTGCATCGCCGATCGCCCCCATGGGCTCCAGCTCTGTGTTAAAGCGGATATTGCCCCGATCCTTGAGGTTGAACTGGAACGCCGAGGCCACTGACCAGGGGTCGCCAAGCCGCTCGTCGCGGCGGGCCTTGATATCCAGGGTGCGGGGGTGGTGCACAAAGTGTGTGCCGTCCATGAAGGCCACGTCGTGCTGACGGCAGGCAGCGATAATGCGCTTTGTCGACGCCTGGCTGGCGAGCGGCTTTTCACACAGAACGTGCTTGCCGTTGCTGGCGGCGGCGATGCAGATCTCTTCCTTGACGCTGGTGGGTGTGGCGACGTAAATGGCATCGACCTTGTCAGAGGCCGACATGTCGGCCCAGGAATCAAAGCTGGCGGCTACGCCGTGCCGCCGGGCGTATTCCTGCGCCGTTTCCATACGGCGGCTGGATACAGCCGCCAGCTCGGCGCCCTCGGCCAGCTTGATCATGCCCGCCATGGCATTGGCAATGCCACCGGTGCCGACCACGCCCCAGCGTAGCGGGGCAGCGGCATGTGCGGTCCTGGCTCCCAGCAGGCCAAGCGCTGCGGCCCCGGCGCCGGCTTTGAGGATGGTCCGTCGGGTGGGTCTGGTCATGGCGCTCTCTCCTCATCGCATGCTGCGCGCTTTTCCCCCGAGTATAGATGGCTCTCGGTACCCCCGCCCCGACGGCGCGCGGTCGGCTGCGGCCGCGATTGTCAGGTTCTGTTCAGGTTTCTTTGCGTATATCCCGGCAATCGTGGCTTGCAATGGTCGTTGCATGGGCTACCTTCAACCATTGCAGGTTAAATATGTAAGCGGTCCTGCCAGACACCACCGATTCCTTGAAAGGGAATGTAAAAGAGAGCTTCCGGACGCCGACAGGGTTGGTGCTACCGGATTGAGACGTTTTTGGACGTCATCGATGCCGACGGTGGGGTGTGTCAGGGGTAGACGGAGAACATGCCAGTGATCCCTCTACTTTCACGAAGGCAAGAGTCGATTTGCTGGCTACGTGCGCTGCCCCGAGTGAGCCTGCCTACTCGCCTGTAGTTTGTTCAATTCAGGGGAGCACAACATGAATTCGTATTTTGCACGACCGCGATCGTGGCTATCCGCCCTCGCGAGTGGCGCGTTGGCTTGCGCAGTATTCAGCGCAGCCGCCTCAGACCGCCTGGACCAGCGCACGCTTTACCAGCCAGCGCTGGGCAATCTTGCCAACCTCAAACTCGAGTCACCGATGCAGCGCGACCAGGTCTTCCGGCCAGGCGACCTGTCGGCGCTCGATGTTTCACTGATCGGCGCGACTGGACGCCAGCGGGTTATCGTTCGCCTGCAGACACCCGCTACAGGGTCTCTCGGCGACGTGGACGGCTTCTCGCGGAAAGACCGCAGAAACCAGATTGAGTTCGAGCAGTACGATTTCCTTTACCGACTGAAGGCTGAGCATGGCTCGGTACGCGAGCTGGGCCGCGTGCAGCACGTATTGAATGCAGTGTTCCTCGACGTGCCGGCAGACGCCCTTAATGGCATTGCCAGCGACCCCATGGTTGAGCGCGTTGCGCCGGTCGGCCATTACAAGTTGAACCTTGAAGAAACGGTACCTTACGTCGGCGCCGCCGCCGTACAGGCCAGCGGCTTTGACGGCAGCGGCGTGAGCGTGGCGGTGCTGGACAGCGGCGTGGACTACACCCACGCTGACCTGGGTGGCTCCGGCGACCCAGCTGACTACGCGGCCAACGATGGCACCATCATCGAGCCGGGCACTTTCCCGACCGCCAAGGTGGTCGGCGGCTTCGACTTCCTGGGTAATGAGTGGCCCACCGGCCCCGGTGGCTTTGCTGACCCACCCATGCCCGACCCAGACCCGCTGGATGACCTTGCCCTGGTGCCGGGTGCCTTCGCCGGGCACGGTACCCACGTGGCAGACATTATTGGTGGTGTTAACGGTGTCGCACCCGGTGCCGACATCTACGCCGTCAAGGTGTGTGCTTCCCTGACCCCCAGCTGTAACGGCATTTCGCTGATCCTGGGTATGGAATTCTCCGTTGACCCCAACGGCGACGGCGACACCAGTGACCGGGTCGATATCATCAATATGTCGCTGGGCGCCGACTACGGCCAGCCCTTCGATGACGACCTGTCGACTGCGGTGGACAACGCCACCGCGCTGGGCACCCTGACCGTATCGTCCGCAGGCAACTGCGGCGACAACCCCTACTGCACGGGTACCCCGTCCTCGGCGCCCACGGCGCTGTCAGTGGCACAGACCAACGTACCCTCCGCCACGGCCTTTGCCATGAACGTGGTTGAGCCGGCGGCTGATGCCGGCCTGTATCAGGCGGTCAAGTACGCGTGGACCCCGGACCCTGTCGAAACGATTTCCGGGCTGGTCCAGTATGGTGATACCGACGGTGACAACTTGCTGGGCTGTGACCCCTTCGATGGCGACCTGACCGACATGATCGTGGCGGTCGATCGCGGGGCCTGTAATTTCAGCCTGAAGATGCAAAACATCGAGGCCGCGGGCGGCAAGCTCGGCATTATCATGTTGGTAGCTCCCGGTGCACCCTTCTCCGGCGCCTTTGGCGGCGGACCTGCAGTCAACATTCCTGGCTTCAATATCAGCCAGGTGGATGGCGACATTCTCCGTAGCGGCGCCGCAGTGGTTGAGTTCGGCCCCGAGTTCAGTGAACCACTGGTAGGCAGCACGGTCAGTTCCACGGCCCGCGGCCCGGACCTCTCCTTCAATGCCATCAAGCCCGAAATCGGTGCACCCGGTGCGTCGGTATCAGCCGAAGTCGCCACTGGTACGGAGCGGACGCCGTTTGGCGGCACCTCAGGCGCCGGACCCATGGTGGCCGGTGGTGCAGCCCTGCTGCAGGAAGCCTGCCGGGCAGACGACGGCAAGAGCAAGAAGAGTAAAAAGAGTAAGAAGAGCAAGAAGAGTAAAAAGAGCAAGAAGAGCGACAAGAGCCGTAAGGGCAAACAGTCCAAAGGTTGCTCGCCGCTCGAGCTGAAGGCGGCGTTGATGAACAATGCCTTCCGTGATGTCATCAGCGACACTACCGGCGCGCTGGCGGAGATTACCCGCATCGGCGGTGGTGAGCTGCGCGTGGATGCCGCTGCTGAGGCGACCTTCATCGCCTGGTCGCCGGATGACGGCCAGCCGTCCCTGAGCCTTGGCTTTGCAGACGTCGATGCGCCTGTGAAGATCAAGCGCAAGGTTCGCATCAAGAACCTGTCGAAGCGGGCGCAGAAGTTCACCTTCGAACCGACCTTCCGCTACATGGACGACGCTATGACAGGCGCGGTACAGGTGGAGGTCAAGTCGCGCCGCCTGAACGTGCCGCCCGGCAAGAGCCGTTCGGTACGGGTAGAGTTCACCATCGACCCGTCCTTGCTCTCCGGCAACCCGATGAGTTCCGGACCGGAAGGTGGTAACCCGGCGTCGCTGACTGCAGCGGAGTACGACGGCTACCTGCTGATTCGCGGCTCGCGCGGCGACGAGGCGGCACTGCCCTGGCATATCATGCCGCGCCAGGCGGCCGCTGTAGCGCCAGACCGCCAGACTATTGACCCGCTGCCCGGCGATCCCGGGGACATCGTCGATAGCATTGGCTTGGTGAACAACGGTGCCGGTGTGGCCCATAACGACGCCTACACGCTGGTGGGTCTCAGTGATGAGATGCCGCGTGGTGAGCGTGGTGCGCAGATGCCGATGCCCGACCTCCGTTCGGTGGGTGTGGCTACTTTCCCGGTACCCGCAGGATTTTGTTCGGCAGAACCGTCCTTCCTCTGGGCGTTTGCGGTGAACACCTGGGATCGGCAGAGTCATCTGCTTCCCGTTAGCCATCAGATCGATCTCGATACTGATCGCGACGGTTCGGCGGACTTCACGGTCCTGAACGCACCGTTCTCGTTCCTGCTAGGCGACGGTGGCCTGGGTGATGCCCGTGAGGTGACCGGCGTTATCGACAACGCCACTGGCGGCGTCTCGGTGTTCTTCTTCACCGAGCATGCCACCAACACCAACAACACGGTGTTGTTGATCTGTGGCGAGCAGGTCGGTCTCAATGCGGCCGACTTCGGACGGCCGGTTGATGTCACCGTCAATGCCGTTGATTTCTACAACGGCGGCCCGGGCGATGTTATCGACGGTATCACCATCGCACCGCTGGGCGAGCAGTACTTCGGCACGCCGAGTGGCGATCTGCCCTCCGGTGGCTTCGGTGCACTCGATGTCCAGGACTTCGGTGCCCTGGAGGAACTGACGCCTGAACTCGGCATCCTGCTGTTCACCAACGGGTCCCGCGGCGCGGGCGCCTACGGTGGTGCAACAGAGGAGACCGAGGCGCTGCTGTTCCTGCTGCCCGGTGTTGAACCGCCGACCCCGCTGAGTGCGGATGAGAAAGAGAAGAAAAAGAAGAAAAAGCGCCGTGGCGATGACGACGATGACGATGATGAAGACGACGACGATGACGACGATTGATCTGTAGTCACATGAGTACTTCTACGGGGCCTGCGGGCCCCGTTTTTATTTGGCGGGAGGGGTGCCAGGTTGTTGCAGGGGCATGTTGCGCTCGCAGAGCATGAATCCGCCGTTCTGGCTGACCCGGTAGTCCCAACGGTCGCCTTCCTGTTCGAATACCACCCGGTAGCCCTCGATCAGGGCCTGGGTATACATGCGGCCCGGTTCCGGGCAGCCCATGGCGCCGTTCGGCCAGACAGTGGCCTCGGCATGCACCAGTTCGGCGCCGTCTGCGCCACGGGCAGCCAGGTCTTCTCGCAGGCTAGCTAAGATCGCCTCCGGCACCTCGCCGGTAACGTGCGCATCCGGGGTCATGTCTACTTGTTGTATGCCCTTCCGCTCCAGCATCTCCTGTCGCGCCTGTAGTGCTTCCGGTGATTCCCGAACGGTTCGGGCCTCGTCTTCGGCGCAGGCGCTGATGCTGATAGCCGCCAGGCAGGATGCCAGTAATGAGGTGCCAGGTTTCATTGTGTTTCTCCCATCGTGTTGCGCTACCAGAGGCCCATGACCTTAGCCCCACTCACAACCGGCGTCCAGCCGCGGTGTCAGGCAATGGGTGTGCGTGGCCAAAACAGCACAGGGTCCTTTGACGTGCGGGGGGCGCAATCGGTTGACTCACGAGCAGCCCTCCTGGGGTCGCCCGATTTGTGATTCACGTAGGGCTAGCCGGACGCAAAGCTGGCCTCTTCCAGTGATGCTGGCTAGTATTTCGTACACATTGGATTACAGGTGAACGAAGCTATGCTTGTCAGACTGCGCAGCAGCGTTATTCGTCGGCTGGTACTACCGCTCGTAGCGACTTTATTTTCGCTGGGAACCCTGGGTGCCCAGGCCGGAATTATCACGCCGGGGCAGGCGGCCAGCGCCGAGGCCCAGGTTCGTCACCTGGATAATGTGCAAACATTTCTCGCCCGCGAGGACGTGCGCCAGAACCTCGAGGCGCTGGGCGTAGACCCGAACTCGGCTGCTAAGCGCGCGGCTCAGCTCAGCCCGGCGGAACTGGCCCAGCTGTCCGGCGACATCGAGAACTTGCCCGCGGCGGGCGGTGTGCTGGAGGTGCTCGGCATCCTGCTGGTGGTGCTGCTGGTGCTTGAGCTGGTGGGTGTCACCGATATCTTCAACAACCTGTAGGTTTGCCCTTCTGATCGTTGCTGCAGGCCTGGTGGCCTGCAGCTCCGCTCCCACCCTCGACTCCAGGGCCTACACTGACGCACCGGTCCGTGTGGAGCTCACCGAGGTTCCGTACTTCCCCGACGACCCCTACCAGTGCGGTCCGCAGAGCCTCGCCATGCTGCTGACGGCATCCGGAATCGCCACGCAGCCAGACGCCCTGGTGGATGACGTTTACGTGCCCGGACGTCGCGGCAGCTTCGCAGCGGAGTTGCGCGCCGCGTCTCGCAGCCTTGGGCGCATTCCGTACCAGTTGGACCCTTCCCTGCCCGCGCTGGTCGCCGCACTGGCAGACGGTTACCCGGTATTGATCCTCCAGAACCTTGGCCTCGGTTTTGCGCCCACCTGGCACTACGCCCTGGTGATCGGCTACGACCGACAGGAGGACGCGTTCCTGCTACGCAGTGGACCGCACGAGCGCCTGGTGATGAGCACCCGACACTTCGAACGCCGTTGGCGGCTGGGCGACTACTGGGCAATCGTGGCGCTGGCTCCCGGCGAGATGCCTGGCTGGGTTCAGAAGGAGCAATACGAAGAACAGTTGGCCTACCTGGAAACAGCGTGGAGCGCCTCGGTGGAGTCCGTTTATCAGCAGATGCTATCGCGCTGGCCTGACTCCACCAGCGCGAACCTTGGACTGGGAAATATCGCCTTCGGGCGAGGGCAGCTCGATGCGGCCCAAATACACTATCAGCAAGTGCTCGCCAGTGATGGCGAGAACATAGCTGCCCTGAATAACCTTGCCGAGGTATACGGGCGCATGAACCGGGTGGAGGACGCCTTCGAAGTAGCTTGCCGCGCCAGGGCGCTCGCGGTCGACCACCCGCTTGAGTCTGCCGTTGCGGCGACATTGCGTGGGCTGCAATCTCACTACCCCGGACATCGCTGCGCCGCGCTGTAAGAATTCTGACCGGTTTTGCTACAGTGACCTATGTTCTCGGAATAATCTGTTACCTATGCGATCGGAACAGACCGTCTTGATATGGCCCGCCCGAGAGGATTCGAACCTCTGACCTCTGCCTCCGGAGGGCAGCGCTCTATCCAGCTGAGCTACGGGCGGTTTGCAAGGGTCAGCGATGATACAGCCAGCGTTGGGTGCAGTCCAGACGATCCGGCGGCTCAGGCCAGGGCGTCGTCCGCGACGAAGTACTGCGGGTCTTCGATGACGTTCACCTCCACCAGGCTGCCGGCCTTGCGTAGCAGGTGGCGGCAATCTGCGCTGAGGTGCACCAGGTGCAGGGCCTTGCCGCTGTTCAGGTAGCGCTCTGCGAGCGTGTCGATGGCTTCCAGCGCGGAGTGATCGCAGACCCGCGCACGGGCAAAGTCGATTACCACATCATCATTGGCGTCGGCAGGGTCAAACTGCTCAAGGAACGATGTAATCGAGCCGAAAAACAGTGGCCCGAACACGGCGTAGACGGTGGACCCCTTGTGGTCCTCGCGGGTTTCTACCCGCACCTGCTTGGCGTGCTCCCAGGCAAACACCAACGCAGAGACTATCACTCCTACAATCACCGCCACTGCCAGGTCGGTGGCCACGGTCACGGCAGACACCAGCACCAGCACCAGGGCGTCGCTGCGGGGCACCTTGCGGATGACCCTGAAGCTGCTCCATTCGAAGGTGCCGATCACCACAATAAACATGACTCCGATCAGGGCAGCCATGGGAATCTGTTCGATCAGTGGTGAGGCCACCAGTATGAACAGCAGCAGGAAGAGGGCTGCGGATATGCCGGACAGGCGGCCGCGGCCCCCAGAGTTGACGTTGATCATGCTCTGGCCGATCATCGCGCAGCCGCCCATGCCGCCGAACAGTCCGGTGACGGTGTTGGCGACCCCCTGGCCAATGCATTCCTTGTTGCCGCGACCGCGGGTTTCGGTGATCTCGTCCACCAACCGCAGGGTCAACAGGGATTCGATCAGGCCGATGGAGGCGAGAATGGCCGAGTACGGGAAAATGATGGTCAGCGTTTCCCAGTTGAGGGGCACGCTGGGAATATGAAAGCCGGGCAGGCCGCCCTTGATGGAGGCGATATCCCCCACTACCCGGGTATCCAGCCCCAGGCCGAACACCAGCAGGCTCACGGCCACAATGGCCACCAGCGAAGACGGCACCAGGGTAGTGATGCGGGGCAGCAGGTGGATGATCGCCATGGTCAGCAGCACCAGGCCGATCAGCAGGGTGAGCTCGGCGCCTTCAAGCCACGCCACATCGATGATGCTGCCCTGCAGCGCGGTGCCCTGCAGCCAGCCGGGCTCGCCGGCCACCCCGAACTGGCTTAGCTGGGCCAGGAAGATCACGATGGCGAGGCCGTTTACAAAGCCCAGCATTACCGGGTGCGGCACCATGCGGATAAACTTTCCGAGTTTGAGTGCCCCCGCCAGGATTTGCAGCATGCCCATCAACACCACGGCGGCGAACAGGTATTCGACACCGTGGTCTGCCACCAGCGCCACCATCACCACGGCCAGCGCGCCGGTGGCGCCGGAAATCATGCCGGGGCGACCGCCGATGCAAGCGGTGATCAGCCCCACCATGAAAGCGGCGTAAAGGCCCACCAGGGGCTCGACGCCGGCAACAAACGCAAAGGCCACCGCCTCCGGCACCAGCGCCAGGGCAACGGTCAGTCCCGACAGGATGTCGCTGCGGATTGTTGCGACCTTGTTGGGGTGAATCTCAAACATGCAAAACACTCATCACTTTAAAATGGCAATAGCCGGGCGCCAGCGCATTGCGGGCGCTGGTGTCCTGGGCGGTGGTACCGATCGACGGGAATGGTTGTTATACGGCGAGGCGGGCGCGCATGTTACAGGGAATGGGCCTGGAATGCAGCCGGGGGATGTGCGCTGTGTAATGCGTCCAGTCGCAATAGGCAGCGGGCAATGCGGCGAAGCGATGTCATCGCAGGACGAGGCGTATAGCGCGGAAATCGGGCGGCGCGCAGACTGGTGTTGTCAGGGGGACTGATAACAGGACAACACCATGAAAACGATAATTCGCGGCGCAATGATGGCGCTGCTGTTGGTAACCGGGGCTGCGCAGGCCCAGGATGACGAGTTCGATGTGGGTGCATTGATCGACCGGGTGGTGGCCGCCTATGGCGGTGATGCCCTCACCGGGATGCGCAACTACGAGATTGTCGAGGCCTACATCGGCCCCAACCTGGGGCAGAGCTGGGCGCCGGAGCTTTCCGACCTCAACAAGAACAATCTGCGCTTTGTGCACGATATTGAGAACGGCCGGGCCTATTTCGAGAGCTACTTCAAAGCGCGGGGCGGCATCTTCCCGAACCTGATCATCGTCAACGGCGAAGACGCCTTGACGGTGAACCTGATGATCAACCGCCACGGCGAGGCCAACTCGGCTGACCCCTATACCTTTGGCGGCGGCACCATGCGTACCACGGATACGCTGCTGGCGCGGCAGCTGCATGCCGCCCGCGATGAGGCCGAGTACCTTGGCCCCACCCGCTGGCTGAACCGGCCCCACGAGCAGGTGAAGATGCCGTTTCCGCTGAGCCCCGACCTTGTTCTCTTCATCGATGCCGAGACCCACATGGTCACCCGTATGACCCGCGAGAACCCGCAGCTTGGCGCGCTGGACTACGTGTTTGATGACCACGTCGAAGTTGACGGCATCATGGCGGCCAAACGGGTGTTCTTCTCGGTGGCGGGCGACCCGAACCTGATCAGCACTGGGCGCACGGTGCGCTTCAACCGCGATCTCGACGACGGCCTGTTTGAACGACCGGCGAAGACCGAGCCCGAGGGCGAACGCATCGACACCAGTGAAATGGTCGTCAACCGGCTGGCCAACAACGTCTACCACATCGGCCAGAACGGGGGTTATTCCATCTTTGTCGATACCGGCACGGAAGTGGTCGGCTGCGGCGGTTACCCGGGGCTGCGCGATCGACTGGCGAAATTCCAGGAGGCCATCGGTGCCCACAAGCGCCTCGCCTACCAGGTGGTAACGCACCACCACAACGACCACCTCGGTGGCATTGATGAGGCTTTGTCGCTGGGCGCCACCCTGGTCACCGTGGACGACACCGTGGAGGTGATACGCGATCTCAGCCAGCTGGCGCCGGAAAGCGGGCGGTTCCTCACCGTCAACGGCCGCATGACTCTGGGTGATGGCAAGGACCGGGTCGAGATCTACGATGTCTCGACCGTGCACTCTCGCAGCAACCTGCTGTTCTACGTGCCCGCCACTCGCACCGTGTTCATGGCCGATCATTTCGGCTCGCCCTACGCTGAAGGCGTGCCGGCGGCCACTCGCAATACCGTGAGCATGGCTGAGGCCCTTGAGCCCCTGGAACTGAATTACAACCGCATCGTCACGGCCCACAACGCGAGGGTCTATACGGCCCGCGATTTTGAACGCTCGGTGCAGAGCTTCCGTGACTTCGACTGCCCGGACGACAGGCCGCTGTGTTCGCGCTGATGCGTCCGGAGAAGAACTTGCCGGGTAGCTGATTGCCCGCAGGTCGGCACCGTGCCCCCATAGCTCAGGTGTCGGCCTTTTCCGCCCGGTCGGGTCCTCCCTGGGGCCCGTGCCGGGCTTTCTTATTGGCAGTATGTGTGCTCAGCCGGGCGCCAGCCTGCGCTAGACCTGTTTGACGCCCCTCCCGCCTTAGCCTCCTCCAGCTGTTGCATTCGCGACCATCACCAACCGCTGCAATCACAGCGCAACAGGATTGTCATCTTCTGCTGCTATGTTGCGTTGCTCTCCCGTTAACTCATCCGTCGGTTTACCCGGCCCAAAAAAAGGAAAATATCATGGGTTACTGCTTTGAGCGTGTGAGTCAAATTACCCTCGCGAGCGTGATGGCCGCGTCTGCCCTGACTGCCCAGGCGGGCATCGAGCTGGAACTCCTCGGCACCTACGGCCAACCGGACCCGGCCGCCGCCTTTGATGAGAGCGCCGCCGAAATCGTTGCCTTCGACAAAAGAAGCCAGCGGCTTTTCGTCACCAACGGCAACGAAAAGGTGCTGGACATCATCAGCATCAGCGACCCCGCTTCACCGTCACTGGTGGGTTCGATCAATGTGACGGACAACCCCGATTTCGGTGCCTTTGTGGGCGGTGGCGCCAATAGTGTGGCCGTATACAAGGGCCTTGTGGCAGCAGCCATCGAGGCTGATACCGTTACCGATGACGGTGCGGTGGCCTTCTTTGACACAGACGGCAACTTCCTCAGCCTTGCAATCGTTTGTGCCCTCCCAGATATGCTCACCTTTACGCCCGACGGCTCCAAAGTGCTCGCGGCCTGCGAAGGAGAGCCGGATGAAGGCGTGGACCCGGAAGGCGGTGTCGCGATCATCGACGTAAAGCGGGATGGCGACATCAGGCGCATCCGTATTGCCGATTTCAATGACTTTGATGACGACGTCGATACGCTCCGCGCCGCGGGCGTTCGCCTGTTCCCGGAAGTGGGAACGCCGCCGTTGGCTGAAGGAGAAATCAGCGTCAGCCAGGACGTCGAGCCCGAGTACATTGGTGTCGACAAGAAAGGCAAGACGGCCTACGTAACCCTACAGGAGGCCAATGCCCTGGCTGTGGTCAATATTCGTCGCGGCGTGATCACTGATATTCTCCCGCTCGGCACCAAAGACCACAGTCTTGCAGGCAACGGCCTGGACCCCTCTGATCGCGACGGCGGCATTGCCATCGGCACCTGGCCGGTTCGAGGCCTGTACATGCCCGATGCTATTGACTGCTATACGCCAAAGGGCCGGGGCAAGGGTCGGGGCAAGAAGACCTTCTGTATTACCGCCAACGAGGGCGACGACCGCGGTGACGCCGACGAAGATGCACGCGGCGACGCCATTCGTTTCAAGGATATTGAAGACGTGGTGTCCTTTGGCCGTACTGGTCTCAATGCCAGCGCAGCGCTGGACGCCATGGATTTGGGCGCTGATGAAGCGCTGGGTCGGCTCAATATCTCCAGCATCGATGGCATCGATGAAAACGGCGACCTCGACCAGCTCTTTGCCTACGGCGCCCGATCCTTCTCTATCTGGGACGAACACGGCAACCTGGTCTTCGATAGCGGCGACATGCTGGAACAGATCACGTCTCTGGCATTCCCCGAATACTTCAACGCATCCAATGATGCCAATGAAGACGACGGCGCGCCCGCCATCGACGATCGCAGCGACAATAAAGGCCCTGAGCCTGAGGCCGTTACCATTGCGAAAATCAGGGGCCAACACTACGCCTTCATCGGCCTGGAGCGCATTGGCGGCGTCGCGGTCTTTGACGTAAGCGACCCGAAAGATCCCGAGTTCGTGCTGTACGAAAACAACCGGGATTTCCTCGCCGACAACGAGGCTGTCGAAATGGGCCTTGCGGGCGACTTCGGGCCCGAGAGTATCCTGATCATCGAAAAGAAAGACAGCCCCCTCAGGGGAACAGCACTGATGGTTGTGGCCAACGAGGTCAGTGGCACCACCACTGTCTATGCGATCCACGAAGTCAGGGGCAGAGGCCGGGGCAAGAAGTAAGTCCTGGTCCACCCGTCACTGGGAGCCACGCCCGTACTTGATACGGCAGGCTCCCGGTGGCGCCAGCCTGGTGCGGCCGGCTAGGCGCGGCCGGCGAGGCGCGGCCGGCGAGGCGCTCTCCCTGGTCCCACCTCCGGGTTAGCGCCTGAATCTGGCCGGTCTCCGACCGAGCCTTGTTGTTGGTATGATGCGTCCAGACCGGACGCACACCCATGCCAGACCTGCTTATCGCCGCCATCAGTTTCAGCCTCGCCCAGGTGGGCCTGGGGCTGGCACTGTTGCTGCGTCAGCCCGGCTGGGGCATTCGTGAGCGGCTGTACGCGCTGTTGATGGTGGCGATCACCGCCTACCTGTGTATGCCGCTGGTGCCCGGCACCCCGTTCGAGATTCCCGCCGCCACCCTGCAAACCGCTGTCCCCGGGGCCTTCTACCTGTTCAGCGCGAGCGTGTTTGACGACGACTTCCGGTTGCGCCCCTGGCAGTTGGGGCTGGTGGGTTTCACGGTGTTGATGCCGCTGGTGGGTATGCTCGTGCCAGGGGCACCGCGCTGGCTGTTTTTCACGCTGCCCCAGGCAGCGGAGTTTGTCCTGCTGGGGCTTACCCTGTGGGTGGTGTCGCGGCACTGGCGCACCGACCTGGTGGAGGCCCGCCGTCGACTGCGGCTGGGCTATGTCGGGATCAACGGCGCCTACCTGCTGTTGCTGGTGATGTCGCGGGAAATTCTGTTCCCTGGCGCCGCATGGCTGGCTACCTGGGAATACCTGCCGCCGGCGCTGCTGCTGTTTGTTATCAACCTGTTCCTGCTCGAGTACCGCAGCGGTCTGCTGTTCCTGCCGGCAGAAAAGCCGCCCGTCGCAGAGGCGCCACCAGTGGCGGTGGCCCCTGAACTGCTCACCCGCCTCGAGCAACACATGCAGGCCGAGACCGCCTGGCGCCAGATGGGCCTGACCCTGGGTGAGCTGGCGGCCCAAATTGAGGTGCCCCAGTACCGCCTGCGGCAGGCCATCAACGGCGGCCTGGGGTATCGAAATTTCAGTGATTTCCTCAACAGCTACCGGGTGAAAGAGGCGGCCGAGCGCCTGGCCAGCCCGGCGGATGCCCAGCTGCCGGTGCTCACCATTGCCATGGATGCCGGTTTTCGGTCGTTGAGTTCCTTCAACAAGGCCTTCAAGGAGGTCCATCAGCAAACTCCCACTGCCTGGCGGCGGGCTCATCTCGGCAGCGTTGACGCAGCCTGAATGGTCTGATCAGGCCAATATTGCGCTCCTTTAACGAGAAAATGCTGACGGATTCTTAAAATTCGGCAGATTTCGGCGTCCAGAAGGCCATAATCTGCGGAATTCGCTCGGGGGAGCACGTTCGGGAACGTCACATGAAAAGCATCAAAACCGCCATCGCCGGCCTGGCTATCGCCCTGGCAGCGACCATGGCAACCGTCGCCCACGGGGCAGACCTGGAGGCCGGTAAGGCCAGCTACGGTACCTGCGCTGCCTGCCACGGCAGTGATGCGGCGGGCAATCCCGCGCTCAACGCGCCGGCATTGGCCGGCCAGTCCGCCGACTACCTGGCGCGCCAGATCACCCACTACCAGGCCGGCATTCGCGGTGCCGACGCCCGCGACACCCTTGGCCGCCAGATGCAGGGCATGGCCGCCACCCTGACAAGCCCGGAGGCGGTTGCCAATGTGGCGGCTTATATTGCCAGCCTGCCCGCTGGTGACGGCGGCGAGGCGGGTGAGCATGACAAGCGCAACGGCGAGGTGCAGTACAACGCCAACTGCGGCGCCTGCCACGGCGCCAATGCCCAGGGCAATCCCGCGTTGAACGCCCCCAATCTTGCCACCCTGGATGAGGCCTACCTGCGCCGCCAGTACCAGAATTTCCAACAGGGCATCCGCGGCAGCCATCCGGAAGACAAGTACGGCCGCCAGATGCAAATGATGTCCAGCATGCTGGGCTCAGATAAAGACCTCGACGACGTCATCGGCTTTATCCTCGCGCAATGATCTCCCGTGGCAGCACAGTATTCCTGGCCGCAGCCTTCGCTCTCTGGGCGGGGCTGGCGGCGCTGGTGGCCTCTGCCTGGGAAGCGACCTCAGCCACCACGCCGCTGGCATCTGAGCCACGGGAGATGGCGAGCTGGGCGCCGGAAGATATCGTGCTGTCCAGCCACTGCCCGCCGGGCTTTGAGGACACCGGCGCCGAGGGCTGCAAGCTGCGCAACCTGTACCAGTTCTATGACTCGCTGCAGGACCGCGGCGTCGGTGGCACCCAGACAGCTCTGCCGGCCCACCGCGACGGCTTCAGCCCGGAAGAAATCGACCTGGGCCGTTACCTGTTTTTTGATCCGGCCCTGTCCGGCGACGGCAGCCATTCCTGCGCCAGCTGTCATCACCCCGATATGGGCTTCAGCGACGGCCGCGGCCGCGCCATCGGCGTGGCGGGCCACCCGGTAAAGCGCTCTTCGCCGACACTGTGGAACGTGGCTTTCCTCGACCAGCTATTCTGGGACGTACGCGCCAGTTCGCTGGAAGAGCAGGCCCAGGGGCCACTCTACTCGCCGGAGGAGATGGGCAACACGCCGCAGCAGCTGCTGGCCACCCTCAACGGCAATGAGACATACCGACGCCTGTTCCGCCAGGCCTACCCTGAGGCTGAGCTCGACGAAATCAGCCTGGGCCAGGTGTACCGCGCGCTGGCGGCCTTCCAGACCTCGCTGATTTCCCTGAACAGCCGCTACGACCGCTACGCCCACGGCTACCACGCCGCGCTCAACGAGCGCGAAGTCGCGGGCATGAACGTGTTCCGCTCGTTTGTGGCGCGCTGCGCTGAGTGCCACACGCCGCCGCTGTTTACCAACCAGCAGGTGGCGGTCATCGGTGCGCCCGAGCCTGAAGGCCTGCCGCTGGATGTCGGCGCCGAGGCGACCTGGGGTGCGGCCAAGATGAAGGGCGGCTTCAAGGTGCCGACCCTGCGCAATATCGAGAAAACCGCTCCCTACATGCACTCCGGCCGCTTTGCCACCCTGCGCGAGACGGTGGAGTTCTACACCAAGGGCCGCGGCCATGCGGTGCCCGAGGGTGTCGATATGCACATCCATTGGCATATCTGGGATCCGAAACTGACCGACGAGGAGCTCGACCTGGTAGTGGATTTCCTCAAGACCCTTACAGACGAAACGTTTTCACCGCCTATCCCCGGGGTTGTTCCCTCGGGCCTGGCGCCGATCGGGGTATCACCACTTGATAACAAGCCGCCGGCAACTGCAGACCGCGCGAGCACACACAAAGGAGCAGCATCATGAAAATGGGCAAACTGGTAGCCGTGGTACTGGTGCTGGTCGCATTCGCGGCCGGCATGCAGTTCGGCAAGAAGACCGGCGGTTCCGCGCCGGTGGTCACCAGCACCAGCGGGGGCGCGGCCTACAGCGGCAGCACGGCCGCTAAGGCCACGGATGAAGAGGTAGCGGCGGCCAAGGAGATGATGCTCTCTGGCAGCAGCAAGTTTGTAGCCGGCCCGCCTATGAGTGACGTGGTGGTGACCGTCGAGGATGGCGAGTCCATCCAGGCCGCAGTACAGGCTGCCGAGCCGGGCACCACGATTCACGTGATGCCGGGCACCTACAGCGAAACTGTCTACATCGACAAGGACGGCATTCGCCTGATCGGCATTGTGGAAGGTTCCGAGCGCGCCACCATGGACGGCGGCGGCACCCTCAACGACGCCATCCTGTTCTCCGGCAACAACATCGTGGTGGAGGGATTCCTGATCACGAAGTACAAGGGGAACGCCATCATGAGCCAGGCCGGCAACAACTACGAGATTCGCGACAACATCATCGTGGACACCGGCGTGTACGGCATCTTCCCGCAGCTCGGCAAGAACGGCGTGGTAGAGCATAACGTCATCTCCGGTATCGAAGACGCCGCCATCTACGTGGGCATGAGCGACAACGTGCACGTGGCCTTCAACGAAGTGTTCGACAGCGTTGCCGGTATCGAAATCGAAAACAGCCGCCACGCCATCGTCGAGAGCAACTTCGTCTACAACAACACCGGCGGCGTGCTGGCGTTCATCACCCCGGGCCTGCCGATCAAGACCACCTACGACGTCATCATCCGCAACAACTGGATCTCCAATAACAACACGCCCAACTTCGGCGCGCCAGGCTCCACCGTCGGCGGTATTCCGGCCGGTACCGGCATCATGGTGATGGCGGCGGACGACGTGGTAGTGGAAGGCAACATCATTACCAACAACAAGACCGTGGGCATCATGTCTGTGGATCACAACACCGCGGCGCAGCTCACCAATGTGACCGTGGACCCGGAGGCCGACCCCAACTCCGACGGCCTCAAGATCCTCAACAACACCATGCACAACAACGGTTACGACACTATCGACGAGATCAAGGCATTGATGCTGGCCGACTTCAAGACCGGCAACCCGGACATTTTCGTGATTGGCCCCACCACCGATAGCTGCATCATCAACCGGCACCGCTACGTGCATTCCGGGGTGGATGAGTGGGCGGAGTGTGGCTTCACGAATACCTCGACCATCGCCAACTACCTGCTGCCGCCGGTGCCGCCCCGCGTCATCGAGCCGGGTGAGCGCGGCAAGATCGCCTACCTGGGCGTATGCGCCGGTTGCCACACCTATGAAGGGCGAATGATCGGCCCGCCGGTGAAGATCATCCAGGCCCTGTACATGGACAACCCCCACGGCCTGGCCGAGTACATCGCCGCACCGGTCAAGAAGCGCGAGGACTACCCGGAAATGCCGCCCCAGGATTACCTCGACGAGGACACCCGCCTGGCGGTCGCCGAGTACATGCTCTCCGTCAAGCGGTAGTCCATCCCCACCCTGATTCGCGACGCGGCCCGGTTCTGCCTGGTCGCGTTTTTTCTGTGGGTTCGAGGGGCGCCGCAATGTGAAGGGGCTTTCCCAGACACGCCGTGTCCGGCAAACCCACCGTACGTTGCGCTCTCGGGCTGAGAGCTGATCGAGGAAACTCTGGCGAGATAGTGCAGTCGATGTAGGCTGTTTGGCCTGTCGCTATTTTCAAAGCTAGTGCAGTATTATGGCGTTGCGAACAGGACAGACACTGGGCTACAGAGCAATGAAACGAGCTATCCGCGAACTGCGGCGGCGCGGGGTTATCCGCGCGGCGGGCTTGTACATTGCCCTCACGTGGCTGCTGCTGCAGATTGCCGACGTCGTATTTCCCGCCTTCGACCTCCCTGACAGTGCGCTGCGCTATATCCTGTTCGGTGCCGTGGTCGGCTTCCCGCTGGCGATGGTGTTCTCCTGGTTCTACGACATCTCCAGCGAGGGTATCCGTTCCGAGGAGGAGCTGCGCGAGGCCGGTGAAAGCGGCAAGGGCAGCTACCTGTCGGGGGCGACCATCGTTCTGCTGGTGGTGGCGTTGGGCGTTTCCCTGTACGCCAACTATGAGCAGGCCAGCGAGGATATTCCTGCCACGGAACACGAGATTATTTCGATCCTGGTTTCTGACTTTGTGAATGAAACCGGCGACCCGATTTTTACCGGCTCGCTGGAGCCCGCCCTGGCCATCGGCATTGAGGCGGCCCCCTTCATAAGCTCCTACGCCAGGCATCAAGCCGCAATCATCGCCGGCCAGATTGCAGGCAGGGAAGAACTGAATGAAGAAACGGCGCGGCTGGTGTCCGTGCGAGAAGGCATTCGACTGGTACTTAGCGGTGTTATTCGACCCGACGGCGAGGGTTACTACTTCAGCCTGCGCGCGGTGGACCCCCGCGAGGGCGAAGTGATTGCGAATGCCAGCGCCAGCGCCGGTTCGAAAGTTGATGTACTGCCCGCCGTCGGCAAGCTCGCCATTCAGATTCGTGAAGAGCTGGGAGACGCCAGCCTGTCGGAAGACCCCGAAGCGAACGAAACCTTTACGGCGGCCTCGCTGGAGGCAGCCCAGTACTACACGATTGCCCAGAACTATAACCGCACGGAGCAGAATGAACTCGCCTCGGAGTACTACCAGAAAGCGATCGCGGAAGACCCGAACTTTGGGCGCGCCTATTCCGGTTGGGCGCTCAGTGAGAGAAGGCTGGGTCGCAGCGAGCACGCGAAAGAGCTCTGGGAAAAAACCCTCACGCTGCTGGATACGATGACCGAGCGCGAACGGTACCGGACCCAGGGGGCATACTACCTGGCTGTCACCGGCAATTTCCGCAAAGCCATTGAGGCCTATGAGGAATTGATCACGCGCTATCCCGCTGACAATGTCGGTCGCAACAACCTGGCGCTGGCCTACTTCTGGGATCGTCAGTTCGACCAGGCCCTGACGATTGGTGGTGAGCTGGTAGAGCTGTATCCCAATACGCCGGTCTACCGAAGCAACTACGCCCTCTACGCTATGTATGCGAGCGACTTCGACCTCGCTCGCAGCCAGGCCACTGCCCTGTTGGAGGCGGCGCCCGAGTTTTTCCTGGGCTACTTGCCCCTGGCCATCGCGGAACTCGCGCAGGGGAAGTACAAGGCGGCCGAGGAGGTCTACTCGCGCATGGCGAAGCAGGGCAGCGAGGCAGAATCCGCCGCCCGCAGAGGGCTGGCAGACGTCGCCCTGTATCGAGGCGACTGGCCGCTGGCGCAGGCGCTATTGGAGGAGGGTATCCGCTTTGATGAGGGCATTGGCAATAACGCTTCTGCGCGGCGCAAACAGGTGGATCTGGCCTTGGCACTGTTCGAACAGGGGCGAGTGGATGATGCAAGGGTGCAGCTCGAAGCTGCGATCGCCGGAAGCAGCGACCTGCGCCGCCTGTTGCCGGCGGCTCGCCTGTTTGTCCGCCTCGGTGACACAGAGCGCGCCGATGAACTGCGCGCCCTGCTGGATAGCGAACTGAGGGCCGGCAGCCGGGCCGCTGCAGATATCATTGCCGCTTACCTGGCGGAGGCTGACGGTGATACGGCAACAGCAGTAGATCACCTCAACGCCTCGCTGGAGCATGTCGATACCTGGCTGGCGCGCTTCGAGTTGGGGCGCGTGTACGCCAATGCAGGTTATTTTGTTGAGGCCCTCAGCGAACTTGAACGGGCTGAGGGCCGTCTCGGGGAGGCGGCTGCCCTGTTCCTGGATGAAGTTCCCACCTTTCACTACAGCGCAACGCTGGACTATTGGCTCGGCTTGACCCGCCAGGAACTGGGGTTGGGCGAGACGGGTAAACGGGATCTGGAGGCGTTTTTGGCGTTGCGCGGTGCCAATGCCGGCAGCGCTGTGGTTGCAGATGCGCGCTCCCGGCTTGAAGTGAGTGGTAAGTAACCTTTTCGCCTTTTAGCCACGCGTGTCAGCCACCGCTGGGGCCCGTTGCAAACTCTTGTTTAGTTTCTGGACCGGTTTAGTTCCGCAGCTGATTTGCGCTAGTCCCCGCACTGGACTATATGTGACATAGGTCACAAAAATAACTCTCAGGGAAGGGGCGCCCATGTATCTCGTTCGAGTTGTGCCGCTGCTGGTGGGCGCGTTAATCCTGCTCGCATCCAATTCACCGGTCAGCCTGGCGCAGGATGCGCCACTCTCCATCGGCCCGAATATCAATATGGTGTCGGGTACCCAATGGCCGGAGGGCGATCCCTTCCTGCGGCAACAGAACGAACCCTCCCTGGCGTTTTCCAGCCGCAACAAGCTGCACATGCTGGCCGGCGCCAATGACTACCGTACGGTGGATGTGCCCGGCGACTTCGAAGCCGGCGCCACCGGCGATTCCTGGCTCAGCTATTTCTGGTCTACCAACGGTGGCGGCACCTGGAAGTCCACGCTGATTCCCTGCTACCCCCAGGACACCACCTCGGATTGTTCGACCAACCCCCTGAGGGGTTTTGCTGCCGGTGCCGACCCGGTAGTGCGCGCCGGTGCCAATGGCATGTTCTATTACGCGGGCATCGCCTTCGAGCGCAGCGAGAATCCGAGGAGCCAGATATTCGTCTCGCGCTTTATCGACCTCAACAATGACGAGGGCGGCGACCCGATCCGCTACATCGATACTGTGCAGGTCGATCTCGACGAAACCGGTGATCGCTTCCTCGACAAGGTCTGGGTTGCCGTCGATATCCCTCGAGGCAGTGCGACCGAGACTTTCAGCGTTACCCAGAGCAATGGCGAGACGGTCAGCCAGACAGTCAGCTGCGGCAATATTTACGTGGCCTATGCCGCGCTGACCGGAGACGGTGCCACCCTGCGCTCGGAAATCATGCTCAGCACTTCTGCGGACTGCGGCAGCACCTGGTCTACGCCCCAACCGATCAGTGAGCCGGACACGCTCAACCAGGGCGCAAACATTGCCATCAACCCGAGCTCTGGCCCGGGTGGTGGCGGCGTGCATGTTGGTTGGCGGCGATTCGACACCGTGGAAGCCTTCCTGGGCACCCCGGCGGTGTCCTGCGCCAAGCCGCTGAAGGATTGGCGACGCAAAAAGAAGTCGCAGGTGGCGGTGGAGTGGCCGGTAGATACGGTGGATATCGGCGACCTGCGACTGACCCGGGATGAGGCCCTGGACCTGTTGGCGCAGAGGCCCGGGGACAACGATCAGCCCGAGTCCAACAAGTCGGTCAGGCTGGCGCAATACCTGGTGGCGTCCAAGCTGAATCTCATCTCCGGCGGTGGCCAGGCGTCTGATACTTTCGACCCGGCTGAATGGACGCGCACACTGGTCGGGCTGGTGGATGAAGTGGATGACTTCTTCCGGGAGAATCCGCTGCTCATTGTTGAACCAGCCAAAAAGAGCAGGAAAAGCAAGAAGAGCCGGAAGAGTAAAAAGAGCAAGAAGGACGACTGGGACTACGGGGACAAGTGGGACGAGTTCTACGGCCAGGCAGTTTATGTCGGCAGCGACCTCGACCGTGATGAGCGTCGGCAGGCCAATGCCCTGCGCCGCGATCTCCGGCGGAACTACCTCGGTTCGGAAGACTGTGTCGCCACTGCCGGCACCGATCCCATCACCACCGGCTCCACCAACGCCATGGTGGCGACAAGC
Source organism: Halieaceae bacterium (assembly GCA_036351375.1). GTDB lineage: Bacteria > Pseudomonadota > Gammaproteobacteria > Pseudomonadales > Halieaceae > JANQIO01. Next base: position 25,680 of record JAZBOY010000293.1, read on the forward strand.
TCCGGCGATGGCGGGGCGAGCTGGGCAGCACCGGTAACGGTGGCCGAAATTCGCACCTTCGACCAGGGCGGTACCAACTTCTCTTTCCGTACCACGGCCTATCCCACGCTGGCTGTAGATAAGACCGGCCGGGTCTACATGGCCTACGCGGCTCGCGGGTTTGCTACCCAGCGCCCGGATGAGGAATCCGGTGATGCGCGCATCGTTTTGTCGGTCTCCAGCGATGGTGGTTCCACCTGGCAGGCGCCTTACCCGATTGATGACGACCCCGAGATGCCGGGCCACCAGTTCAAGCCTTCGCTACTCTTTGCGGGCGGCCGGCTGGTCGTAGTGTTCTACGACCTGCGCGCCGACGTGTCGGGCCTTTTCGAACGCTTCGTGTACGACGTGCCCGAACCCGATCGACTGCGCCACACCTTGGATGTGCGAGCAGCCACTGCCAACGTGCTGGCGGCGCCGCTGATGCCGCAGTTCACGGTTTACGATGTCACTGACCGCAGGGACTCCCAGCAGACTTCTCGCTATGCCTTCATCACCACGGGCAACGGCATACCGATAGAAACCGTGCAGCTACAGTACATGGTGCCCAACCTGCCTACCCACTCGGGCGGCACCCAGCCGTTTATCGGCGACTATGTGGACGTGGCCACCAAGACCATTCTCAAGGAAGGTGACGGCTGGCGCTTTGCCACCGAGCCTGGCGATGTGGACGTTTACCAGGCGGTGTGGACCGACAATCGTGATATATCGCCGCCGCCGGACGGTGACTGGACCCGCTACCAACCGCTCAATCTCGACAGCGGCGGTGGCGGCAGCGTCAGTATATTTGACGGCTCCCCAATTCCTGCCTGTGAACCCGGCGTCACCAGCCAGTACACGGGCACCCGTAACCAGAATATCTACACCGCCGCGCTCTCTGAAGGGCTGATCGTCGCGGCACCGGGCGGCAACCGGCCCCTGGGCATTGCACCCGGTGCAACGGAGCCGCTGGAGCGCGCCTACGTGGTATATGTGCAAAATGTCACTGCCGTGGAGCGCAGCTACCGGCTCACAGTCAGCGAACCGGTGGAGGGGTCGGCGTCCTTCGAGCAGTTTGATTCGCTCACCAGCGTCGATGTCTCGGTGCCGCCATACTCGAGTACCGTGGAAACCGTGTTCGCCAGCTCTCCCAACCCTGACGAGCGTATCGTCGTGCAGGTGCAGGAGCTCGACCCGACTGGCAGTGTACTGCCGGGTGGCCTGTTCTCAACGGTACTGTTGAATGCCGATCCGACGGCACCGCCGCCCAGTAATGCGGACCTACTGACGGCGGAAACGCACAATCCGACGATCCTGAATCCGACGATCCTGAATCCGACGATACTCAACCCGACGATCCTGAACCCGACGATTCTCAACCCGACGATCCTGAATACCGCGGTGTTCAACCCGACAATCCTGAATCCGACGATCCTGAACACCGCGGTGTTCAACCCGACGATTCTGAACCCGACGATTCTGAATCCGACGATTCTGAATCCGACGATCCTGAACCCGACCATCCTGAATCCGACGATTCTGAATCCGACCATTCTGAACCCGACGATCCTCAATCAGGCGGTCTACAACCCGACGATTCTCAATCCGACGATCCTGAATCCGACGATTCTCAATAGCGCCATCACCGACCCCTTGCAGGAATCCGCAGAAATTACCTTCGCGGTGCAGAACGATGGCAGCGCCACCAGTTCCTACGACATCAACCTCGCGTCCAGCCAGGGCAGCGATGACGGCTTCACCTACCAGGTGCTGGTCTATCGCCTCAACAAGACCCCGGTGGCCGACGGTTGCAGTCTCGAGGAAGAGGCCAGCCAGGAGCTGATCGCCAACGTTGTGGATCCAGGCAACCAGCTGGACCCGGCGGGTGGCGACGGCGAGACCTCGTTCTACATTGAGCCCGGGGAAGAAGTATTCGTCACCATCCGCGTCCTGCCGGATACCACCCAGCCCGACCCCGGCGACCCGGGTGAGCTCGACAACAACACCCTGGATCTCTCGATCGCGGTGGTGCCGCAGGCCGTTAATTCCGAAGACGCCGAGATGGGAGAAACCGAGCCCACTGGCACTTCGACGACCACACCTCCAGTACCCCCCGTGCTTATCGACACGATTGAAATCCCCGACGGCGAAGTCGGCCAGCCGTATAGCGTGGCGTTGGCAGCCAGCGGCGGCGTTGCGCCGCTGAACTGGAGCCTGGCCCTGGGTGCGGAACTGCTGGACGGCCTGAGCCTGTCGCCTGCCGGCGTGCTCAGCGGTACTCCGGCGGAACCCGGCGGCCTGGCAGTGCCGGTGCGCGTGACGGATGGCATTCAGGTGGCGCAGGCCAGCTTCTTTGCCACCATCGAACCGCCGCCCTTGTTCATCACGACCACCACCTTGCCAGCCGGCCAGGTCGGTCAGGCCTACCCGGCCACGACGCTGGCTTCCTCTGGCGGCTTTGGTGATATCAGCTGGGGCGTGGTGAGCGGCAGCTTGCCGCCCGGCCTGACCCTTGCGGTGGACGGCGGTCTGTCCGGCACGCCCTCTGCCGATGGCTCCTTCAACTTTACCGTGGAGGCCACCGATGGCTTCCAGGCGGTGCAACAGAGCCTTGCGGTGGATATCGCCCCGGAGAACGTGATCGGCGGTGACGGCGGTGGTCCGTTCACCCTGACCTGCCCCGCCGGCACCATCGGCAAGGGGCTACGCGGCCGCGCGCTCCAGGATATCGACACCATTGAGCTGATCTGTGCCGAGGTGGTCAGCGTGACCAATGGCTTCCCCGAGCTTGGGGCCGAGGTAAGTGCCGGCGATCTCGGCAACACCGGTGGCCTCGATTTCGGTGAAGATCTTGTGTGTCCGGACTTCACCGTCCTCACGGGCATTCGCGCCAACGAGCGAACCCTGGGCAGCGGTAACGTCATCATCGACCAGCTGGGCGTGACCTGTATCGACAGCGGTGGTGACCTGGTGTTCTCAACGCTGGTGGCCGACAACGACGTCGGCGGCCCGGTCGCCTCCGTGGACTGCCCGGTTGACGAGTTTGTCAGCGGTGTCTCCGGGCGCGTGGGTCTGCTGCTGGACGCGATCGGTGTGAGCTGCGCGCCGGTGAGTGGCGAGTTTGTCGCGGCGGATATCGCTCCCAAGTATTACGGCGTCGCGGTGGCCAACCCTGGCTTCCTGTCTCGTACTGGCCAGGTGCTGGAATTCAGCCAGGCGCCGCGCACCGGCACTGCGTTTACGTTCTCCGAGTCGGTCGGTGAGCCCACGAACCGACCCTTCACCTGGGATGTTATGGACGGTGAGCTGGTGCTGACCTATGGCGTGCTTCCGGGAGTGTCTTTCTTTGATACCCTTGATGCATCCACGGCTACCCCCGACCAGGCTGCGCTCATCGCGGCGCAGCCCGGATTCATCGGCCAGATAGAAGGCCGCCAGAGATTCATCGAGACCGTGTATACCCTGGTGTCCGAGACCGACCTGCTCGGTGTGGCCCGTGAGGATACGCAGATCATTGAGTATCTCCCGATACCGGTGCCGGTCTCTGCCGAGTATCCGGATGGCAGCCTGCAATTGCCTCCACGGTTTGTGACCAGCAATGCCGCCGGCACGCTGCGCGACGCGGCGACGGCGCCGGTGATCCCGCTGTCGGATACGTGCAATACGGAGCCATGTGTACCCGGCACCTGGGGAGGTACCGCGCGCTATCTGCCGGGCGTGAGGCAGTTTGATAACCAGCCCTACCCGGTCACCAACTATGGTGAGGTGCTGAACTTCGCCACCGGCGGCCAGCAGACGGTGAGCGGGGATATCTCCAACCTCGCGGCCACCTGGACAGTCAGTGGCGGTAGCCTGGTTGTTGATTACGGCGACGGCTGGACCCAGACGGTGACGCCCGTCGGTGTGAACGGTCTCGAATACGGCATGTTCAGTGAATACACCGACGGTGTGGATCGCTACGCCAGTTATGATATCTGGGTGAAGCGTGACCCAGGCTTCAACTTTACGGAGGCCTACCTCACCAGTGCCAACGACAGCTACTGGAACGCCGACATAAACACCTGGATACCGGGCAGGCTAAACCCCGACGGATCACGGCCATTTAATGAACGGTTTGGCTGGGAGCTTGACGGTGGTACCGATCCCAACTCCGGATTCAATCGTTCAGTGATCTTCGCTGGTGCCAACGCAGACCAACTGACGCTGTTCCTGCGACCCAATGAATGGACCATCGAGCCCTCCGGCCGCGTCCAGATCGATCGCTTCCTGGATACCCAGTTCAATACCTACGATCGATTCTGGTACCCGATTGCCAACACCATCGTGGACGGAGATCGGCAGTTCTACGTGATTGAACTCGAGCGCCGCGACAGCGGGCTGCTGTTCCCGGCGCGCATGAACATCCAGCGGGAGTTGTTCGATGACAACAGCGCTTACGATGCCATCCAGGTCCAGACTCCGGTCATCGAAAGTGATGCCCTGATTACCGGCGTTTCACCGGATCCGGCAGCCGCCGGTTTCGGCCAGTTGCTGGTGGTATCCGGTCAGAACCTGCCACTGGGCAACCAGCCCAACCAGGGGGTACAGGACAACCCGGTGGTTACCGTGACCCAGTTTGGCGTTGAGTACCCGGGCTTCAGCTTCGTCTTCGACGCCAACAACCAGCTGATACGCTTGCCGGTTGATGGGTTGGTGCCGGGCCCGGCGGAGCTGCAGCTGTCTGAGCCCGGCGCCGCCGAACGCTCGCCGGCCTTCCCGATAACAATCGCCCCGGTGCCTGCTGCCCCCGACCTGGTCGAGGCCAGGACGGCGCCCTTCGTGGGGCCTGTTACTACCACGATCATTCCCGGTGCACGGATTACGTTGCTGGCGCGCAATACCGACACAGCAGGCGTCGAGGCGATATTCCGCTGGGGTGGCAACACGGTGACACAGCCCTTGATATCCACCACGGTGCCCTTCGGCCCCACCGGTGGCCTGCTGCATGAGTTCCTGGTGCCCCCGGGCATTCCGGAGAGTACCGATGTGTCGGTCACCCTGCGCATCACCGTGAATGGCGAGCAGAGTGCCGAGAGCAACATGCTGATCCTGTCCGTGCCGATTCTCTAACAGCGGCACGGCAGTGATTGTGCTGCAGCCGCACCGGGCCGCCGGCCCGGTGCGGGTTTCGCCAGCAAGCTAGGTTGCGCCCAGCTCCTTCTCGGCGCGCGGGTACCAGGCCTGCATGTTGCTGCAATCCTCGGGAATCGATTCCTTGATCCAGCCAGCAAACTGCACCAGGCAGAAGAGGTCGATATCGGCGAAGCTGAAGTGGTCGCCCGCCACCCAGGGATGTTTGCCGAGCTGCTCGTCGATCATCGGCCAGAAAGCCTCAAGGCGAATCTTGCCGCGTTCGCACAGCTCCGGAATCTGCGGCAACTTCAGTGGGCCGGGCATAGCGCGATCCTTGAAGGCCGGGTGGCCGTTACGAAAGATATCGGCGATGGCCGCCATGCCCTGCAGGAAGATCTTGTGGTCCCAGCTGATGACTTCTGCTGTTTCCAGTGGCGTTGAGCCCAGCAGCGGCTTGTCCGGATGCAGGCCCTCCAGGTAAACACACTGGCCGATGACTTCGGTCAACAGCTTGCCGTCGTCCAGTACCAGGGCCGGTACCGTGCGAGCCGGGTTGATGGCGCCGTAGCTATCTTCGTGCTGTTCCAGCTTGCCAAGGTCGACCTGTTGGGTGTCGAGTTCGATGCCCTTGTACTGCAGAAACAGCTTCAGGCGCATGGGGTTGGGCGCGGGATCGTAGGTATACAGCTTCATGGAAATCTCCGTGGTGGGTAGAGGATCATCGGCAGCGTCGCATGGTACGGCAGCCCCGGCGACATTTGGAAGCCTGCCAAGTTTCCGCGGCGCCTCGAAGCCGCTATAATTCACGCCCGTTGAGACGAACTGTCTGAGGAATTTATGACCAAGTCATTGAAATCTCTTGTTATATTGCTTGCTGCAGCCCTGTCGATCACGGCCTTTGCCAAGACCGAGGAGCAGCGGGCCGCCATTACCGAGCGCATCAAGCCGCACGGCAGCGTTTGCGTGGCTGGTGATACCAGCTGCGGTGCCATGACTGCGGTGGCCGCCGGTGGTGACAGCGTTCGGTCCGGTGAAGAGGTTTACAACGCCGCCTGTGTGGCTTGTCACGCCTCGGGCGCGGCGGGCGCTCCCAAGCTCGGCGATGTTGCCGCCTGGTCCGACCGAATTTCCAAGGGCCGTGAGGTGCTGCACGACAGCGGCCTGAATGGCGTGGCCGGCACCGGCATGATCGCTCGCGGTGGCTGCATGAACTGCTCCGATGACGAGATCATCGCCGCGGTCGATTACATGGTGGATAACAGCCAGTAAATCGCAGCCCGAGCGTGAAAAAAAGGCCGCCTTCGGGCGGCCTTTTTTTTGCTGAGGAAACAGGTCCCACACCTCTGCGCTACCCAACAAGGTTTGTTAGAGTTCCTGGATGGAAACAAGGTCTGGCCCCGGTGGGGCAGAACGCTGGAACCGGGGGAACACTGTGAATCGCTACCTGCTTGCCGTTGCCATTGCCGTACTTGCGGCAGCCTGTGCGGAGGAGCTACCGCCCCCGCCACCTGTCGAAGTGGTTGTCGATGAGGTACTCCTCGACCCCTACCAGCCGCGATCTTCTTTTGTCGGCCGCCTGCAGGCCATCGACGATGTCTCCATCGAGGCCCAGGTCACCGGCTACCTCAAGGCGCGCGCGTTCAAGGAAGGGGATTTCGTCAAGGCCGGGGACGTGCTTTACGAGATCGACCCCGCCGTTTTCGAAGCGGAAGTGGCGCGCGCGAAGGCCGACCTGGCGCGATCCCGCGCCACCCAGGCCAACGCCGAGCGCAACTTCCGACGCGGCGAATCGCTGGTGCCGGCAGGCAATATTTCGGAATCAGAGATGGACCAGCTGCGCGCCGCCAAGCTGGAGGCAGACGCGGGCGTGGCCGCTGCCGAGGCAGCGCTGGTCACGGCCGAGGTCAATCTTGGCTATACCACGATTCGAGCGCCGATCTCCGGGCGTATTGGCCGCAGCTCGCATACCACCGGCGACCTGGTAGGCCCCAACACAGGAGTTCTCACCACCCTGGTCAGCGTTGATCCTATCTATGCACTGTTCCAGCTCTCCGAGGCCACCTTTGTGCAGATTCTCGTGCAGCGGCTGGCCCAGCCAGATGCCAGGAACCTGAACGACATCGACCTCAGCGACCTGGTGGTGCGCCTGGAACTGCGCAACGACGTCTACTACCCCGAGATCGGCCGCATCGACTACTTCTCCAACCGCATCTCCGAAGACACGGGCACCCTGGAATCCCGCGCCGTGATTCCCAACAGCTACGGCCTGCTGGTACCGGGCCAGTACGTGCGGGTGGAGATTGTTCGCGAGGAGCTGGCCGAGGCCCTGTTTGTGCCCCAGGCCGCGGTGCAGGCCGACCAGCAGGGCAGCTTTGTGCTGGTCGTGGAGGGCGGTACCGTCCAGCGACGCAACGTGGTGCTGGACGAGCGTGTCGAAGACCGCATCGTGGTGCTGCAGGGCGTGGAAGAGGGAGAGCAGGTGATTGTGCGTGGCCTGCAGCAGGTGCGCCCGGGCCAGCCGGTAACGGTACGCCAGATGCCGCCGGCTGAAGCCTGATGTTCAGCCAGTTCTTTATCGACCGGCCCAAATTCGCCATCGTGGTGGCGATTGTGATGACCCTGGCCGGGACCATCTCCCTGTACATGCTGCCGGTGGCGGAATACCCCAGTATTGCACCGCCCTCGATCTCGGTTACCGGTGTATTCCCGGGCGCCTCCGCCGAAGTGGTGGAGGAAACGGTGGCCACGCCGATTGAGGATGCAATCAACGGCGTGGAAGACATGATCTATATGTCTTCCAAGAGCGCCAATGATGGCAGCTATTCGTTGACGGTCACCTTCAAGGTGGGCAGCGACGCCGACATGTCACTGGTGCGGGTGCAGAACCGGGTCAAGCTGGCCGAACCGCAGCTGCCCGCCGAAGTCCGTGCCCAGGGCCTGACCATCGAGGAGCGCTCGCCGGATATTCTCAAGATTGTCAGCTTCTTCTCCCCGGACGGCACCTACGATTACAAGTTCCTGTCGAACTACGTGGCCATCAATGTGCGCAATAGCCTGGCCCGCATCGACGGCATATCAGCCGCCGACATTATCGGTGAAGCGGAATACTCCATGCGCCTGTGGCTGGACCCGAACCAGATGGCGCAGCTGGCGATCACCACTGGCGACGTGCTCAACGCCCTGCGTGAACAGAACGTCCAGGTGGCGGCAGGCAAGGTGGGCGCGCCGCCCTTTGAAGGCAAGTTGCAAACCGAGTACACCCTGCAGACCAAGGGCCGGCTGGAGCAGGCCGAGGAATTCGGCAGTATCGTGCTGCGTGCCAACCCCGATGGCTCGGCCCTCTACCTGCGCGATATCGCCCGCGTGGAGCTGGGCCAGTCGGACTACGCTTTCTCCGGCACGTTCAACAACAATGCCGCGGTCAACCTGGCGTTCTACACCCAGCCCGACGCCAATGCGCTGGCGGCGGGTCACGCGGTGGATGCGGAACTGGCGCGCCTGTCGGAGTTTTTTCCGGAGGGTCTCGAGTACAGCGTCAGCTACGACACCACCCGCTACGTGTCTACCGCTATCCGCCAGGTCACCGAGTCGTTGTTCGAGGCCATCGCCCTGGTGATCCTGGTTACCTTTATTTTCCTCGGCAACTGGCGTACGACCCTGGTGCCGGCCATTGCCATTCCGGTGTCACTGGTGGCGACCTTCGCCGTGATGCAGGTCATGGGCATGTCGGTGAATACCGTCACCCTGTTCGGCCTGATCCTGGCCATCGGCATCGTGGTGGATGACGGTATCCTGGTGGTGGAAAACTGCGACCGTCACCTGCGGGACAGTCCCGATATGACACCGAGGGAAGCGGCGAGCATCACCATGCGCGAGGTGGGCGGCGCGGTCATCGCCACCACATTGGTGCTGCTGGCGGTGTTTGTGCCGGTGGCCATGCTGCCCGGCATCACCGGGGTGATGTACCGGCAATTTGCGGTGACCATCTGCGTGGCGGTGGTGTTCTCCTCGGTCAACGCGCTGACCCTCAGCCCGGCACTGTGCAGCCTGTTGCTGAAGTCGGGACCGCGAACAGAGGCGCGCTGGTTTGCCGGCTTTACCCGCGGTTTCGATGGCATTACCCGGCGCTACGACCGCGGGGTGGCCTGGCTGCTACGCAAGCTGGCGGTGGTGGTAGTCGTCTACGGCCTGGTGATTGGCGGGCTGGCGCTGGGGGTATTGTCCACGCCCACCAGTTTCGTGCCCGACGAAGACAAGGGCGTGATGCTGGTCAGCCTGCAACTGCCCGATGCGGCCTCCTTCAGTCGCACAGACGCGGCCATGGGCAAGCTCACCGAGCTCTTGAAGGCCGACAGACGCATCGAATCCATCACTGCCATCACCGGCTACTCCATCCTCAACGGCGCCATGCAGAGCAACGCCGGCACCATGTTCGTAGTGCTGCGGCACTGGGATGACCGCCCCGGCCGGGAAAACCAGATCTTCAGCATTGCCCAGCGCATCAACGGGCTGGCCTTCCAGACTATCCCCGAGGCGCAGGTGTTCGCGATAGCACCACCGGCGGTGCCGGGCATGGGCGCGGTAGGCGGGCTGGAATTTGTGCTGCAGGACTCGGTGGGCCGCTCCGCCGCCGAGCTTAACGAGATGGTCAACATCATGGTGGTGGAGGGTAACCAGCAGCGCAAGCTGAGCGGCGTTTTCAGTACCTACCGCGCCAACGTGCCCCAGTACTTCATCGATATCGATCGGGTGAAAGCCAAAAACCTGGGTGTTGGGCTGGACGAAATCTTCAACACCTTGCAGGCCCAGATGGGCTCGCTATACATCAACGATTTCAACCGCTTCGGGCAGACCTACAAGGTCATCATGCAGGCGGATTCGCAGTATCGTTCCGACCTGGATGACCTGGAGCTGTATTACGTGCGCTCCAAGCGTGGCGAGATGGTGCCACTCAGTACCCTGGCCACTACCCGGCCGATTCTCGGGCCGGACGTGGCGGAGCGCTACAACCTGTTCCGCTCGGCGACTATTCGCGGCGCCCCGGCCCCGGGAGTGAGTTCCGGCGATGCCATCGCCAGCTTCGAAGCGCTGGCGGGGGAGACCCTGGCCCCGGGCTACCGATACGAGTGGACGGGATCTGCCTACCAGGAGAAACAGTCCTCCGGGCAGGCGCCGGTGGCGTTCGCACTGGCGCTGGTGTTCATCTACCTGTTCCTGGTGGCACAGTATGAAAGCTTCTCGATTCCCTTCGCCATTATCCTGGTCGTGCCCATGGCCATGGGCGGTGCAGTGGCAAGCCTCCTGCTGACCGGTACAGCGTTGAATCTCTACGCGCAGATTGGCCTGGTGTTGTTGATCGGCATGGCCGCCAAGAACGCGATCCTGATCGTCGAATTTGCCCGTCGGCAGCGCGAACAGGCCGGCCTGGATATCGCCGAGGCGGCCCGCCAGGGGGCGAGCATGCGCTTTCGCGCGGTGTGCATGACGGCGGTCTCTTTCATACTCGGTATCCTGCCGCTGGTGGTGGCCTCCGGCGCCGGCATGTACGGGCAGCGTTCGCTGGGCTACACGGTATTCGGCGGCATGTTGGCTGCCCTGCTGGTGGGCACGCTGTTTATCCCGGCCTTCTACAGCATTGTGCAGGGCATCCGCGAACGCCTGAAACGTCAGGGTGCAGCGAGCCCCTGAAGTGCGCCATCTCGCCTTCAGCCTGATGTGTACGCTGGCAGTCGCGCCGGCCTGGGGGCAGGGCTTCGCCGACGACTTGGCGCGGCGCTTCGCCGAGAGCGAAATCACCTTTCAGCGCGGTCGCTCTGTCGCGCCCTTCCTGCCGCTGGCCAGCCTGTCGGTGTCTACCTATGCCAACACCGAGGTGGAAACCAACGACGGCCAGAACCTGCAGTACGATCTGGATTCGGTCAGTCAGTACGCGGTGCTGCCGATCCTGGCGTCGCCAAAGGATGCGTTCTTCGTGGGCGAATACCTGAGCTACTCCGACTTCGACGTGGCCGACGACCTGGTCGAGGATTTCGACGTGACATCCATCGGCCTGCCGCTGGGTTGGCTACGGCAGTCCAGCGAGGACTGGCAGGTGGGTGGCTTCGTCATGCCGCTGGCCCACAACAGCAGCCTCGACGAGGCCAACTGGAGCGTGCAGTACATGGGCGGCGCCTTCAGTCGCTACGTCGCTTCCGAAGATGTCTGGTGGTTGTTTGGCCTGTACGTGAACATCGCCCCCGAGGAGGATTACTACATTCCCTATGTGGGTGCGTCCTGGGCCATCGATGAGCACTGGACCCTGAGCGCAATCATGCCCTGGCCGGCAATACTCTACGCCCCCAACCGCGACTGGTTGTTCAGCCTTGGCGCCTCGCCGTCCGGGGCTTCCTGGAATATCTCATCGGGACGCGACGACGTGGCCGTCAACTACGACGCCTGGGATATCGACCTGCGCGCCGAGCGCAGGATTCACGGCAACCTCTGGCTGGGCGCCCGCGCCGGTGTGGGTGGCCTGCGCGGGGTGCGACTTTCCGGCAGCGACTTCGACTGGCCCGACTTCGACGTGGGCTCCAGCGGTTTTTTCGCCGTGGATCTCAACTTCCGGCCCTCCGCCAGCCAGTAGGCTAAGCTAGTAGCTGTTTCGGTTCCCAGCGGAGGGAAAACAATGGGCAATGTGCTCAAGGGATTGTGCAGCCTGCTGCTGTCACTGGCGGTTGCAGCACCAACGACGGCCCAGGGCCTGGCCGATCACCGTGATGTCCAGGCGGGCATCTTCCTGGCCAATGCCTGGCTCGAGAATCGGTTGAACTATGACCGGGTGCCGGGCGCTTCTATCGCCGTGGTGGCCGACCAGGAGACCGTGTGGGCCGAGGGTTTCGGCTACGCCCGGTTGCGTGGCAAGGTGCCGGCGACTACCGATACCCGGTACAGCATCTGCTCGGTATCGAAGCTGTTTACCAGCCTCGGTGTGATGCAGCTGCGCGATGCCGGCAAGCTGGACCTGGATGCGCCGCTGGACCAGCTGCTGCCCTGGTATGACCTGCCGCCCCACGCGGACGCGGAAGAGCCGGTCACCCTGCGCAACATTCTCTCCCATGTGGCGGGCCTGCCTAGAGAGGCGGTCACACCCTACTGGGTCGAGGAGGACTTCCCCGCCCGTGGCACCCTGCAGGAAGGCGTCGGTGAACAGGCCGCCCTGTACCGACCTTATGAGCGCTTTCAGTATTCAAACCTGGGCATGAGCCTGGCCGGCGAGGCGATTGCCGCAGCCTCCGGCGAGGATTACCACGCCTACGTGCGAGACAACATCCTCACTCCCCTCGGTATGGATGCCACCAGCAGTGAACTGCCCGTGGCCGACTACGGCAAGGGCTTTGCTGCGGGCTACCGCCTGCCGGATGATCGGGGCAAGCGCCCGGAAGTAGGCAAGTACACGCTCAATGGCATTGCGCCCGCGGCAGGCTTCGCCTCCAGCGTCAACGACCTTGCGCGCTTCGCCAAATGGCAGTTTCGATTGCTCGAGAACGGTGGCGAAGAGGTGGTCAAGGCCACCACCCTGCGGGAGATGCAGCGCCTGCAGTGGGCCGAGCCCGATATGGACGGCGCCAACTGGGGCCTTGGTTTTTCGCTCAGCAAGGTAGGCGATGAAATCTGGGTGGGCCACGGTGGCTACTGCCCCGGCTATCGCACCAGTTTCCTGCTGCGCCCGCAGGACAGGGTGGCGGTGGCCATGATGGCGAACGTCAACGATGTCTCGCCGGGCAACCTGGTAAGGCAGGTGGTGGCCCTGATGGGGCCGGGCCTGGAAGCGGCCGCCGGTGCGGAGGAGGGCGATGACGGTGCAGACGAGGCGCAAGACTTCAGCGCCTACCAGGGTATCTACGGGCGCCGGCTGATGCCGACCAACTATGCCCTGGCGGCCACCTCGAAGGGCTTGACCGGTATTTCCCTCTACAGCGACACGCCCGCCGACTACAAGCTGGACCTGCGGCACGAGGAAGGCCACGTGTTCCGGGTGTACTCGAAGAAGGATGAGCCCCTGCACACAGTGCGTTTCGAAGTGGACGAGGACGGCCGCGCCACACGCATGTGGTTGCACGGGCAGTATGCGGACCGGCTCGATTAACGGAGCCTGTCATTCCAGCTCACGGTGGCGTGCGCGGGAATCCAGTGCGTCAGCTGAGATCGAGTAGCTGGATTCCCCTACGCGGGCCGCCGCCTTCGCGGGAATGACGACGATCACCAGAGATGCTGTCCCCTAGTTGAGCAGCTCTTTCAATCCGGACAGGGTTTCATTAGCACGCGCCTGCGCCACAGCCTTGTCCTCCGCCTCGCCGCCCTGGAATACCAGGTCTTCAGTGGGCAGTTCGTCGATGAAACGGCTGGGCTCGCAGTCGATGGTTTCGCCGAACTGGCGGCGCTTTGCGGCGTAGCTCATGGTCAGCGTCTGGCGGGCGCGGGTGATACCGACGTAGGCCAGCCGACGTTCTTCGGCGATATTGCCGTCGTCGATGCTATTGCGGTGGGGTAGCAGGTTTTCTTCCACGCCGATCATGAAGACATGGGGGAACTCCAGGCCCTTGGCCGCGTGCAGCGTCATCAGCTGCACGCTGTCTCCGGTCTGCTTCTCTTCCTCCTGCTGTTCCATCAGGTCGCGCAGCACCAGCCGGGCGATGGCCTCATCGAGGTCGACCTGGTCCTGCTGCATCACGCGCTGCAGGCTGTCGACCAGGAAGTCCACGTTGCCCATGCGGCGCTCGGCGACTTCCTCGCTGGAGCTGAGATTGTCGAGCCAGTCGCGGTACTCGATGTCGCGCAGCATCTTTCGTACCCCGGCGATCGCGTCGCCCGCGAAGCAGCGCTGGCGTGTGGCGTCCAGCCAGCTCACAAACTGGCGCAGCCGCTCGCGACCGGCCTCGGGAATGTCGCCGCCGACGCCGGCCGCGGCGCGGGACAGGCTGAGACCGGCAGTATTGGCGTAGTTGCCCAGTGCCTCGAGGGTGCCGGGGCCCAGCTTGCGGCGTGGCACATTGGCAATACGCAGGAAGGCATTGTCGTCATCGGCGTTAATCAATAGCCGCAGGTAGGCCATGATGTCCTTCACCTCGTTGCGGGCGAAGAAGGACTGGCCACCGCTCATCTGGTAGGGCACCTGCTGCTGTTGCAGGGCCAGTTCCAGCAGCCGGGACTGGTGGTTGCCGCGATACAGAATCGCATAGTCGCCGAGGCGGGTGCGCTTGCGCAGCTGGTGGTCCAGTATTTCCGCCACCACCTGGTCGGCTTCTGCCTGCTCATCGGCACAGCGCATGATCCGAATCTGTTCCCCGGGGCCGAATTCACTCCAAAGGGATTTCTCGAACACGTGGTCGTTGTTGGCGATCAGCCGGTTGGCGGCGCCGAGAATACGGCCGCTGGAGCGGTAGTTCTGCTCCAGCTTGACCACCTTCAGGCCGGGGAAATCTTCCTGTAGCTGGGCCAGGTTTTCAGGTTTGGCGCCGCGCCAGGCGTAGATCGACTGGTCGTCGTCGCCCACCACCGTCATGCGCCCGGTAATGCCCACCAGCTGGCGTACCAGGGTGTACTGGGCGCTATTGGTATCCTGGTACTCGTCTACCAGCAGGTAGCGCAACCGGTTCTGCCACTTCTCCAGGATCTCGGGCTCGCGCTCGAACAGCTGCACCGGCAGCCCGATCAGGTCATCAAAATCCAGCGCGCTGTAGGCCCGCAGTGCGCGGTTATAGCGCAGGTAGGCCTGGGCGCAGAGCATGTCGGCGGGCCCGGTGGCTGTGGCGACGGCGTGCTCGGGGGCGATGTTGTCATTTTTCCACTGCGAGATGCGGTGCTGGATGTTGGCCGCCTGGTCGCCCTCGGCGCCGTGCTCCTGCAGCAGGATGTCCTTGATCAGGGTCTGGCTGTCCTGGGCATCGAAAATCGAGAAGCCTCCCTTGAGCCCAAAGGCGCGGCGCTCTTCCCGCAGCACCCTCAGCCCCAGTTGGTGAAAGGTACTGACCATCAGCCCTTCACCGGAGGATTCCGACACCAACTTGCTCACCCGCTCGCGCATCTCGCGGGCCGCCTTGTTGGTGAAGGTGACTGCGGCGATGTTGCGAGCCGGGATATTGCAGCGATCAATCAGGTAGGCGATTTTCTGCGTAATTACACTGGTCTTGCCACTGCCGGCACCGGCCAGTACCAGCAATGGGCCGTCGATATAGGCGACCGCCTCGGCCTGCCTGGGATTGAGCTGCGTTTTCTGGGACACCGTGTAGATACCGCGGATGGGGCGCACATTGTAGCAGCGGCAAGCCGGTCGATACTATTTGTCAGGCACGCATAACGGGAGTTCGTATGAAAATTACCCTGTCATCCCTCAAGCTCAGGCAGCCCATCCAGCGCCTGGCGATCCGCTCTACCGAACTATCCCTGTACCTGGCGGAGGTGGAGATCGAAGGCGAACGCCACATCGTCTGCGAGGACGGCGGCAAGCCCCTGCGCACCGTCAACCTTGTGAATATGCGCGAGAAGTTTGTCGATCTCGACATCAGGGAAATGGTGCTGGTGCAGGAAAGCGCCTACGACGAAATGATCGGCCAGCCGGCCCGTGAGGGCAGCAATTCGCTGGAGGTGCCGCTGGAGACTTTTCCCTCCTGGCTCAACTAGTAGACCCCAGGAAATAAAAAAGCCCGCCAATTGGCGGGCTTTTCTGTACTTCCCTGTAATTCGATCTGCTGCTTACAGGAGGTCGACGTCTACCGAGTAGGAAATAACGAACTTCATCTCGTCATTGTCCAGGCCGCCTTCTGAAGCGGGGCCGCCGACGTCGGTATCACTGATCATGAAGCCGAATCCGCCCTTGGACAGGGAGATGTTGTAGTCGTAGTAATCGCCGTCGGCGCCGTTGAAGGCTTCCATGAAGTCGCCGTCATGGTAGCCGCCGTGCAGGCCGATCTCGATGCCGTTGCCGACCTCGAAGGCATAATCGATGGAGATGTAGTAGGCCTCACCTGCACCGAAGTCCTGGTCGCCCACTTCGTCAGCTTCCGTGTTGGTCAACACATAGGCCGAAGCACTCAGGCCCTTCCAGGCGATCGTGCCGTAGACCTCGCCAAAATCAAATTCGGCTTCTTCGTCATAGTTGTAGTACAGGTAACCGATATCGAAGCTGATTTCGCCAACATCAAAGGCGAAGCCCGCATACATGTCGTGTTCGTAAGAATAGACATCGTCGGAGGCATACTGGACATTCGATACCCAGGTACCGACATAGAAGCCAGAGTCATGGCCGTAGTCGATACCGCCCTGCACAGCGGGTTCGTTGGTGGTCTGCGTCAGGCCGCGCCAGATGTAGTTGTTGGTGACAGATGCGTTGGCTGATAGCGAATCAGCATAGGTTGGGGCCGCCGTCAGACCAGCAGCAACTACCGCGGCAGCGGTAAGGCTCTTCTTGAATTGCATGGAATGTTCTCACGTTAGTCTGTTCATTGTTTGCGTGCCGCGTCATTGTGTTTTGTCGGCATCGGGGGGTACGCAGCAAGAAGCAGGCCAACTTGTGAGACGCCAGGGAATAGCGGCCGTATATCACGTCAGGCAGCGGTGCATTCGCGTTGTCTTGCAGGGAAGAGCCAGGCCTGTGCCGCATATTGGTGCTGCAACCGCACCGCGTTGGTGCTGAAACGCGTGCCTGTGAAAACACTTGCAGGCCGCCGCCGCACCGCTAGTATGAACAGCTCCCTGCTAATCGGAACCCGTCATGAAGTCAGCCCTGCTCGCCTCTGCATTGCTTTTCGTTACCTTCTCAGCGTCCGGCGTTGGCGCCGCGGATTGTCGTACCATCGTTGCTAATACCCTGGCCGAGCTTAAGGCCGCATACCCGGATTGGGATGAAGGCATGGATACCCTGGCCCGCACGGCCGCCGCCAGTGCCTGTGTCAAAGCATCCTCTGCTACAGCGGCAGCTGCATCCCCGGTATTGATGGAAGAACGGGCCGTGCGCGCTGACGAAGCTGGCAGCACCGCCACCAGCACCGAAACAGCAGTCGCAGCCAGTGCCAGTGCTGCAGAAGCCACGGCGTCCACCGAGGCGGAAACCAGCAGCGCGAAGGAAGAAGGAGGCAGCTGGAACCCCTTCAAGGACATCAAGTTCAACAAGGTGTCGGCATCACCCAACAAGAAGCCCTACGAGCGGCGTCGCGAGGTGAACAACACTGGCGAGTCAGAGGAGTCAGAGGAATAGGCGGCAAACCTCCGCTCAGCGCCCGGCCTGGCGATAGGCCAGTGCTTCCACCAGGTGGGGCTTGCAGATCGCCGGTTCATTACCCAGGTCGGCAATGCTGCGCGCTACCCTGAGAGCGCGCTCACAGCCTCGCAAAGACAGGCCCAGCTTCTCGGCCGCGCTCTCGAAATAGCGGCGATCACTGTCGGACAAAGCACAATGCTCCCGCAGCTCGCCACCTGTCAGCCGGCTATTGCTGACGCCCTGACGTTCCAGCGCGATCGATCGCGCGGCAATCACGCGAGCGCGCACCGCCGCAGAGGAATCCTCCCCATCGCTTCCCGTTGCTGCCTCCAGCAGTGAAGAGGGCGGCAGCCTGGGCAATCGCAGCTGTATATCAATGCGGTCCAACAGCGGGCCTGAGACGCGCTGCCGGTAGCGCTCCACCTGGTCGGGTGTGCAGCGACAGTGGCGCTGCCGATCACCCTCATAGCCGCAGGGGCAGGGGTTCATGGCGGCTACCAGCTGGAAGTGCGCCGGAAAGGTAAAGCGGTGCAGGGCCCGTGACAGGGTGATCTCGCCGGCTTCCAACGGTTCGCGCAGGGTTTCCAGCGTCTGGCGCGGGAACTCGGGCAATTCATCGAGGAACAGCACGCCATTGTGGGCCAGCGAGATTTCCCCCGGCCTGGGGCAACTGCCACCCCCGACCAGGGCGGGTCCCGAGGCGGAGTGGTGGGGCGAGCGGAACGGCCTGCGATAGTCCCCCGGCTCCGGTTTTGCCGTCGCTGCGCTGCGCAGCGCCATGATCTCCAGCAGTTCCGCCGCACTCAGTTCGGGCAGGATGCCTGGCAGGCGCGATGCCAGCATGGTTTTCCCGGTGCCCGGTGGGCCGCACAGCAACAGGTGATGTTCCCCGGCGGCGGCAACTTCCATGGCGCGCTTGGCAAGCGCGTGCCCGCGCACCTCGCTGAGATCCGGGTACTGCACCGGGGTGGGCGCGGCGACAGCTTCGATGCGCGTCGGCTTTTCCCGACCCTGCAGCCAGGCGCACAGGCTCAGCAGGCAGCGCGCCGACACCACGTCTGCGCCGGGAACCAGCGCGGCGGCTTCCGCATTGGCGGCGGGCACGACCAGGGTGCGTGTGTCATGACGGCAGGCGATGGCGGCGGCCACGCTGCCCGATACCGGGCGCAGTTCGCCATCCAGTGCCAGTTCACCGACAAACTCCCGCTGCTTCAGGGCGGAGGCGGGAAGCTGGCCGGAGGCGGCGAGTATGCCCAGGGCAATCGGCAGGTCAAAGCGGCCGCCGTCCTTGGGCAAATCAGCGGGGGCGAGGTTGACCGTCAGCCGACGCGCCGGCCATTCGAAATGGGAATTCAGCAGCGCCGACCGCACCCGCTCTTTTGACTCGCGCACTGCAGTGGCGGGTAGCCCCACGATATTGAAGGCGGGCAGCCCGTTAGAGATATGGGTTTCCACCTGAACCCCCGGAGCTTCCACGCCGCGTTGCGCCCGACTGAGTACAGCAGACAATTCCATGGGCTCCTCCCTGAGCCTTAACCGTTCTTCGCAGTGTAATCGCGGGCGGCAGACGAAAACGCCCGCCGGGGGAGGATTGGTCGCTGAGGATGAAAAAGGGGGTGGGGCCTGAGCCCGGGAAGGCGGTGTGCTAGCCCTGCTCGAGTTCGGTGCTGAGGCTTTCCAGCTGCGCTTCCAGTTCCTCAACCCGTGCCCGGGTGCGCGCGAGGATCTCGGCCTGGGCGTCGAATTCCTCGCGGCTGACCATGTCCAGGCGGCGCAGGGCAGACTGCAGCAGCGCCCGTGCGTTGCGGTCGGCTTCGGTTTTCAGGGGAGAGTCTCCCAGCAGGTCGCTGACCTGGCGGATGACGTCGCCGATGGGTGGGGGTTTGAGTGCCATGAGCGCAGTCTACCCGATTGCTCTTCGCGGACTCAATTGCCATGGGGGCGCTGCACTCCGCCGCGCTATCGCAGTGCGTTTTTGCACCACTTGGGTGCGCGTGCGGCTTGCAAGCCTCCTATTCTCGAAACGCAGGAGCACACAAGTCATTGATAAAAAAAGGTTTCTTGATGGTTGGCACACGGGCTGCAGTAACGGGAGGCAATCCGGCCTGACCGCCGGTACGCCGCGTGTGCGGTCGCGGCACTGAAGTGATCGATAGAAAGCCCGTGCTCGACTGTCTGGAGTCAGGCTGCACAGGAAATCGATCGACCTTTCCACCAGGAGAACACTATGAAGTTAATAACAGCGGTCGTTAAGCCGTTTAAATTGGACGACGTGCGCGAGGCACTGTCTGAGATCGGGGTACAGGGGATTACTGTTACCGAGGTAAAGGGTTTTGGCCGACAGAAGGGCCACACCGAGCTCTATCGCGGTGCTGAATACGTGGTGGATTTTCTACCCAAGGTAAAGATCGAGGTTGCCGTTGCCGAAGGCAGCGTTGAGGCCACGCTGGAAGCCATCAGCAAGTCGGCCAATACCGGCAAGATCGGAGACGGCAAAATATTTGTCTCCAGCCTTGAGCAGATCATTCGGATTCGCACCGGCGAGACCGGCGAAGACGCGATCTGACGCGCCCACCAATAAAGAGAGACTAAAACATGGAAAACAACATCTATGAATTACAGTACGCCATGGACACGTTCTACTTCCTCGTGTGTGGCGCACTGGTTATGTGGATGGCCGCTGGCTTCGCAATGCTGGAAGCCGGCCTGGTGCGTTCAAAGAACACGACCGAGATCCTGACCAAGAACGTTGCACTTTTTGCGGTAGCTTGCACGATGTACCTCGTCTGCGGTTACCAGTTCATGTACGACGGCGGCTACTTCCTGTCGGGTGTCACCACAGTGGCACAGATGGACGATGCGGCCATTGCTGCTGTGCTCGCGGATTCCGCAGAGGCGGGCTTCGATGGCGATTCAGTGTACTCCGGCGCCTCCGACTTCTTCTTCCAGGTTGTGTTTGTCGCCACGGCGATGTCTATCGTGTCTGGTGCGGTGGCGGAGAGGATGAAGCTCTGGGCGTTCCTGCTGTTTGCGGTGGTTATGACCGGTGTCATCTACCCGATCGAGGGCGGCTGGACCTGGGGTGGTAAGGCGGTTCCGCTGGTAGGCGAACTCAGCTACTCCGACTATGCGGGTTCTGGCATTGTGCACCTGGCAGGCGCTGCTGCGGCCCTCGCCGGCGTAATTCTGCTCGGCCCGCGTAAAGGCAAGTACGGCCCCGGCGGCCAAGTGAATGCCATTCCCGGAGCGAATCTGCCTCTGGCGACGCTCGGCACCTTCATCCTGTGGATGGGCTGGTTTGGTTTCAACGGTGGTTCGACTTTGAAGCTCGGCGGCATTGGCGTTGCGAATGAAGTTGCAAACGTCTTCCTGAACACGAACGCAGCAGCTTCAGGCGGCCTGATCGCAGCGCTGCTCCTGGCGCGCGTCATGTTTGGCAAGGCCGATCTCACCATGGCCCTGAACGGCGCCCTGGCAGGTCTGGTCGCTATCACTGCAGAGCCCGCTGATCCCTCGCCGCTGCTGGCGACGATAATCGGCGCAGTAGGTGGCGCGATTGTTGTGTTCAGCATCGTCACCCTGGACAAACTGAAAATTGACGATCCCGTTGGTGCCATCTCCGTGCACGGCGTGGTCGGCATCTGGGGCATCTTTGCGGTCTTGCTGTCAGATGGTGATGCCACTTTCGGCGGTCAGTTGATAGGTCTGCTGGTGATCTTTGGCTGGGTATTCGTTGCTTCATTGATCACCTGGTTTGTCATCAAGATGATCATGGGCCTTCGGGTGTCGGAAGAGGAAGAATACGAAGGTGTCGACCTCTCCGAATGTGGCATGGAAGCCTATCCGGAGTTTGGCCCCGGCGGCAGCTAATAGAATTGCGGGCGCATTAACGTGCGTGTTGGGGGGCCTTTTGGCCCCCCTTTTTTTTAGGACCGCTTGCGGTCCTTGCCTCTAAGGATGCTCCGAGGCGCTAGCCCACGGCCGCCCTACGGAGCGCAGTCCCGGTGCCATGCCAGACGAGATTGATTGTTCCTGGGGGAAGGCCTAGGCTGGGGGATTAGAGACTGCGATAGGAGTTGCCATGAAACTTGTTACCGCCATCGTCAAGCCGTTCAAACTCGATGACGTGCGTGAGGCACTGTCGGAAATCGGTGTGCAGGGGATTACCGTGACCGAAGTGAAAGGCTTTGGCCGCCAGAAGGGGCATACCGAGCTGTATCGCGGCGCCGAATACGTGGTGGATTTCCTGCCCAAGATGAAGATCGAGGTAGTGCTGAGCGACGGTGACGTCGATGGCGCGATAGAAACCATCGCCAAGGCGGCGGCCACCGGCAAGATTGGCGACGGCAAAATCTTTGTGCAGCCCATGGAGCAGGTCATCCGCATCCGCACCGGCGAAACCGGCGAAGAGGCTATCTAGGCAGGCGTTCCTCGATGCGGGACACGGCCCCCGGCAATTCCGCCAGGTCGCGTACCTCCTCATCTGCAGGCTGCTGCCCTGGCCATTCGGCACCGCCGTAGTTGGCCCACACGGTGTACATGCCTACCGCCTGGGCGCCCGCCACATCGTGCTCCGGGTGGTCCCCCACATGCACCATTTCGTGGCCGGCCGCGCCACTCTCCTTCATGCTGGCATGAAACATGTCCGGCAACGGCTTGCTGGCGCCGATCTGCTCTGCGGAGAATGCGAAATCGAAGTACTCGCCTATATCCACCTTGAAGATGTCCGCATTGCCATTGGTGAGTGCGCCCAGCACGTAGCGCTCTGACAGCTCCTCGAGCACGTCCAGGGCGCGCTCGTAGGGTTCGACCTGGTGGCGCACTCGCAGGAATTCCTCGAAAGCCGCCTCGGCGCCCTGGCGCGCCAGCTCCTCCGAATAGCCGCAGTGCAGCTGGATTTCGTACAGGGCCTGCCGGCGCAGGTTGCTGATGTGGTGCTTGAGTTCCGGGTGCAGCTCGAAGGTGCGCATGCGCAGCCGCCGCAGTTCGGCGGCGTCGAAGGCCTGGGTCACCCGCTCCCGGTGTTCTGCCAGCCAGGCGTTCTGGGCAGCCTCGGCCCGCAGCAGGGTGGGGGTGACGTCCCAGAGGGTATCATCCAGGTCGAAGGTAATTACCCTGATCACGGTCAGTCCTCTTCGCTGTCGCTTTTGCGGGCCCGCGGGTGGGCCTGGTCGTAGACCCTGGCCAGGTGCTGGAAGTCCAGGTGCGTGTACACCTGGGTGGTGGAGATATTGGCGTGGCCCAGTAGTTCCTGTACGGCGCGAAGGTCGCCGCTGGATTCCAGCATGTGGGTGGCAAAGCTGTGCCGGAGCATGTGCGGGTGCACATCCTGGTGCATGCCGGTGGCGCGACCGCGGCGTTTGAGCCGGTCCTGGATATTGCGCACGCTGATGCGCTTACCGCGGCTACTGATGAACAGGGCGGGCTCCTCCGCGAGCTCGGGCCGCACCCTGAGCCAGGCGGCGACCGCGTCCAGGGCGACACCGCCTACCGGTACGGTACGGGTCTTGCGGCCCTTGCCAGTGACCGTCACCAGGCCCTGGCGGGCATCGATGTCATCGAGATTCAGCGAGGCCAGCTCCGACAGGCGCAGGCCCGAAGAGTAGAACAGCTCCGCCATAGCCTGGTCGCGCAGCGCGGTGCTGGAATCGTCGTTGGACTGCAGGAACTGTTCCACCTGGTCGGCGTCGAGAGTTTTGGGCAGACGCTTTTGCTGGCGCGGTGCCTGGATGCCGTTGGCGGGGTTGTTCTGGACTGCACCCTGCTTCAGCAGGAAGCTGTACAGGCTGCGAATCGCCGACAGCGCGCGCTGGATGCTGCGGCCCTGTTTGCCGGCACGGTGCAGGCCCGCCGCGTACTGGCGCACATGGGCGGCATGGACGGTGCCGGCGTCGGAGAGCTGCTGCGCGTCGCAAAAGACCAGGAACGAGCCCAGGTCGCGGCGGTAACCGTCGAGGGTGTGCGGGGAGTACTGGCGAACTGTGCCCAGGTAGTCCAGGAAGGCCTCAACCTGCCCGGGCAGGGAGCTATTCACGCGCCGGCCTGGTCTCCGCGCAGCCGTGGCAGCAGGCGTACCACGACCTCGCCGAGATGGCCGAGGAACAGGGTGCCGGTGCTGGCGCTGTAGTAGTGGGGGTCTTCACTGCCCACCGCAATCACGCCCAGGTCGCCACCGCGCACCAGCGGTACTACGGCGGCAGAGCCCACCCCGGTGCTGTCGGGGAACAGGTACTGCAGCTCTTCCTCCCGCAGCGTCCCGCAGACGGCGTTCTGGCCCTTGATAAGGGCGCCGATTTCGATGCGAGCGCGCTCCGCGCTTTCGATGCGGCAATGTTCGGTGCTGTCCCTGGATTCACCGAACAGGATGAAGCTGACATGGTCGACGCCGAAATCTTCCCGCAGACCGCGGCAGAAGGTTTCACCCAGTTCCTCGAGGCTGCGTGCTTCCAACAGGCTCAGTACAAGCTGGCGAGTGAGTTCGTAGAGCCGATCGTTCTCGCGGGCATTGCCGGTGAGGCTGTTGAGCCGCTTGCGCATTTCCATGTTGCGCTCACGCAATACGCTGACCTGCTTTTCCACCAGCGACACGGCGCTGCCTGCCTTGTGGGTGATCTGCAGGTGGTCGAGCATGTCCGGGTGATGGTCGAAGAAGTCGGGGTTGTCCTTGAGGTAGTCGCGGACGCGGGTGTCGCTGAGGCCCATCTCCGGGCTGTCCGCCCTGTCGTCACTTTCCTGCTTGGTCTTGGCAGAGACAGTCTTGGCAGTCAAATTCGCACGCTCCCTTCGAACACGGTTGTCGCTGGCCCTGTCATCATAACCGGATGGCCTTCCCCGGCCCAAGCAATTTCAAGGTCGCCACCGGTCAGGTGCACGGTGACCCGCTCATCCAGCAGGCCGAGCTGACGGCCGGCGACCATGGCCGCGCAGGCGCCGCTGCCGCAGGCCCGGGTTTCGCCCACGCCGCGCTCGTAGACCCGCAGGCGGATTTCCCTGGCAGACACCACTTCCATGAAACCGGCGTTGACCTGCTCTGGGAAGCGCGAGTGGGCCTCGATCAGCGGGCCCAGGCGCTCGACCGGCGCGCTGTCCACGTTATCGACGAGCGTCACGGCATGGGGATTGCCCATGGATAAAGCGACAATCTCGACCGGCTCGCCATTCACATCCAGTGCGTAACGATCAGTGCGTTCTTCGGCCTCAAAGGGAATTTCGGCCGGTGCGAAGCGCGGCGCACCCATGTTCACTTCGACCTGCTTGTCCTTGCGCACCTTGAGCTGCATGGGCCCGCCCGCGGTCTCCACGTGAATCTTGTGGTGATGGGTGAGGCGCCGGTCGCGCACGAAACGCGCCACGCAGCGGGCGCCGTTGCCGCATTGCTCCACTTCGCGGCCGTCGGCATTGAAGATGCGGTAGCGGAAATCCGCATCCGGGTCCTGCGGCGGCTCCACGACCAATACCTGGTCACAGCCGATGCCCAACCGGCGGTCTGCCAGTTTGCGGATATGCGACGGCCGCAGGTTGCAGCGCTGGCTCACCAGGTCCAGCACCACAAAGTCGTTGCCCAGGCCGTGCATCTTGGTGAACTTGAGTCTCATGCCGCGTCCGTCCCGGCATCCGGCAGGAGCTGCTCGCCGCGCAGTAAATCGGCTAAGGATTCGCGGGCGCGCACCAGGTGGCTCGCCTCGCCGTCCACCATCACTTCCGCTGCCCGCGGCCGCGAGTTGTAGTTGGAGCTCATACTGAAGCCGTAGGCGCCGGCATCCATGACCGCGAGCAGGTCACCGGGCGCCAGCGCCAGCTCGCGCTGCTTGCCCAGGAAGTCACCGGTCTCACATACCGGCCCCACCACATCGTAGGCCAGCGCCGGCACATCCTCGCGGGGGGTTACCGGCAGGATGTCCATCCAGGCGTCGTACAGGGCCGGCCGCGTCAGGTCGTTCATGGCGGCATCTACAATGGCAAAGTGATGCTCCGCGTTGCTCTTGAGCCGGTTGACGCGGGTCAACAGCAGGCCCGCCTCGGCGCAGATCGAGCGCCCCGGCTCGAACATCAATTTCAGCGGGCGCTCTCCCAGTCGCTCGCGCACCGCGGCGATATAGTCTGCGGTCGCCGGGGGCTCCTCATCCCGGTAGCGCACGCCGAGCCCGCCACCCAGGTCCAGGTGGTGCAAGTGGATGCCGGCCGCAGCCAGTTCATCCATCAACTCCAGCAAGCGGTCCAGTGCGTCCAGGAAGGGGCTGATCTCGGTGAGCTGCGAGCCGATATGACAATCGACGCCCACCACCTCCAGGCCGGGCAGCTGGGCCGCGCGCTGGTAGCTGGCCAGGGCGCTTTCCCAGGGCACGCCGAACTTGTTCTGCTTGAGGCCGGTGGAAATATAGGGGTGGGTGCGGGCGTCCACGTCCGGGTTGACGCGCAGGGATACCCGCGCCGTGCTGCCCAGGTCCACGGCAACGCTGGACAGCAGGTCGAGCTCGCTGTCGGACTCGACGTTGAAACAGAGGATGTCGAGCTCCAGCGCGCGGCGCATTTCCTCCGCCTGCTTGGCCACGCCCGAGAACACCACCTTGCGCGGGTCGCCGCCCGCTGCCAGTACCCGCTCAAGCTCGCCTACCGAGACGATGTCGAAGCCCGCTCCCAGGCCCGCCAGCAGGTTGAGCACCGCCAGGTTGGAATTGGCCTTCACCGCGTAGCACACCAGGTGGTCGGTGCCTGCCAGCGCCTGTTCATAGGCCAGGAAGTTACGTGTCAGGGTGGCCCTGGAATACACAAAGGTAGGCGTGCCATAGCGCTCAGCGATAGCTGTCAGCGGCTGCGCCTCGGCGAACAGGGCGCCATTGCGGTAGTCAAAGTCACGCATTGTGTGGTTTATTCCGAGGATTCCTGTTCGGCAGGTTTGGGCGGCGGTGCTTCCTGGGGAATGTACAGGCCGCCTTTCTGCCCGCAGCCCGCAAGCATCAGCGGGACCAGCAGCAACAGTAAAAAATAAGGCTGTAGGCGCACTGCACGTTTCCAATCGGTGAAAGTCAGGCATTATAACGGTGCCCCCTGATGCAGGCGATAGCGCAGGCGACGGTCGCTGCATGGGGGTGGCGGAACCCGACCGATGGCATGCGCTGGAGCGCGTCGCCCGGCTGCGAAGACAATCCAGGGGAGTGACACCGTGCGCCTGACCATTATTCCCGCCTTTTGCCTGGCCCTGTCGGTCGGCCCCGCGCTGGCCGATCCACTCTACGCCAAAAACCTGGCACCGCTTGCGGGCCTGTTTGGCTTCCCGAATCTGCGCAACGCCCAGACCCTTGGCGCCGGCGAGTTCAGCGGCGCCATCCATGGCAATGTCGCCAACAACTACAGCGTCGACGCCAACGCCAGTGAATTCGTGAACTTCGACGTCGAGACCCGGCGCTTCGCCCTGCGCGGTGCCGTGGGGCTGGGTTGGGGCATCGACTTTGAAGCGGAGCTACCCTGGCTGCGCCACGAGGGCGGCGACCTCGACCAGCTGATCGAGAACTGGCACGAGTTCTGGAACCTGCCCGATGGCGATCGTGACGAGGTGCCGCGCGACCTGATCGACATCCGCTTCAATACGCCGGACGCTGCCTTTGCACTGCAGGAAGAAGTGGAGGGCTGGGGTGACCTGAACCTCGCGCTCACCAAGCAGCTGTGGAGTTCGGAAACGGCAGCCTTCAGCCTGCGTGCCGGCGCCAAGCTTGGTACCGGCGATGAGGATGAACTGCTCGGCAGCGGCAGCGAAGACTACTACCTGTCGTTCAACGCCAGCGGTGAACATCGCGGCGACTGGCCCATTACCTGGCATGGACAGGTGGGCTACCTGCGCGCCGGTGATGCCGATGTGTTAGGGGATATCCAGGAGCAGGACCTGTGGTTTGCCAGCGGCGGCATGGAGTGGCGCACCTGGCAGAGCGTCCATCTCAAGCTGCAGATCGACAGCCACGCGGAGGTGGCGGATTCTTCGCTCACCCAGCTCGGCGATGCCAGTGTGCAGATCACCGCCGGCGCGAACTGGTTGTTTGCACGCGGCTGGGAGGCGGAGTTCAGCTTCAGTGAAGATATCGCCGTCGATACCTCGCCGGACTTCGTGCTGCAGTTCGGCCTGCGTTACCGGTTGCCTGGCGGCCGGGGAATTCCCGACTAGCGCGCTGCCAGCTTCTCTGTGGCGCGGGCCGCGGCGGCGCGTACCTGCCCGGGCGCGGTGCCACCCACGTGATCGCGGGCCGCCACCGAACCCTCCAGGGTCAGCACCTCGAACACGTCTGCTTCGATCTGCGCGCTGAAACCCTGCAGCGTCTCCAGGCTCAGCTCGGCGAGGTCGACACCCTCCGCCACACCGAGTGCGACTGCCGAACCGACGATCTCGTGCGCATCGCGAAACGGGATGCCCTTGCGCACCAGGTAGTCCGCCAGGTCGGTGGCCGTGGAGAAGCCGCGCCGTGCTGCTTCACGCATGTTGTCGCGCCGCGGCTGTATGGCCGGCGCCATGTCGGCGAAGGCGCGCAGGCAGTCGAGCAAGGTATCGATAGTGTCGAACAGCGGTTCCTTGTCTTCCTGGTTGTCCTTGTTGTAGGCCAGCGGCTGGCTCTTCATCAGGCTCAGCAGGGACACCAGGTGGCCGTTCACGCGGCCGGTCTTGCCACGCACCAGTTCCGGCACATCCGGGTTTTTCTTCTGCGGCATGATGGAAGAGCCGGTGCAGAAGCGGTCGGGCAATTCCACGAAATCGAACTGCGCCGACGTCCACAGCACCAGCTCTTCAGACATGCGCGACAGGTGGGTCATCAGCAGCGCACCGGCGCTGACAAACTCGATGGCGAAGTCGCGATCACTGACCGAGTCGAGTGAGTTTTCCGTCGGGCCGTCAAAGCCCAGCGCGGCCGCTGTCATATCGCGGTCGATGGGGTAGGAGGTGCCGGCCAGCGCCGCGGCACCCAATGGATTACGGTTCAAGCGGGTGCGACAGTCCACGAGGCGCGCATGGTCGCGCTCCAGCATTTCATTCCAGGCCAACAGGTGGTGGCCGAAGGTCACTGGCTGCGCTGTTTGCAGGTGGGTGAAGCCGGGCATGATGGTGTCTGCTTCCCTGCCCGCCAGTTCCACCAGGCCCTGCTGGAGCCGGGTCAGCTCTGCGCAGATGCTGTCGATGGCGCCGCGCAGGTAGAGACGGATATCGGTGGCGACCTGGTCGTTGCGCGAGCGCCCGGTGTGCAGCTTTTTGCCGGCATCACCCACCAGTGCGGTCAGGCGTGCCTCGATGTTCATGTGCACGTCCTCAAGCTCGACCGACCAGTCAAACTCGCCGGCCTCGATCTCGGCGGCGACCTGCTCAAGCCCGCCTTCGATGGCGGTGAGCTCTTCACTGCTCAGCACGCCGACCGAGGCCAGCATGCGGGCATGGGCCAGTGAGCCGGCGATGTCTTCCCGCGCCATGCGCTGGTCGAAGGACACTGACGCGGTGAAGCGTTGCACAAAGCTGTCGGTGGGTTCGCTGAAGCGCCCGCCCCAGGTCTGGCTGGTGGAATCTTTCTTGCTCATGAATGCCTTGATTTGCTGCTGCACGTCACACTGCAGGCTTGCTGCCCCAGCGCGGGGATGCAAGTATAGCAGCATAAAAACTGCTCACTGCGAGGCGCGTGACGCGCGGCGTATGGCAATAACAAACTCCAGGACCATGAACGGAGACAACGGCAACCCGGCGCAGGCGCCGGGCGAATTTTTTATTCCCGATCTCTGCGCCACCCGGCCGGTGCTGCTCATGTTCATCCTGTCCGAGCTGCTGGTCGTGGTCTACGTGCTGGGAGGCAGCCGCCTGCCGGTGTTTGACTGGGAGGCGCTGGCACTGGCCTCGCTGTTCGTGCAGTGGATCATGCTGCTGTGTGCCGGGCTGCTGTGCGCGTCCCGGCCGCTGCTGGCGCGCCTGTCTTTGCCGGTCGGCGTCATGTTGAGTTTCCTCATCATCCTGCTGGTGGCCGCGCTCAGCAGCATGGTGGCCGCATTCGCCCTGGCCAACACTGCCTTTGGTCCCCTCGATAGCTGGTGGTTGCTGCGCAACCTGCTGGTGGCGGCGGTGTTTGGCGGCATAGCGCTGCGCTATTTCTACCTGCAGCAGCAGTTGCGCGCGAGAGAACAGGCAGAGCTGACGGCCCGTATCGAATCGCTGCGTTCGCGCATTCGCCCGCATTTTCTCTTCAACACCATGAACAGCATTGCCAGCCTGATCAGCACCCGGCCCGAACAGGCGGAGCAGGCCGTGGAAGATCTTTCCGAGCTGTTTCGGGCCAGCCTTGTGGAGAATGATGACGGCGTCACCCTGGCTGACGAGCTGCACCTGTGTAGGCTCTACCTCGGCATCGAGCAACTGCGCCTGGGTGATCGCATGCAGGTGGACTGGCAAGTGGACAAGGCCGCGGAAACCTGCGCGCTGCCCTCGCTGCTGCTGCAGCCGCTGGTGGAAAACGCGGTCTATCACGGGGTGGCGCGGATGCCCGAGGGAGGAACCATCGGCATCCAGGCGCGTCGCGATGACCAGCAGGTGCAGGTGGAGATCAGCAACCCGGTTCCCGCTGCGCCCGCGGTAGGAGGTAACGGCCACCAGATCGCGCTGGACAATATTCGCCAGCGGCTGGAGGCCATTTACGGCGGTGCTGCCAGCCTCGAGGCCTATCCTTCCGAGACACAGCACCGCGTGGTACTGAGTGTGCCCTTCTCAAGCGAGGTTGCAGTGTGAAGATCCTGGTGGTCGACGACGAAACGCTGGCCCGCGAACGCCTGCTGCGCCTGCTGGAAAAGGTGGCGCCCGAGGCGCTCACCGAAGAGGCAGGCAACGGCAGCCAGGCGCTGGAGCTGGTGGCGTCCTGGCAGCCCGACCTGCTGTTGCTGGACATCAGGATGCCCGGCATGGACGGGATTGCGGTGGCGTCTGCGCTGCAGGCACTCGAGCAACCGCCCGCGGTCATCTTCTGCACCGCCTATGACCAGTTTGCGCTGCAGGCGCTGGATAACCAGGCGGTGGCCTACCTGCTGAAGCCGGTTCGCGAGGAAAAGCTGCGCGAGGCGATGGGCCGTGCCGGCAAGCTCAACCGGCTGCAGCTGTCGGCGCTGCAGGACGGCGCGCCGGCGCGCACCCACCTCGTCAGCGAGAGCCATCGGGGCGTGGAGATGGCGCCGGTGGACGAGGTGCGCTGCCTGGTCGCCGAGCAGAAATACGTTCGCGCTATCTATCCGGGCGGCAGCCTGCTGCTGACTGAGACCCTCAAGGAGCTGGAGGAGGAGTTCGCCGGGCGCTTCCTGCGCGTGCACCGCAATGCGCTGGTGTCCCGCAGCCACGTGATGGGGCTGGACCGCGAAGGCGCCGATCAATGGTGCGTCAGCCTGGAAGGCGTCGAGGAGAAACCCGCCGTCAGCCGCCGCCACCTGTCTGCCTTGAAGGAGAGCCTTCAGCGTGTCTAATAGAAAGCCTTCAGCGGGTCTGGTAAAGAGCCTTCAGCGGGTTTGATAGAGAGCCTGTACGGCTAGGCTAGTCCCGCCGCGTTCCGTATCATGGGGCGCATCCAAAATGCATAAGACGAACAAACGATGGTGCAGACTCTCAGGATCGCAACCCGAGAAAGCCAGCTTGCCCTCTGGCAGGCCGAGTACGTAAAAGCCGAGCTCGAACGAATTCACCCCGGCCTCCAGGTAGAACTGGTGCCCATGACATCCCGTGGCGACCAGCTGCTCGACGCACCGCTGGCCAAGGTGGGCGGCAAGGGCCTGTTCGTAAAGGAACTGGAAGCCGCCCTGCTGGAAGGCCGCGCCGATATCGCCGTGCACTCCATGAAGGACGTGCCAATGGAATTTCCCGAGGGCCTGGGTCTCGGCGTGATCTGCCCACGAGAGGACCCCCGGGATGCCTTTGTCAGCAATAACTTCAAGAGCCTCGACGAGCTACCCAAAGGCAGCGTGGTCGGCACATCCAGCCTGCGCCGCGAGTGCCAGCTGCGCAGCCAGCGCCCCGACCTGACCGTCAACTTCCTGCGCGGCAACGTCAACACGCGCCTGGCCAAGCTCGATGCCGGCGATTACGACGCCATCATTCTCGCCAGCGCCGGGCTCATCCGCCTGGGTATGGCGGAGCGTATAGCGCAGGCCCTGCCGGTAGAGGATTCACTCCCCGCCGGCGGCCAGGGCGCAGTGGGCATCGAGTTGCGCAGCGACGATGAGACCACCCTCGAACTGATCAGGCCCCTGCACCATGTTTACACGGCTTTCTGCGTGGGTGCGGAGCGCGCACTCAACACGCGGCTCGAGGGGGGCTGCCAGGTGCCGATTGCCGCCTACGCGATTGCGCATCCCGACCAGCCGGGCCAGCTGTGGCTGCGCGGCCTGGTGGGCAGTAACGACGGCAAGACTATCCTGCGCGCCGAGGCATCCGCCGACGAGGCCGACTACGAGGCCCTGGGCACTGCCGTCGCCGACGACCTGCTGGGGCAGGGTGCTGCGGAGCTGCTTGCGGCGGCGTATGGCTGAGGCCGGTAGACCGGCGGCGGGCGTCCCCGTGGCGGGCATCCCCGTGGCCGGCATCCCCGTTCTGGTCACGCGGCCCGAGGGCCAAGCGAGGGAACTCGGCGAACGTCTCGCCGCATCAGGTTTCGAGCCCATCTACGCGCCTCTCATGGCGATCGAGGCCTTTCCGGAACCCAGCACCGAGCAGCGCCAGCTATTGCTGGACCTGTGCCATTTCGAGCACGTGATTTTTGTCAGCCGCAATGCCATTCGGCACGGCATGGCCTGGATCGAGGACTACTGGCCCCAGCTGCCGGTGGGTATTCACTGGTACACCGTGGGCAGCAGCTCCGCGGCGGCGCTGGCAAAGTACGGTCTTGAGGTGCTGCAACCCACGGGCGATATGACCAGCGAGGGCTTGCTGGCGCTGCCGCAACTGGCAGCGGTCAGCGGCCAGCGGGTGATGATCGTCAAGGGCGAGGGGGGTCGCCAGCAGCTGCGGGAGACACTGCAGGCCAGGGGCGCGCGGGTCGAGGAGCTCGAAGTCTATCGGCGCGCGCTGCCCGCCTATGGCCCCGGGGAGCTGGCCGAGCGAATACGCAGTG
The DNA here is from genome assembly GCA_036351375.1 of Halieaceae bacterium. Taxonomy (GTDB): domain Bacteria; phylum Pseudomonadota; class Gammaproteobacteria; order Pseudomonadales; family Halieaceae; genus JANQIO01. The sequence continues at coordinate 58,149 of JAZBOY010000293.1, forward strand.
GGCAGGTCAGGGTCGTTCTGCTGAGCAGTGGCGAAGCCCTCGACAATATGGTGTCATTGCTCGATGCTGCGGGGCAGGCCAGGGCTCGTGAGTGCGTTCTCGTGGCCCCCGGGGCCCGGGTGGCCGCGGCGGCCGCCAGGGCAGGGTTTACGCGGGTGCTTGAGGCCCGCAATGCCACCGACGATGCCATGCTCGCGGCACTGGCGACGCTGCGCGAAGAGTTGCAACCGGCGCCCGGTTAAACAATACGGATAAAACAGTGAGCGACGCACCCAAAGACCCGCCCAAGAAAAAGCCAGAGTCTCCTGTATCTGCGGATGCAGGTTCAGGCAAGCACGCGGCAGATGCGTCGGCCGCAGACGGCAAGCCAACTGAAGACAAGTCTCAGTCGGGAGCTGGGAAGCCTGCAGCCTCAGAACCGTCAGCACCTCAACCGGCAGCTCCTCAGCCGGCAGCGCCTGAGCCGGCCGCACCTCAGCCGGCAGCGCCCAATCAGGAGGCTGCGGGCGAACAGGCTTCTGCTGCCACGCCCTCCTCATCGTCAAAGGCACCCACTCCCCCGGTGCGCCGTCATGCCGAATCGGATGTGCCTTCGTCGGCGGGCGGGCGCGGCCTGGCCGTGCTCGCCCTGGTGCTGGCCCTGCTGGCGGCCGGTTTTTCCGGCTGGCTGTACCTGCAGCAGGAGGCCCGCCGGCAGCTGCTGGATGAACGCGAAGCCCGCCTCGATGAAGACGTGGAGCGCATTACGGCTACTGCGGAAGCCGCACGCGCCGCGGTAGCCGATGCCATTGCCGCCAGCCAGGGAGCCACCTCCGAGGTGGCGGCAAGGCTGGCAGAAGAGCGCAATCGCAGTGCGGCGGCGCTGGCGGAACAGCGCAACGCGGTAGAGGCAGTGGAGGCTGCGCTGCGCAGCCAGCGCCAGCAGCTGCTGGAAATCAGCAGTACCGACCGGGTCGACTGGACCCTGGCGGAAGCGGAATACCTGCTGCGCCTGGCTTACCAGCGCCTGCTGATGGCCAAGGACGTGAACTCTGCCCTGGCCCTGCTGGCCAGCGCCGACGCCATTCTCAGGGAGCTGGATGACACCGCCCTCTATCCCGCCCGGGAGGCCATCGCTGCAGACATGGCGGCCCTGCGGGCAGTGCCAAACCTGGATGTGGAAGGCACCTGGCTGCGCCTGAAGGCGCTGGCCGGGCGAGTCGACAGCCTGATCCTGTTCGAATTGCCCTCGCTGGAACAGCAGCGCCTGGAAGTGCCGCCCGATGCCAGCTGGACAGAGCGACTGTCCCTGGGCTTCCAGGCGGCGCTGCAGAAGGTCTCCGACTACATCGTCATTCGCCGTCGCGACGAGCCTTTTGAGGCCCTGATGGACCCGCAGTGGGAACAGCTGGTGCGGCAGAACCTGCGCATGCAGATCGCCCAGGCCCAGGCCGCGCTGCTGGCCGGCAACCCGACCCTGTACGCCGCCAGCCTGGAGGCCACCCGCCGCTGGCTGGCAGAGTTCTTTGATTTCAACGCCGCCGATGTCAGCGCCCTGGACGCCGAGCTGGAAGAGCTGGAGCGCGTGCGCATAAGCGCCGAGTTGCCGGACATCAGCCGGTCCCTGGAAGCGGTCAAGGACGTCATCGACGCGCGCCACGCGGTGAGGCAGGGCTGATGCGGCGGTTGCTGCTGGTGATACTGGCGATGCTGCTGTGCGGCGTCGGCGTTATTGCGCTGATCGAAACCGACCCAGGCTATGTGCTGGTTTCCTATGGCAACTACACGCTGGAAACCAGCCTCTGGGTCGGCCTGGTAATGCTGCTGGTGTTCTACCTGCTGGTGAGCCTGCTGTGGCGCGTATTTCGACGCTTCCTTTCCACCCGCGGGCTGGTCGCCGACTGGATGTCGCGGCGCGCCTACAGTCGCATGCTGGCCCGCTGCCAGATGCAGCTCGACGCCCGCAGCTTCCAGCAGGTGATCGATACCCTGGAAGACCTGGGCCGCCTGCACGCCCAGGAGCTCAGGCTGCTGGCGCGAGCCCGGGAGGGCCAGGGCGACTGGCAGGAACTCATCAAGCTAATGCCACAGCTGCGCAAGCAGCGAGTGTTCGGCGAGCCGGAACTGGACGCCTTCGAGCAGCACGCCTACCTGGGCTTGCTCTCGGAGGCCGAGGATCTGAAAGAGGCCTGGGCAGGGTTCCCGGCCGACCAGAAAAAGAATCCGCGCCTGGTGGAAGACTACGGTCGCCGCCTGCTGGAATCCGGTGATGACCTGGAGGCGGAGAAAGTGCTCACCCGCGCCATCAAGCGGGAATGGGACGGCGGCCTGGTGGCCCAGTACGGCCGCATCAGCGGGCGCGACCCGGCCCGGCGGCTGAAACTGGCGGAGGGCTGGCTCAAGCAGCACCCGGAAGACGCCAGCCTGATGCTGTGCCTGGGCCGCATCAGCCTGCGTAATAACCTGTGGGGCCAGGCCCGCGACTACTTCGAGTCCAGCCACCGCCTGTCACCCAACGCCGAGGCCTGCGCTGAACTGGCGCGCCTGTTGTTCAGTCTCGGTGAACGGGAACTCAGCGCCCAGTACTACCGCGAGGGCTTGTTGCTGCGCGAGTCAAACCTCCCGGAGCTGCCCCAGCCCAAGCCGGAGCGTATCGGCAACTTGCAGTCGGCCTAGCGCTGGCTCGCCAGGGTATTCAGCTCGGCCAGCTTTTTGCGCAGGTCGCCCTGCAGCGCCTCCAGGGCGTCGAACTGCTCCCGCGCCGCGGCCAGCTTGGGGCCGACCTCGTCGCTCATCTTGAGCTGCAGCTCGTTGGTCAGTTCAGTCACGCCCTCGCGGATGGCGCCTTCCAGGGCCTGCTGGAAAATCTGGTCCATGTCAGATGCCAGGCTGACCTGCGGGTCGGTGAGCGTGCCGCTGAAGCCCATCTGCATCATGAAGTCGTTGCTGGACTCCAGTACCCGCGCCAGCAGTTCGGCGGCGCGCCCGGCACCGTCGCGCAGCTGGGTGTCAAACTCTGTCTGGGTAAAGCGGTTGGTAAAGCCACCTGCGAGCTGGCCACCGTTCACTCGAAGCTCGCCGCTCACGTTGGCCAGGGTCTGCAATAGTGTCACGCCCAGGGTCTGGGTGCCGGACAGGTTCATATCCTTGAGAGGCAGGTCGGCGATATCGATCTTGACGCTGTCGCTGGGCTCGCCGCGGTGATCGACATTGGCGTCTACCGTCAGGCTGCCGCCGTTGAGGCTCGAGCCCTGCAGCAACAGGGTCGCCACCTGCTCGGCGTTTTCCAGCGGCCAGGCGAAATCCTTCAGTTCCCCGTTGACGGAGAGACCCGCCGCCGACGGGATCAGGCTGCCGTTGAGGGTGGCGCGGCGCACAAACACCGGCATGGCGTCTTGCTGGCTGGCGGCCTCGCCACTGGCGTTGAAAGCCAGCGGTGCCAGTACCTGCTCGAGCAGCCCGTCCATGTCCCCGCGCAGCACCTGGCGACCGAGCTGGGCCATCTGCTCGCTGGTCAGGCCCAGCGAGTCGACCACCCGGTTGGTGTACTTCTCAGGCAGCTTGCCGGCCAGGTCCACCTGTTCACGCAGCATCTGCATGTCACCGCGGAAGTCCTGCGACAAATTCTGCAGCCGCTGCAGCTCGTCGTTCACTTCCTGGTAGACCGCTTTCACTTCGGTCGCGGCGCGAACGGCTTGCAGCGGCTTGTCCACTCCCTTGAGGTTGTTGATGCGCTCCTTCCAGGCGTTGATGTCGTCCTGGTCGGGCACCGAGTCGATGTTCTGCTGCCATTTGACCTGGGTGTCCTGGAAGCTTTGTTCCAGCGCGGCGACCTCGCCCACCAGGGCGTCCCGCTGTTCATCCAGAAGCCCGTCCACGTCGGGCAGCTGGAAATCCGGCAGGCCGACACGGGCGATGCCGCTGTCTTCCTCCACCAGTGGCCGAAGAATGTTGGCAGGGGTGGCGCGAGGGCCGAACGCCAGCAGGCCGTCGACTTCCATCTCCGATACGTCGACCACGTTCTCCGCCAGTTTGATGATGTCAACGTCCACATACACGCGCTCGGCCTGTACCAGGTTGCGCATGGGGTTGCGGCGGTCAGCCACCTGCAGGTCGTAAAGGGTCGCCTTGCCGCGGAATGGCTTGAGGCTGAGCCGGTCGATACTGACCTCGGCGCCGTACTGTTCGGTGGCGATGCTCTCGAACACCGGCTTCGCCAGGGTGTCGAGGAACGCCAGGTAGACCACCAGGATCAGGGTCAGGAACAGGGCGATGTAGGTGCTGATGCGACGCATGTATTGGCTCCGGTTGAAACGGCGGCTGTTGCGGCGGCCAGTATAGCCCAGGGGTCAGCGCAAGACCCTTACGCGACCCCTACAGGTCGAGCTCGTCCCAGAGGGCGTCCACCCGCGCCTTGACGTCGGCGTCCATGACGATCGGCCGGCCCCACTCGCGGTCGGTTTCGCCGGGCCACTTGTTGGTGGCGTCCATGCCCATCTTGGAACCCAGGCCGGACACCGGGGAGGCGAAGTCCAGGTAATCGATGGGGGTGTTGTCGATCATGACCGTGTCGCGTTGGGGGTCCATGCGCGTGGTGATAGCCCAGATCACGTCCTGCCAGTTGCGGGCGTCGACATCGTCGTCGGTCACGATAATGAACTTGGTGTACATGAACTGGCGCAGGAAGCTCCAGGCGCCGAACATTACCCGCTTGGCATGCCCCGGGTATTCCTTGCGCATGGTGATCACTGCCAGCCGGTAGGAGCAACCCTCCGGCGGTAGGTAGAAGTCCACAATTTCCGGGAACTGCTTCTTGAGCAGCGGGATCAGCACTTCGTTCAGGGCTGCACCCAGCACCGAGGGTTCATCCGGTGGCCGGCCGGTATAAGTGCTGTGGTAAATGGGGTTTTCCCGGTGGGTGATGGTGTCCACCGTGAACACCGGGAAAGACTCGACCTCGTTGTAGTAGCCGGTGTGGTCGCCGAAGGGGCCTTCGTCGGCCATTTCGCCGGGCTCCAGGTAGCCCTCGAAGATGTACTCGGCGGTGGCCGGTACCTGCAGGCCGTGATTTTTGCAGAGCTCGTTGTAGCAGTTGACCACCTCGGTCTTGCCGCCGCGCAGCAGGCCGGCAAAGGCATACTCCGACAGGCTGTCAGGCACCGGAGTCACGGCGCCCAGCGTGGTTGCGGGGTCAGCGCCCAGCGCCAGCGCCACCGGGTAGCGTTCGCCGGGGTGCTTCTGCTGCCAGTCACGGTAGTCGAGGGCGCCGCCCCTGTGGCTCAGCCAGCGCATGATCAGCTTGTTGCGGCCGATCAGCTGCATGCGGTAGATGCCGAGGTTCTGGCGATCCTTGCCAGGGCCGCGAGTGATCACCAGCGGCCAGGTCACCAGGGGGCCGGCGTCGCCGGGCCAGCTGGTCTGGATGGGAATGTCGTACAGGTTTACCTCGTCGCCCTGTTTGACGTGGTACTGGCAGGGCGCGTTCTTCACCACCTTCGGCGCCATGTTGAGCACCTGCTTCAACACCGGCATTTTCTCCCAGGCATCCTTGAGGCCTTTGGGTGGGTCCGGCTGGCGCAGGTAGGCCAGCAGCTCGCCGACCTCGCGCAGGGCCTCGATGCTGTCCTGGCCCATGCCAAGGGCGACGCGCTCTTCGGTGCCGAACAGATTGCCCAGCACCGGCGTGTTGAAGCCCTTGGGGTTCTCGAACAGCAGGGCGGGGCCGCGCGAGCGCAGGGTGCGATCGCAGATCTCGGTCATTTCCAGGTTCGGATCGACTTCTACGGAAATGCGCTTGAGCTCGCCGCGCTTCTCGAGAAAGTCGATAAAGCCGCGCAGGTCGGCGTATTTCATTGGGCTTCTCTCACCATTGTGTCGGCTTGTTACGGCAGCGGCGCCATGATGGCTTCGATGTCCTCCACCGTCACCGGGATTTCGCTGGACAATAGTGTGGCACTGCGGCGCTCGATCAGCACGTCGTCCTCTATGCGCACGCCGATGCCGGCAAAGCGGGCCAGCGCCGCGTCCACGCCGGTTTTCTGTTCCTCGTCCAGCGCCCGGTACCAGTCTTCCCTGACCACGTCCTGCGGCCGCACATAAATGCCGGGCTCAATGGTGATGACCATATTTTCAGCCAGCTCCAGTTCGTACTCCCAGGCGTCGTGCACGTCCATGCCAAGGGAGTGGCCGAGACCGTGCAGGAAATAGCTCTTTACCTGCTCGTCAGTGTCTTCCGTGATCAGGCCCAGCGCC
>JAZBOY010000294.1:0-45858 GCA_036351375.1 Halieaceae bacterium
ATTCTGCAAGATGAGACGATGCTTATGGAACAGTTGGGCGCACACCTGCAACAGGCCGCTTGAGGAAAGAGCTGGAGATGGAATCCGAAAGACCAGAAACCACTGAGCCGCGGGCATCGGTTGATAGCGCTAAGAGTGTTACAGGCGCGGAGAGTTCTGTAAGCGCGGAGAGCGCGGAGAGCGCGGAAATCAAGGTGCTGACATGCGTGCAATGCGAGGGGCCGGTGCCCTCCAATGCGCCGAAGTGCTACACCTGCGGGGCGCCACTCACCGGCAAGGAGTTTGCCTATATCCCGCGCCAGGTTTCGGGGCCGGATATCCAGGGCATGATCAAGTGGTGGGTCATTCTCAGCATCGGCGTGTTCGCCCTGGGCGGGTTTTCCTTTGGCATTGGCTCGTCGCTGGCGTTTACGGCGATTACGTTGGTGTACCTGATTCGCATCTTACGCGCGTACTATTTATAAGACCGCCTGGGTGCAGTGTTTCCAGGGGAGCTGGGAGGGGCTACTTCACCGGTGGGCTTCTTGAGGGTGTGTGGCTCTGATTGATGGACCCTGGCTCAGGGAATAACGGAGGCGCTATTTCAGCTCTGGGCTGCCTGGGAATCGGTTTCGTTAGCGGGGCTGGGGGGCGCCGGTGGCTCTGCGGCGGGGGCGGGGCAGGCCAGCGCTGAGTTCGCCAGCGGTTGGCCCGGCTTGCAGATGTCTTCGCGTATTTCCGCCTTGAGCGAGTCGCACAGCTTGTCGCTGGCCAGCATGCGGTTCAGAACGCTTTCGCCCAGCACGGACAGGCCGCCGGTCATGAACGCTGCCCACCCGCGAAACAGCAGGCCAGGTGTGTTGGGTACAATTTTCGGGTCGTTGAGAGGCCCCGCCAGCTCCACCGTACTGGAAAAGGCATTACCGATAGACAGACCTGCACCCTCCCGGGAGCGCGACCGGAAGCGAATGCGGATCTCCTCCTTGGGGAGGTTGATCTCCAGCCCCCCCAGCAGGTTGGCCGTGCGCGTCTGCGCGCCATACCCGTAGGGCGTTACGCCCACTCCGTCAGTGAACTGGGTGAACACGGCGCCGCAGCGAACTTCCGGCCGGCGAGTCTTGGCGCCGGGAATCAGGGTTCGGAACATCGAGCTGGCTGCATCGGCGGTAAGGAAGCTCATGCCGCCATAGTCGACCGCGCCGCGTCCCAGCTCCATATAGATTTGGCCATCCAGGTTGGCGGCGAGCTCGGCTTCTGAGCTGCCGGTGCTTTGCAGCAGCGCATGCACGGAAGTCGGGAAACTGTCCTGCTGAGGCAGGCGGTGCACGCCCTCGCCGTTCACTTCGAGAGTCAGCGGGTGAGGTGTCGGGTTGGCGTCGTACTTGAACTTAACGGTGGCTGCGCCGCCGTTGAGCTGGACAGCGTTGGCATTGATCTGCAACGCGCCACCGCCCATGGTCGCATCGATGTCAAAATCCTCTGCTACCAGCGGGCCGCTATATATGCGGCCCAGCTTGCCGCGAACCTGCAGGTCAATATCGAATAACGGCGCCAGGTCCAGGGGCTCAGAACTCATGATCTTGCCGTCCTTATTTTCACCATCATCGGTGCCGAGCAGGCGGCCGGCAAAACCGAAGATATTGGTCGCTACCGCCGCGGTTTGCGCCAGCGCGCCGTCGCTTTCCTTGTCCTGCGGTGTAGGCTTGCTGGCCAGCTCCCAGGGTTGCAGGTCGAGCGTGCCGCCTTCCAGGTCCAGTTGATAACGTATGGGATTGCCCGCGGTGGTGCGCAACACGCCGCGCAGGTCGCTGCCGGCTAGTTTTACTTCCTTGAAATTCACCCTGCCGCCGTCAGCCAGGCGTTCAAAGGTGACGTCGAGGCGGTCAGGGTTCTGCTCGGAAGAATCTGAAGTGTTCAGCTGCAGCTCGCCACTAAGGCCGGCCAGCAAAGCCTGGAGCGTTGCGCCTTCGCCCTGGAGGCGCAGCGCGCCGGCCAGCGGAGCGCTCAGCTTGTCGCGTAAGCGTTGCTCTTCAACATTCAGCACTTCCAGCAGGCGGAGTTTTGCAATAGTAGCGTTGGCGTCCAGCGTGGCGGTGTCCTGTTTCGTCCACTGCAGGGTGAGAGAGCCTTTAAATTCTGCACCCTTGTGCTTGCCCTGCAATTCCTCAAAGGCGAAGTATCCAGATTTCGACCCAATGCTGAGTGCTACCTCGTCGAATTCACGATCCAGCCAGGTCAGGGTGTCGACGTGCAGGTTTACCTGGCCGGGTGGAGCGTCCCGCAGGAAAGCCAGCGTATTTTTTTCGTCAGCTTGTTCCGTGGATTCGGGTATCCAGTCGCTAATGCTGTCCATGTTGAGACGCTCGGAGGACAGGTCGGCCGACAGTATGGGATCCCGGGTCGCGAGCAGTGACAGCGAGCCGCTCAGCTCCTGCTCCAGCGAGTCAATATCGATGGCATCCACCGTCAAACCGACGATGGAGTCCCCCTCGATGCTCAGCGACGTCTGGCCGCTGAACTGGATAGTTTCATGCTCAGCGCTGTTACGTTCCCAGTCGCCGTCCTCTCGCGCTTCAACGCGCAACTTCGCCAGGCCGCGGCTGGCGGCAAATATCTCCCTGACCTCCTGGCCCTCAGCCCGAAGGTTGATCGTGCCACTAATCCGCGTGTCCAGTGTGCTTTCTCCCGCGTCCAGCATCTCGATCAGGTCTATTCGACTGAGAGTGACGTCCAGGCTCGTAGCTACGGTGCTGGAGTCATTTTTCTGATAGCGTAGGTCTATCCCGGCTTTTCCACCCCGCAGCCCGGTGGCTGAAATTGTCAATGAGCCTGCTTCCGTGCCGCGGTCGAGAGTTGCTGACGCCACGCTGGTATGCAGGCCAGGCAACACCAGTTGGTCGAAGGCAATGTCCGCCGTGATGTGGTAATCGGGCAGCATGGCGAGAAAGGTCGGCAGGGCGATACCGGGCTGTTGCAGTTCGTCCTGACTTTCGAACAGCAGGCCAAGGTCAACGGCTTCGCCGCGGGCATACAGATTGATGAACTTCTTGTCCCGCGTCGAGGCGTCCAGGCGCCCGGTTATTTTGGTTGGACCCAGCTTCAGGGCCAGCTGCTCCAGCGCGAACCGGTCCGGTGAGCCGTCCAGCGAAGCGTTGAATTCAAGCGGCGCATCCTGTTCGCCATGGTAGGTGCCGGCAACATGCACTGTGCCCTTCAGGTCGTCCAGCAGCTCGGTCCAGGTGGCGCCAGAAGAATGCAGGCGAACGCGCCCGCTGCGCGCATACCAGTGGCTGGTCACATAGCGTGATATCAGCCCCTGGTCAGGGCTGCGTGCCCGGACATCGGCGGCCAGGGCGACTTCCCAGCCCTGTTCAGTGGATGCTACTGCGGCGCTGCCGCCCAGGTCACCGTAAAGTCCTCTGGCGCTGATTTCAGTGGCGGCCAGGTAGTGACCGTTGGAAGTCAGCTCCAGGTGGACATCATGCAGCAGCTCCTTTCCGAAGCGCAGCTCGCCGATGGCCAGGGTTGCATCGTGACGCGGCAGGTCGATGGCCGGCACCGGGCTTGTCATCTCGCGTTGGTAGGCATCCTGCTCGCCGTCGGCGAAAAACAGCGCTAGCAGGTCCGCCAGTGTGGCGGCTTCCACGACGCCGGTGCGCGTGCTTGATCGATCCGGAAAAGACCAGCGCTCGGAGCCGCTGGCGCTCAGCTCCAGTGGCGTGCCCGCCAGCTCGCCGTCGAGCTTGAGCTGGTAGGCCGCGTCAACATGCGGTTTGATGGCCAGGCTGAGCTCGGAAATCGGCAGGCCGTCAAGATCGGCTGCCAGCGTGATGGCTGCGTCAAAGTCGCGCAACCACAACAGGTCGTTGAGTGAAGCCAGGTCAATGTCGATATCGAGGCTGCCGGTAGGGAAGCGGCTCTGCCAGGCGAGGCTCGCGTTGTTGTTGTCCTTCCCGGCGCGTCGCCAGCGGGCATCGTGAAACTCGATCTCCGTGCCGTCCGCGCGGCGGTAGCGCACACGCTCCACGTCAAGCGTGTTGGGCAGCCACTGCTCCAGGAAGGCGTAATTCTCCGAGGGCGGGCCGTCGTCTGTCGGCCAGGCGGAGATATCCAGCATCAATTTGCGGCCGTCGCCGGCGACCAGCCGGATCTCACCACGCAGCAGATCTGACCAGTTCAGGCTCACCCGCACATCACGGGCATCCACCGACAGCTTATCGGGTTCGCCCATTTCCAGCCGGTCGGTTTTGGCGGTGAGGCTGAAGATGTCAGCCCGCAGCGGGGCGATGCGCACCGGCAGACCCAGTTCTTCGGTCAGCAGCGGCGGCAGCTCGTTGTCGAGAACGGCCTCCAGCACGGCCTCCGAGCCCCATACAATCAACAGAAGCAGGATCAAGAGGCTGAGCAGGCGTAGCGGTCGGGTCACAGGTAGCGCGTCGAGTAGGGGGATGGGAATGGTAGCAACCGCGGCATTACAGGGTCACGTAAAGAGTGGTAAGTTTTCCGGTCTACTGGCCGCTGTAGATGCGCGGCACACGCGGCAGCATGCGCGTCATCACCTCGTAGCCAATGCTGTTGGCATGGGCGGCTACCTCGTTGGCAGTAATGCCATTGCCCCAGAGCTCCACCGGTTCACCGACGGCGACCGGCGGCAAATCGGTTACGTCCACGGTAATCATGTCCATGGATACCCGGCCTACCAGCGGCGCGCGCCGGTGGTTGATCAGCACCGGGGTGCCATTGCCGGCATTGCGCGGGTAGCCGTCGCCGTAGCCCACCGGCACGGTGGCAATCTGGCTGTTGCGGCGCGCAGTCCAGGCGCCGCCGTAGCCCACCGTCTCGCCGGCGGCCACCTCGCGAACCGCAATCACCTGCGACTGCAGGGTCATTACCGGCTTCAGCTTGTCCGCTTCCGGGTGCGGCCCGGGGAAGGGTGACTGCCCGTACAGCATCACCCCGGCCCGGTTCCAGGCGCCGCGGGCGTCTGGCCAGCCCAGTATGCCGGGCGAGTTGGCCATGCTGCAGGGCGCCCCGAGGGCATCGGTGTGCTGCCGAAAGGCCTTGATCTGTTGCGGCGTGAAGTCGTTGTCCAGCTCATCGGCGCAGGCCAGGTGGGTGGCCAGCACCACCTCGTCTGCCACGTTGTTGAGTGCGCGCAGGCGCTTGAGCAGGTCGGCGGATTCATCCAGCGCGAAACCGAGCCGGTGCATGCCGCTGTCGAGTTTGAGCCAGCAGGTCAGCGGCTTTGGCAGGGGCGCCGCTTCCAGGGTTTCCAGCTGCCAGCGGTTCTGCAGCATCACCCAGAAATCACGGCGGGCGGCGATCTCCAGCTCCGTCGGCTCGAAAAACCCTTCCATCAGCATGATGGGGCGGGTCAGGCCGGCGTTGCGCAGCTCCTCTGCCTCTTCGATGCAGGCCACCGCGAACGCGGAGACCAGCGGCTCCAGCGCCTTCGCGGCGGGGATCGCACCGTGGCCGTAGGCGTTGGCCTTCACCACCGCCATCAGCTGGCCGTCACCGCCCAAGCTGCGTGCCAGCCGGCCGTTGTGACGCAGGGCTTCCAGGTCGACGATCGCCTGAGTGGGTCGCGCCATCAGTAGTCGTACTTGAATTCCGAAAACAGGGCCTGGGCGCGCTCCCAGATTGGGCCGGGCTGGCCGTCGCCCACCGGGGCACCATCAACCATCACCACCGGAGCCACCTCCTTGGTGGAGGAGGTGAGCCAGACCTCGTCGGCGTGGCGCAGCTCATCCAGAGACACCACTCGTTCCTCGACCGGGATACTGCCGTCGGCGCGCAGGATTTCCACCAGCAGCAGGCGGGTGATGCCGGGCAGGATCTGGTGGTCCGTGTCGGGCGTGATCACCACGCCGTCTTTCACGATAAACACATTGCAGGCGGCGGCCTCGGTAATTTCGCCCGCGGCGTTATAGAGAATGGTCTCATCGCTGCCGCTGCCGTGGCTCTGGTTGTAGTGGATCACATTGCCGAGCAGGGCGGTGGACTTGATGTTGCAGCGCCGCCAGCGCAGGTCCTCGGTAGTGGTGACCGTGTAGGTTTTGCTCGTCGAGCGGTCTGCGACCGGCGCCGGCGGAATCTCGAAGGTGTAACCGAACACCGTGGGTGCTACACCTTCGGGGTAGGCGTGGTTGCGCTTGCTGTCGGCACCGCGGCTGACGTGCAGGTAGATGCCCAGGTCACCGCCGCCGTTCTCTTCCATCAGCCGGTCGCATACCTGGTGCCACTGCTCCTCGCTCCAGTCGAGCTTGATATCAATGGCCGCCAGGCCGTTTTTCATGCGCTCGATATGCGGCCCGAAGCCGACCATACGGCCCCCGTAGGAGGGCACCACCTCGTAGATGCCGTCGCCGAACAGGAAGCCGCGGTCCATGGGGCTGATGCGGGTTTCTTCCAGTGGCAGGTAGTCCCCGTTGAGGTACGCGATAGTCATGCTGTTTCTCCAAAACCGGTCAGTTCGCGCAGCGAATGCAGGATAGTTTCGCCGATTTCCGCCCCAAAACCATCTTCAGTGGGGGTCGGCTCACGGGTGACGCCATCGACGCTGCCGCGCTCGCTCAGGTAGTTGAGCAGGCGCCGCGGTGAGATATGCGCCAGCAGGTCTTCGCCGCGCCAGTAACCCAGCAGGGCGATCAGGCCATAGGCTCCCCAGTTGGAGACATCGGCTACCAGCAACTCGTCGCAGCGGGTGGTGCTGGGTTCAATGTCCAGCGCTTCCAGCACATCGAGCACGTTACCCATACCAATCTCGTTGCCGCCATCGCCGATGGCGATGGTGGGGCAGCCAGCCAACTCGACAAAGTAGTCAAAGCAGGCACAGCGCTCGGTGATGTCCTCGCCGAGCATGTTGTAGTAGCGCCCCTCGGCGGTAAGCCCCGGCCGCTCGATGCTGACCACCGCGCTGGGCTTGATGCGCACCAGTGCATCCAGGGTGCTGATCTCCGGGTCCCCTGAGCGCCGCCCGCCACGCAGGCGCACCGGCTCGATGCCCTCGTCGGTAACGCGGCCGGCGCTGTTGCCGACGGCGATTTCGTGCACCCGGTAGTCCTCGGCCAGGGTCCGCGAGAGCGGGGTGCCACACACCAGTACCGGCTCGGCGCCGAGGTATTCGAGGGTTTCGTAAAGGGCCAGCGCACCCACCGGGCCATCGGTTTCGTAGGTGTCGTCCACCGGGAAGCCGGTGCCGATCAGCACCGTGCCGCGGATATCGCGCAGCGCCTGTGCGGCGCGCAGGTAATAGCCGGGCTCGAGCGCTTCCTGCACGGCAGCCATGCCGCGGTGGTTGCGATCCACCAGCAGATTCTCGATGGCTTTACTCAGCGCCATGTCCTTGTCGCTGCTTTTACTGTCAGTCATTTATCGGGTCCAGGGTCATACGCCGGTGCATACTGCGGGCCATGTGGAACAGGTTGTCGGCGGCGTGCGGTGTCACCGGTTCAAACCGTACGGTGGCGCCCGGCATCAGCTGCGCCAGTCTACCGGTATCCAGCGACAGCGCCGATCCGATTTTAGGATAGCCGCCAATGGTCTGCCGGTCCTGCAGCAGTACGATCGGTTGGCCGTCTGCCGGTACCTGGATGGCACCCATGCAGATCCCCTCGGAGAGGATGCCCTTGATATCACACTGGATAACAGGCCCCTCCAGGCGATAACCCATGCGATCGGCGCGCTCGGTCACGGTGTAGGCGCCGGCGAAGAAACGTCGCTGCTGCAGGCGCGGGAAGTGGTGTTGCTGGTAGCCGGGCAATACCCGCACGGAGATATCCGTCTGGTAGGGCCGACGGTTCGGGTCGTTCAGCGCCAGGCACTGTGCTTCGGTGGTGCCGCGGGCGGGCAGGGTGTCGCCGCTGTCCAGTTTGCCACCGTCCAGGCCGCCGATACCCTCGCGCACCACGGTGGCGGTACTGCCGAAGCTGGGGGCGATATCGAAACCGCCGTGGACGGCCAGGTAGCTGCGGCAGAACTTTTGTGCGAAACCCAGTTCGACAATATCGCCTGCCTCGATCCGGTGGCTTCTCCAGGTGGCTTTCTCCGCGCCGTTGATGGTCAGCGCCTGGTCGCCCCCGGTCACCGCCAGCAAGGTGTTGACCTGGGCTTCCAGCTTGAGGCCCCCGAAGCTCGCCTCGATGGCGGTGGCAAAGGAGTCGTTGTGCACCAGCCGGTTGGCCCAGCTCATGGCCAGCCGGTCCAGCGGTCCGCCGTTGGTAAGGCCGATGCGGTGTTGCCCGTAGCGGCCGCCGTCCTGCAACAGGCTCAACATGCCGGGGTTGAGCACGCTGAAACCGCTCACAGTTCGCCTCCCAGGTCGATAAAGGCCTGGCGGTCGATGGCCTCGAAGCGCACCCGGTCGCCGACATTGACCGGCATGGTGGGCGTGGCCTCCGGGTCGAACATGCGCTGCGGGCAGCGGCCGATGAGGTTCCAGCCACCGGGTGAAGGGGCGGGGTAGACCGCAGTCTGGCGATCGGCGATGGCCACTGCACCGCGCGGTACTGCCTGGCGCGGCGTGGTCAGGCGCGGCGCTGCGATACGCTCGTCTACCTGGCCGAGATAGGCAAAGCCCGGCGCGAAGCCGATGGCATAGACCCGGTACTCGGTGGCCTGGTGGATCGCCACTACCTCATCGGGGCTGAGTGCGGCCTGCTGGGCCAGTGCTTCCAGGTCGGGGCCGACTTCCGGGTGGTAGTACACCGGTAGTGTCACCAGGTTGCCTTCACCGGCCTCGCCGATATCCATGGCATCCAGTGCCCGGTGAATTCGCTGGCGCGCCGCCATGTGGTCGATATGGACGAGGTTGTAGATCACCAGCACCGAGGCGTAGGAGGGCACCAGGTCAACCAGTGCCTCGCCCAGGGCGGACTCGATGGCGAAGGTGGCGGCCTGTACGCGATGGGAAACCTCGGGACTCGCCGCCTCGCCCAGGTACACCATCAGCGCATCTTCGCCTGCGAAGTGAATCTCCACCCTGGCGTCAGCCGGCTGCGGAGTCTGAGGTTTTGTTGACCAGCGCGCGGATGTCGCGGATTGCCGCCACGCCCTCGGCGTTGTCGCCATGTACACACAGGGTGTCGGCGGCCACAGGCAGTTCGATACCGCTGATGGTGGTGACGCTGCCTTTCTCGCAGAGCTGAGCCACCTGGGCCAGCATCTTGTCGCGGCTGTGCACGGCACCGTCCAGGCGGCGCGACAGCAGCTTGCCGTCGTCCGCATAGCAGCGATCGGCAAAGGCTTCGAACCAGACCTCAATGCCGGCGGTATCCGCCTCCTTGCGATGCTGGTCGACCTCGGGGGTCGCCTGCAGCATCAGGGCCAAGGGGCGGTGGTACTCCGCCAGTGCTTCAAGGATAGCCAGGCGCACGTCTTCCTTTGCCATCATGTCGTTGTAGAGGGCGCCGTGGGGTTTCACATAGCGCAAATCCAGGCCGGCCACTGAGGCCATGCCGTCCATGGCCGCCACCTGGTAGTGAATCTTGGCAATGATCTCATCACGCGAGCAGGCCATCGAGCGACGGCCGAAGCCGACCAGGTCCGGATAGGCGGGGTGGGCGCCTACCGTGACGCCGTGCTGCTTCGCCAGCCGCAGGGTGTGTTGGATGACCATCGGGTCGCCGGCGTGAAAACCGGTGGCCACGTTGGCCTGGTCGATATAGGGCATGACCTCGGCATCCAGGCCCATGGTCCAGGCGCCGAAGCTCTCACCGAGATCGCAATTCAAAAACATGGGTCGTCCTGTCTGTCAGAGAATAGCCAGCCTGCTGTTCGGCAGGTCTGTCACCAGCATACAGCCGGGGTTGTGGGTGATACAAAGCGGGGGCCGGGCCTGCTCCAGGGCCACCTGGGGCGTGACGCCGCAGGCCCAGAATACCGGCAGTTCATTGTCCCTGATGGTCACCGGGTCACCGAAGTCCGGCGCCGCCAGGTTGTCGATGCCAATCAGCGCCGGGTCGCCCAGGTGCACCGGCGCGCCGTGCACCGACGGGAAGCGGGTGCAGATCTGCACCGCGCGAATGGCATCCGCCGCCAGGAAGGGGCGCATGCTGACCACCATCTTGCCGGCGAAGGGGCCGGCCGCCGCGCAATCGATGCTGGTGCGATACATGGGCACGTTGACGCCCTCGGCGATGTTGCGCACCTCCAGCCCGTCGGCCATCAGCGCTTCCTCGAAACTGAACGAGCAGCCCAGCGCAAAGGTGACCAGGTCGTCCTGCCACAGCTCGCTGATGTCGGCCCGTTCTTCCACCAGTTCGCCGTCGCGGTACACCCGGTAACTGGGCACGTCGCTGCGGATATCGATGTCACCCAGCGACGGCAGCGCCGGGTCACCGGGCTGGCCGCTGGCCACCAGCGGACAGGGCTTGGGATTGCGCTGGCAGAACTGCAGGAAGTCCGCTGCCCAGGTTTGCGGCAGGATGACGATATTGCACTGCACATGGCCGGGGGCGAAACCCGAGGTATTGCCCCGGTGCTCGCCGCTGCGGATGCGCTGGCGCAATGCCTGTGGTGAAAGTTCGCTCATTCGACAACTATACCTCGCGGGTCGGGAAGCGCCACATCACCGAAATCCGGTAGCGGTGGGCCGCGTACCAAACTCATCAACCCTGGAGGAACTGCCCGTGAAAGCCATCTGGAAAGACACGGTTATTGCCGAATCTGACGACACTGTAGTGGTGGAAGGCAACCACTACTTCCCTGAGGCTGCGCTGGACAAGTCATTGACTAGCCCCAGCGAGACCACCAGCTTCTGTCCGTGGAAGGGCACCGCCCATTACTACAACCTGGAAGTAGGCGGCGAGACCAACGCTGACGCCGCCTGGTACTACCCCGAGCCCAAGGATGCCGCCGCCGAGATTCGCGGCCGGGTGGCCTTCTGGAAGGGCGTGCGGGTCGAATAGCGCGACCGGGCTATACTCCGGCGCAGTTTTCTATCCGGAGCCGCCATGAGCGAGATTCTTTCCCGTCTGCTGGTGCTGCCCTGCGGCGCCACACTGCCGAACCGCCTGGCCAAGGCCGCCATGACCGAAGGCCTGGCGACGCCCAAGGGTGTGCCTACCGAGGCGCTGGCGACCTTGTACGGCCTCTGGTCTGACGGCGGCGCCGGGCTGCTGCTGTCCGGCAACATACAGATTGACGCCGACCACCTGGAGCGGCCGGGCAACGTGGTGATCGATCGCGTGCCCGATCAGGAAATGAAGGCGGCCCTGGCCCGCTGGGCGACGGCCGCCACCCGCAACGGTAACCACTTCTGGGCCCAGCTCAGCCACGGCGGTCGCCAGACCCAGAAAATCGTCAACCCGCACCCCAAGGCGCCCTCGGCGGTGAAGGTAGGCCTGCCCGGTGGCCAGTTCGGCGAGCCGGTGGCACTGACGGCGGACGAAATCCGCGGCCTGGTAAAACGTTTTGCAGAGGCGGCCGTGGCCTGCCAGCAGGCCGGATTTACCGGGGTGCAGGTGCATGCGGCCCACGGCTACCTGATGTCGTCTTTCCTGAGCCCGCGCACCAACCAGCGCGAGGATGAATACGGCGGCAGCCTGGAAAACCGCGCTCGCGCCCTGCTGGATACGGTGCGCGCGGTGCGGGCGTCTGTGGGCCCGAAATTCCCGGTTTCGGTGAAGCTCAATAGCGCCGACTTCCAGAAGGGCGGCTTCGCCTTTGAGGACAGCCTGCAGGTAGCGCGCTGGCTCGAGGACGCAGGTGTCGACCTGATCGAGATTTCCGGCGGCACTTATGAGCAGCCCAAGTTGCTGGATATCGAGGGCATCGAGGCGGTGGAAGAACAGAACGTGGCCCACTCTACCATTGCCCGCGAGGCCTACTTCGTGGACTTCGCCCAGGCCATGCAGGACAAGGTCAGCATTCCGCTGATGGTCACCGGCGGCTTCCGGCGCCGCGATGCCATGGAGCAGGCGCTGGAGTCGGGCGCTGCGGACCTGATCGGCATCGGCCGCCCCATGTGTGTGGACACTGACGCCCCGGCCCAGCTACTGGCCGGTGCCGATGAGCTCAATCGCTATGAGAAGCAGCTATCGCTGTTCCCATCCTGGCTGGGCTTCCTCACCAGGCTTTCGGCCCTGCGCTCAATAGCCGGCTTTGCAGTGCAGTACTGGTTCTATGCCCAGCTCGACGAGCTGGGCAAACGGGGCAGGGCGGCGCCCGACATGTCAGTGATGGCCGCTACCCGGCGCATCATGGGGCTGCAGAAGGAGTTGCTTGCAGGCCGCTGACTTGCCATGGCCCCCGGGCCCGTAATATTTTCTGCCGTTAGAGAATGGAGGCGCATGGCCATGCTGTTCGATGACAAGCACCTGGAAGACCCGTATCCGCGCTATGCCCGCTGGCGTGCCTCTGAGCCGATATGGTTCGACAAGGAGAACAACGCCTGGGTATTGAGCCGGTTCGAAGATATCCGCCGGGTGTTCAAGGATCCCGAGACCTTCTCATCCAATGCCGATGCACCCGGCAGCACGCTGATGCTGCCGCTGTTGATGGACGACCCGCCCCGTCACACCAAGCTGCGCGCTCTGGTGAACCGGGCATTCACGACCCGCGCGCTGAAGGATATGGAGCAGGGCGTTGCCGCCCTGGCCCGGGATATGGTGGCACAGCTGGATGCCTCCGCCCCGGTGGATATTGCTGAGGCCCTGACCATCCCGCTACCGATCCGGGTGATCGCCGACCTGATGGGCATTCCCGCTGAACGGGCCGCTGAGTTCAAGCGCTGGTCGGACGCCGTGACCCTCACCACGGAGATGTCCGAAGAAGCGCGCATGAAGGACATCATGGAACTGTTCGCTTTCTTCCAGGCCATGCTCCCGGAACGCCGGGCAAAGCCGGGCGAGGACCTGGTCAGCCGCCTGGTGACTGCGGAAGTGGATGGAGACGTGCTGAGCGACGAAGACATTGTCGGTTTTGCCATTCTGCTGCTGATTGCTGGCAACGAAACCACCACCAACCTGCTCAGCAACCTGCTGTACTACCTGTCAACGCACCCGCAGGACTGGGATCGCCTGCGCGCCGACCAGGCGTTGATCGATGCCGCCATCGAGGAAATCCTGCGCTTCGATGCACCCGTGCAGTACGTCGACCGCAAGGCCACCCGCGACGTCGAGTTCCACGGCCAGGTCATCAAGGCCGGCGAACGCGTGAGCCTGCTGATGGGCTCTGCCAACCGCGACGAAAACGAATATGAGCACCCCGACCAGTTCCGGCTGGATCGCGGGCGCTCCCATCACCATACCTTTGGCCACGGCATTCATTTCTGTATCGGTGCACCGCTGGGTCGCATGGAGGCCCGCTCTGCCATGGAAGCGCTGCTGCAGCGCTTCAGCAGCCTGCGGCCGGCGCAGGTCGGCAATGAGCGCACCCATTCCCACATGCTGCGCGGCTTCCACCACCTGTGGCTGGAGTTCGACGTGGCGAAGCAAGCGGCCGCCTGAGCCACAAGGAGACCCCCATGCCCATGAGCCCCGCCGAGATTCAGCAGCTGCGTGACCTGATGGAATACGAGGCGGCGCGCACTGCGCCACCGGAGGGCTTCCCCCGGCTGCCGGATATTCCCGCCGGCCGCTACGTGGACCCGCGCTACTTCCAGCTCGAGCTGGACCACATCTGGCGCAAGAGCTGGCTGCTGGCAGGGCATATCGACGAGATTCCCGAGCCCGGCTGCTTCCAGCTGTGGGAAAATGCCGGCCAGCCGGTGGTGCTGGTGCACGCCGAGAGCGGCGCCATCAATGCCTTCTACAACACCTGCAGCCATCGCGGTGCGCCGGTGGTCACCGAACAGAGCGGCCAGAAGAAGCGCCTTACCTGCCAGTATCACGGTTGGAGCTACAGCCACGAGGGCGAGCTGGTGGCCATTCGCGACCCGGAGGATTTTCGCGACCTGGACTTCAGCTGCCGCGGCCTCAAGCCGGTGCGCTGCGAGCGTTTCGGTAACCTGATCTTTGTGAACTTCGATGACCAAGCCCCCACGCTGCTGGAGTGGCTGGGGCCGATCGCCGCTGAATGGGAGGAGTTCCAGTTCGACAAGTGCCGGCTGGCGGCACGGCATATCTGGGACCTGGACTGCAACTGGAAGATCGCCATGGAGGCCAATACCGAGGTCTACCACGTGCGCAGCATTCACCCGAAGACCGTGTCACCCATTCTCGATGACCGCCGCAATGTGAATACACTCTATTTGAACGGCCACGGTCGGATGGTGGCGCCGGTGCCGGCGGGGGATCGCGGCAACCTGGACGCGGTGGGCGTACCCGACTCGGTGGCACAGATCGATACGGTAGGGGAGATTGCCCGCACTTGTACCCAGTCCTACGGCCTGTTCCCCAACCTGGTGGCGCCGCTGTCGGCGGTGGCGATTCCGCCGATCCTGTTCTGGCCCAATGGCATCGACAAGTGCCGCATGGAAACCTGGACCATGGCGCCGGACTGGGGCGACGGTAAGGCGCCGGACCTGTGGACGGACAACAACGGCGAATCCCTGTGCCAGGTGCTGCTGGAAGACACCCAGTTCGGTGAGAAGATCCAGAAATCCATGGAGTCCTATGCGTTCAAGGGGGTGCCGCTCAGCTACCAGGAGGCGCGCATCTACCACTGGAACCAGACTGCCGACCAGCTCATTGGCATCGACAATATTCCCGAGGAACTGCGGGTGCAACAGGTGATCGGCGAGGAGTGGATCTACCCCAACGATCCGCGCCTGGCCTTTATCGAGCCGGCCCGGGCAGAGTCAGCCTGAGCCCTGCAGGGCCGCCAGTGCCCGCATGATCATGCTGCGGCTGTCCCACTCACGCCAGCCGTCGTACTCCTCGGTCTGCTCGTCAAAGGCCTGCATGATTTCCTGGCAGCGTTCTTCCGCCATGTAGCGCGTGGCATAGTGGGTAACGATGAAAAAGTCCCCGCGCCGCACGCCCGCCAGGCAGCGTTCCGCCAGCTCTTCAGGCTCCATACCCACTGCCATGGAGCCGAGCTGGTTGTCCTGCGGGCCGCCGAATTGCTCGGGCCGCAACTCGACGCTGCTGGAAAGGTTGGTCTTGACCACACCGGGGCACAGCAGGCTGATGCCGATGAAATCCGGCAGCTCGTGGCGCAGGATGTCGGTGAAACCCAGCACCGCGTGCTTGCTGGAGTTGTAGACCGCCATCATCGGCCCCAGCGCGCACAGGCTATTCTCTGAACCGGTATTGACGATATGGGCGGGCGTGCCCTGTGCGGTGAGCCGTTCGACAAACACCTGGCACACGTTCCAGGCACCGAACACGTTGACCTCGTAGACCCAGCGCAGGTCGTTCTCACTGGCGTCCGTCAGTGGTGCGATACCGGGCATGACGCCGGCGTTGTTGAACAGCAGGTCTACCCGGCCGAAGGCGGCCCAGGCGGCGTCGGCCAGTGCCACGATATCGTCGCGTTTGGTGACATCGCAGCGACAGGCGCGCGCCGCGTCACCCAGCGCCTCAGCGGCGGCGCGGGAGGCGTCTGCATTGACATCGGCCACCACCACCTTCGCACCCTCGGCGACCAGTGCTCTGGCGATGGCGAGGCCGATACCGCTGGCGCCGCCGGTGATAACGGCGACCTTGTCCCGGAAATTGTCCATGCGTTTTCTCCCTTGTCGTCAGGCACGAGTATGGTTGGCGAGGGGGAAGACTTCCATTGGTCACAAGCGCCCGGGCATAATGTCGCCCGCCTGTTACCCGCTGTAAAAAGGATTCCCCGTGCCCGAACGCCAGACTCTTGAGCACCTGCTGAACACCATGTCGCTGGAGCCTGACGGCGAGAACCGCTTTATCGCCCAGAACACCCACCCGGATGGCCCGCGCCTGTACGGCGGGCAGGTGCTGGCCCAGGCCGTGCGCGCGGCCCAGCTGACGGTGCCGAAAGAGCGGCAGATTCACTCACAGCACGCCTATTTCCTGCGGCCCGGGGACGGCAAGATTCCGGTGACCCTGGAAGTACAGCCGGCCCGCGACGGCGGCAGTTTCAGCTCGCGGCGGGTGGTGGCCAGCCAGGAAGGGCGCATCATCCTGGTCAGCTCCATGTCCTTCCACATTCCCGAAAGCGGCGACGAATTCGTACCGGAACTGCCCAGCGTGCGTGGCCCCGAGGGGCTGCGGAGCGAACGGGAACTGAATATCGAAGAAGACAACTTCTGGCCCGAGTTCCAGATTGTTGACGGCCTGGACTGGGACGTGCGCTACGTGGAGCCTGTGGACTGGCGCAATCCTCGGCCGCGGGAAGGCCTGCTGCACATCTGGCTGAAGACCACCGAATCACTGGGCGACGCCCCGGCCCTGCACGCCGCGCTGCTGTCCTACATTTCCGACTGCGGGCTGGTGGATGCGACGCTGTTGCCCCGCGGGCGCAGCTTCTACAAGGGCATGCAGACGGCCAGCCTCGACCACGCCATGTGGTTTCACACGCCCTGCCGGGTCGACCAGTGGCTGCTGTATGAAGTCAACTGCGAGCGAGTCGGCGGAGCCCGCGGCCTCGCCCGTGGCCGCTTCTTTACCCAGGACGGCGACCTGGTAGCCACCTGCATGCAGGAGTGCATGCAACGGCGCCTGCAGTAGTGTTCGACGGCATCGTTTTCGACCTTGACGGCACCCTGGCGGACTCGCGCCTGGACTTTGCCGCCATGCGCGCCGAGACCGGCTGCCCGCAGGGCACCGGGCTGCTGGAGTTCATCGACGCGCTGGGCAGCGACGCCGAACGCCGCCAGGCCATGTCGGTAATTCACTACTACGAGATGGACGGCGCCCAGCGCGCCACCTGGATCGACGGCGCGGAATCCCTCTGCCATCGCCTGCGCGGCAGCGGCATGCCGCTGGGTGTATTCACCCGCAATAGCCGCGAGGCCGCCGAGCTGATGGTTGCAAGCCTCGGCATTCCCTGCGATGAACTGGTGGCGCGTGAAGACGCCGCCGCCAAGCCCGACCCGGAAGGGCTTTTCCACATTGCCCGCCGCTTTTCCCTGGCGCCCGCGCAGATGCTGTGCGTGGGAGATTTTCTTTATGATTTGCAGGCTGCGGCCAACGCCGGCATGCCATCCTGCCTGTACGACCCGCAGGGCGACAGCCCTCACGGCCGGCACGCCGATTACGTGGTTGCCAGTTTCCATGAACTGGCCGCCATGCTCTATGGAGATACACCGTGACCCTACCCGCCAACTACCCCGTGCAACCGGAAGCGCTGTGGCAGCGTTTCTACGAAATCACCCAGATTCCCCGGCCCTCGGCCGAAGAGGCCGCGGTGCGCGACCATGTGATCGCGCTGGCGGAAGCCCACGACTGCGCCTGGAAGACGGACAACCGCGGCAACCTGGTGGTGGCAGTTCCGGGCAGCCAGGGCCGCGAGGGCGAACCGCCGGTCATCATCCAGAACCACCTGGATATGGTGACGGTGAAGACCGACGACAAGCAGCACGATTTCCAGCAGGACCCGCTGACCCTGCAGGTGGAGGAAGACTGGCTGCTGGCGGATCGCACCACCCTGGGTGCCGACAACGGTATTGGCTGCGCCGCCGCGCTGGCCCTGATGACCACCGAGGGGCTTTCACACCCGCCGCTGGAGTTGTTGTTTACCGTGGAAGAGGAGAGTGGCCTGTGGGGAGCATCTGATCTCGACCCCGGCCTGCTCACCGGGCGGCGCATGCTCAACCTCGACAGCGAGGACTGGCCCGAGTTCTTTGTCGGCTGTGCCGGCGGCCGTGGCTGGATCATGCGCAAGCCGCTGGCGCGGGAAGCCGGCGATGACAGCTGTGAGCACTTCACACTGCGGCTGCGCGGTTTGGCGGGCGGGCACTCCGGCATCCAGATTCATCAGCAGCTCGGTAACGCCATCAAGCTGTTGGGCCATTGGCTGATAGGCGCCCGTGCCCAGGGTGCCAGGCTGGTGGCGTTTGAAGGCGGCATTGCCCACAACGTGATTCCCCGCGAGGCCTCGCTGACCCTGCAGGTGCCGGCCGGCAGCGGCCCGGCGCTGGAAGCCCTCAACCAGGAAATGCTGAGCCGCTGGCAAAGCTACCTGCCCGAGGCGGACAACGGCCTGACCCTGGAGCTGGAGGCGGCTGAACCGGGTGAGGTGCTCACGCCGCCGGAGCAGGCCGCCTTCGAGCAACTGCTGCAGCTGTTCCCCCACGGCGCCATGAGCTACAACGCCCAGCAGCCGGCGGACCTGGTTGACCTCAGTATCAACATGGCGGTGGTGCGAGTGGACCGCGATGGACTGTTCGTGGAAACCACGCTGCGCTACTTCAACCGCGAAGAAGCCGAGGGTCTGGCCCAACAGGTGATGGCCATTGCCGAATGGCAGGGCATGGCGGTAGAGCAGACCATTGACTACCCGGGCTGGCAGCCGGATTTCGACAGTGAACTGCTGGCGCTTGGCAAGGGCGTATACGCCGAGCTGTTCGGCGGTGAGCCGGAGGTGAAAGCCATTCACGCCGGACTGGAGTGCGGGATTCTCAAGGGGAAGCTCGGTGAATGCGACATCCTCTCCTTCGGCCCCACCATCCGCGGTGCCCATTCCCCCCGCGAGCGGCTGGAAATTTCAACCGTTGAGCCTTTCTGGCGACTGCTGACGGGGATACTGGAGCGGCTGTAAAAATTCCGGCTATCATGGACTTTCGCACCGATAACGATAACCAACGGATTGAGAGAGGACCGAGGTCATGGCCCATATCAGTACCACCGCCAGGGTAAGCCCCGACAAGCCCGCCATCATCATGGGCAACAGCGGCAAGGTGATTACCTACGCCGAGCTGGACGAGCGCTCCAACCGCATTGCCCAGCTGTTTCGCTCCCACGGCCTGCAGCGCGGTGACCACATCGGCATGATGATCGAGAACGACCCGCAGTTCATGGAGATCGTGCAGGGCGCCATGCGCTGCGGCCTGGTCTTCACTCCGATCAGCACCCACCTGCGCAAGGAAGAAACCCAGTACATTCTCGAGAACTGTAACGCCAAACTGTTTATCGGTTCGAAGAAACTATCGGCGGTGGCTGAAGAGCTGGTAGGAGACATTCCCGCCATCGAGCACTTCTATATGATCAACGGCACGGTGGCGGGCTTCGAGTCCTGGGAAGAGGCCACCGCGGCAATGCCGGCCGAGCGGGTGGAGGACGAGAGCTACGGCACGCCCATGCTCTATTCATCGGGCACCACAGGCCAGCCCAAGGGCGTGCTGACCATGAACACGCTGGAGGACCTGGACGAAGTACACCCCAGTATGCAGGCCTTTGCCGCGTTCTTCGGGATCGATGAAAACACCGTATACCTGTCGCCGGCGCCGCTCTATCACGCAGCGCCGCTGCACTATAACAACCTGATTCTGGCCATGGCCGGTACCACCGTGATCATGGAAAAGTTCGACGCGGAAAAGGCCCTGGCGCTGATCGATCAACACAAGATTACCCACAGCCAGTGGGTGCCGATCATGTTTATCCGCATGCTCAAACTGCCGGAAGACGTGCGCAAGCAGTACGACGTGAGCTCGTTGAAAATCGCCATTCACGCCGCCGCGCCGTGCCCTGTGGAAGTGAAACACCAGATGATCGACTGGTGGGGCCCGGTGCTGATGGAGTACTACGCGGGCTCAGAGGGCTCCGGCATGACCATCATCGACTCCAACACCTGGCTCGAACACCCCGGCAGCGTAGGGCAGGCCGTGGTGGGTGAGATTCATATCTGTGATGACGACGGTGAGGAAGTCCCGCAGGGCGAGGTCGGCACCGTGTACTTCGCCAACGGGCCGAAATTCGAGTACCACAACGAACCCGAGAAGACGAAGAAGTCATATAACAAGCACGGCTGGTCCACCCTCGGTGACGTGGGCTACGTGGACGAGGACGGCTTCCTGTTCCTCACCGACCGCAAGAACTTCATGATTATTTCCGGCGGCGTGAACATCTACCCGCAGGAGATCGAGAACCTGTTGATCACCCACGCCAAGGTGGCCGACGTGGCCGTGTTCGGCATACCCAATGAAGAGTTTGGCGAGGAGGTGAAGGCGGTGGTGCAGCCGGCGGACTTCGACAGCGCTGACGACAGCCTCTCCCACGAGCTGATTGAATGGTGCCGTGAGCACCTGTCGCATGTGAAGGTGCCGCGCTCCATCGACTTCATGAAGGAGCTGCCGCGCATGGAAAATGGCAAGCTCTACAAGCGTCATCTGCAGGAAGCCTACAAGGGCGCTGCCCGCTAGCACTTGCCCTAGAGCGTGATGATGGCGGCCCCGCCCAGGGTCAGGAACACGTTGGCGAAGGTGTAGGTGCCCGCGTAACCCAGCGCGGGGATATTGCTGCGCGCCGTCTCGACCAGGGTGCTGAGCGCCGGCGTGCTGGTCATGGCGCCGGCCAGGGCGCCAAGCAACAAGGCCGGGTTCATGCCCAGGATCTTCGTGCCCACCAGGTAACCCACCAGCAGTGGCACCATCGCAATTACCAGCCCCAGCACCACCAGGATCATGCCGCTATCAAGCAACGTGGCCACCACAGAGGCACCTGCGCTCAGCCCGACACTGGCCATGAACAGGTTCAGGCCCAGGTCCTTCAGCACATTGATGGCCCCCTGGGGGATGTTGCCCAGCAACGGGTTACGAGAGCGGAAGTAGCCCATGAGAATGCCGCTGGCCAGCAGACCGCCAGCCGACCCCAGGGTGATCGATACATCGCCAACCAGCACTGACAGCTGTGCCAGTAAAAGACCCAGGGTGAAAAACATCGCGAAGGACATCAGGTCGGTGTTATCACTGCGGCGTTCAACGAAACCCAGTTCCTCCACCAGTGCTTCAACCCGGTTCAGTTCACCGCTGACGGTGAGCACGTCACCGCGGTTCAGCACCAGGTCGGGCTTGATGGGCAGGGGTACTTTGGTGCGCTCGATGCCTTCTGCAAAGCAGCCGTGCTCTGCCTGTAGCTGCAGGTCCTCGAGCCGCTTGCCGACAACGCTGGAGCGCGAGATCACAATGGGTTGCGAGACAATCTGGAACTCCAGCAACTCGGCGTCAAAGCTCTCCTCCGCCAGCTTGAAGTCTGACCGGGCGTGGTTGATGGGATAGCCGACCAGGGCCACTTCATCGCCTTCCTGGATAACCGTTTCGGAATCGGGGATGAACAGTTCACCATCGCGCTTGACGCGGTCGACCGACAGCCCGAACTGCTCCCACACGCCAATCTCTCGCAGTGTGCGGCTATCGATATTGGCAGCGGCGTCTGGCGTGACCTTGTAGGCGCGGATAATCGGGGTGCGGATCGTGCGCCGCCGTCCGTCCATGATGCCGCGCTCGGTGGCGACTTCTCTTGCCGAAGCTGCGAGGTCAAGCCGCAGCACTCTCGGCAGTAACTGAATGATGGCCAGCAGCGCGAGCAAGCCCACCACATAGGTGATGGCATAGCCCACGCTGATCTGTGCGATCAATGCATCGCGCCCCTCCGGCCCGAGCTGATCCGCCATGCGAACCACCGCACCCTGCGCGCCGGCGAGGGTGGGGGAAGAAGTCAGGGAGCCCGCGAGCAGCCCGGCGGCCAGGCCACGATCGAGATCGAGAAACTCTGCGGCGCCCAGCGCGGCGGCAATACCACTCAGCGCAACCACAACCGCCAGGCAGACATAGCGCAGCCCATCCTGGGCAAAACCGGAGAAGAAATTGGGGCCGGCCTCGACGCCCACGCAGAAGATGAACAGCATGAAGCCAATGCTTTCGGTGTTGAACTCGATGTCAAAGCCCCAGTGACCAAAGAGCAGTGCTACCAGCAGCACGCCGGGCGTGGGCCCGAGGACGATGCCCCTGATGGACAGCTTGCCCAGCATCAGGCCAAAGGCCAGCACTGTGAACAAGAGCATGGCGTCGCTGGCGTGAAGCGCCCTGGCGATATCGATTTCCATTCATCGGGTCCGGGTGGTTTGCGCAGAGGATAGCGCAATCCGGGTGTGCCTGGCGCCTTTGGGATGTGATTGGGGTCGGCGAAGGACTCCGACGGTCAGCTGTGCGTTGTTAGAGTGTGAGGCCTGCAGCCTGTTTCAACGGCTAAACGAGAACTCCGCCCAGGTCGATGGATCGGTGTCGACGGCCTCTGCCGGGAACTTAAAATCCTCACCGAAGCTTCCTTCATGCTCTACGGCGCTGATGCCGATCATCATCTTCCAGGATTCACCCGGAAACTTGCGGCGCAATACCTGGACCTCCCGATGGGAGCCCTTCAGGAAGCGGGTGCGGGGGCCCTTCTCGGTTTCCTCTTCCCCGGCGTAGGGGACCCAGAAGGCACTCCAGTCCTTCTGGTTCCAGAAGCTGGTATCGCTCCAGTTTTCGTCCAAGTGCACGCGTTCGAACAGCTGCGCCGAGGCATGCAGGTTATAGATCTGTCTGGTTTGGCCGTGTTCGATATAGAGGTCAATGACTGTGTAGTCCTGCGCTTTTCCCATTGCGCAGACGTACAGGGAATTCGTGTCATGCATGAGCTTAACGCTCACCCCTGCAGGCAGCTCCAGTTGGATGGCAGGCTGCCATTCTGCGCTGTCGCAACGCCCGTCGAAGAGCGGTGGGCTGGTAGTGGCGTTGATGCTGATCTTGTCAGCGGCGTTGGCGCTGTTCGCCGCCAGGGTAAGCGCTGAACTGAGTATCAGCAGTTGGTAGAGATGGCGCACGGAAGCCCCCGGTGTTTTCTGGTGATCAAGGCGCGAAAGCTAGAACAGCGGAGGTTGGCTTGCCATCACCCTGCGGCAGGACGTTCCCCGGTTCGGTTGAATGCCTTGAGTAAGGTGGAAACTGGTGGGGAAACCTGCGCGGCGGGCGCGAAAGCCCGATAGATAAATACGCTCGTTTGGAGGTCAGCCCGAATTGCCTTCCAGAGAAACGTTGTCGGCCATGCCTTCCTCTGGGCGGTGTACGTAGAAGCCAGTAACGTAGTCGACACCCAGCTGGTACAGCCGGGAGAGCTCGCCGGCATTCTCCACCCGCGAGGCGATCACCCGGGTGGAGGAATCCCTGGCGGCGGTAATCAGGTTGTTGAGCTGGGTTGGCTCCAGGCTTCGCACGCAGCTGCCTTCGAGCACCACGAAATGCAGCTTCAGCTCACGCATCAGCGTGAGGTAGCGGGTGGTTTCACCGGTGCAGGCGAGTGACAGTTTGAGGTGAATATCGGCGCAGATACGGCTCAACTCCCTGACGGCGGGCAGGCAGCGCTCGGCTACCTGCTCTGAAATCTGCAGCACCACGCTGTCGAGGTCCAGTCGGTGCTTGAGGGCCTCAAGGCCCAGCCAGCCGGAAAAGCGGTTGTCGCGCAGGGTGTCTTCCGACAGGCGCACGAAGATGCGCGTCTTCTTGCCCTTTGCATGGCGGTCGGCTGCCACCTGGAACGCGGTCTTGATTACCCAGCGGTCGATCTCTGGCATCAGGCCGGCCTGTTCGGCGGCGGGCATAAACTGTCCGGGCGAAATCTCGGTGCCGTTTTTCTCGATCATGCGCAGCAGCACGTCGTAACTGAAGGAATTGCTGCCATCGAGCTTGGCAATAGGCTGGTAGAGCAGCCGAAAACCGTCGCACTTCAGGGCAGCGGAGGTGCGCCGGACCCAGCGTGCGGTCTCGGCATCTCGCTGGTATTCATCGTCGCTGGGTTCCTCGAAATGCACGGTATCGCCACCGGCCTGGCGGGCCTGGCGGGTGGCGGCTTGCACCATGGAAATAGACTGCTCGGCATCCTGCGGTTTCGGCGGCAGTACCACCACACCGATGCTGACCGTCATGGAGGTGGAGACGGCGCCTACTTCAAACAGCTCCGAAGCAATGCTCTCGCGGATTTCCTCCGCCAGCGCTTTGATGTCTGTCGATTCAGGGCGCGATACCAGCGCCAGGAAGCCATTGCCAACGAAGCGTGACAACAGGCTCTTGGCGGCCAGGTGTTTTTTCAGCCGTGCAGCGATCAGACCGAGAAGCTTGTCGCTGGCTGTTGGCCCAAGTCGCTCATCGATTTCGCCGAAACGATCCGGGCGCAGGTAGAGCAGGGCACGAGCGCCTTCAGCGGTCGGCTTTTCCAGTAAGGGCGGCAGCAGTTTGAGTACCTGCTCGCGGGTGTACAGTCCGGTGGCCGGGTCTTGTGAGCTCACCGTGGTGGGCTCTGGAGCATTTTTCTGTTGATCGGCAGGTTTGCCGAATACCATCAACCTGGACATAGGGGTGCGCTGCGGTAGATTTTTACGTGTGCCGACTGGCGCCAGGTGGCTGCAACTGCCGGCGCGCTCAGTATAGCGGAGCGGGAAAAATGGTTATGTTACGTGGGTCCCAGAATTTCAGTGTGGGTTAGCTAGCTCACCGCAAGTGTTCTGCATCTCCGGGCCTGACAGGCCCATTTACACGCTACCCATGATGGCCACCCAGGCAGAGAATCCGCCGAAGGCGCCCCAGGTGGCAGCTGCAACGGCCAGCCAGATCTTCGAGCGCGCTCGTACGTAGCCGAAGTAGAGTGCCGCCAGCGAGAGCCCTGGGGCGAGGAAGGCTACTGATAGCCAGGCCACGCCCATCGGGCCGGGGCCGTACGCCCAGGCAAATAACAGCGGCCCCAGCAGGCAGAGCAGGAACGTGTAGCCGAAGTAGACCGGTAAGGCCGGCCTGCCGGGAGGTGAGCCAACGATGATCATCACCACCAGGGCGGCAATAGCACAGGCGAGAAGGAAGGCGCTGACTGCGAGGAACGACCTCTTCATGCCGGCGTGATTCCCAAGGGCAGTTTCAAAGCCCGATAAACCTGCTTCTCACGTCGGCGGAAGGCACCATGCATTGATCAGTTCTGCCAAACAGCGCATAGCGGTTGCGGGCGAACAGCCGGTAGAAAATGTCGCGCACCGGTCGTGGGATGATTCGGAAGATATTGAGCAGGTACCAGTAGCCGTCGAGCTCGCTGGCGATCTCCAGCGCCGCATCAGTCCATATGTAGCATTCACCCTGCTTGATCAGCAGGAAGGTGTCGATGCCCACGTTGTGTATGCCGTATTGCTGAGTGAGCTGCTGGGCGAGCTCCGTCTGCATCGGCGTGAACTGAAACTTACGGTGCTGGTCGTGGCGAATAATGAAATTCACTGCACCGTTACAGAAGTTGCAGACTCCGTCGAAAATGACAATGCGAGGCTGGAATGACTGTGTATCCATGCAACTAGGTGAGCGCCTGCCAGGAATAGAGAACCCACATCGCCGCGACGGCCAGGTAATTGACCGTGAACACCAAGCCCCGCAGGCGTATGTTGCCGGTGCCTATCTGAACGGCGGAGTGAAGGAGCCGCCCGAGGAAAAAGACCCAGGCCAGCGCGACGTACATCGTTGATACGGGCGCACCCTCCAGGCTGATCAGAACAATGATGACGAAGTAGAGCAGCGGCCATTCAAACTGGTTGGAGAGATTGGCGCTGATTTTGGACTCCAGCACCGAGTATCGGGCTGCGCCGTCACCTGTGGGTTGCTTATTGCCCCAGACGACCGGTGCCCTGGCCAGCGTTAGCAGCCCGTAGAGTAGAAACACGTGGCCGATGTACAGGCAGGTGGGTAGCAGGAGTGTGGCTGGCATCAGTTGCCTCGTTCCACTGCAGTGCTATGTGCCCGGATCAAAATACTTTTCCACTTGCTTCCTCGCGAAGCCCAGCATCAACTGTTTGGCGACATTCGACAGCGTGGATACTGACGCATTCTTGAATTCGTTGGACAGGATCTCGAATATTTCCACCCGGTTGAGAGACTCGGCAAAATCATGGCCGGGGGCGGTGAGCCTGATAATGTTTGACTGCCACCTCGCCTGGCCATCACCGCTGACCTGGTACCCTAGCTGCCTGTTCTCGACGCATGACTCGACAAATCCCTGGTCTTCCAGAATCTGGAAGTGGAATAGGAATGCATCACTGAGGATGTCGAAGCCTGCGCTTTGGAACTCAGACAGCTCGGTGTAGTAGCGCTCTGAGTCCAGAAACACATTCAGAAGGTTTTTCAGATACTCTTGATCAACTCTCATCGCTGCGGACTCTGTTGAACTTGGCGCCTGGGTAGTGCTCCACCCGCGGCGCAGCGGAAGGCTGAGTGTTCCGGCGAAGACACAAACCGAAGTAACCCTTACCGCCGTTCCTCGTGTTGGCCGCGTACGTTATTACTTCAGTTGGCCCGCAGAAAATCACGGTGCCCTGGTCCGGTTTCGAGTAATGCTCACCAACTGCTTGCAAACTTACTTCTGCTGCATGACATGGAATTGAGATGCAGTCTTTGGCTATAGGCTTACTACGGTGCATGTCTTATCTCGAGACATTGGCTAACCAGTATAGGCTTTGCATTGCCGACATGGGGAAAGCGGAACCGTGGTCTGCCGATTCTATGACCTTGAACTCAATGTTGGCCTTTTGTGATTTCCTGGATTTTAGAAAACGGCTTAAGCCAAAAGCACTTTCAATGTGGTCGGACGCTTCATCGGACCCCACTGACAAAAAGACATTGACATCCAGTGATTCAGGGGTCGCCTGTGTGATCGGCTCATAGTCATGCACAAAATCTCCACTAAACAAAGGCGCCGGGCTGCCGAGAATATAGTTCTGGAAGGTATTGGGTTGGGTCAAAAGTATGTAACTGCCAAACGTGCCGCTCACTGAGTAGCCAAAGTAGGTGCGCTTGGAAGGATCAGCTCTGTATCGGGACTCAACTTTCCTGAAGACGTCGTTCTGGAAGAAAGCAAGGTGGTCTTGAGCCTGACCGGTGGGGTGTTTGTAGTCTTTCCCAGTGTATTTATCAGGCATGTAGTCGCGCATGCGACTTTGCTGTACCGGTATGCCTTTCTCCCAGGAAACTCCGACCAGAATGGCATCATTAACCAGGTATTCTATAGAGCCTGAGATGATTTCTATGTGCCAACGTGCATCCGCTACGTAGATAACCGGGTACATCTCGTCAGCATTGGTGTCGTAGTTTTCAGGCAGCTTGACGTACAGTTCGTAATCCCGGCCCGAGGCACTATCTTCTATCGGAATGACCTGAATGGCGGGAATTTGAAATGGCTCAGCGTACGCAGTTGCTGCAAGCAACAGCAGCGATAAGAAAAGTATTCTGAAGATCAAAATATATCGTCCTATGGTCAGATAAAGCCCCGAGCAGGCATGCCCGACCTGAAGCGCAGCGAACGGCAAGAGACGCTGGCTATGGGCCATCTCGAAGACGCACATCGCTAACGTTGCCTTGAAACGCGTAAACCTGGCTGCGACAAGATACGCTACGGAA
Organism: Halieaceae bacterium; assembly: GCA_036351375.1. Lineage (GTDB taxonomy): Bacteria > Pseudomonadota > Gammaproteobacteria > Pseudomonadales > Halieaceae > JANQIO01. The sequence goes on from JAZBOY010000294.1 coordinate 27,230, forward strand.
AGATAGCCAAACGTGAGCATCACGCAGTGCACAACTCTCTTGGTTGGATCTCACGCTTTGATCTGCCACGCCCGTGATTCACACCTCTTCAGTATATCCCGGGGATCAACCGATAGCGCACGCGCCGTGTATAGTCTCCATAGCCTGGCAGCTCTTGCTGTAAAGTCTGGTCTTCAAGTACGGTCCTGATCACCGTGATGATTATCGCCACAGCTGCAGGAATCAGTGTCCAAAGTGAGCCCAGAGCAAGCACAATACCGAAGAGCGGAGGGATATTTCCAGCATAACCCGGATGCCGCACAAACCGGTATGGGCCACTGTCGCACAACACATGTCCTCGATCTTTCTGGATGCGCACGACGCTTGAGAAATAGCGGTTCTCGGCAAATGCCCATGCAGCAAATGCGTATCCGAGCGAGATCAGAATGAAGCCAATCACGGAGAGCCATAGTGGAAGCTCTGGGGACCAGTTATAGCGGTAGTCCAGCCCCGCTACGATCACCATAGGAAATCCGACACTTAACGCCATCAGTGGGGCAAGCACTTTGTCCCAGGCCTTTGCGTTTTGGATACTTTCAATATTTTGCCTTTCGGCCATCAATCCAGGGTGCCGGCGTTCCGCCCAGATGCGCCCCCCGACACCGGCAGTAAAGATCAAGAACGAATAGAGCCATGCTTGCCACCAGCCAGAATCTCCGCCGCACACCAAGAGAGCCAATGGTATGAAAATGTACAGCACAATTAATCTGATCCACTGGGGAGAGGAGGCCGCTTGAGCTACTTTTGGATCATCTGCATTCGGTGACATAACACTCCATAAGATCAGACGATTCTCATTGCTCGGCAGTTTTTGGGCCACAAGCGGACGGTCGGCGACATAGGGGCTCTGCCACTCCGTTTCAATCCGCCTGCGTCTGATCGTGAGCTTCACGGAACATCGTAAAGGGGGCCGAAGTAGAATATTTGGAACTCTGCAATGGCCACAATATTTCTACGCTGACCCCAATATCTAGCTGGGGTGCCCGGCCTGGAGCCTAGCGGAAGTTTGGGTGTCCCAGCGGAGCGTCCCGTCGAGCATAGCGAGCGCTTTGACCTGCGTGTTAGGGCTAGTGCGGTAGTTTGTAGGTGACATTGCCATTAGCAACCTTGATGTACTGCCTTTGCTCAAGCTCCTTTACCAAGCCCGCTAACTGCTGCTCCGTAAGGTTCTCAGTGAACAACGAGTTGATTGTGTTGGAGAGGGTTTTAACCTTTCTTGGCCTCGCCTGACCACGGCTGGCGAGGTTATTCACGATTGCCGACACCTTTTCATCATTGGATGTTGCAACGGAGAGCCTTAATACCGGAATTTCCGCGAGATCGCGTTCGCGCTGGATTCTAATTTTCTTGCTTTTGAGATGCTTGATGAGCGGATCGAAGCCAGTGTCACGCGAAATTATGTGGAAGTACGCGCCAGGATCTTTTGCTGCTAGTTCACCCACGTAGTAGGCAACGTGAAAATCGAGGGCATTTTTTCCTGTGCCTGTGATTTTTATGTACTGGGCAGCTTCGCCGAGTGCCTGCATGGCAGTAGCAAGGTCAAAGGGCACCTTGGTCTGATTGGCGCCAACGAACACCAGTACCTTAAACGGGTGATTTTGGAGCACATCGAGATTGCTAGGCTGGACATTCTCGAAATCAATCAGTACATAGTTAGTTGCCAAAAAAGGCCTCCGTTCCTTTTTTTTTGCCCTAACGCCTGGGCTCATGGGCGCGCAGCGAAGCGGAGTGCCCCTTGGGGCACATTGTTAAGTGTTTTTTCATCCGGGGCATCTTTGTGCGACGATACTTGATGCTTCCATTCTTTCAATTTTGCCATTCTGCTCAGTTAGCTTGAATAACTCGTCCGTCAGTGCGTAGCCGCAATCCAGCGCCTGCTGTAACAAAGTTGAGACTGAACAATCATTTAATATTTCTTTACCACTTTTATTCTGAGTAATTCGGTAGTCGTATGCTTTCGTTAAGCAAGAATCTAAAGGCGCAAAGATCTTTCCAACCAAATGAAATTCGATCATTGATTCAAAATCAGAGTATTGTTTTTCTCCAAGAACATTGCGGACAAGCAGTAAGTTGGCCTGATGATCCCTGTTCCATTGAAAATAAGCTTCATCATACTGCCCCTTCCTTTTCACAATCTCTTCTAGTGACACATCTCGTTTGAGCGATGAGGCTAGCAACTCAGCTCTAGAGCGCCTTTCGTATATGCGTTTTGCAAGATTCTGAACTGCAAGCTGATTGTTTTTTTGAACTTCCTTGATTTCTTCTATTTCTTTTAACGCTCTTTCTGTTTGTTTGGTTGAGTCACTCACTAGATTACCAAGCCAGAACAGCAACAGCGGAGTGAGCACCGAAATAATCAGTTTTGATACTTCCAAGGAGTTCCAAATCTTCTCGTTACTCATGAGTCTTTCACTTAACAGCTATGTGTGTGTCCGGGGTGACATAACAATCCGGCGCGGTATGTTGATTTCATGTGCTTCATTGTTGGTGGAAAGCTGTTTCGAAACAAGGAGTTGGATGGGTTAGGTCGGAAGTCTTGGTGGGTAAGCGCGCCATTGGTGGAGGCTTGTCTTCCGAGTATCTGTAGTCTTGTGGTTGCGTTGCCTCGATAAACGATCGCTATATCAGTGACTTACGCAGGCTTTTTCAGCGGGTTGTTCGCTGGATCCCTTTAACAATGGGCCGCATTTAGATCAGGCAGGTATGTGCCCCAGTAGGGCGTTACGGTGCTTCTCTGGATTCCCGCTTTCGCGGGAATGACGAGGGCGGTGCTGCGATGGCGAGTGTCAGGCAGGAGCGGCTGGCAAAACCGCGGTGGAGCCGTGCCGGTGCTCGGGGCTAGGCTTTTGGTTCGGCCTCGAATATGCGCATCTGGGGTTGAGAAGTTGCCATCGTTTCTAGCTGCTGCACAAACTCGCCGGAGGCGGGTACCTGGAAGTGGGTTTGCAGGGCGGCCATGTCTTGCCACTCTTCGAAGAACACCAGGCGGTTGGGGTTTTCGGCGTCGATGTGCACGGCGTGGCTGATGCAGCCGGGTTCGGCGCGGGAGCGTTCCACGTGCTCAAGGGAGAGCTCCATGGCGTCCTCCCAGTGTTCCGGGTCGATCTCGATGGCGCCGTGCACGATGATCATGAGGGGGTTACCAGGCCGGTGTCGGCGGGTGCGGTTTGTGGCTGTTCCTTCGCCTTTTCCTTGAGAAAGGGCAGGTAGAAGGTGGGCAGCACAAACAGGGTGAAGAGGGTGCCCACCAGCATGCCGGTGGTAATCACCAGGCCAATGGCGAAGCGGCTGGCAGAGCTGGCGCCGCTGGCCATTACCAGCGGCAGCACGCCGAGCACGGTGGCGAAGGTGGTCATCAGGATGGGGCGCAGGCGCAGGGCGGCGGCTTCCAGTACGGCCTTTCTGCGGTCCATACCTTCCTCCACCATGTGGTTGGCAAAATCGACAATGAGAATGCCGTGCTTGCTGATCAGGCCAATCAGGGTCAGCAGGCCTACCTGGGTGTAGATGTTGAGCGTGCCCACGCCCAGTGCCAGTGGCACTACGGCCCCGAAGATCGACATCGGCACTGCCACCAATACCACGAAGGGGTCGCGCAGGCTGTTGAACTGGGCGGCCAGTACCAGGTAGATGAAAATCAGGGATACCGCGAACAAGACGCCAAAGCTTTCACTTTCCTGAATGAAGCGGCGAGACTCGCCCTCGTAGCCGGCACGGTAGCCTACCGGCGCCACTTCTTTCAGCGCCTGTTGCAGGAACTCAAGCCCGGTGCCCAGCGAGTTCGGGGGCAATACAAAGCCCTGCACGGTCACGCTGTTGAGCTGCTGGTACTGGGTGAGGCTATTGGGTTCCACCCGCTGGTCCAGCTCGATGACGGTGGAGAGGGGCACAAGGTCACCCGACTCGGTGCGCAGGTAATAGCGCTCCAGCCATTCCTTGGTGAGACGGAAACCGCGGTCAGCCTGCGGGATCACTTTGTAACTGCGGCCTTCCAGGCTGAAACGGTTGGCCTCCGCCTCACCCAGCATCACCTGCAGGGTATCGCCTATATCCTGCATAGTAATGCCCAGGCGCGCGGCCAGGTCGCGGTCTATCTTCACCCGCACCTCCGGGCGCGAGTAGCGCAGGCTCTTGTTCACAAAGGCGAACAGGCCGGATTCGCGCGCCTTCTGCAGCACCTGGTCAGAGACAGCATCCAGCGACGCGTAGTCGGCGGTGCTGGCAATCACGAAGTTCACTGGCAGGCCGGCGTCGGTGCCGGGCAGCGAGGGCCAACCGAAGGTGAAGATCTCCAGGCCGCTGATCTTGCCAAAGCCCGCCTGCAGGTCGGCCTGCACCTGCTTCTGGCTGCGCTCGCGCTCACTCCAGGGCAGCAGTTCTACGCCGCCGAACACCTGGCCGGGGCTGTTCACTTGCCAGGAGTGGCTTACCTCGGGCACCTGTTTCCACGTCGCCACCATCTCGTCGAGAAAGTAGTTCACATAGTCCACGCTGGCGTAGTCAGGTGGAGTGGCCACGATAAACAGGCTGCCGTTGTCTTCTTCCGGCGCCAGTTCCTTCTGGGCGATGGCAAACAGCACCGGCAGGCTGAGCAGAATGACAAAGGCAAACACCAGCACCGCGCCGCGATTGTTGAGGCATTTTTCCAGCAGCGCCTGGTAGCCGTCATGCAGCGCTTCAAAGCGCGCGTCCAGCCAGTCGGCGGCGGCGCCCTGGTGGTCGTGGTCCTTGAGGAGATATGCGCACATCATCGGGCTGAGGGTGAGCGCGACGATGCCAGACACCACCACCGCGCCCGCCAGCGTCAGGGCAAATTCGCTGAACAGCACGCCGGTCAGGCCGCCCAGGAAACCGATGGGGGCGTATACCGCGGCCAGGGTCAGGGTCATGGCGACCACCGGCAGGGCGACTTCCCGTGCACCCTGGATGGCGGCGTCGAAAGGCTGCATGCCTTCCTCGATATGGCGGTGCACGTTTTCCACCACTACGATGGCGTCATCCACCACCAGGCCGATGGCAATCACCAGGGCCAGCAGGGTGAGCAGGTTGATGGAGAAACCCAGGCTCCACACCATGAACAGCACGCCCACCAGCGACAGCGGTATGGCCACCAGCGGAATCAGCACCACCCGCAAGGAGCCGAGGAAAAGCAAGATCACCAGGATCACAATCACCCCGGCCTCGACGATGGTGGTGGCCACCTCGTTGAGTGCTTCCTGGATGAAGATGCTGGCGTCGGAGTCGTAGAACACCTCGAGATCGGCGGGCATTCCTGCCGACAGCCGGGGCATGGTGCTCTTCACACGCTCGGCCACTTCCAGCGGGTTGGCGCCGGGGGCGGGTGTAATCGACAGGAACACCGTGTCGCGGCCGCTGGAGAAGGTGGCGGAGTCGTAGTTGGCGCTGGCCAGGTCAAGGTCGGCCACGTCAGCCAGGCGCACGCGGCGCTCCTCGTCCTGGCGCACCACGATGCCCTCGAAGTCCTCGGCGCGCTGCATGTCGGTTTCGGCATCCACGCTGGCGCTCACCAGGGCGCCGCGGGTCGTGCCCGAGGCGGAGATCACGTTCTGCTCGCGAATCGCATCGGTCACGTCGGTAGCGGTGACGCCGAAGGCGGCCATGCGCGCCGGGTCCAGCCAGACCCGCATGGCGAATTCGCGATTGCCCAGCACCTTGGCCTCGCCCACGCCTTCCAGGGTGGAAAGCTCCGGCTGGATGTTGCGGCGCACATAGTCGGTAATCTGCTGTATCGACATCTGGTCGCTGAGGAAGGCCATGTACATCATGGCGTCGTCACCAAAGGTGTTGGTGACGATCGGGTCTTCCACTTCTCGCGGCAGCTCGAACTTGGCTTCGTTGACCTTGGCGATCACCTCGGTCATCACCTGGGTGGCGTCTTCCCCCAGGCGCACCTGCACGGCAATGCGTGAACGGCCCGGGTCGCTGGTGGAGGTGAGGTACTCAACGCCTTCCGCCGCGGCGATGCGGCGCTGCAGCGGGTCGGTCACAAAACCCTGCACGGTGCGGGCGCTGGCGCCGGGGTAGGAGGTATTCACCACGATCAGGCTCTTCTCCACATCGGGGAACTGCCGCACCTGCAGCTGCGCCATCGACTGCAGGCCCAGCATCAGCAGCAGGGCGCTCACCACAATGGCCAGCACCGGTCGCTTGATGAAGATGTCGGTAAATCGCATGGCGCTACCTCGACTACTCAAGTCTCGTCTGATTACAGCTGAACGGCGTCATCCACCAGCACGCGCACGCCGCGATACAGCTTGTTCTGGCCGGCGGTGGCGACGCGCTCACCGGCTTCCAGGTTGGTCAGCACGGCGGTGCGGCCATCGCGGGTCTCGCCCACTTTCACGATGCGAGACACGGCGGTGAGGCCGCCGTCCTCGGTCTCTTCGATCACGTACACGGTATTGCCCTGCAGGGAATAGCTCACGGCAGTTTCCGGCACGGTGACCACGTCACGGCTCTCCTGCAGGTCCAGCTTCAGTATGGCAAACATCCCTGGCAGCAGCCCCTCGTTGTCGAGGATGCGGGCCCGCAGCAGCAGGTTGCGGGTGCCCGGGTCCACGGAGCTGTCCAGCGCCACCAGTTCGGCGCGGAACTCGCGCTCGGGGAAGGCATTCACCGACAGCAGAATCGGCAGGCCCGGTCGCAGCTTGGGCGTAAAGCGATCGGGCAGGGTGAAGTCCACTTCCAGCTGGGTCATGTCCTGCAGCGTGGCGATTTCTGTGCCCGGTGAGATGTAATCGCCAAGGTCCACCTGGCGAATGCCCACGGTGCCGGCGAAGGGGGCATAGATGCGCTTGTTGCGAATGCGCGCCTCGGTCTCGGCGAGCTGCGCACGGGCCCTCGCCAGGTCGGCCTTGGAGCGGTCGTACTGAGTCTCGGGAATGGACTGCTGCTTGATGAGCTTGGCGTCGCGATCGAACAGAATCTCTGCCAGCTCCAATGAAGCAATCTCATTGCGGCGGGCAGCCTGTTCCACCTGGTCGTTCAATACCAGCAGCAGCTGGCCGGCTTCCACCTGGTCGCCGCTGTCGAATTCGACGGCGGTGATCTCACCGGCTGTCTCGGCGGTCAGTTCAACACCACGTACTGACCGCACGGTACCCACCGCCTCCAGGTAGCTATCCCAGGTTTCGCCTTGCGCGCTGGCAGCGGCGATGGTAACTGGTGGAGGGCTGAAGTCCTGGGCGGCCAGCGCCGAGAATTTCATGTAGAGGTAGCCGCCGATGGACCCGAAAATCAACAACAGCAGGGCGGCTACAACAAGATAGGCTCTCACTGAACTTCCTTGGAACGAGGTGGGCTGCAAGTGTAGGCATTTTCCGCCAAATAGCTAGCAATGTGCGATGAAGCGAGGAGTGACATGGGCGTACTCGATAAATTCAGACTCGACGGCCAGGTGGCGGTCATCACCGGTGCCGGCAAGGGCATTGGCGCCGGTACCGCGCGGGCCTTCGCCGAGGCCGGCGCAGACGTGGTGCTGGCTGCCCGCACCGCGGCCGACCTCGAGGCGGTGGCGGAAGACATTCGCGCCATGGGCTGCCGGGCCCTGTGTTGTCCCACCGATGTAATGGAGTCGGAACAGGTCGAGGCGCTGGCGGCACAGGCGGTGGCCGAGATGGGGCGCATCGATATCGTGGTGAACAATGCCGGGGGCTTTCCGCCCAAGCCGGCGTTGGCGACCAGTGTCGAGGAGTTTGAGTCTGCGTTTCGCTTCAACGTCGGTACGGCCTTCAGGCTGACTACCCTGTGCGCCGAACAACTGGCGGAGCATGGCGGTAGCGTTGTGAATATCAGCTCGGTGGCGGGTTCTGCCCCCGCGCCCTGTTTTGCCGCCTACGGTACGGCCAAGGCGGCACTGACATTCCTTACGCGACAAATGGCGCAGGAGTTTGCCCCCAGAATTCGCGTGAATGCGATTGCCGTGGGCTCCACCAAAACCGACGCGCTCAACACGGTACTGAACGATGAAATCGAGCAGACCATGGTAGACCTCACGCCTATGGCCCGGCTGGGTGAAGTGGAAGATGTGGCCCTGGGTGCGCTGTACCTGGCATCACCTGCCGCGGCCTATGTCACCGGCGAAGTGCTGGCCGTGAACGGCGGCCTGGAGCGCACCAATATGATGATGCCAAGAGCCTTCGGCGGGGTTGGGTGAAGAGCCTTCGGCGGGGTTGGGTGAAGAGCCTTCGGCGGCGTTGGGTAGACAGCCCCAGCTCGATTACATCGAAAAGGCCCATTAAATCATCTGGTTAGAATCGGCCAGCTGGCCAAAATAGACCTTTCAGGCCTTTGCGCAGAATCAAAATTCAAGGCTGTTAGCGCTTGTAACGATGGGATACCCTAGGTTCATCAACGTTCGTTGAAGAGGTATTCATGGTATTCAGAAATCGCAGGCTCAAGCGGCTCGAAAAGCAAATGACCCGGGCCGAATCCTACGCCGAGTGGCTGCAGCTGGCGAAGGAGCACGATGCCGCGAGCGGCATGAAGCGCTGGCGTGAAGTCGACCAGACCAAGCTCTACGACTACGCTTCCATTCGCCGCCGCCTGGACCGCTTGCGCAGCCTGCGCGCGCGCCACGACGATGTGGGCCTGCTGTTCACTCTCAACGAGGGTATTCACGGCAACCTGGGCGGCATGGGCAGCAGCAAGCTGCACGAGCAGGCCCGGTCCGGCACCAAGCAGCTGATCGAGGATTACATCGACGAGATTGTCGATGCCCTCAAGCACATTGCTGAAGTGGACGACAGCGAGATCTCGCTGTCTGAGAAACTCGATTTCTTCTACCGCGCCAATCACTGCTACGGCCGCTCGGCGCTGATGTTGAGTGGTGGCGGGGTGCTGGGGTTCTACCACCTCGGCGTGGTGAAGTCGTTGGTGGAGCACCGCCTGCTGCCGCGGGTCATCTCCGGCTCAAGCGCCGGTTCGATGATTGCCGGTGTACTCGGCACCCATACCGACAAGGAACTGCGGCAATTCTTTGAGCCCAGCAACGTGCACTTCGAGGCGGAGAAAGAAGCCACGGTGCTCGATCGCATGTTCTTCGGCCGCAGCCCCACCATGGACGTGCACGAAGTTCAGTCCATGGTCGAGCGGCTGATTCCCGACATGACCTTCCAGGAGGCCTACGAAAAAACCGGTCGCCAGATATCCATTTCCGTGGCACCGGCAGAACCGCACCAGACCTCGCGGCTGCTGAATGCCATCGCGTCGCCCAACGTCTACATCCGCAGCGCGGTGATGGCGAGCTGCGCCGTGCCGGGTGTCTTCCCGCCGGTGATTCTCAGTGCCAAGAACGTCTACGGCGATTCCCAGCCCTACCTGCCGTCCCGGCGCTGGGTAGACGGCTCGATTTCCGATGACCTGCCGGCCAAGCGCCTGGGTCGCCTGTACAGCACCAACCACTACATCGTCAGCATGGTGAACCCGATGGTGCTGCCGTTCCTGGACAAGGGCGGTTCCCGCAACCCACTGGTGAAAGCCGTCGGCAAGCTGGGCGTGGATGTGGCGCGTGAGGCGCTCAACTCCTACCGCCAGCAGGTGCAGAAGTACGGCAGCGACTACCCGCGCTTCAGCTGGCTGCTCAACGGCCTGCACAGCCTGCTGGACCAGGAGTACCGTGGCGATATCAACATCGTGCCGCGCTTTCGCTTCTACAACCCCACCAAGATCCTCTCCCACGTGACGGAAGAGGAGATGATGCTGCTGATGAAGGAAGGCGAAGCGGCCTCCTGGCCGGAAATTCGCGCCATTGATACCTGCACCAAGATCAGCCGTGAGTTGGACGATATTCTCGAGCGCTTCGAGCGCGGCGACCTGAAGCCGGTGCGCGCCGCACGGCGCCGCCCCAAGCGTCCCTCGCGTAAGAAGGCCAAGACGGTATCTTCCCAGCGCCCGGCTAAGAAAGCCGCCGCCAGGAAGCCGCCCCGCAAGGCCGCCCAGGCTGCCGAGAAACCGGCTGTGCCGGCGGCAGAGAAGGGCGGCGACGTGGACCAGGCCGCGTAAGCCGCAGACGCGGCATTCTAATGTTACGACCGCTCTCGCTCGCCCTGCTGCTGGCGCTGGCAGGCTGCGGGCAGGGCAGTGAACCCCCATCCCCCGAGACTCGCAGCGCACTGGTAGAGGATCAATATGCCTATCACGTGGGCGTACTCGCCTACCTGTACGGCTACCCGCTGGTAGATGCCTTCCGGCGCGATCACAACGACAGGCTCGCCGCCGGCGATGCCGCATTGCCGCTGCTGGACCCGATGCGCAGCCTGGGCTTTTTTGAAATTCTCAACCTGCAGCTCAAGGCGCAGCCGCCCGGCCCGGGTAGTGAGCTGCTGATGGCGCAGTTCGATGCTATCGGGGTAGGGCCCAACAGCACTTTCAAGGATGCGGCGCTGACGCCGGCGGCCAAGCGTGGGCTGGAGCGTGCGATCAGGGACGCCCGGGTGATGCTCGAGGCCGCCCCGACAGATCTGGACGGTGTGCTGGGCGCAGCGGCGGCCTACCGCGCCGCCAACACAGTAGAGTAGCTAGCGGCTCTCGCGCGGAAAGGCCGACTGCGGCGGGTTCTCGATCACGTTGTTGTTCTCGGCAGTGGCCAGTCGCCAGCTTCGGTACAGCTCTCCCGCTGCGGCCAGCAGCAGCTTTTCACTGCGCGCCAGGGATTCCGTGAGCGCTGCGCGGCGATCGCTGGGCGTCATGTTCTCGATGTTGGCCGGCAGCGAATTTTCCGCCGCGGCCAGCACCCGTACCAGGTTTTCCACGGTCTCGTCAGCGGCCTGCTCGAGAATGGGCTGCCAGGCGGCAGCATCGCGCCGCAGGGCTCGCAGGGTTTCCAGGTTGGTCACTGTCTGGCGCAGCGCAAAGCGCGCAGGCGCGGTGGCAAGCTGGAACAGACGCCGGGCCGGGTTGGCCATGGAGGTTACCTCAGTACTTCACGGGAGCATGGGCTAGTGTAGTCTCGCGCCCCGCGCCTGCAAAGCCGCACCGGCTTTGGATACCATAGCCGCCATGGACAGCGACACAGCCACGCCTGAAATCGGCACCCGCACCCGCCGCGGGCGCATCGGATGCTGCCCGTTCTGTGCGCGCGAGCTGCCGCTGACTTTCCATCACCTGATCCCGAAAAAGCTGCACCGCCGTACGCGCTTTCGCAAACAGTACAGCCGCGAGGAACTCAACCGCGGTATCGACATCTGTCGGCAGTGCCACGACGGCATTCACGACCGCTACGACGAAATGACCCTGTACCGCGACTTCAGCGCGCCGGAGCAACTGGCCGGCGACCCGGCCCTGGCGCGTTACTTCGAGTGGGTGTCGCGGCAGAAAGTGCGCTGAGTGTTCGTGCGTCACCGGAGGGTGTAAACCTCAGCCGTGCTGGCTATTATCGGTGCTCCCTTACCAGACAGATAACAACAGCGCCGCATGGACTTCACGATACCCGACGAACTCCAGTCCTTCCTGGAAGAACTGGATCTCTTCATCGACACCCAAATCAAACCCCTGGAGGCGGAGAACGACAACATCCGCTTCTTCGACCACCGCCGCGAGGATGCCCGCACCGACTGGGAACGCGACGGGCTGCCCAACGCCGAGTGGGAAGCGCTGTTGGCGGAAGCCCGGCGCCGCGCCGATGCAGCGGGCGTATACCGTTACCCGTTCCCCGAAGAATACGGTGGCCGCGGCGGCGGCAACCTGGGCATGGCCATCATCCGCGAGCACCTGGTGCGCAAAGGGCTTGGCCTGCACTGTGACCTTCAGAATGAACACGCGGTGGTGGGCAACAACGTCGGCCTGCTGCTGATGCTGGAATACGGCACCGAGGCTCAGAAGGCCGAGTGGGTGGACAAGCTGGCCCGCGGGGAAGCGGGTTTTGCCTTTGGCATCACCGAGCCGGAACACGGCTCCGATGCCACCTGGATGGAAACCACGGCAGTCAGGGACGGGGACGACTGGGTCATCAACGGCCGCAAAACCTGGAATACCGGCATACACGCCTGCAGCCGCGACGTGATCATGGCCCGCACCTCGGGCAAGCCGGGTGATGCCGCCGGCATTACCGCCTTCCTGGTGCCCATGGACGCGCCCGGGCTCAACATCGACGAGTACCTGTGGACCTTCAATATGCCCACCGACCACGGCACCGTCAGCCTCAAGGACGTGCGGATTGCCGACTCGGAGATCTTCGGCGGCGAGGGCCGTGGCCTGCAACTCGTGCAACATTTCTTCAACGAGAACCGCATCCGCCAGGCGGCATCCAGCCTGGGCGCGGCGCAGTTCTGCATCGACGAGTCGGTGGCCTACTCAAAGGAGCGCAAGCCCTTTGGCAAGCCGCTGGCCGCCAACCAGGGCATCCAGTTCCCGCTGGTGGAACTGCAAACCCAGTGCGAAATGCTGCGGGCGCTGATCCACAAGACCGCCTGGATGATGGACGAGTACGGCGCTTTCTCGGTGTCCGACAAGGTGTCCATGTGTAACTACTGGGCCAACCGGCTGTGCTGCGAGGCGGCCGATCGAGCTATGCAGGTGCACGGCGGGCTGGGCTATTCCCGCCATAAACCTTTCGAGCACATCTACCGTCATCACCGCCGCTACCGCATCACCGAGGGCGCCGAGGAAATCCAGATGCGGCGAGTGGCGGGCTACATGTTCGGGTTCATGAGCCAGCGCGCGCCCAAGGGCGTTGCCGAGTAAGTATGCCGGAGTTTGAATCTCAGCTGGCGGCAGCGCTGGCCCGAGGGCTGACGGAATTTGAATCCCTTGAGAGCGCCGAGCGGCTGACAGGCGGCGCCAGCCAGCAGACCTGGCGGCTGCAGGTGCGGCGCGCAGGTGAGTCCCAGACCCTGTGCCTGCGACGTAGCGTTGGCAGCGTGGATGCCGGTAAGGTGACCAACAGCACCGAGGCCAGGCTTCTGCAGGAAGCAAAACGGGCAGGCCTGCCTGTACCCGCCGTGCAGTTGCTGCTGACTCCGGAAGATGGGATTGGCGAAGGTTTCGTCATGAGCTGGCTGGAAGGCGAAACCCTGGGCGGGCGCATTACCCATAGCCGTCGCTTCGCCGATATCCGACCCACCCTGGCGCATCAGTGCGGCGAGATTCTGGCACGCCTGCACGCCATCGACTGCACGGCCACGGGCCTCGACAGGGTGCTGCCGGCAGCCTCGCCAGAGGCCCTGGTGCGCGCCACCTGGGAACAGTACCAGGGCTTCGGGTCACCCCAGCCCATGATCGACTACACCGCACGCTGGCTGCTGGACCATCTGCCGCCCGCGGTGGAGCCCGCCCTTGTGCACGGTGATTTCCGCAACGGCAATCTGATGGTGTCGGAGTCGGACGGTGTCATCGGGGTGCTGGACTGGGAGCTGGCCGCGATCGGTGACCCGGTGCGAGACCTGGGCTGGGTGTGCACCAATTCCTGGCGCTTTGGTCGCGCCGACCTGCCGGTGGGGGGCTTTGGCCGATTGGATGACTTGCTGGCGGGTTACCAGAGCGCCGGTGGGGCCACTGTTGATCGCGACCACCTGAATTTCTGGATCGTGTTCGGGTCTTTCTGGTGGTCGGTGTGCTGCCTGATCATGGCGGAGAGTTACCGCAGCGGCGAGAACCGCAGTGTCGAACGCCCGGCAATCGGTCGGCGCGCATCGGAAGGGCAGGCAGACTGCGTCGCCCTGTTGATCCCGGGCCCTGTGTCAGTACCGGAACCAGCAGGGTCCGAGGACAGCTTGCCGCGAGCAGAGGAACTGCTTGGCAGTGTCGCTGAATTCCTGGCCGGTGACGTGGCCGGGGAACTGCAGGGAGCGAATGGCTATCTTGCCAGGGTGGCAGCCAACTCCGTGGTGATTGCCGCGCGGGAAGCACAGCTCGGGCCGGCGCTGCTAGAGGCTGAACGGCGCCGGCTCACTGAGATTGACGGGCTGGCTGAGCCCAGCCGCGAGGCGTTGGCACTCGCCCTGCGGGACGGCTTGTCGTTGGATTCGCCTGGCCTTGCCGAACACCTGCGGCACTGCGTGCACGGGCAGCTGGCGATTGACCAGCCGGATTACAGTGTGACTAAGGATACGCCCGTCAGGGCGTGAATCGCGCTAGAAGCGGAATACGAACTCGGCGCCGCGCTGGTTGAAGTCCAGGTACAGGTCCCCGCTTTGCTTGCCAGACTCCCGGGCGCTTTTTCCGGGCAGCAGCTTGTCGCCGAGATAGATTCGCTCGCCACGCTCGCTGGACTGGATGCGAGGGTCGCTGCGCAGGCCTGGCTGCAGATGGAATTCCTGGTGAGTGTCGAGCCGAAAATCGTCAGCCGTGGGCTGCCAGCGGTCTGGCTCTACGGAGTCGTTCCAGTGAAAGGTGCCGAACAGGGTGGCGCGAGGTGCGTCGTCTGCGTCCTGCGCGAGGGCAGGCGCCGTCACAAGGCTGGCGCAGAGCACAAGCCCGGTAGCGAGTCGTCCTGGGTTCAGCGGGTGTAGCTTCACGTCCTGTTACGCTCCACAGTGGCCCGGCGCCCTCTATAGCACCGTCGGACTATCCAGTGTATGCGGCGCTGACATGTCCACAACGCCGGGACCCTGAAAGTCTGCTCTGTGTCACTGAATTCAGGCGGATTTAGCCGAAACCGTGAACTGGTTCTCAGTCTGGGGAAACATTCCGTGACTGCGGAAAACAGGCCATGCAGAGGTTGCCGGCCGCAGGGGAGGGAGAGCGCCCCCGGGGCCCTGCAGCCCCGGGGCGCCGGCAGGATTACTGCTTGTAGACTTTGCCGCCCTTCATGACGAAGTCGACATCCAGCAGCTCCTCCAGGTTGTCCAGCGGCGATCCGTCGGTGGCGACAATGTCGGCGTGCTTGCCCGCTTCGATGGTGCCGAGGCTGTCGCTCAATCCGATCAGGTCGGCGGCGTTGACGGTGGCGGTGACCAGTACATCCATTTCACTCATGCCGGCCTGGTACATGAGCAGGGCCTCGCGGGCGTTGTCGCCGTGTTTCGATACCCCGGTGTCGGTGCCAAAGGCTACCTTTACGCCGGCCTTGTGGGCCTTCTCGAAGTTGCCCTGCATGGCGGCTCCCACCTCGATGGCCTTCCTGGCCTGGGCCGGGGTCAGCACGCCGCCGGCTTTGGCCATTTGGGCCACGGTATCGCCGGCCAGCAGGGTGGGCACCAGGTAGGCGCCGGTACGCTTGAATTCGCGAATCGCCTCCCTGCCGGTGTAGGTGCCGTGCTCGATACTGTCCACGCCGGCCTTTAATGCCGCGATAATGCCGTCTTCCTGGTGGGCGTGGCTCGCCACCTTGCGGCCCATGCGGTGGGCGGCGCGCACCACTTCCTTGAGTTCGTCGTCTTCCATCTGTTTACCGGTGCCGGTAGCGCGGTCGGTGAGCACGCCACCGGTGGAGGTGATCTTGATCAGGTCGGCGCCATACTTGATGCGCATGCGCGTGGCGCGGCGGCAGTCATAGGGGCCGTCGCAAATGGATTCGTCGGTCAGCAGCTTCATGAACTCGTGGCGCGCCCCGCTGACATCGGCGTGGCCGCCAGTGATGCCCACACCGCCGGCGGCGATGATGCGCGGGCCGTCAATCCAGCCATTGTTGATGGCGTCGCGCACTGCGTAGGTCTGCTGGGTGCGTGAGCCGGCATCGCGCAGGGTGGTGAAGCCCGCCATCAGGGTTTTCATGGCGTTGTGGTAACCGAACATCTGCACCAGCTCGTCAGACCAGCGCAGGGCGCGGCTGTCGTTCTGCGGGCTCAGCTCGCCCTGCAGGTGCACATGCATGTCCATCAGGCCAGGCATGACAAAGCTGCCACTCAGGTCGATAACGCTGGCGTCGTCGTACTCTGAGGCATCCCGGAAGCCCGGCACCACGGCACTGATGTGTCCGTCGGTAATCACCACGGTCTGCTCGCTCAGCGGCGCCTTGCCGGGCACGGCGAGCAGGCTGCCGGCGTGGATGAGTTGGGTGTCGGCCAGGGCCGGGTTAAAGGTAAAGGTTGCGACCAGGGCAGCAATAAACCGGGCTGGGGTGCGAAGCATGGAGTCTCCTTACCTGTTGCAGGCGTTGTTATCTTTATTGGGGGCCATCAACGCCTGGTAATCGACAGTCCGCCGGCGCCATGCGATCAAAGCTTGGCGACAGCATAGCAGGTGCCTGTATGCTGTGTGGAACATCACGGGGGCGAATACGCATGAAACGCAGACAATTTATCAAGGGCGTCGGCGCGGTGGCAGCGGCGGGCGCCATGCCGGCACTGGCGTCAGAAGGCGAGCGGCTGTCTATCCTGGTCATGGGCGGTACCGGGTTTATCGGTCCGCCCACGGTGCGCGCCCTGCGCGAGGCCGGCCACGAGCTGACCTTGTTCAACCGCGGCAAGACCAATCCCGACCTGTTTTCCGACCTGGAGCTGATCAAGGGCGACCGCCTGACGGCCGATATTGAGCAGTTGAGCGGCCGACGCTGGGACGTGGTGGTGGATACCGCTGCCTACGTGCCGCGGGCGGTGAACACGCTGATGGCGCAGCTCGACAAAGACAGCCTCAAGCAGTACGTGATCGTGTCCACGCTGTCGGTGTATGCCAATTTCGGCACACCCGGCATCGACGAAACCGCACCCAAGTTACAGCTGGAAGATCCTGAAACGGAAGACGTGCAGCAGTTTTACGGTGGCCTCAAGTTCGCCTGTGAGGAGGCGGGCCGGGCTGCGGTTCCGGGCAAAGTGTTTACCGTTCGCCCCGGCATGATCATTGGCCCGGGCGATCGCACCGACCGCTTCACCTACTGGCCGGTGCGGGTGGGGCGGGGCGGCCGCGTCCTGGCGCCGGGCACACCCGCCGACCCGATCCAGACCATTGACGCCCGCGATCTCGCGGCCTTCATCGCCCGTGGTGTGAAACATCGCACCCTGGGTGAATTCAACGCCACCAGCAATGCCGGTGTGACCTTTGGCGATGTGCTGGACGCTTGTCGACGAGTGGCAAACCCGGAGGCGGAGATCGTCTGGGTGCCCCACGACTTCCTGCAGGAGCAGGGTGTCAACGAGTGGGTCGACCTGCCGTTCTGGGTGCACCCCGAGGGCGAGCTGGGCGGCGCCTGGACGGTGAATACCGAGCTCGCCACCGCCGCCGGCCTTCGGCACCGGCCTATTGCTGACACGGTAGCCGACCTCTACGCCTGGTGGCTGGAGCAGCCCGAGGAGCGGCGTGCCAGCCTGCGCGCCGGCATGTCGGCAGAGCGTGAGGCCGAAGTGCTGACGGCCTGGGATCGCAGCAACAGCGGCTGAGGCGCTATACTGCCTGAACACCCCACCTCGCTACCCAGCCCAGGAGCTTTCATGACACTGCTTGTCGGCGACAATATGGTCGTCAGTATCCACTACACCCTTACCGATGAAGAGGGAGCCGTTATCGACAGCTCCGACGGGGCGGAGCCGCTCAAGTATTTGCACGGAGCCGGCAATATCATTCCCGGCCTGGAGCGCGCCCTGATCGGCAAGACTGCCGGTGAATCCCTCAAGGTGGTGGTGGAGCCCCAGTTTGGCTACGGCGAGTACCAGGCCGACCTGCTGCAGGTAGTGCCGCGTGCCGCCTTTGAGGGGGTTGAGACCATCGAGGTGGGCATGGCCTTCACCGCCCAGGCCCCGGACGGCTCCCAGCGCCGTATCGTGGTGCGCGATGTCAGCGGCGACGAGATCACCGTGGATGCCAACCATGAACTGGCGGGGGTCGACCTGCACTTCGAGGTAGCCGTAGTAGAAGTGCGCGCCGCCAGCGACGAGGAAGTGGCCCACGGCCACGCCCACTAGGAATCACTGTTTTCGTGGTGAATCTCGATAGAGATGTGTTCCAGGCCGAGGTCGTCCGGCAGCTTCGCCTTGTAGTACTCGGGTGAATAGTGTTTCGGTGAGCCCTCGTTGCGGCTCACCAGTACCGCGATCACTGCAAAGATATTCGGGCCGATGCACCAGATGTGCAGATCGGCCACCCGCGTATCCTCATCGCTGAGCGCGGTTTGCACCTGCGCGTGCAGGCTGTCTGGCGCCTCGTGGTCCAGCAGAATGGCGCTGGTGGTCCTGGTCAATCCCACTGACCAGCGCGTGATCAACGCTGCGCCCACCAGGCCCATCACCGGGTCCATCCAGTAGAAGCCAAAGTATTTGGCGCCCAGCAGCGCGAAGATGGCCAGCAGTGACGTCAGGGCGTCTGCCAGTACATGCAGGTAGGCTGATCTAAGGCTGTGGTCGCCGTGGTCGTGATGATTACCTCCAGCGCCGAGAATCGCTACCGAGGCGCCGTTCACCAGCAACCCCAGTACTGACACCACGATTGCTTCATTGAGCGCGATTGGCACTGGCGAGACCAGCCGACGACCGCTCTCCACTGCCATGACCAGCGCAAATACCGCAAGCAGAATGGCGCCGCTGAAACCCGCCAGCGCGTTCACCTTGCCGGTGCCGAAACTGAAGCGCCGGTCGAGGGCGTGGCGACGGGCGTAGATGTAGGCAAAGGCGGTGATACTGAGGGCGCTGGCGTGCGACGCCATATGCAGGCCGTCGGCCAGCAGCGCCATGCTGCCGTAGACAATGCCGGCAACAATCTCG
>JAZBOY010000295.1:0-6390 GCA_036351375.1 Halieaceae bacterium
GCAGCTGTTTGCGGTGGTCGCCGATGAGTTTCACCGCTATCACCCGGACGGCGTTTACCGGCAAGTGGAGGCGCCGGCGAGCTACTACGAGATGGATGCAGCGACCGTACCCCGACGACTACGCCTGCAGGGGGAGAGTCTTTTCAGTGGCGCGGTCGGCTGGGGTGTTACCCTGCCCGCCGCTGCTGCCGTGGAAGTCCAGCGACTGGTATCTACTGAGACACGTGGCAAGCTCCTCATCGGTGCGGATGCCAGCGTTCGTCTGGAACGGGGCGAAAGCCACTTAAAGTAGGTGTTTGCGCCGTGGTCGTCGGCCGACCGTTGTTACTTGTGGCCGTCTGGGAATCGCGGTGAACTGATCCCCAAGCCTACTCAGAGACCAGGACGTATTGTCCGGTAACGGTGTCATAGAGCCCGACGCCGCCCAGACCGGAGGTAAGCAACACCTCTTCGTTTAGCCACTGCATGCCGAGAACGCTCACGTTGGAGGGGATTCGGTCCAGCAGCACGGCGCATTTACCGGAGTCGACATTGAAACGGCGCAGGCCCAGATCGCGTATCAGTAGTTCTCCGTTTCGGTAGAGCAGCCCTTCCAGCGTGTCGAAGTTTCCTAACTGATTCTGGCCACTGGGATCCGGGCAGGCATCGAGAATCACTGTTCGATCTCCGGTCTCCAGGTCAATGGACATGATGTTCCTCGCTTGCCGGTTCGCTGCAAAAAGCCGGTTGTTTTCGGTATCGAATGCAAGGGCGCTGACACCGGCGAAGGGCTCACCCGCACCCCGCGTACCTGCCTGGGACAGTGTAGTACGCACCCGCGAGCGCAAGTCCACTGCAACGATTGCCTCATTCTGAGTATCTGAAAACAGCAGCCGGCTGCCCGATTCGTCCAGCGCGAGGTCAGAGATACCCTGGGGATTCGGACCAAACCCTACGCCGTTGCCAGCCACCTGCACTATCTGCTCGGTTTCGAGATCGACCTGGAAGATGGAACTGTTGAACGCCGCGTACGCGACCCCTTTTTCTTCATTCAGCTCAAGGCCCTGTGCCGCCTCCGTGAAGCGTTGAGCCAGGCTGAGGTTGCCGATCTCGCGCCGGTTCCCCGTCGCCAGATCTATCTCAAGCAACCGCTCCGCAAATTGTTGACCGTCATCCAGTACGTAAGCCTTGCGCTTGTCTCGGCTCAGGTACAGCTCGCGACCCGCAACGATGCTCACACCCTCTCCCTGGCGCCTCGACAGAAATTCGCTGCGTTGTCCGCTGGAGAGACTGACCTGCACAATCATCTCCAGGTCGGAGTCACCGATGAGAAGGCGATTATTTTTCCTATCCAGTACAAGTTCTCTAGGCTGAGGAAGACTGAGTGGGCTGCTGGGTGACACAACAGACACAATCTGCACGCGACCTGTCTCCAGGTTCACCCGGTAGACCGCGTCGAAATTTACGATATAGATCTGGTTTGTGGCGGCATCGGTTGCGAGTTGCAGCACCCACAAATTCTCGCCCCCAGGGAGCGTTGTCCTCTCGCCTGTTTGGGTGTTGATGCTGAACAGGGAGCTGGGAACAAGTGGATACGCCACCAACTGATCTCCCATTAATTCAGCGCCTCCCAAGGTTGTAAAGTCGCCGTTCTGCGTATCGAATTCATGCAGCAGGCGGGCCTCTCCACTGTCCAGATCAAATTTCAGTATCCTGGAGTTGGTCAGGTCATTCAGCGAGTTTGTCTGGGAGGGGCCGAAGCTGTACGCCATGTACACATCGTCGTGACCACTTTCACATACCAGATCAAGGACAAAGACATCGCGATAGAAGCCCTCTGCCTGTACGTCTATCGTGACGGTTGCCCAGGAGGTCTCCGCTAGTGTCTCCATATTCACGCTATTGAGTGAATAGACCCCGTTGCTGGTGCGCAGGAAGAAAAACTCGCCAGTATCAGCCTGGAAGCAGTAGGGTCGCAATGGTTCAAAGCTCCCTGACAACAACGTCTGGGTGCTGGTCCCAAGATCGTAACTGGTCAACTCCCGCTGGAACGCGCTACTGAACACAACGCCGATTACGCGATCGTTGATTTTATCAAGCACAAACCTCGTGGGTACGCGGATGTTTTGTACCGTCGCCGAGCCAGCGCTCATGTTCACTTCGTTGCGCCCGTCCTCGACGTTCACTACAAACTCATTGGTACCCGTCTCGAGGACCCATGGCACAAACCAGTTGACGCTTGTGTAAAGCCCGCTTGCAGTGATCTCGGAGCCCTCCGCCGGCACGAGGTCGGCAGGTACTCCATTGACGGTGACCGCTGCGATGCCGTCGGGGTCGCTGGCGGTGCCACGCACGGTAAGAAACGGATCAATGGCGCTGGCGTTTCCCGTCGGAAAGAGAAGCTCAGTGGCAGCGAGCGGTACAAATTCGGGGCCAAGGAAAACCGGGATATCTTCGAGCAGCAGGTTGAGCAGGCCGGGATTGAGTCCGTAGGCCGCTGTGGAAAAATTGCAGGGCGCGAGCCGCTCGAGCTCGCGCTGGCAGAGCCCTGGCGCCTGCTGCTTCCAGCCGCGGAATTCGTAGCCCTCAGCGGGTACTGCAATAAAGGTCTCGTCGAAGCTATCGTCGTCGACGTCGATTTCGCAGGTCTCGGATGCTGTACAGCTGAAGTTGCCCGATTCCGTGATGACTGAGCCGCCCTCCGGCACCTCGACAACAATCTTGCAGCCGCCGGCCGTCGCGATAGCCATTAGCAGCAGGAGTGCGTGGGTGTAGCGGTTCTCGATACTAGACATCCTTATCCCTGACATTACTCCATGTCCTCACGCAGGCTCTGCGCTGAAGCTCGCCTGTGACCTGCTCCCACAGTCTCGCAGTGACTGTGGACCGGTGTGTTCACTGCTTGGAGCGTGTTAATTATAGCTGGCCCTCGATAGGCAGCAGGCGGTAAAGGTTGGCCTGGAGCCGGCGCCACAGGCTGGCGCCGGGTTCGCCGGAGCGAACTTCTTCGACGTCGCCCGACTGGTAGTGCCAGCGCAGCCGGTTGTCTTCGTTGAGCTCCAGCCGCCAGGTCAGCGCGGGGAGGTCGGATTCGAGGAAGCTGAGCAGGCGCTGGCTCAGCTGCGGGGAGTCGATGAAGATTACCAGCTCGGAATTGATTTCCAGGGAGCGCGGGTCCAGGTTCACCGAGCCCAGCCCCAGGGTTTCCCCATCCAGTTCGAAGGCCTTGGTGTGCAGGGTCATGCGCTCCCGGTCCTTGTCCTCACTACCCGGCTGTCGGTCGGCGCGCAGCTCGTAGAGCTCTACGCCCGCTTCCAGCAGTTCGCGCCGGTACTTGCGGTAGTGGGCGTGAACCGGCACGTGGTTGGTAGAGGCCAGCGAGTTGGTGATCACGCGAATCCTGACTCCCTCGGCGGCCTTGGCCTTGAGCAGTTCGCGGCCCGGCGCCTGCAACAGAAAGTAGGGCGTTATCACGGTGATCTCCCGCTGTGCGCTCTGCACCACGTCTGCCAGCGCTACCCCGACGATCAGCTCCTCCTCGGTGCCCCGGGCCACCTTGAGTTTCTGGGGTCGGTCCGACACCACTCTGGCAGGTGCTGCAATCAGGGCGCGTCGGCCAGAAAACAGGTCATCCAGCAGTTCACTGCTGGTGGCCCGGCTGTAGGCGCTGTCGCGCTTGCCCGCGACTACCTCCGCCATCTGTTTGCGCCACAGGTCGAGTTTCTCGCCCTCGGGCGAGCGGCCCAGTGCCTCCACCGGCAGGCTCAGCCGGGAGTTCCAGAACTCGTCAAAGCTCTCGGCAATCTCGTCAACGATGGGCCCGGTGGCAAATACCTCAAAGTCATCGAAGTTGCCGTCGTCCTTGAGCTCGAAATATTCAGCCGCGATGTTGCGCCCACCGACAATGGCTATGGAGCCATCTACCACGAAGGATTTGTTGTGCATACGCCGGTTGCTGCGCTGGAAATCCCACAGCAGGCTCCAGAATGCCGGTGATTGGCGCGACAGGGGGTTGAACAGGCGTATCTCGATGTTGGGGTGGGATGACAGCGTCGCCAGCGCCCGGTCCCTGCGCGGCGTGAACACGTCATCAATCAACAGGCGCACCCGCACGCCGCGATCAGCGGCACGCAGTAGTTTGCCAAGGAACAGCTCGCCGGCCTCGTCGGGTTTAATGAGGAAATACTGTGCATCCACCGAGTGCTGGGCGAGGTCCAGGGCGCGCAGCCGGGCGCCCAAACCGTCCAGCCCCTGGGCCAGGGCCTGGAAGCCTGACTCATCAGGATGCCCGGTGCGCCAGTCTTTGGCGAAGCGGCCCAGAGGTGATTCCTCGTCCAGCGGCATTCGGTAGCTTTCCTCCCGGGGATAGTCCGTGGGAACCGAGACACAGCCTGCCAGCGCCAGCAGGCAACACAGTGAAAAAGTGCGCAGCATGCCCTAGCTTAGGCCGAGGCCTAGCCGCTGAACAAGCTGACCAGCTGGAAGACGCCGATGGCGCCCAGGTACGCGATGGCACTGTAGGCCAGGAATAACTTCACCGCGAGCCGATAGGATCCACTCTCCCGGGCCAGGACGGCCAGGGTGGAAACGCACATCAGTGCAATGGCGAAGAAAAATAGCAGGGCCACCCCGGAAGCCAGCGGCAGCCCGCTGGCCTGGATCTGGTCGACCAATGGCACCATGTTTTCATCCGCACCCTCGATGCCGAAGATGGTCCCCAGGGTGCCAACGAAGACCTCGCGAGCCAGGAAGGAGGTCATGATGGCCACGCCGTAGCGCCAGTCCAGCCCGAGCGGGTCGAACACGGGCTCCACCGCCCTGCCGATCTGGCCCAGCCAGGACTGCCCGAGGTCGGCACCGTAGTTTGGGAAATAGCCCAGCAACCACACCACCACCGTCACCGTGAAGATGATGGCGCCCGCCTTGGTGATGAAGTGGCGGCAACGGTTCCAGCAGTTACGCAGCAGCGGGGGGAGTGCGGGAAGGCGGTAGGGCGGCATTTCCAGTACAAAGGGCAGGTCGGTGTAGTGGTCTTCCCGGGTGCGGGAGACCAGCCCGGTCACGATCAGCCCGGTGAACATGCCAAAGAAATAGGTACAGAACATGGCCAGGCCCTGCAGACCCACCAGTCCACCGAGGGCGGTGGTATTTGGAATAAAGGCTGCGATCAGCAGCGTGTAGACCGGCAGTCGGGCCGAACAGGGCATCAGCGGTATCGCCATATAGGTAAGCAGCCGCTTCTTGGGCGAGTCTACAGAGCGCGCCGCGTAGATCCCGGGGATTGCACAGGCAACCCCCGACAGCATGGGAATGAAGCTTTTACCGGTGAGGCCGAACAGGCGCAGTGGCTTGTGGCAGATGAGCGCCGCCCTGGCCATGTAGCCGGAATCCTCCAGCAGGCCGATCACAAAGGTCAGCACGAAAATCTGCGGCACAAACACCAGGAAGGCGCCGATACCGCTGAAAATGGCATCGCTGGTGAAGTCGCGGGCCACCTGCGGGCCGATCATGGGGACTACCCAGTCAGCCAGCGCACCCAGGCCTGCTTCCACCGCATCCATAGCGGGCGCTGCCCAGGTGAAGATCGACTGGAACAGCAGGAACATGATGCCGAAGAATGCGAATCCTCCCAGCGTTGAATGCAGGAAGAACGCATCCAGCCGGGCCTGGGATTTGACCAGCAGGTCACCGCGGGGACCATACTTGTGGGCCAGCTGGTGGGCATTGCCCCGCAGCAGGGTATCCGGCGTCTCAGTCAGGGCCAAATTGCTGACCACCGGGGTGGAGGTATCGCGTAAATGGGCCACTACCGCGTCGAGGCCCTCTCCGGTGCGAGCCGAGATGGGAATGATCGGCGCGCCAATATCTTTTGCCAGCCCTTCCAGGTCGACGCTCATATCGTGTCGCTTGAGGACGTCCATCATGTTGGCGACCACCAGGGCGCGCTTGCCGTGACGCGCGCACTCGCGCACCACCTGCAGGGTGAAGTACAGGCTTTTCTCCAGCCGTGTGATATCCACGAGGCACAGCACCTGGCTGACCTCCGGGTCGTCCAGGGCCTGGGTAAAGTACTCGGTGGCTACCCGCTCCTCGCCGGAGATCGGCTGCAGGGAGTAGGTGCCGGGGAAGTCCATCAGAGACAAGTCAGGCGCGCCGCTGATTTTCCCGGTGGCCACGTCGACAGTGATACCCGGGAAGTTGGCCACCTTTTGCGACAGGCCGGTCAGGCGGTTGAACAGCAGGCTCTTGCCCGAGTTCGGACTGCCGATGAGGATGACCTTGCTCACGCGACGCCGGTCTCGACGTTGATGTGGGTGGCGACCTCGTCGTCCAGCGAGAAAACGGTATTGGAGACCCTGAATACCTTGGGCGCCCCAAAGGCAGGTGCCTGCAGACAGGCGACAGTTTCGC
>JAZBOY010000296.1:0-25006 GCA_036351375.1 Halieaceae bacterium
GGCACCGAACTGGATGAAGCGCTGGCGGTGGTGCACCTCGACCAGGCGGCAGTCCTGGCCGGCACCGGCGGCAGTGTGCACGGCTTCCGGGTGGCGGTGGAGGATGTCTTTGCGGCGCCGCGCATGGGCTGGGAACTGGTGAACGCGCTGCCACCGGGCTTCTACGCCACCGACTGGACCCAGACCCATGGAAACCTTTACGCCGCGATACAGATGTCCCGCGACCTGGTGATCCTGCTGCTGTTCTCCATTATCGCCATCGCGGCGTTCAACGTGGTGTCGTCGCTGGTGCTGGTGGTGGTGGACAAGCGCGCTGACATTGCCATCCTGCGCGCCCAGGGAGCAAGGCCCGGGGATATCGGCGGCATCTTCCTGCGCCAGGGCTTGCTGATTGCATTGGCGGGCACCTTGCTGGGCAGCGCCCTCGGCATTGCCGCCAGTCTGGGCGTGACCGACCTGGTAGCCGGGCTGGAGCGCTGGTTGGGGATTCGCTTCCTGGATACCGACGTCTACCCGATCGGCTACCTGCCCTCGGACCTTCGCGTCGAGGACCTGCTGTTGATCAACGGGGTGGCGGTGATTCTGTGCTTCCTGGCGGCGCTGTATCCGGCTCGTCGCGCTGCGCGATTGCCGCCTGCCGACGCTCTACGTCACGAGTAGCCTTCTCGATCGCCAGCCGGCGACGCAGCCGACGGGCCTCCCAGCGCTGCACCGCCTGCCAGCGCCACAATAGCTGGATGGTGAAGAAGCCGAGGCTGCCGAAAAAGAAACCACACAGCAGGCAGCCCAGCAGGAACGGCTGCCACACGGCCACCAGGCTGGTGGAGAGCCACTCCCAGGTGAGCTGGAACTCCAGCGGCTGTGGGCGGGTACCCAGCACCACCGCGCCGACCCGGTAGGCGAAGTAGAACATCGGCGGCATAGTCAGTGGGTTGCTTATCCAGCACAGGCCGACGGCAATCGGCAGGTTACAGCGCACCCGCACCGCCATGAAGGCGGCGATAAACATCTGGATCGGGATCGGCATAAACGCCAGGAACAATCCCACAAAGAAGGCCCGCGACGCCGACCCACGATTGATATGCCACAGGTTGGGCTGGTAGAGCCATTCGCCGAGGAAACGCAGGGACCGGATGCTGCGAATATACCGAGGCGTCGGCATAAAGCGTTTGAGTGTTGTTTTTGGCATGTGAGGCGCTGGTGGCGGTCCCGAAGCTGTGATTGACTGTTGCCCTCGTTCCCCGCACCACCAGGGGAACAAGGCGGCCTATTCTAATGCAGTCACGGATGATTGTAATTGCCGCGGGGGTGTTGCTCAGCGGCTGGATGCCCTGGCTGCCGAGCCCGCTAATGCCAGCCCTGGGGGCGTTGGCCAGCCTGTGCCTGCGCCCGCTGGCGCCCGGCCTCGCCGCACTTCTGTTCAGCTTTCTCGCCGGTTTTGCCTACGGCTGCGCCTGGGGCCAGTCGCTGCTGGACGCTCAGCTCTCCCCGCAGCTGGAAGTGCGCCCACTGGCGGCGAGTTTCCGGATCCTGGAGCCTCCCCAGCAGCGTTGGGTACAAGGCCGCCCCAGGCAGCGCTTTGCGGCGGAGGTGAAGCTGCTCCGCTGTCCCGATGATCTGCCCGCCTGTCGGCGCAAGGTGGGGCGGGTGCTACTGTCCTACTACGGCGAACTGCCGCTGCGCGCCGGCCAGCGCTGGCAGGGAGAGCTGCGGCTCAAGCGGTCCCGCGGACTCGCCAATCCGGGCAGCTTCAATTACGAGGCCTGGCTGGCCCGGCACCGCTTCGCGGCCACCGGCTATGTGCGAGACCGGCCCCTGCATGCGGTTGCCGGAGGGGCCGCCTGGTGGCAGCTCTGGCGACAGCGCGTTGCCGACAGTCTGCAACAGGATGTCGATGACCCCGAACTGCGCGGTGTACTGCTGGCGCTGGGCAACGGTGACCGCAGCGGCATCAGCCAGGCACGCTGGCAACAGTTCCAGCGCTACGGGCTCAATCACCTGGTGGTGATCTCGGGCTTGCACGTGGGGCTGGTAGCGGGGCTGGGGTTTATGCTCGGCCGCTTGTTCAGCCGCCGTACGGGTCATGGTTGCGCCGCGCTGCTGGCGCTGGCCTACAGCGCCCTCGCCGGGTTTGCATTGCCCACCCAGCGGGCGTTGGTGATGCTGGCCAGCGTGCAACTGGTGGCGCTGGCCCGGCGCCGGGTAGCGCCGGCGCGCAGCCTTTCTGCGGCGCTGCTGGTAGTGGCACTACTGGACCCACTGGCCACCCACGGTGCCGGCTTCTGGCTGTCGTTTGGGGCGGTGGCCCTGATCTTCTACCTCAGGCATATGCAGCCCCAGTTAAGCGGCTGGCGACTGCTGCTGGCGCTACAACTGGTGCTGGCGCCGAGCATGGGTGTGCTGGCCAGCGCCTGGTTTGGTGGCCTGGGCTGGGTGGCGCCGCTGGCCAACCTGGTGGCGGTGCCGGTACTGAGCCTGTGGTTGGCGCCGCTGTCGCTGCTGGGTGCAGTATTAGCACCGCTGGACCTGGCCGCGCCGGTGTGGGGCCTGGCAAGTGTGCCGGTGGCCGGTTTTTTCGCCCTGGATACCGAGCTGGCCGGTCGGCTGCCACTATGGGTGCGCCTGCGACCGGATGCGGTTGTGCTGCCTGGTCTTACCATGGCGCTGCTGCTGGCGCTGGCGCACCGGGCCTTGCCCTGTCGCTGGCTGGCAGTTGCCTGGCTGCTGGTGGCGCTTTTACCGCGCCCTTCCGCATCTGAGCGTCAAGGGCTGGACCTGTGGCTGCTGGATGTCGGGCAGGGGCTCGCGCTGGTGGTGCGCTACCGGGAGCACACCCTGGTATACGATACCGGCGCCGGCGACCCGGCAGGGCCCAATATGGCTACCGCGGTGATCGTGCCTTTCCTGGAGCGGCAGGGGGTGGAAGAGATCGATCTGCTGGTGCTGAGTCATGGCGACAATGACCATGCCAGCGGCGCTGTCGCTCTCCATGATCGCTTCCCGGTCGCTGAAACCTGGGTGGGAGAGAGGCTGCCTTTGACCGTTCCGGGCCAGCGCGACTGCCGCGCCGGAGACCGGCGGCACTGGGGCGAATTGGCCATCACTGTACTGTGGCCCAGGGATGCCGAGGGTGAGGGCAATAACCGGTCCTGCGTGCTGGTACTGGCGTTCCGGGGCCGTCGCGTGCTGCTTCCGGGCGATATCGAAGCCACGGTGGAGCACGAACTGCTGCGCCGCCAGCGCGCGGACCTGGCCGCCGAGGTATTGCTGTTACCCCATCATGGCAGCCGCTCTTCCAGCAGCAGCGCGTTGCTGCATGCGGTGGCGCCTGAACTAGTGCTATTAAGCCGTGGCTACCGCAACCGCTTCGGCCATCCCCACGGGCGGGTGCTGCGTCGGCTGTCCGCTTTCGGGCTGCCGGTCTGCGATACCGCAGAGCAGGGCGCGGTACATGTGCAGCTGCTGCCGGGCCGGCCGGCGACGGTTTCTGCCTGGCGTCACAAACACCGGTTTTACTGGGCTGCGCCAGCTTCCCCTGCCTGTTCCCCTGCGTATAATGGCGCCCATGTTGAATGACCGTGTGAGGTAACGCCAGGTGCTGGAAATAGTAACGGCAGGCGGGTGGTTGATGCTGCCGATACTGCTCTGTTCGGTAGTCGCTGTGGGAATCTGTGCCGAGCGTCTGTTACATCTGAATGCTGCAAAGATTGCTCCGCCGCACCTGCTCGCCAAGGTCTGGACCCAGCTCAAGAACAACGAAATGGACGCCCAGAAGCTGCGCACCCTGCGCGCTTCCTCGCCGCTGGGTACCATTCTGGCCGCTGGTCTCGGTAACGCCCACCTGGGGCGCGAGGCCATGAAGAGCAGCATCGAGGAGGCGGCCAGTCACGTCGTCCACGACCTGGAGCGCTACCTCAACACCCTCGGCACCATCGCTGCCGTAACGCCGCTGTTGGGCCTGCTGGGCACCGTGGTGGGCATGATCAAGGTGTTCACAGAGATCATGGCCCAGGGCACTGGCAACGCCTCGGTGCTGGCTGGTGGTATCTCTGAGGCACTGGTGACCACTGCAGCCGGCCTGGCCGTGGCCATTCCGGCGCTGATCATGCATCGCTACTTCGTGGGCCGCATCGACGCTATTGTCGTCACCCTCGAACAGGAAACAATAAAACTGGTGGATGCCCTGCATACCGACGGCAAGCCCGGCGGCTTCGGCGGCTAGGGCGGGAAGGCTACACTTGAAATTCCGTCGCCAGAAACTCGAGGAAGTCAGCGTTAACCTGACACCGCTGATCGATGTGGTGTTCCTGTTGCTGATCTTCTTCATGGTCTCCACTACCTTTACCAAGGAGACCCACCTCAGCATCGACCTGCCGGAGGCCGCCGGCGAAGCCAGTGCCGATGCGCAGGAACAGATCGAGATCCTCATCAACGAAGCGGGGGAATACACCATCAATGCCCGCCAGTTGGTGGATGAAGATATCGACACGCTCAAGAAGGCCATTCGCCGTATTTCCGACGGTGATACCTCGCTGCCGATGGTGATCACCGCCGACGCCCAGACGCCCCACGAATCGGTGGTGCGGGCCATGGATGCCGCCGGCCAGATGGGCTTCATTCACCTCAGCATCACCACCCGGCAGCCCGCCGAGCCCGAGGCCTGATGGCGTTTACCGTCGTCATTCCCGCGCGCTATGGTTCCACGCGCCTGCCCGGCAAGGCGCTGCTGGACATTGCCGGCAAGCCCATGGTGGAACACGTTTATCAGCGCGCCCGGGAGAGCCGGGCCGAGCGGGTGGTGGTAGCCACCGACGACGAGCGCATCGTTGCCGCTGTGGAAAGCTTTGGTGGCGAGGCGGTGATGACCTCTGCAGAGCATCCCTCCGGCACCGACCGCATTGAGGAAGTGGCGCGCCGACTTGGCCTGCCCGATGACGCCCAGGTGGTGAACGTGCAGGGCGACGAGCCGCTGATTCCGGCGGCGGTAATCGACCAGGTGGCCGACAACCTTGCTCGCCATAGCGACGCCGGCATCGCGACCCTGTGCGAACCCATCGACAGCATCGAGGACTTCCTCAACCCCAACATCGTCAAGCTGGTGGCAGATCACAGCGGCATGGCGCTCTATTTCAGCCGGGCGCCGATTCCATGGGACAGGGACGGCTTTGCAGGCGGAGCAGAGCAGGGCGCCGTCCCCGCCAACGCCCGGCGGCACCTGGGTATTTACGCCTACCGCGTAGCGCTGCTCAGGCAGTTCGTCGGCTGGCCGCCGGCGGAGCTGGAGCGCTATGAATCTCTCGAACAGCTGCGCGCACTGGCCAACGGTGCGCGTATTCACGTGGCCGACGCCGTCGCCGCCGTGCCGCCGGGGGTGGACACTGCCGCCGACCTGGAGGCGGTGCGCGCGCTGGTCAGCGGAGGCAGCTGATGGCTTCGGTGCTGTTCGTCTGCCTCGGCAACATCTGCCGTTCTCCCACTGCCCACGGCATTTTCCAGGCCCAGGTGGAGGCCGCCGGGCTCACCGACCGCATTGCCGTGGATTCCTGTGGTACCGGCGCCTGGCATGTGGGTGAACCACCGGATACCCGCGCCACGGCAGCGGCCCGGGCGCGGGGCTATGACCTGACGCCGCTGCGGGCGCGGCAGTTCGAGACCGCCGATTTCGAGCGCTTCGATCACATCCTTGCCATGGACCGCAGCAACCTGTCTCACCTTGAGGCCCTGCGGCCTGCGGACTATGCCGGCACCCTGTCACTGTTCCTGGATTTTCACCCGGCGCCGCCAGTGCGCGAGGTGCCGGACCCCTATTACGGCGGTGAGCGAGGCTTCGAAGACGTGCTGGACCTGGTGGAAGCTGCCAGCCGCGGCCTGCTCGAGGCGCTGCAGGCGCCATGACCCGGGATCACGTCGACCTGCTGGGGCTTAACACCCTGCGGGTGCCTGCCATGGCCGAGCACTTTGCTGAGGTCACCATGGCCTCGCAGCTCACCGGCCTGCTGGCCCACGCACGCTCCAACCACTGGCCGATTACCGTGCTGGGCGAGGGCAGCAACGTGGTGCTGGGCGACCTGGTACCCGGCCTGGTGCTGGCGGTTCGCAACAAGGGCATCACGGTGCTGGATGAAGAAGACAGTCATGCCCGGCTCCAGGTGGCGGCGGGGGAGAACTGGCACATGTTCGTGCGCTGGTGCCTGCAGCGCGGCTACTCCGGCCTGGAGAACCTCGCGCTGATTCCCGGCTCAGTCGGAGCCGCGCCGATTCAGAATATCGGCGCCTATGGTGTAGAGGTAGGCAGCTTTATCGAAACGGTGCAGTGCCGCCTGCTGCCCGACGGCGAACAGCGGCAACTGACCCGCGAGGACTGTCTGTTCGGCTACCGTGACAGCGTGTTCAAGCAGGACCTGTGCGATGCCGCCGTGATCGAGTCCGTGACGTTCCGCTTGCCGAAAACACCCGATCCCGTAACCACCTACCCCAGCCTCGCCAGTTACCTCGAGGCCCAGGGGGTCGCGGAGCCCACCGCAGAACAGGTCTTCGATGCGGTGGTGACCATTCGCAGTACCCGCCTGCCGGATCCTGAGGCGCTGCCTAACGTCGGCAGCTTCTTCAAGAACCCGGTGGTTGCAGAAGACCGCTTCCAGGCGCTGGCGGAGCGTTTCCCGAATATGCCCCACTATGACGACGCGGCCGGGCACAAGTTGCCCGCCGCCTGGCTCATCGAGCAGTGTGGCTTCAAACAGCGTGAGGGCGCTGTGCGAGTTCACGCCGAGCACGCCCTGGTCATCATCAACCCCGAGCAGCGGCCGGCCCGGGAGATCGCTGTCCTGGCCCGGGAAATCACTGACGAAGTGCGCGCCCGCTTCGGTATCCTGTTGGAACAGGAACCCCGCCGTTACGGAATCTTCGAACAATGAGCGCCCGCGAGGCATTCGACCACAAGGCTTTCCTGCCCACCCTCAGCACGCGCCCGGGCGTGTACCAGATGTATGACGCCGAGGGCGGCCTTCTATATGTGGGCAAGGCCAAGAACCTGAAGAACCGTGTATCCAGCTACTTCCGCGCCAGCGGCCTGGAGGCCAAGACTATGGCCATGGTGGCGCGCATTGCCGATATCCAGGTGACGGTGCTGGACAGCGAGATCGAAGCGCTGCTGCTGGAGCACAACCTCATCAAGAAGCACCAGCCGGTCTACAACATCCTGCTGCGGGACGACAAATCCTACCCCTATATCTACCTGTCGGCCGGTGAGTTCCCGCGGCTGGCGCTGCACCGCGGCGCCAAGCGCGCCAAGGGCCAGTATTTCGGGCCCTATCCCAGTGCCGGCGCCGTGCGCCGCAGCCTGACCTTTCTGCAGAAGGTGTTCCAGGTGCGCCAGTGTGAAGACAGTTACTACCGCAATCGCTCGCGCCCCTGCCTGCAGCACCAGATCGGCCGCTGCACGGCGCCCTGTGTTGGGCTGGTGAGTGAAGAGGACTACGCCGAGCAGGTGGAACACACGGTGCTGTTCCTGAACGGCAGTTCCCGCGAGCTGATGAAAGACCTGGCCGACCAGATGGAAGCGGCCTCTGCCGACCTCAAGTTTGAGCGCGCAGCGAGCTACCGCGACCAACTGCGCCAGCTGCAGCAGGTACAGGCCAGCCAGGGCATCGAAGGTGTCTCAGGCGACCTCGACATCGTTGCCGCCTCTGTAGAGGCGGGCAAGGCCTGCGTGCAGGTGCTGTTTGTGCGCGCGGGCCGGGTGCTGGGCAGCAAGAGTTATTTTCCGCCACTGAAGCTGGCAGAAGACGAGGCCGAGGTGATCAACGCCTTCCTCGCCCAGTACTACCTCACCGGCGGCCGCGAGATTCCCCGTGAGCTGATCCTCAGCCACGACCCTGAGGACCGCGAGACCCTTGAGGCCGTGCTCAGCGAACGCGCCCAGCGCCAGGTGAGCCTCAAGAACCGGGTTCGTGAAGCCCGCGCCAAGTGGCTGCAGCTCGCCAGCCAGACCGCCAGCCAGAACCTGCAGTCGCAGCTGGCCGCCCGCCAGACCTCCCTGGACCGCTTTCAGGTGCTGCAGGACAGCCTCAAGCTGCCGGAGCTGCCGGAGCGGCTCGAGTGTTTCGATATCAGTCACTCCAGCGGCGAGGCCACGGTGGCCTCCTGCGTGGTGTTTGACCAGGGCGGGCCGCGCAAGTCTGACTACCGCAAGTTCAATATCGAGGACATTACCGCCGGCGACGACTACGCCGCCATGCAGCAGGCCCTGGAGCGGCGCTACAAACGCCTCAAGTCCGGCGAGGGTACCCTGCCGGATATTCTCTTTATCGATGGCGGTAAAGGGCAGGTGGCTCAGGCAATGGGCGTGATGGAGGACCTGCAGATCAATGACGTGACCGTGATCGGCGTGGCCAAGGGCACGACCCGCAAGGCCGGCTTCGAGACCCTGGTGATTGGTGAGACCGGCAAGGAAGTCCAGCTCAACGCCGACAACGCCGGCCTGCACCTGATCCAGCACATTCGCGACGAGGCCCACCGATTTGCCATTACCGGCCATCGCGCGCGGCGCGACAAGAAGCGCAAGGGCTCGGTGCTGGACGAGATTCCCGGGGTCGGCGCCAAGCGCCGCCGCGACCTGCTGCGGCATTTCGGTGGTTTGAAGGGCATTCAGCGGGCCAGCATGGAAGAGCTGATGAAAGTTACCGGTATTAATGAAAAAATAGCTCGCGACATTTACGAACAGCTGCACAGCAACTGAGACCGGCACCCCATGCCCATCAATATCCCCAACTCCCTGACCGTCAGCCGGATCATCATGATCCCGGTGCTGGTGCTGGTGTTCTACTGGCCCTTCGAGAACCACAAGCTGGTGGCGGCGGGCGTATTCGGCCTGGCGGCCATCACCGACTGGTTCGACGGCTACCTGGCCCGCAAACTGGCGCAGATGACCGAGTTCGGGGCCTTCCTCGACCCGGTGGCCGACAAACTGATGGTGGCGGTGGCGCTGGTGCTGCTGGTGGAGCAACACGCCAGTATTGCCTTCACCCTGGCTGCCTGCGTGATCATTGGCCGCGAGATCGTCATCTCCGCACTGCGCGAGTGGATGGCGGAACTGGGTGAGCGCACCAGCGTGGCGGTGAGCTATATCGGCAAGGTGAAAACCACCTTCCAGATGATTGCCATCGTCGTCCTGCTGGCGCTGCCGGAGGACACCGAGCTGTGGGCGCTGGGTGTGGCTCTGACCATTCTCTACGTGGCGGCGATTCTTACCCTGTGGAGCATGGTGATCTACCTGCGCGCGGCCTGGAAGGTGATTCTGGAGCGTCAGAAAAAGATCGGTGAGGCCCTCCCTGACGTTGAGGAACGGGGGCTACAGGACCCCTGACGAGGGCGCCGTGGCGCCGATTGCGAGCGGGGCCGGTTTCTGTATAATTGCGCCCTCTGTCGGCGGGCCCCCGCCGGCATCTGCTCTCTGAAAAAGGCTGGATGGCAGAGTGGTTATGCAGCGGACTGCAACTCCGTGTACGCCGGTTCGATTCCGACTCCAGCCTCCACTTTTCTTCTCCAGACCGGAGGTGCTCACCTATAACGTTGGTGGATGGTTGTTCAACAAAGCACACTGCGAATAGCCGGTTCTAGTGCTCATATTCCTTGCATTTTTTCGTCTAAGAGCAGATCCCGTGACTGCCTCACCCTTTGTGTTGCTGCTCTCGTGCAGTAACAGGTTCTCACTTCCAAATTCCTAAACGAAGGTTAGGAAGATGCTATCTTTGTAACAAGTCAACACCTAAGGCTTGGTTCAAATGGATTTGGTATGCAAGTTTCAAGCACTTTGTGAGTATGGTGATCCAAACAATTGGGGCTACTTTGCTCTGTACCTTATGCTGGGTGTCCTGACAGTACCTGTCTACAAGACTCTTGATTTGGTCATTTATAAGGCGCTAGATATTGGAGATAGTCCTGAACACCCTATAGCTTTTCTACTTTGCATACCTTTCTGGCCGCTGATTTTAGGTACACGTCTTCTTTCATTCCTTCTAGGGCTACTAACGCTTACATTAGAGAGTCGTGAAAGAGGAGAGCCCACATCGATTGCCGAAGTCATCCTTTTTATACTCCTTGCCCTGACCTTTATGGCCCTAATTTGGATTATTTAGCAAACAAACCTTTATGGCAGCCACATCTAGCTTACATACTGATTTTAGCCTTATCAGTACTTTAAGGTATTGAGGTGCGGAAGAGACTATTAGCAATTTTGGCAATTGCCGTATTTAGCGGATGCGGAGTTAGCGCACACGATGTTTTTAGTTCGTATGAATTTGGCGCAGAGCATAGATCCTTGGCTCGTTGTCAAAACTGATTGTTGGTAGTGCCTGGGGTGCTCCCTCAGGTTCTCAAGCGAAGATTCTCGCTATGCAAGCTGCTCAGAACGCTGGTGGGCTGAACTGCCATCCCATTGACGTAAACTGAACCGCCCCGGTTAGACCGGAGACCCTTTTATGTGAGTCATGCCGCTTTGGCCTGACCATCCAGTTGATCATAGTAGGCTTGCTCTCGCTCTGCTGGCGGGATATTGCCGATCGGTTCCAGCAGCCTCCGATGGTTGAACCAGTCGACCCAGGTCAGGGTGGCGTACTCGACGGCATCCAGGTCGCGCCAGGGGCCTCTGGTACGGATGATCTCGGTCTTGAACAGTCCGATGATTGAACCGCCCCGGCTTTTCCGGAGACTCTATCCTCTCAAAGAATAGAGTCTCCGGAAAAGCCGGGGCGGTTCACTATAGTGCCCGACTTTACCGGGGATGCCCAAAAAACTTTGTAATATTTTCAACACAAGCATGAACAAACGTGCCGCTATTGTTCGTAGTTTTTGGTCTATACCCACCATCAAGATAACTAGATACGCTTTCGTCTACGTTTTTTGACTTTACATCTAGCTGGGCCCAAGTTATGCCCCATGCAAACGTATCTATATAAGAATCCCTAATATTATTTTCATATAGATACTCTTCAGCCAGAGACCTCGATAGCTCATGAGTCATATCTGAGAATTCGGACCCGATCCTGCAAAATCTGGTTGCATCTATGGTAGTAGGTTCCTTCAGCCCAGGAGCTTGATCCATTGATTGGTCAGAGCAACCCAAAAAAGCGATACTCAAAGTAATAGTAAGAGCCGTTTTCATATAGAAACGATGCCATACATGTACTTGTTGCTTCAATAACGTAATCTAACTAGTCAGATAAATAGCCGGTCAGGGTGTTGGCGGTAATGACCCAGCCAGAACTGCACAGCTACGCAGCAAATCGATATATTGCCTAAGGTGTATTCATACCCAGGTCCTGATTGGGTCAATGGTCGTTGAAGTAAGCGAACCATCTCTCCAGTGCCTGTCTGGCCTCGTCGAGAGAGGCAAAGTTGTGGCGTAGTCATTGTCGGCCGATCTGAGTATCGAAGGCTCAGGTCTATGAGCTTTGATGGCCAACAGTATCTCGAGCTCTTTCAAGAGCCTCCTTCATGGCATGTTCAAGAGGCGTGGGGTCGCGGTGGTCTTTATCGAGAGTGGATGATGCATTAAATACGATTGCATCAATGATCTTGTCCATGAATCTGGAGAGCATTTCTTTATCTTCACCCTGAAGATTTTCTATCTGTTCCTTATAGCTCGCGTAAGACTTTGCCAGCGCTTCCTTGTGGGCATACTCTTGCTGCAGACGTTGATTCTCACTCCGACGCTTTGAAACGAAGACTGCTAGCCAGATTATCGGGCCATAAAGTGGCAGTCGAATTAATAGACCTTTGAGTACTTCTTCGAGGTTCTCAGAAGCGACAATGCTTGTCCATCCAATCCAAAATAGAGCCCCTATTGCTCCATAGAAAACTGCTGTGAACCCCCAATTTGGCCAACTGAAGCTGCTTTTCATCCGTTCATAAGCTGAAGCCAGACCTGCCGTAGTTGCTCCAGGGATGAGTGATTCTATGGCGGTATTTAGTTCCTCATACTTGTTGGACTGGGCTTCCTCAAACTTTGTCATTTTCTGCATGAGTCGTTGAAGTTCGTATTTTTTTCCGGAGCGAACGTCTTTTCCTTCGTCTTCGGGGTCGCCAAAAACATCAAAGTGGAAGCTCTCAAAGTCCTCTGTCTCTTCTGTTATGCTCGCGAGCTTGGACTTCGTCGCTGCTGCGTTATTGTTGATCTCCTTGACCTGCTGGGCGATGGTCTGTTTTATTGATGGCTTCTCGTTATCTCCGGTCAGCAACTGATCGTGATACTCTAGGATTTTTTCAGAGTTGCTTTGCGCAGACTCTTGAAGAAGTTGGATCAAGTCGATTATCGATGGGTCTTCGCCTTCGCCTTCCGTAAGCTTTGTCAAGTACCCATCAATAACTGCAAATGCCTCTGTAGAACTCTGAGCAGCGCCCTCTGCCGTCTTGCGAAAATCTTGAACATTCTTGAGAAGCTCGCTGACAGTCTCCATGAACTCCTGAGCGCGCTTTTCAATTGTATTAGCGGACTCCAAGGAGGACGAAGTAACAGCTTTTATCGCCTCGACTTCGCCCACCAAGTACGGTCGAAGAAAAGTCAGGAAGCTATCAGCTGTATTGTTGGCATTGGATAGACTAGTCAATGCTTTTTTTGCGTTGAACTCCTCGACCTGTGCACGACAATTCGTAGTCGCGCTGTTCAATTGGTTCCAGGTCTCACGAGGTACAAGTTCAGGGTCTAGTGCTATCAAGATTTCAGAGCAGTATTCGTATACCTTCTTGAGCCGAGCGAGTTCTTGTACCGCAGTGATCACCGATTCGTCTTCCAATTTGACATTGGACAAACTCTCCTCGAGAGACTTCCAGCTCTCTTGAAAAGCATGATTCTCGAACTCTTCGACCCATCTGGACATGGTTTTCGGCCTCCAGTTTCCCTCGATTTAGCTCCGAGCACCCCGTGCTCAATTACCACGATCCGTGTGCGAGATTTGTGCACGAATCAATTGAATCGACGTAAGCGTATGTCTACTCCGGCGTAGTGTCTATTGTGCTTTCAGCTTAGTCAGTTCTGTTAGGAGTAACAGAAACCACGTTTAATCCGGTTGGAGTGCGGCTCCAGTCTTCATTCTTGAGTTGTGGAACGTTTACTGCTGACGACCCTCAAACGAATGTCAGTCTCTTGTCCTGCAACCCGTTTGGCTATTTCGCGTTTGTTGGCGAGTCCTAGCTGGAATTCTACAGGCCGGAAACGATTCTGATGCTTCTGAGACCATCTGAGGCAGTCTTGCAAAGGTCCTCGCTCCCGTCGAATAAGTGTATGGTTGTAGCCTCACCAAACAGCCTGCAGGGGAAGGAAAAGCGGTGAAACCATTCCTGTATCCAGTGATCGCGTTGCTCGTGGGCTGCGGCGGAGAGCAGCAGCTGGTCAGCTATGTGTGTGAGGAGCCGCTGGACAAGTACCTGGATCGCGCGCGAGCCAATATTGCCAACGACTATGATGTCGAACGGAGCAGCCGGCTCCTGACAGTCTGTCCGGACCAGGGCTTTCACCGACACTACACCTTTAGCTTCCATCCCAGCGCGATTGTTGCCAGGAGGGCAACCGATGCCTCTGTGAGGGCAAGCTGGTGCATGGATGCGGCAGAGCGGCAAATTGAAGCAAAGCTGGATTACTCGCCCTCGATGCTCACCTTCCAGTTCACCTACCCGTGGTCTACAGAGACCGGCAAGTTTCCCCGCACGGAGTTTCGCCTCAACCCGCAGAGCATGCGGGGCGGGTTCTTTGAAGAAATGGCCTGGAGCTGTCGCCTCGTGCAGCCGCCGGAAGGGGCTCAGGCAACTCCCAGTCCGGCAGAGGTGGAAGCAGGCTGAGACTGTTGCTGGTTAGCTGGAACGACTGGCGGCCTTAGGCACGGCTTTATTGCGTGGGGCGGCCTTCCGCGGGGCGGCCTTCTTCCGCGCTGTGGCGCTACCAGACGAAGCCTTGCGAGCCGGCGCCTTTTTCTTCGCCGCGGGCCGCTTTTTCGCGGCGGCCTTTTTGGTCGGCGCTTTTTTTGCCGCGGACTTTTTGGCCGGTGCTTTCCGGCTTGCTGGTTTCTTTTTCGCTGCGGGCTTCTTCTTCGGAGTGAGCTTGCGCTTCACGGGCTTGCTGCGCAGCCCGGCCGCTTCTTCCAGTTCCACCAGCGACTCTTCCATGTAGTCGATCATGCGCTGGACCTGGGGCAGGGTGTGGCGGCAGGCGACGATGCCAAAGTCCAGGTTCTTGTCGTGGGACACCACGGTGAAATTGGCGGCGAAGCCGTCGAAGGGTATCGACACGGGGTACAGGCCCGCCAGTCGCGCACCGTTCCAGTACATCTGCTGGCGCGGCCCCGGCACGTTGGACACGACGGTGCTGAAAGCAGGAAAGCGATCGGTACTGCCGGTAAGGAACGTGAGTATGGTGGGGAGCTGAGTCAGCGCAGTGTAGATCTCCACCTCCCTGCGGCTCATGCCGGAGAGTTGCTGCTTGCCGGCCTGCATGGATTCCTGGATCACGCGCATGCGTTTTGCCGGATCCTTTTCAGCTGTGCCCAGGTTGGCGGTAATGAAAGCCACCGCGTTGGCCGAGTCGGTGTCGTCTGCGTCGCGCAGGGAAATTGGCGCCATCGCAGTCAGTGATTCCCTGGGCAGCGCGTTCTGGTCTACAAGGTAACGGCGCAGGGCACCGGAGACCATGGCCAGGACGCCGTCATTGAGAGTGCCGTCGAAGGCCTTGCTCATGGTCCGTACGCGCTGGAAATCCCAGGACTGGGCCACGAAACGGCGGGCGCCGGTAATGCGCTGGCTCAGCGGCGTGCGTGGGCTCTTGTAGACCGGTGCAGCCAGTTTCTTGTTGAGGCCCAGCCAGACCGCGGCGTAGTCCTTGAGCGCCTTGCCGATGTGCACCGCGCCGCCGAGCTGCTCGCGCATGGCCTCCAGCACGGCCTTCATTTCGCTTTCTTTGGGCCGTACGCGCCGTGGGCGTGATTGCTTCAGCGCC
The DNA here is from genome assembly GCA_036351375.1 of Halieaceae bacterium. GTDB lineage: Bacteria > Pseudomonadota > Gammaproteobacteria > Pseudomonadales > Halieaceae > JANQIO01. The sequence goes on from JAZBOY010000296.1 coordinate 14,984, forward strand.
TCCTTGTAGGCCTCGTAGGCTTCCTGGGAAAACGGCGAATACTGAATGCGCGCCTTCTGGTTGGGTGAGTACATGCTGTTCAGCAGATGCATGGAGCCGGCGCCGTCGATAGCGCAGTGGTGGGTCTTCAGGTACATGGCGAACTGGCGGTTCTGCAATCCTTCGATCAGGTGCAGCTCCCACAGTGGCCGGGAGCGGTCGAGCAGGGAGCTGTGCAGGCGGGAGACCAGGGCAAACAGCTCCCGGTACCGACCCGGTGCCGGCAGCGCCGAGTGACGGATGTGGTAGTCCATATCCAGCTGCCGGTCCTTCTCCCAGGAGATGGGCCCGAACTGGCCCAGCGGTCCCATCTTCAGTCGCTCACCGAAGGGATGGCGCAGGTCGCCGTCATAGCTGAGGATGTCTCCCAGTTCCGACAGGAACTCGATGTCATCAACCCCCTCTGGCAGGTCGAACAGGTGCAGCCCGCCGACGTGCATCGGCGTGCGGCGGGTTTCGTTGATGAGGAACATCGCGTCGGTGATCGGCATACGGCTCATGGTCTGGCCCTGTTGTCGTTATTTGCCCTAAGTATAGAGCGGCCACACGATGCTGCCGCCCCGGTTTTCCCCATTCTCTTGCCGCTCCACTAATGTACAAAACAGGACTATTCCGGTTGCCAAACCGCATGGGCTGGCGCACCCTCGAATCTTCAGCCCGGCATAGCCATGCGGCCTGGAATGACATTAGTACACAGGGAGATCAGTAACTATGTCTGAGATGATTGTCACCAATATCGAGGAAGTACCCGGCAAGCGTATTGTGCGCCACCTGGGCATGGTGCAGGGCAATACGGTACGCGCCAAGCACGCGGGTCGCGACATCATGGCGGGGTTCAAGAACATCGTCGGCGGTGAGCTCAAGGGCTATACGGAGCTGTTGAACGAATCCCGCAATGAAGCCACCGAGCGCATGATCCAGCAGGCCCAGGCCGTGGGGGCCAACGCCATTCTCAACGTTCGCTTCTCCACTTCGTCGGTCACTGCCGGCGCCTCAGAGCTGTTCGTGTACGGCACAGCGGTTGTCGTCGAATGATGATCGACAGTCAGCGGAATTACCGCGTGGCGGGACCAGGGAGGGCTTCGTATGTATGACCTGATCATTCTGCTGGTGCTGTTGGCCCTGGGTTATGGCTTCGGTACCTACAATGAGCGCCGCCACTTTCGCTCCATCATCGAGCGCGAGGAGGCACTCCGCTCCATCGTCACCTTCAGCACCAAGCGTCCGCCGCCGGTGGAGCCGGAGTCTGTAGCTCTGGTGGTGGGCTCGGTGGTGGTGTCTATCGACTTCTTCAAGAAGGTATCCGCGGGCCTGCGCAATATCCTCGGTGGGAGGGTCAGCGCTTACGAGTCCCTGGTGGAGCGCGCCCGTCGCGAGGCCATCCTGCGTATGAAGGCAGATGCCGAGAGCCGGGGTGCCGACGCAATTTTCAACATCAAGCTGGAAACCTCCTCCATCACCAAGGGTGCCAAGGGCCAGGTGGGCGCCGTGGAGGTACTTGCCTATGGCACCGCGCTGGTTCCCCCCAAACCGGGCTGATGGAATACGAGAACCGGCCGATACCGGAAGGTATCAATGTCTCCGAAACCCACCCGCTGGTGGATTTTGCCAGCCTGTTGGCCGGCGTAGCGCTGCTGTTCGCGGTGATTTTCGGCACGGTGTACGGCGCTGCCGGACTGCTGCTGCCGCATGTGCCCTTCGAGTTCGAAGAGGTCCTGGTCGAGAGCTTTGACGAGGACGGGCTGTTCAATGAACCACTGCCGGAAGATCAGCAGCGTGCCGAGGACGCGCTGCAGGCCCTGGCGGATGAGCTGCTGGCTGGCCACGAATTGCCCGAGGGAATGGTGATTCGCGTGCACTACAGCCCCAGCCAGGACAAGAATGCCTTTGCCACGCTGGCGGGCAACATTGTCATCAACCAGGGCCTGCTGGACTCGGTCAGCTCGGAGAATGCGCTGGCCATGGTGCTGGCCCACGAAATCGGCCACATCGTGCACCGCGACCCGATCATGGCCACCGGGCGCGTCGCGGTCACCATCACAGGCCTGGCCCTGATCAGTGGCTTCTCGCAGTCATCGGTCGCCGACCAGGTGTTCGGCCTGTCGGCAGACGGTCTGCTGCTGAGCTTCAGTCGCGACCAGGAGCGCGAGGCCGATGACTACGCGCTGGAACTGCTTAGAAGGCATTATGGCCATCTGGGCGGCGCCGATGAGTTCTTCCGCCACGTGCTCAACGACGATGAGCTGCGCAACAGCGAGTGGCTGGATTTTTTCAGCACCCACCCGGGGCTGGAGGAGCGCATCGAGAACGTGGAAGAGGCCAGGGTGGCGGCCGATGGTGTGCCGGTGGCGCTGCCCGATGTGCTGGCAGAGCTGGGCCGGGATCGCGAGGCCGAGTGAGCGGCCGGTATCCCGGTGCCGGTTTTGGTTACAATGGTCCACCGTGTGCGGGCGGAGCCTGTAATCCTTCATGACCCTGCTTATTACTTACCTGGTCATCGCCATAGGCGTGTCCTTCCTGTGCTCGATTCTCGAGGCAGTGCTGCTGTCGGTGACGCCGGGGTTTATCGAAACCCAGCTGCAGGAGCGCCCGCGGCGGGCGCAGGTGCTGAAGGCCGTCAAGGACGACCTCGACCATTCCATTTCCGCGATCCTGATTCTCAATACCTTCGCCCACACCATGGGGGCCGCCGGCGTCGGCGCCCAGGCGCTCAAGGTATTTGGCACGCGCTACGAAACCCTTATCGCCTTTCTGCTGACCCTGGCCATCCTGTATTTCTCCGAGATCATCCCCAAGACCCTCGGGGCGACTTTCTGGAAGCAGCTGGCACTGCCGGCGTCTTTTGTCATCCGCGTGCTGGTGAAGCTGCTGTTCCCGCTGGTCTGGCTGTCGGCACAGCTCACCCGGGCTTTCTCCAAGGGCGACGCCAGTGCCATCAGCCGGGAAGAGCTGGCGGCGCTGGCCCGGCTCGGCAAGCGCGAGGGCGCGTTGGGGCACCAGGAGAGTGAGCTGCTGGAGAACATCCTGCAGCTGCGAGAAACCCGCACAGAGACCATTCTCACGCCGCGCACCGTGGTGACGGCGCTGGATGCCACCATGACCCTCAAGGAGGCGCTGGCGGCACTGGAGGACAAGCCCTTTACCCGTATTCCCATCTATCTCGGGAACATGGATACGGTCTCCGGGCTGGTGCTGCGGCCAAGGATTTTCGAGGCAGAGTTGGAGGGGCAGGGCGACCACAAGCTGGAGGATTTCTCCCTGCCGATATTCCGCGTGTCGGAGGATCTGCCGGTACTGTTCCTGCTCGACCAGTTCATCAAGCGCCGCGAGCACCTGTTCCTGGTGGAGGACAGCTACGGCCAGACCGCCGGCATCGTCACCCTTGAGGATGCGCTGGAAACGCTGCTGGGCCGCGAGATCATGGACGAGAGCGACCAGGTGGAAGACATGCAGCAGCTGGCGCGCAGCAAGTTTCGCAGCCGGCTGCAGGAGAAGAAGTAGCCCGACCCTAGCTGTCGAGTAACTCCTCGTCCGAACGGTGGCCGGCAGTCGTTGGTACCGCTTTCACGATATTCCCATCCGCGGCAAAGTCAGTATCGGCATTGATCCACAGCCGCAACAGGTGGCGCCGGCGTTCCGGCTCCGGCCAGTCGCTGAAGGCGGCGCGGCCGTGCAGGATGCTGGAATTCTTGAGCAACTGGATGTCGCCGGGCTTGAACTCCATGTCGAGGGCGCAGCGGTCCGCGACCGCGTCGATCAGCTCCAGCAGTTCTTCCTGCTCGTCGCTGAGCCGCGGCACGCTGTCATGCTGCTGTGCGTCGCGGATATACCAGCCTATGTAGAACGTGCGCAGGTGGCTACCGTCCCAGTAGCACAGGGGAATCGCGAAAGTCGGCGGCTCGCCCTCGCCCTGCTCGCCCTGGCGGTCGAAGTGCCAGGGCGCGAACAGCAGCGGCACCAGGTCGGGGCGGGCGGCGAGTACTTCGTTGAATACCGAAATGGAGCTGACGATGCGGCTTTCGCCACCGCTCTTTGCCGTGCGCAGGCACAGCAGGCCGATCACGTCGGCACCGTCGGTGTGGAAACCCTGGGCCGCGTTGGTCCGATAGAGCCTGACGCTGGGGTCATTCGGGTCTGCCCCGGTATCGCGCACATGGCCCAGCAAATCGCCCGCTGCGTTCTGGCTGGCCAGCCCGCCCATGTGCAGGCCCAGCCCCAGGTAGGCGAGGCTGGCCACTTCATCACCCCAGCGCTCCACGGGCAGGCCGCGCAGCAGCATGAAGCCGCGCCCGTCGGCCAGTTCCCGCAGCCAGTGGCGCGACTCTGCCGCCAGCCGGGGCAACGGGAAATCTTCCCGGGTAAGCTGGTCGCGAGGTTTGCCGCTGGCCTGCGCCGAGGTGACTGCCGCTTCCAGCTCACTGATTTCTGCCGCAGTGAAGTTTCGAATCCAGTCGTCTCGCTGCGCCATGTCCCTGCCATGCCAGGCGGCAGGGCTGTCAACGGCGTGGGTCGGTAAGCTCATAGTGCCTCCTGGTGTTGTGCGGGCCTTACTCTTCCGGATTGCTCGCAACCGGCCGGTTGCTGAGGGTGAGGATGTCCGGCATCTGCCACTGGAAGTAGATGGCGGCGGCGCGGAACAGGAATATCGCGGCTACCCCGGCAATCACCACCTGCTGGGTGCTCAGCACGCCGAGCTTCAGCAGCGCCAGCTGCAGGCCCACGCCCAGGCAGATTGGCGTGGCATACAGCTCGCGGGAAACGATCAGGGTAGGGCGATCCAGCAGCACGTCGCGAATAATGCCGCCGCCGATGCCGGTAATCACGCCCATCACCACGGCGTGGGCACTGCCCAGCCCCAGCGCAAGGGTCTTCATTACCGCGAGGGCGGCAAACAGGGCTACGCCCAGGGCGTCCATGTACAGGAACCAGCGGTAGCCCCGATGAATCAGGTCGTTAAAGGCAAAGGTCAGCAGTGCCGCCAGGGTCGCAGCCAGCAGGTAGCGGCCGTCGACAATCCAGAACACCGGCACGTCGAGAATGATATCGCGAATGGTCCCACCGCCCACGGCGGTGACCACGCCCACGACCGTAACGCCGATAATATCGAGCTGCTGGATGCGCGCGGCCAGCACGCCGGTCACCGAGAAAGCTAGCGTGGCCGCAATTGAAAGGGTGTAGGTCAGGTCCATGGTGGGCGTAGCATACCCTAAACCCGGCGCTGCCCCACCCGGCTGAGACCGCAACACAGGCGTCCCCGGCGTTGTCCTTGACCGTGCCGCGATGCTGGCCCACTGTAGGTCCATGGTGGAGTGGTTCTTCTTCTTGCGTGGTATTGCCCTCGGGCTGTTGGTGGCGCTGGCGCTGGGCCTCGGCCTGCGTTTCCGGAAGCACTATGCGGTGCGCGTGCTGATGCTGCTGACCTTCAGCCTGATGGGCTACGTGTTGGCGCCAGTCCTCTACGACCGCAGTCCGTGGTTTTATCCCGCCGGCCTCGCGTCTGACACCATCCCCATGGTGTTCCTGCTATTTGTGCAGGCGCTGTTCGACGACCAGCGCCGTCCGTCACCGGGCACCCTGGGGCTGGGCGCGACCTATATAGCGCTTGGATACCTGGCCAGTGGCTGGCCTGGCGTCCTGGTGCTGGATGAATTGGGTATGTCGCTGCCACGCCTGTTGTCTCGCGTGATCATGGTGCTGATGATGGCCTACGCCATGTTGCTGACCCTGCGCCAGTGGCGCCAGGATCTGGTGGAGCCGCGGCGTCGGCTGCGACTGACGGTAACGGTTATCATCGGCGCCTACATCCTCGGCGTGCTGGTGGTGGAGAGTCTCTACGGGACGGAGCAGATACCAGACGGGATGGAGCTTGTGCACTCAGCGGGCATCGGCGGGAGTACCCTGTTGTTTATGGCCGTGTTGATGTCGCTGGGTCCCGATGGCCTGCTGGCGGCCAGTGTTCCCTCCGCGCAGACCGCGCCACAGCGCGCGGCTGCGGAGACCCCCGAACTGGCAACGGTGATCGCTGCGATGGAAGAGGAGCTGCTGTATCGCGACACGGAGCTCACCATTCGCGGGCTCGGTGACCGGGTGGGCATCCCTGAGCATCGGCTGCGCAAGCTGATCAACAGCGAACTCGGCTACCGCAACTTCAATGATTTCCTGAACCATTACCGGCTGCGCGAGGTCAGCGACCGGCTGGTGGCGCCGGACTCGCGGCACCTGCCGATTCTCACGATTGCCATGGATTCCGGCTATCGCTCGCTGACCACGTTCAACCGTGCCTTCAAGGCGAGTTTCGGGCTTACTCCACGGGAATATCGGGAAAAACACTGACCGATTCCTGAAATTTGCAGCCGATTTCGAAATCGGTAGGCATTTTTTGCCAGCGACAGGTTTTTTGAGCTGGCGTGCGCTTGAATCCTCCCCGTCAGATGCCGGAGGACGATTTATGGCAAACCTTCTCGAAATCTGGGTGACTGTGTTCACCTTCGATACCTTGCGCTACCTGTTTGGAGCGGGTCTGGTCAGCCTGGTACTGTTTGGCCTGTGCCCTGGCTTTTCCAGGGCGCGTCGCATCCAGGCGCGCAAGCCACAGGTCGTCGACTACCTGCGTGAGGTCGGATACTCGCTGTTGACGACCGGGGTCTATGCGACCGTGGCACTGGTCACCATAAGACTCGAGCGCGCTGGTGTGTTGCTGGTCTATGACGACTGGCGCGATTACGGCTGGGTTTACGGCGCCGTCAGCTTGCCCGCGCTGCTGGTATTGCACGATGCCTACTTCTACTGGGTGCATCGCGCCATGCATCATCGCTGGCTGTTTCGCCGTTTTCATCTGGTGCATCACCGTTCACGCACTCCCACCCCCTGGGCGGCATATGCCTTTGCCCCCGGTGAGGCCTTCCTGATGGCATTGTTCGTGCCGGCGGTCACCTGGTTCCTACCGGTACATGAGGTCGTCATGTTCGTGTTCCTGGCGATCATGATCCTGCGCAATGCTATGGGTCATTCGGGGGTCGAGTTCCACCCGCACTGGTGGGTGGACAGCCCCCTGGATTGTCTTACCTCGGTCGTCCACCACGACCTGCATCACCAGCGGGCCCGCGGCAATTACGGACTGTATTTCACCTGGTGGGATCGCTGGATGGGCACCGAGTTTGCCGACTACAAAGCGCGTTTCCGGCAGGCGGTAAGACCATCCCTGGCGGAGCCGGAGCTGACTGTATGAGCGCCAGGCTTATGCTAGCTGCAGGCCTGTTTCTGCTGCTGGCGGCGATGCGGGCCGAGGCTCGCATTGAGGGTGACTGGGTGCTGGCTGATGGTTCCGCGGTGGTGCGCGTGACCGGTGGCGATACGCTAAGTGTTCGAGTAGTGGGTCTGCTGCGACCGCGCTTTGCAGTAATCGACGGGGTCGCCGCCGTTGGCAGCCAGCGTCGGGATATTCACAACCCAGAGCGCGAGCTGCGAGAACGTTTGGTGCTGGGCCTGGAGATCGCCAGCGGCCTGGTGGCCGATGGATCGGGCTGGCGCGGTCACATCTACGACCCGAGCAGCGGCCGCAGCTATCGCTGCTCGATCAAGGAGTTGGATGCGGATTACCTGGAAGTGCGCGGGTACCTGGGCATCCCCGCGCTGGGCCGGACCATGTATTGGCAGCGCCTCGACAGCTACCGGGGTCAGGTGACGCGGATGCTGACTGTCATCGGCAAAGCGGCGGCGGCTCAGTAGATTTCGAAGCGGCAGCAGTCGCTGCCTGAGGCGCAGCAGGCGGTTTCGCGGCAGGTCATGCCCTTGTCGACCAGGTTGTTGAAAAGCCGTTGGAACACCGCGGCGTGCCAGTGGCAGATGGGTGAATCCGCCTGCTCACCGCGCACCACAGGGTTGTCGTAGAGCTCGAACACCAAGGGCCGCTTGCTGGCCACCCGGAACTCACCTGAGCCTGCAAAGGTCCAGGCGTGTTTCTCAATGGTCTTGGCCAGTAACGGCGCGCTCAGCCAGGGCGGCGAGTGCTGCAGCAGGTGCATCACCACCGGCGGAATGCGGTGGCTGATGATGTAATCGGCGGTGCGCAGCCCGGCGCGACGGGTCAGGTCGGTGGCCAGGTCCGGGTAGGTGGCCCGCACGGCCTGGTGCAGCGCAGCGGCAGGGCCTTCTTCCATCAAGCCCTCATCTGCCGGCAGTTCCGACAGGCCCGACTGGGCCAGCAACATCTCCCGCGGGCCAGTACCCAGACGCTCGTCCAGCAGCGGCACCAGCTGTAGCACGCTGTTGGGACCGATCCGCGCCGGGGTGGCGCTGGAGGGAAGGGGTGCGTTCATTGCATAAGCTCCTCCAGCTGCTCTTCACCGCCACCGCAGGATTTGACGATCACCTGGTCGGCGGGTGTGGCGAGCTGGGATTGTTTGCGTGCCCGGGCGCGGGCAGCGCGGTCGGCGGCGGCTTCCCAGTCGTCGAGCTGCGCGCGGGCAAGCTTGCGACTGGTGTCGAATTTGAAGTCCACCTTGTCCTTGGCCTGGGGGCCCCAGTAGTTGTTCTTGCCAAGGTCGTAGAAGGTGCGGGAGAAACCGGCCTTGGCGAAAGCCTTGAGGCACCCCAGCAGGTAGCGCCGACGGAAGCCGGTGCCGCGCCAGGGGTAGTGGAACAGGGCTTTGCGCATGTAGAAGCGCCGATAATTGTTCATCACCCGGTCCAGCAGGGTGGCCCGGTCCATGGCGGCGGGCTTCATGATCGGGGTGACGAAGTTGTAGCGCGAGAAGTCGAACACCTCGACCTTGTCGCCCAGTTCCTGGAACAGCGGCGTGAACGGCCAGGGGGTATACATCGCCCAGTTGGCGAGGTCCGGTTGCCAGTCCCAGGCCATCCGGTAGGTTTCTTCCAGGGTCTCGGGTGTCTCGTTGTCCAGGCCGACGATAAACTGGGCCTCGACGAAGATATCCGCCTTGCGCAACAGCTCGATGGCGCGGCGGTTGTCCTCGACCTTGGTTTCCTTGTTGAACTGGTCGAGCTTCATCTGGGCCGCGGCCTCTGTGCCCAGACTGACATGAACCAGGCCGGCCTCGCGGTATAGCGGCAGCAGCTCCTCGTCGCGCAGGATGTCGGTGACCCGGGTATTGATGCCCCATTTCACCTTGTCAGGCAGGTCGCGGCGGATCAGTTCCTCGCAGAACTGGATGAACTTCTTGCGATTGATGGTCGGTTCCTCATCCGCAAGGATGAAGAAGCCCACGTCCTGTTCCTTGTGCAGCTTCTCGATTTCGTCCACTACCTTGATGGGGTCGCGCACCCGGTAGTCGCGCCAGAACTTCCACTGTGAACAGAAAGAGCAGGTGAACGGGCAGCCCCGCGCCATGTTGGGAATTGCCACCCGGGTGTTGAGCGGGATGTAGGTGTACTTGGCCCACTCCAGCAGCGTCCAGTCCGGTTCTATGGCATCCAGGTCCTTGATGGTGGGAGCGGCCGGCGTGGCGAGAATTTCGTCGCCGTCCCGGTAGGCCAGGCCCTTGATCTGCTCTCGGCGTTCCTTGAAGCGGCCCTCTGCATGGGCGCGCACCACGTCGAGCAGAATCTCCTCGCCCTCGCCGCGCACAATCACATCTACCCAGGGTGCTTCGCTCAGCACCTGCTTGTACATGAAGGTGGCGTGGATGCCACCCAGCACCCGCAGGGCCTCAGGGCAGTGTTCCTTGGCCAGCTCGAGGATGCGCTCGGCGGCATAAATGGAGGGGGTGATCGAGGTGACGCCCACCAGGTCGGGCTGCAGCTCGCGCAGACGTTGCGCCACGGCCTCGTCATCGAGGTCGTTGGTCATGGCGTCGACAAAGTGAATATCGGTGAAACCCGCCGCCTTGAGGGGGCCGGAGAGGTAGGCCACCCAGGCTGGTGGCCAGTTGCCGGCGATTTCAGCGCCGCCGGAGCGATAATTCGGGTGGATCAGCAGAATGCGCATGGGACCCTCCCATGGAAAGTGTAAATCTAGTATTACAC
>JAZBOY010000297.1:0-2635 GCA_036351375.1 Halieaceae bacterium
GCTGTAGCTACCCACACTGCGGGGTTCGAGGTCCGATTCCGCCACCACCAGCAGCTGGCCGTTGCGCAAGGGGATTGTGGCCTGGAACGGTTCTTCTGCCCGCGCCGCACTGACCAGGGCGAACAGCCCGCAGATCAACAGGAAGCAGACCGCAACACGCACCATCTCAGGCCTCCAGAGCCGCGAGGGCTTCGCCGAGTTTGCTTACACCTTTTACTTCCATGCCCGCTATCGGCTGTTTGGGCAGATTGGCGCGGGGCACAATCGCCTGGGTAAAGCCGTGCTTGGCGGCTTCCGCCAGCCGCTCCTGCCCGCTGGGTACCGGACGGATTTCGCCAGCCAGCCCCACTTCACCAAAAATCACCAGCTCCCGCGGCAGCACCCGGTCTCGGAAGCTCGAGACGATGGCACAGAGCAGCGCCAGGTCGGCACTGGTTTCCAGGACCCGTACGCCGCCTACCACGTTGGCAAACACGTCCTGGTCACCGACCTGCAAGCCCCCGTGCCGGTGCAGCACCGCCAACAGCATATTGAGGCGGTTCTGCTCCAGGCCTACTGCCACGCGGCGCGGGTTGGCGATCTGGGAGTCATCCACCAGCGCCTGGATCTCCACCAGCAGCGGACGGGTGCCCTCCCACACCGCGACCACGGCTGAGCCGGCAGCAGGCTCGCTGGCGCGGTTCAGGAAGATCGCCGAGGGATTTTTGACTTCCTTGAGGCCCTCGCCAGTCATGGCGAACACCCCCAGCTCATTCACCGCGCCGAAGCGATTTTTCTGGCCACGCAGGGTACGAAAGCGGGAATCGGCGGTATCTTCCAACAGTATCGAGCAATCGATCATGTGCTCCAGCACCTTGGGACCGGCCAGGGAGCCATCCTTGGTGACATGGCCGACCAGGAACAGCACCGTGCCGGTCTGCTTGGCGTAGCGCGTCAGCCAGGCCGCGCACTCACGTACCTGGGACACTGAACCCGGTGCCGAGGTGAGCGCATCGGTATGCACCACCTGGATGGAATCCACGACCAGGATTTTCGGCTTGATCGACTCCGCCGCCGCCTGGATGGCCTCGACGCTGGTTTCCGACATGAGCTGTAGTTTGTCGGTCGGCAGCTGCAGGCGCTGGGCGCGCATGGCCACCTGCTGGGGGGATTCCTCGCCGGTGATGTAAAGCGCCGGGAACTGTTGGGCTAGGTGACACAGGGTCTGCAGCAGCAGCGTGGACTTGCCTGCCCCGGGGTTGCCGCCCACCAGGATTGCCGAGCCCGGCACCAGGCCCCCACCCAGCACCCGGTCCAGCTCACTCATGCCGCTGGAGAAGCGCGGCAACTCGTCCAGCGCGATATCTTTCAGCACCCGGGCCTCTGCCAGGGCGCCACTGTAGCCGCCCTGCTTCGGCGCAGCGCTGCCGCCGCGGGCGGGGTTCCCGAGGCGGAATTCCACCACCGCGTTCCAGGCTCCGCAGTCGCTGCACTGACCCTGCCACTTGCTGTACTCGGAGCCGCACTCGTTGCAGACGAAGGCAGTCTTGCTCTTGGTTTTTGCCATCTGTGTTTTTACCGCTGAGATACCCTCATGCTAGCAGAGCCCGAAGCGATGCCCTAGAATGTCCGGCCCGATCGCCAGAGGCTGGCCATGTCCGACTCTTCCATCATCCCCGAACGCCAGCTGGTCTTCTCGCCGGCGCTGGCGCAGACCATCGGACTGGAAGAGGCCATCCTGCTGCAACACCTGAGCGAGCTGTTCAGGCACCGCGAACCCCAGGAGCACCGCGGCTACGCCTGGCTGCGAGTACAGCGCGACTGGCTACTGGAATCCCTGCCCTTCTGGAGCGCCGTGGACCTGCACCGGGTGACCAGGAGCCTCGCCGACAAGGGCCTGATCCTGGTGGAATCACCGCCCCTGCACGAGGCTGAGGCGCTGGTGTTTGCCATCAACGAGTCGCGCCAGGCGGCCCGCGCCACGACCGCAGAGCAGCCCTACCAGCCGCCGCGCCGCCAGGGCGCAGGCCTGCTGGCAGAGAGCTGGGCGCCCAGCGAAGACCTCCTGCAGCTACTGGCCCTGAACCACGGTATCTCAAGGGCCTTTGCGCTGGAGCAGCTCGAGGACTTTGTGTGCTACTGGCGCGAGCGCGGCGAAGTGAGCCACGCCTGGGAGAACAAGTTCCGACAACACGTGCTCAGCCGCTGGCGCCACAGCCAGCAGGATACCGGCGAGCGCTTTCGCCCCAACGACGAGTCATTGCACGACAACTGGTACCCCAGCGAAGACGCCCTTGAGATTCTCGAGCGCACCGGCGTGACCCGCGCCTTCATTGACGACGCCGTGCCCGAATTCGTGCTGTACTGGCGGGAGCGGAACCCGCAGGAAAAGGCGCTCAACTCCAAGTTCATCCAGCATATTCGCCGCCAGTGGGCACGCTACACCTCCTCGCTCACCCACGACACCGAGCCCACCCGTATCCCCGAGGACTGGCGGCCCACGGAAGACGTGTACGACATTCTCCGCATGTCACACATCGACCCGCAGTTTGCGGAGGCCCTGCTGCCGGAATTCATCATGTACTGGCGGGATTCCAACAAGCTCTACAAGAGCTGGAACACCAAGTTCCTGCAGCATGTAAAATACCACTGGGCA
>JAZBOY010000298.1:0-3928 GCA_036351375.1 Halieaceae bacterium
GTGGACAAGCTGGGCCGGGCACTGGATGCCACCCTGGACCACGTCAAGGCGGAGCAGCTGCTGGTCGCCTAGTGCGCTAGTTCTGTTGGCATCTATGCCGCAGGCGTACCGCGGGGATATCTCTCCAGCCTGGAGAAAATGCATGCTCTCTGGCCGAGCCCCCGCGGCTTGGGGGCACCCTGCAAATGCTATACAGTGGCGGCTTTTTGCCGGAGCCCTTCATGTCGCTGATTCCCGCTGACAACCACATGGCCGTGATGGCGGCGCTGTTTGCCATCGCCGGCATCGGCTTTCTCGCGGAGCGCACTCGCATCGGGGCGCACCTGACCGGGGCTGTTATCGCTATTCTCGGCGCGATCCTGGCATCGAACCTGAAGATTATTCCGCACAGCGCGCCGGCCTATGGCTTCGTGTTCAGCTACGTGGTGCCGGTATTGATCCCGCTGTTCCTGTTCCAGGCGGACCTTCGGCGCCTGCTGTTTGAAACCGGCCGCACCACGCTGGCCTTCCTGCTCGCCACCACCGGCACGGTCGCTGGCGTTGTGGTGGCGGCGCTGTTCCTGGACCTGGGCGGTCTGGCCAGCAACGCGGGGATAGCCGAGGAGTCGCGCGAGGCGGCGATTGCCGGCCTGTTTGCGTCGACCTACATCGGCGGCTCGGTCAACTACGCCGCGCTGGGGGAAATCACCGGCCTGTCGCGCGACGCCTCCTTTTTCTCCGCCGCCACCGCGGCCGACAACCTGTTCAGCGCGGTCTACCTCGGATTCCTGGCCTTGCTGCCGGGCTGGCGCTGGCTGGCTTCGCGCTTCCCGCTGCAGGACCACAGTGAGATGGTCGCCGAGACACACAGTTCGCCCCCCACGGCGATGTCTCTCACGCTCGGCCTCGCAGCGGCCACGATTATCGTCGCCGGCAGTGATGCGCTGGTGTCCTGGCTCGACATTCCGGACTGGCGCTACGTCGCTATTACCCTGGTGACGCTGGTGCTGGCCACCGCCATACCCAACCTGGCCGATCGGCTGGCGGGAAGTTTCGAACTGGGGATAGGGTTTTCCTTCCTGTTTTTCGCGGCCATCGCCGCAGGCGCCGACGTGGTGGCCATGATCGAGGTGGCACCGCTTCTGACCCTGCTGGTACTGGTGCTGCTGAGCATTCACGCGCTGGTGACCTTCACGCTCGGCAGTCTGCTGCGGCTGAGCCTGCCGGAGCTGATTACCGCATCCAACGCAGCGATCCTCGGTGCCACCACTGCGCCGGCGCTGGCAGCTACTCGCGGCTGGAGCAGCCTGGTGACGCCCGGAGTTCTTGTCGGCGTGCTGGGATATGCGCTCGGTACCTTTATTGGTACCGCGATCTTCAAACTCTGGTAACGGTTTCCCCTGGTTGCAGGCGCGGCAGCACTCGCTGGCGGGATGTCTGCCGACTGTCCTGGATCAAAACCCCGACGCCTTGAATTGCCTACCATAGCCCTGTCAAAGACTGTACAGGGAGACGAAACATGCTGCATGAAGTCCGGGGCGATATCCTCTTGAGCAAGGCCCATGCGGTGGCCCATGGGGTGGCTGCCAACGACCCGATGAGCCAGGGCCTGGCGCTGTCACTACACGAACGCTATCCGTCGATGCACAAGGACTTCCACCACTGGTGTCATCTGAATCATCCCAAGCCCGGTGAGGCCTGGATGTGGGGTGGTGCCGGCAACGTGCGCATCGTCAACCTGCTGACCCAGGAGGGCGGCCACGACCACGGCAGTCGACCCGGTAAGGCAACTACCAAGGCGGTCAATGATTCCCTGCGGGCTTTGGCCAGGATAGTCGACAAGGAAGGCTTTACTTCCCTGGCGCTGCCGCGACTGGCGACCGGGGTGGGTGGCCTGGACTGGTCAGACGTGCAACCCCTGGTGGAGCAGCGACTGGGCGGCCTCGACATCCCGGTGTTTGTCTACACCACCTACGCTGCCGGTGAGCAGGCGGAAGAACCCGGCCTCTGACGCCTCACAGGTGCTGCCTAGTAGCCGCGCTCGAAATCCACTTCGTAGTGAAGGGGCTCACCCGCCAGGTAGCGCCTGTAGTTCCCCGTGAAGACTTCGACGATGGCCCGGCCCGGGGTCGGCGCCGCGGTGTGGCTGGTGATGGACAGCCGTTCCACCGACCACAGTGGGTCGTCGTCCGCCAGTGGTTCCTCCGGCAGGACATCCAGCACCGCATGACGCAAACGGCCGTCCGCCAGGGCTGCCAGCAGGTCCGGCGTATGCACCGAATTGCCGCGTCCACCATTGACGAGGATGGCGCCATCGGCAAGGGACGCCAGCAGCGCCGCGTCCACCAGTCGATCCGTAGCGGGGGTGTCCGGCAGCAGGGCGACCAGGTAGTCGAGATCGCGGGCGAATTCCAGGCGCTCGCCGGTGGCCCAGCAGCGGTCAAAGCCGGCAACGGCGCGTCCGTCGGAATTCAGGCCGCGGGTCGTCAGGCCCAGCTGCTGACAGTGTGCTGCCAGGTGCGCGCCGATCGAGCCGGTGCCCATGATGCCGATGGTCTTACCGGCAATATGGCCATCACGGCTGTCGTCCCAGCGAATTGCCGCGTACCGCTGCGGGATATTTCTTTCCAGCGCCAGCAGCCAGCCCAGCACAAATTCCGTCATCGGCGCGCCGAAAATGTCTTTCACGCCGGTGAGTCGGTAGTCGCGGCGCTTGCATTCAAGCAGCGGCGTGATGCCGGCCCAGCTCGACTGCGCCCACTTCAGTGCCGGGCACTCGGGCAGGATAGCCGCGATCAGATCGGGGGCGCCGAACAGTACCTCGCAGTCGGCTGCCAGCGGCAGGGCGGTTTCCAGCTCGCAGGCATAGTTGAGTGCAGCCTCGGGCAACTGTTCGCGCTCGATCAACTCGCGGTAGCGTTCGGCGTGGGGTGACAGCACCAGGATGTTGACCATGCAGAAATCCAAACCAGTGGCGGGGCATGGCACGGCGGGGCTTCCCGCCGGCGCGGCGAGTGCGGATACTAGAACAATTCGCACCACGAGGGGAATGCTGTGGGATTGATCAGTGACAGGGTGGTCGTCGTTACGGGCGCCAGCCGCGGCGCCGGCAAGGGCATAGCCTGTGCGCTCGGCGCCACCGGAGCGACTGTCTATGTTACTGGCCGCACCCGCGATGAGGGCGAGGCGCCACTTCCAGGCAGCGTGGCAGCCACCGCGGAGGCAGTCACCGCCGCCGGTGGACGGGGCATTCCGGTGTTTTGCGATCACGGCGATGATGCTGAGGTCGCCGCCCTGTTCGGGCAGGTTCGCGAAGAACAGGGCCGGCTGGATATCCTGGTCAACAACGCTACTGCTTTGCCTGCCTCCATCACGGAAAGTGGCCCGTTCTGGGAAAAGCCCCTGGAGCAGACCTGCCTGTTCGATGTCGGCCTGCGCTCCCACTACGTGGCCAGCTGGTACGCGGCTCCGCTGCTGCTGGCGGCCGGGGCCGGCCTGATCGTCAACACCTCCTCCTTTGGCGGGCGCATCTACATGCACGGCCCCGCCTACGGCGCCGGCAAGGCGGCCATCGACAAGATGGCCCACGACATGGCCCACGATTTCAGGCCGCACCACGTTGCCGTGGTCTCACTGTGGATGGGGCTGCTACTGACGGAGCGCACCCGGGCGGTGTTTGATGCCCAGCCTGAGCTTTACAGTGAGCTGGCCGCTACTGCCGAAACGCCTGAATTCACCGGCCGTATTATCGATGCGCTGGCCAAAGACCCGCAGCTGATGGAGAAATCCGGGCTGGTGATGATTGGCGCAGAACTGGCTGAGCACTACGGGGTACAGGAAGCCGACGGTCGCCAGCCGCCCTCGCACCGCGAGTTCTTCGGCGAGCCCACCCGCTTCGGCGACGCCGTGGTCGAGTAGGGTGGGAAATAGCCAAGAATATACCTGCGGA
>JAZBOY010000299.1:0-6810 GCA_036351375.1 Halieaceae bacterium
CGGCGCCGTGCTCACCCTGCCCTTCCTGCTGCTGATCCTCGACGAACCCCTGGTATTCCTGCCCCTGATCGGCGTGCACCTGCTGATCTTTTCCTCGCTGACCGTCTGGCAGAGCCACCGAGCCGAACATTCCCAGACGACAGTCAACTGGCCCTTTGTGCGCTGGGCGCTGCTGGTAATGGCGATTCCCAAAGCGATCGGCGTGCTTGGCGTCATCACCTTGCCCGGTGCACTGATCAGCGGCTTTATCTTCAGTATTGTTACGCTCTACGCCATCAGCTACATCCTCAACCGCCCTATCCGCAGCAACAACCGGGTGGTGGATACCGGCCTCATCGCCCTCGGCGGCTACGTCAGCGGTACCTCACTGATCGCCGCACCGCTGGTCGTGCCGGTAGCCGCCAGCCGCATGCCCAAAGAGCAACTGCGGGACACCCTGTTCGCCCTGTGGTTCATCCTGGTGCTGGTCAAGCTGATTGCCTTCCTCTTCGCCGGCGTCGACATGCAGTGGATACACCACCTCTGGCTTCTGCCCTGCGCCGCCATCGGCCACGTCCTCGGCCTCAGGTTCCACGACTACGCCCTGCAGCGGGATACGGCGCTGTTTTTCAGGGTACTGGGAGTCGGGCTGCTGGTGGTGAGCGTGGTGGGGCTTGGCAGGCTGCTGCTGGGCTAGCAAAAAGGGCTTTGAGCCCATCTTAGACCCCGCTTTGGTGCCTGGTCTGGAAGTGTGGTCAGGTGGGAGTGCCGCGCCGTGCCCGCCCTCTTGGGAACCTTCAGGGCGCCGCCTTGGATGGCCGTCTGATAACAGGGGCTTTCTGCGAGCAGTATCGGAGGGCGTGAGCTGGGTGCACCTCTCCCCGGACCGTCGCCAGCCAGGGACGGCTGGCGCCGAGCGAGACAGGGATGTCATGCTTGTAGCGTGTCCGGGGAGAGGTGCACCCAGTTCGCGCCCGTCCTACGAAGCACTCCTTGAGCGAACCAAAACAGGCGGCAGCCCCATTTTGCGCCTTCCCAAGAGGGCAGGCACGGCGCGGCACGTATTCGTGGCACAAAAAAAGGCCCGGCAATTAATGCCGGGCCAAAGGTAGGGGGTTATGTTGCTCCTACCGGAGACACTGGGTTGAGGGCCGTCAGGCGGCTTCCTCGAGATTCAGTCCAATCTGCCGGGCGATGGCGTCAAAGCTGTAGTCATCCATCGCCAGGTCCTTCAAAGTCTCGCGGGCTTCTTCAGCCTGCTTGCCGGCCAAGCGCTTCTGCAGGGTCGGCAGGATGCCAATGCGGCTCACCATCTGCCAGGTGCCCGTGGCGCGCTTGCGCTTGCGCTGGCCCCAGGACAGGGCCTCCTCGTAGGCGTAGAAGGCTTTCAGCGCCAGGCGCTCGTCTTCGCTTACGTCGTCGTGTTCCGCCGCGCGCAGGTCCACCGCGCGCCGATAGGCCTGCCTGGCCAGGTCCTCGTGCCCGCGCTTCGTGGCGTTGTCCGCAAACACGTAACACAGCTCGGGCTTGTTAATTCTCAGTACCAACTCGTGCATCGCTCTACCCCCGTCAAAGTGACTGTTCGCTTGCCGGGCTTGTCAGTTCGAAGTGCCCCAGCAGGCTCCTGAATTCCTCGGCTACCGAGTGGATCGCCTGGCGGATGCCGTGGCTCTCGCCCGCGGTGTCGTCCAGGTCCACCGTCAGCTGGCCGCGTTCAACCAGCGCCGCCAGCGCCGTCATCTCGAATTCCGTGAACTCCACGGTGATATGTTCTGGCTCAAGGTCCCGTGTTTTCACTGTGTATCTCGTTCAAATCGTTGACGTTGCACATGGTAGAGCGACGGCCATCCCTGCTGGATTGCCCTCGGCGACAGACTGTTGGCTTCACGCGACATACTGATTTTTCTCAATAAATTCATAAACTTAAACGTCCGTGTCACTTAATTCAGACGCAAAAAAAACCCGGCTCATAATGAGCCGGGTATAACCTGACGCCCCGGGGGTGGGCGCGTTCGGGGTTGGTATCGAATGTCGATACAAATCCATATACGGCGACCTTTTCGGGACCGGATCACCACGAATAAAAAAAGGCCCGGGAGGGGTTCCCGGGCCAAGGACCTACTCTGGACCGTAGGTGAGGGCCCGCCGGGGAGAGCGGGCTGAGTGGCGGGGTGGGTGGATTTGCAGTCCACGGAGTATCCACCCCTGGGGAGATCAATCGATGCCGGCGATTCCCTCCGCACCGCCCTGGGTCAGCTGGATCTTGACCGCGCGCTCCATGGCGTAGGCGTCCAGGTCGCCCTGGGAGGCGGTGGAGCGAGTGGCACCATGGCTGAAGCTGGCGATGCGAGCGCGGTCAACGCCGGCCTGCTCAAGCAGGCGCGCCACGTGGCTTACCCGCCCCAGCGACAGCTGCTGGTTGTAAGCGGCGTCACCGCGGGGATCGGCAAACCCGTCCAGCCGGATGGCAATTTGCGGGTTGTCGACCAGGAACTCCGCCAGCGCCGCCAGTCGCAGCTGGCCGGTATTGGTGAGCTCGGCCTCGCCGGTCTTGAACAGCATCTCCAGCTGCAGCTGGTCCAGCACCAGCTGGGCGTAGTGTTCGCTGGAGGCGCGCGCTTCTTCCAGGTCGGCCTCGGTGCGGGCCAGGGCCTGCTCCGAGTTGGTCAGGGCGCGGCGGGTTTCCGCCAGCTCCAGCTTGGCGCTCTCGCCCTCCGCGGCCTGCTCCATCGTGGTGTTCATCCAGGCGGCCAACAGCCCGCCGCCCAGCAGGCCGACAGGTCCACCCAGCGCCACGCCGGCGGCGGTGGCGCCGAAGAAGGTCGCGCCCTGCTTCGTCTCCAGCCACTCGTCGGCGTGGGCAGGGTGAATGGTGGCCAGCGCCAGCAGTCCGCCGAGCGCGATGCATTTGGTGTTCAATGTCTTGTTCATGAAGCCCATGGCTCTCTCCTTGTGGTCATGCGCCGGTGGCGCCGTTGAGAGTTATTACAGGGCAGAAATCGGGCATCGCCGCCGTCGGATTACGGCAGGCTTAGGAAACATTCGGGCGAATTGTGGCAGGGCGAAAAGAAAGAGTGGACAGGCACCAAGAGGAAAAAGAATGGCTGCCAGGACGCTACCACGCCACCAAACCGGTATCCGGCGAGACGGTAACAGCTCTCACCCCCAGCGGCTTGAAACCCTCCCGCTGGAGTACCGCCAGGTGCATGCGCCTGGCAGCCATTGCAGCGAGTATGGAATGCGCGCAGGCCTTTACCAGCAGCCGAAAATGATTCGGTGACAGTGGTCACAAAAGCGGTCTGGCGACCACCACGTAGCGCAGCGGCCCGCCCGCGCGCAGGGCATCGAAGGGGTAGCAGGTCACCAGCAGCAAGCCGTCGCCCGCCGCTCGCAGCGGCCCGCGCCGGGTATCGGCGATGTATGCGCGGGTTACCTGGTAGCGGCGCATCTGCCCGTCCTTGCCGTGTAGCAGCAGTTCCTCACCGGGCGCCACTTCCGCAAGCAGGGCAAAGTGCGTATCCCGGTGGCCGCCGATGATGGAAAGGCCAGGGCTACCGGGAGGCGCCGAGGCGGGATCGTGGGCGGGACCGAAGGCCAGCGCATTGCCACGCCCGCCGGAGAGTACGTAGAGGGATTCGCCGCGCGCCGGCCATTCCAGCCGGGCGATGGGCCGGGTATCGGCCCAGGGCCAGGGGCGGGCAGTACCGGGCTGTTCCCAGGCGTGGGCGATCAGCTGTTGGGCCAGGGCCGCCTTGAGCTGGATATAGGCCCCCGCCCCCAGCTGGTTCAACGCCAGGCCCAGGCAGATGAGCGCCAGAATACGCATGACAGAAACAGGGCCAGCAGGCCCAGTAGCAGGTTGAGGCGGGAATCCGTGGCAGTACTCGGCCAGGCGAAGGGCTGCGGCGCCTGGCCGCGCGGGCGCAGGTTGACAACGGCCTTCTTTTCCAGCCCCAGCTGCGCCGGGCGGCTGGGTACCTGCTCGACGGCGACAAAGCTGGTGTAGGGACTCATCACCTGATGTTCCAGTGCGATCGGCAGCACTGCATCCCGCACCGACTGCTCGTCGCGGCCCAGCACTTTCTCATCCAGCAGCCCCTCGATGGCGGCGCGGGCCCACAGGGTGCTGATGCCGGTGTACGCGGCTTCCATCTCCACCGGTGGCGGCACAGCTGACAATTCAGTCTGCCAGCCGGCATTGGCCCCGCGGCCGCGCACAGTCACGCTGCTGTTTAGCAGGCTATCACTGGCCCGCGCGGTGATCAGCAGCGGCTCCCCCGGGTACAGATCGGGCACGGCCCGCGGGTAGGTGTCCACCGTTACCGGCCAGTCCACTTCCAGATTGGCCAGCGCGGTCTGGCTCAGCCGGGTGAACAATTGCTGCATGGATTGCTGCACTTCCAGGATATTGCCGATCATCACCTGGTCGCCCCGCCCTGCCTGGGCGGCCTTGCGCATGAACCAGTTGTTGGGCGCCGAGCCGATGCCGACGGTGAACAGGCGGCTGGCGCCGAGGCGGCGCTCGATTTCACGGAACAGGTCAATCTCGTTGCCCACCGCGCCGTCGGTGATGAATACCACCTGGCGCAGGCGCCGGTCCGGCTGCTCCGCCAGCGGCAGTGCCAGCTCCAGGGCGGTTTTCATCTCGGTACCGCCACCGGCGTGCAGGTGGCGCACGAATTCCGCGGCGCGCGCCAGGTTGTGGCGGTTGGCATCCAGCGCCCGCGGAAACAGGGCCCGGGCCCGGCTGTTGAATTCGATGATATTGAAGCGATCCTGGGGCATGAGCTGCCCCAGCCCGTAGGCCAGGCTGGCCCGGGCCTGCTCGATCGAGCTGCCGCCCATGGAGCCGGAGGTATCAATCACAAACACCAGTTCCCGTGGAATAGCCTCAGCGCTTACGCCCTTGGGTGCCGCAGGGTCTGGCGGTAACACCATCAGCAGGGCGTATTCGTGCTCGCCGACCCGCTCATGGAACAGCGCCGCCCGCGGTGCACTGTCCGGCAGAGGCTGCCAGCGCAGCAGGAAGTCGCGGTCCATGGGCGCAGCACCCTTGGCCAGGCGCACCTGGTAGCGGGCCTGCTGACGCGACAGGGCAATCTCGTGATACGGCGACTCCACCGCGGCCAGTGGCAGGCCCATATTGATCTCGGCCTCAATGCTGATCGGCTGGATGGGATCGGCCTGGCTGGCCGGCCGCGGGTGCTGGAACTGCCAGACCTCCTCGGCGTCGGGAAAGTCCGCCGGCGTGTAGCGCGGGGTAATCGTGGTGGGAAACCGCAGGCTGAACACCCCGTCTGCATACTGCACCCGCTCGATGTAGTGCAGCTCCACGCTCACCACCTCACCGGGGCCGATATTGGCGACGCGATTGCTGAACAGGTTGGGCCGGCGCTGCTCCACCAGGCTGGCCTTGCGGCCGCTGGCTTTGGCCTGCTCGTAGATTTTCTTCGCCGCCTGCTTCTCGCGAATCTCCCCAAGGATTACGCGCTCGCCAATCCTGAGCTTCAGCCGGTTCACGGCCGCCTGGTCCGGCAGCGGGAACAGGTACTCTCCCTCTACCCAGTGCTCGCTGTCATTGCGGAAGCTCTGCTCCAGGGTGACGTGGGCCACCAGGCCGGTCACGCGCACAGTCAGCTTCGCCTCGAGCTGGATCGCCGCCTGGTAGCCAAAGGGACCCGCCAGACGCAGCTGTCCGGCGCCCACCGGTGCTTCCGTATCGAGGGCGTTGAAGTGGGTCGGTTCAGTGACGTTGGCGCCGGCGGCGGCAGCGAGCAGCCAGCCCAGCAACAGGGTCAGCACGGCCTTTTGCATGGTGTTCTCCTTGAGGGTTTCGCGCTATTGCAGCAGTGAACCCGGGCGCGGTGCCGTGCAGCCTGTGGCAGGCTTGAGAGCAATTGTGATGAATTGTGGCGAGCGGTTGTGGGTGCCGGGAATTTTTGGAAGTATCGCCACTCAATAGAAGGGAAAGCTTATGTCGCGCCATATTGCTATCGTCGAAGACGAACCCGCCATCGCCGCCAACTACCGCGATGCCCTTACCCGGCAGGGCTTTGCCGTGTCGTGCCACGGCGATCGCAACAGTGCCTGGGCCGCTTTCGAGCAGCGGCTGCCGGACATGGCGATTATTGACGTGGGCCTCGAAGACGAGGTGGAGGGCGGCTTTGAGCTGTGCCGCGACCTGCGCGCCAAAGCCCCGGAGCTGCCGATTGTGTTTCTCACGGCGCGGGACACCGAGCTGGATGTGATCAGCGGCCTGCGCCTGGGCGCTGACGACTACCTCACCAAAGACATCAGCCAGGCCCAGATGCTGGCGCGCATCCATGCCCTGCTGCGGCGCGTCGACGCCCTGCGCCAACCGGTACAGGAAGACGATGTGCTGGAGCGCGGCAAGCTGGCCATCAACCTGCAGCGCATGACCGTGAGCTGGCAGGAGGCGCCGGTGGACCTGACCGTCACCGAGTTCTGGATTGTCCACGCGCTGGCGCTGCACCCCGGGCATGTGAAAAACCGCCAGCAGCTGATGGATGCCGCCAACGTGGTGCTGGACGACAACACCATCACCTCCCATATCAAGCGAATCCGCAAGAAGTTCCTGGCCATCGATGCCGGGTTTGCCGCCATCGAGACTGCCTACGGCATGGGTTACCGCTGGAAAGCGGCCTGACCCGGTGAAGCCGCCCGTATGACCCTGCGCCGCCAGCTGCTGCTGGTCAGCCTGCTGCTGATTGCCCTGCCCTGGGCCGGCTGCCAGTACGTGCGCGAAATGGAGGGCGCCCTGCAAAGCGGGCAGGCCCAGGCGCTGCTTGCCACCACGCGGGCAGTGGCCAC
>JAZBOY010000300.1:0-4544 GCA_036351375.1 Halieaceae bacterium
AGCTGGTCCGGGTGCACGGCCATGACCCGGTCGTCGGGCAGGTCGCTGTTGCCGCGGTTGAAGGTGCGGGTCTCGCCGGCGTTTTCGTCGATCAGGTTGAGGCCGCCACCGTAGGTGCCGGCCCAGATCTCGCCGCTGCGGGATTCGTTGACGGCGGTAACGATATTGCTGCTCAGGCGTAGCGCGGTGCCTTCGGCCTGGAAGTAGGTAAAGGCGTCGCTCAGGTAGTTCCAGCTGTTGGCACCCACGTAGGTGCCGACCCAGAGTACCCCGCCGCGGTCCTGCATGATGGTGGTGACGCGGCTGTCGCTGAGGCTGGCGTCATCGGCCAGCTGGTGCTGGTAACGAGCGAAGCCGCCGGAGGCCGGACGCCACTCATTGAGGCCGCCGTCGGTGCCCACCCACAGGGCGCCGTTGAAATCCTGGTAGATGGCGCGCACCTTGTTATTGCTGAGGCTGCGATTGTCAGCAGGGTCGTGCATGAAGCGCTGAAAGCTGCCGGAGGCCACGTCGAACAGGTTTAGGCCGCCCTGGTAGGTACCGACCCAGATGCGACCGTCGCGATCCTCGTAGATGCTGCGCACCGAGTTGCCGCTGAGGCTGGCCGGGTTGTCGGCATCATGGGCGAAACGCTCGAAGCTGCCGGTGTCGCGATCCATGCGCGCCAGGCCGCCACCGGAGGTGCCGACCCACAGGTTGCCGTTGCGATCTTCCAGCATCGCCAGTACAGAATTCGAGGGCAGGCTGGTGGCATCAGACTCATCGTGCTGAAAATGCTCAAAGGTGCCGGTAGCGGCGTCCAGCCGATTCAGGCCGCCGCCGTCGGTGCCCACCCAGATATTGCCCAGGCGATCCTGGTAGACCACCCGCACGCGGTCGTGGCTCAGGCTGCCGGCGTCGTTCTCGTCGTGACGAAAATGGGTGAAGCTGTCGTCCTGGCGGTTGTAGCGGTTGAGGCCGCCGGCGTCGGTACCCAGCCAGAGGGTGCCGTCGTCCGCCACCGTGATCGACCAGATGTAGTTGTCAGACAGGGTAGTGGGGTCGTTATAGACGTGTTCGTACAGGCGCAGGTCGTTGCCGTCCCAGCGGTTGAGTCCTTCCTGGGTGCCGAGCCAGATATAGCCCTGCACGTCCTGGACAATGGTGTGTACAACCGACTGGCTCAATCCCTGCTCGACCGTCAGGTGATCAAACAGCGCCGTTCTCGGTTTGAGGGCTGCCTGGTTGGCGCTGGCTGCCAGCGTCCAACCCAGGGCCAGGCACATTGCCAGGCCTTGCAGCAGCCGCTTCGCATCCATGTGTGTGTTGCCTGTTCTTGTCATTGTCCGTCTGTCCCGAGGTTGGGTACCCGATCCTGGCGCGTTCCCGAGGCGCCGAATTGGGCGAGTGTGAGTTGATGTCGCAAGCAGCGTGCCAACCCTGAATCGGGGCAGATTCGATGTGAAAAAGCGTTAACTGGTTGGCAGTTTCTCCGCGCTCAGGTGGTAAAAAGTGGCGCAGTAACGATCGTCAAGACAGGAAAATTACCGTTTAATGTTGGTAATAATTCGAAATAGCGGCGTAAAAACTAAAATAGTGGTGCATTTAGAGCGAAATGCGCCGGAATTTAGCGCGCCTGCTCCGTCCACCGCCGATAGGTGGGAACCGTGATGCCCATCAAGGCAGAGCCGCGGGCCGCGTCCTCGCCGACCCTGGCCACCACCGCTTCCAGCAGTTGGGTGCGGGCCTCCTCGATCACGTTGGTCGGGTTGTCCTCGGCCAGCGAGTCTGCCAACAGGTCGATAGTGGGCTGCAGGCGCGACCAGGCGTCGGAACGCACTAGCAGCCCCTGGGCTTCGAGCCGCCGGGCCTTCTCCAACTGGCGCCGATAGGTGGTTTCAGCGACTCCCAGCCGGCGAGCCCCGCGGCGGGCGGTGCCGCGGGCGATCTCATCGACCTTCAACACCAGGTCTTCGCTGAGCCAGCGGCCCAACGGTGCTGTGGCGGTAGCATCGCCCTGCAGGGCGGCGTCTACCTGCTTCTCCAACTCCCCGGCCAGTAGCCCCCAGGGTTCGTCCCCGGTGGCGGGTTCTGCCGTGGGTTGATCATATGAGTTAGCACTTACTTGCGCTTCACGCATTGCAGGCGCTGGCGCTGGCGTAGCGGCTGGTTCGCTGGGCTCTTCGAAGACCAGCTGCGATGCCTCGATTACCTCGTCCGCAGACAACACGACTGCGCGCAGAATGCCGTTTTGCAGCTCGCGCACGTTGCCCGGCCAGCTGTAGGACTGCAACAGGCGTTCCGCGGCCTGGCTGAAGCGGCGCGGCCCTTTTTCGTACTGCAGCGCGAACTTCTCCAGGAAATGGCCGGCCAGCGGCAGGATATCGTCGGGGCGCTCGCGCAGCGGCGGCGCGGTCAGGGTCACCACGTTGAGCCGGTAGTAGAGGTCCTCGCGGAAGCGGCCGGCGGCCGCCTCGCGGGCGAGATCGCGGTTGGTGGCGGCGATGATGCGCACATCCACCTTGCGTGACGTCGCGGCGCCGACCGGGTGAATTTCCTTCTCCTGCACGAAACGCAGCAGCTTGGCCTGCACATCCAGCGGCACTTCACCGATTTCGTCGAGAAACAGGGTGCCGCCGTCGGCCTGGACGATGCGCCCGAGGGAGGCCTTGTCCGCCCCCGTGTAGGCGCCCTTGCTGTGCCCGAACAGCTCGGCCTCCATCAGGTTGGCGGCGATGGCGCCACAGTCGACGGTGACAAAGGGTTTGCCCTTGCGGTTGCTGAGCTCGTGCACGGAGCGCGCCAGCATCTCCTTGCCGGTGCCGCTCTCACCGTTGATCAGCACCGTCACATCGGTAGGCGCCGCGGCGCGGGCGGTTTCCAGCAGGGCATCCATTTGCCGGGAGGTGTAGACCAGTCGCGCGCTCTGCACCGCCTGTCGCAGGCCGTGTACCTCGCTACGCAGTCGCCGGCTTTCGCGCTCTTTCTCTGCCTGCCAGCGGGCGGCAAGGTCAGCGCGGTCCAGCGCCAGGGCCACCTGTCCGGCGAGGCCGTTGAGAAACACCAGGTCTGAGGAGTCCACGATCAGCTCCGACTCCGGCCCCTCAATATAGAGGCAGGCCATTACCCGCCCATCTGCCAGCAAGGGGATGGCATACCCGAGCCGATCGCCGGCGCCGGCCTCGTCAGAAGGTCGCGGCGGGCGCTGCAGGCGTTCTGCCCGCTGCACACTGCGGGCGCGCTCCATCAGCTTGCTGACTTCCTCGGGGGCTTCACCATCCGGGCCGGCACTGGAGCGTCCGCTCTCGGCCAGCAGAACCTCATCGCCTCCCTCGCGCCGGGTGTACAGGGCAACCCAGGCGCCGCGCATGGCCAGCTGAATGCGCTCGACAAAGCCGGCGGCAATCCGTTCTTCATCGGAGGCCGAGGACACCATGGCGATGGTGTCCCACAGCACCAGCATATTTCGGTAGTCCTTCTCGGCATCGGCGGTAAAGATGCCGCTGAGCCGGTCGCGGCCCAGCACTTCCAGGCTTTCGTCGCCGGCCTGCCAGACCATGACGCAGTCGCCGCCTTTTCCTTTCGCGGCATTGAGGCTGGCGTCGGCACGGCGCACCAGGCCCAGGTCGTCGAGGTCGGTATCTTCCTGTACACCGGGGGTATAGAGTCCGATGCCGATGCTGAAGGTCAGGCGCATGGCGCCGTCGAGGTAGGCGCCGGTGACTGCATCCAATAGTTTTTCTGCGACTTCCTGGGTTTCCTCCAGGCCGGCACCGGGCATCTGCACCGCGAACACGGCGCCGCCATAGCGGAACACCTCGTCGGAGTGTCGCAGCGTGTCGCAGATGCGGGTAGCAATTTCCGCCAATGCAGCATCGCCGCTGTCGCGGTCCAGACGGCGGTTTACCAGATCGAAGTCGTCAGGATTGATGAGTAGCAGCCCCAGCGGATGGTTGTTGCGGGCCGCATCCATGGCGTCTCGAAGATGGGCCTGGAACTCGGCGCGTCCTGGCAGGTGACTTGTGGGGTCGCGCAGCAGCTGGCTGAGCTGATTGGCCTCCCACACCATATTGGCGCTGGTCAGCAGGCTATGTGCCAGCCACTCGCCGGCGCTGACCGGGGCGTTCGGGCCCGGGGGTGTCAGGCCGGCAATCTCTTCAGGCACGTGGCCGGCGTCGTAGCGCAGCCCGATCCAGATGGCGCGATCGGCGGTGGGTTCTGTTGGCGCCTGGTTCCGGCGCTCGGTGTTGATGGCCTGCTGGTCGGCCTCCAGCCAGATGCCGATGCGCAGCAGGCAGCTGTCGTCGGCTTCGCTGGAATAGACCTGCAGGGTGGAGGCGCCGTCACCGCCGCCGGGACCCAGCAGGGCGTAGGTGGTGGCGTGGGCCCGCTCCAGGGACTCGAACTCGGGCACCGCTTCCGTGCCGCCGCTGTGCAGCAGCAGTGCACGTTCCGTGCTGTTGCCGCCGTCGATATAGAGAGAGACGCCCGCAGCGTGAGTCAGCTGGCGTAGCTGTGCGAGGAACTGCCTGTACACCGCACCGGCCTGCTGGGCCGGCAGGTGG
>JAZBOY010000301.1:0-4629 GCA_036351375.1 Halieaceae bacterium
CAGTGCGAGCCTGGAAGAGATCGTGGTCACCGCCCGTAAGCAGCTGGAATCCGCCCAGGATGTCCCGGTCGCCATTACCGCGTTTTCCGGTGAGAGTATCGATGCGTTGATCATGCGCGATATCCGCCAGCTGGAAGGCTTTATCCCCAATGTGGTGATCGACTCGGTCAGCGTCGCCCCGGGTGCGGCCTCGCTGTACTTCCGCGGTGTCGGTACCCAGGAAGTGGAGCGCAGCTTCGACCCGGCGGTGGGCGTGGTGATCGACGGCGTGCCGCTGTCCTTCGTCAACGGCTCCATGGTCAACACCTTCGACTTCGGCAGCCTGGAAGTACTGCGCGGCCCGCAGGGAACACTGTTCGGCAGAAATACCACCGGCGGTGTCATCAACATCCAGCGTACCCGGCCCACGGGAGAGTTTGGCGTCAAGTATGAAGTGACGGCGGGCTCGGATGATCGCTTCGACGCCAAGGCAGTGGTCAATTTCCCCATCGTCGAAGGCAAGCTGGCGGGCAAGATCGGCGCCTTCACCCAGCAGGACGGCGCCATGCTGGAAAACTTTGACGGCAATGAAGCTATCGACCGGGACGACACCGAATTCACCGGCACCCTGCTGTGGACCCCTGCGGACAACTTCGAGGCGCTGTTCACTTATGTGCATTTCGAAGACGAGAACAACGGCGTGGCGCTGGTCAACCGCGCCCAGCTGCCGGACCTGTCCTGCGTGCTGGGCTTCTGTGACACCGGTGAGCTGGACAACCTGACTCAGGATTTCCTCGAGCCCCTCCAGTTTGAGCAGGACACTTACACCCTGCAGCTCGACTACGAGATCGAGGCAGGTACCTTCACCAGCATCATCGGCTACCGCGATACCGACGAATCGGTGCCCACCGACTTTGACGCCGCTCCGGTGCCGATTTTCCACACCCTGCGCGACCAGACTTCGGAACAGACCTCCTTCGAGCTGCGCTTTGCCTCCAGCGACGCCATCAGCGAAAACTGGAACTTCGTGGCCGGGGTCTACTATCTGGATGACAACTACGAACTGGAGCAATTCACCGCCATTCTCGAGCTGCTGGGCACCGCGCCTGACGGCACCGGCGCGGTTTACCAGAATCCGACGTACGAGCAGGACCGCGAGGCCTGGGCGGTATTCGGCGAGGTGCACATCAACCTGGCTGAAGACTGGACCCTGACCCTGGGCGGTCGCTACACGGAAGAAGAGAAAGAGTTTGACGCATTCAACCAGCTGGCGCTGGGTGTACCTGAAAACTTCAACCCGATCGGCTCGGCCAACGCGGATGAGTCCTGGGACGAATTTACCGGCAAGGTGGGGATCGATTACCGCCTCACCGACGACGTACTGTTCTACGGCAGTTTTTCCCAGGGTTTCCGCTCCGGCGGATTCAACGGCCGGAACTTCACGCCAGACTCCATCGGCCCCTACGATCCCGAGTACGTTGACCAGTACGAAATCGGCATGAAGGGCGAGTTCTTCGACCGTACCCTGCGCTGGAACGCCAATATCTTCTACACCGACTACGACGACAAGCAGGAAGAGGTGATCATCCCGGACGGCTTCGGCGGCACCTTCACCGTGGTGCGCAATGCGTCAACCGTGGAGATTGCCGGCTTCGAGAGTGAGTTCACCTGGGTGGTGAACGAGAACCTGCTGCTGACTGCCAACGTCGGTTACCTGGACGCCGAATACGACGACTACATTGCAGACCTCAACGGAGATGGCATCGAAACTGACAATTCCGACCTGGAGTTGCGCCGGATTCCCGAGTGGACCGGCGGCATAACCGGCACCTACACCTACCCGATCGGCCCGGGCGTGTTGTCGCTGTTTGCGGCGGCTCGCTACACCGATGACTACTGGGTGGAGGTGTCCAATGACCCTCGCGGCCTGATTGACAGCCGCACCATGATCGACGCGACCATCTCCTATGAATGGGACTGGACCGACGGTCGCAGCGTGAAAATTTCTGCCTTTGGGCGTGATATCACCGATGAACAGGACTACGGCTCACTGGTAGTCGTGCCCGGCCTGTTTGCCTTCTCCTCCATCTCCGGCGGCGAGATGTACGGCGTACAGGTCTCCGGCAACTTCTAGACCTCACATCCCCTCAACGACAACGGCCTGCTCGAAAGAGCAGGCCGTTTTTGCTTTTTCGTCCATTCCAAGTAAGCCGCGCGCGCAGCACCCCGGGTACTACACGCGCTCTACCTGAGTAGTGTTCGCGGTCTGAATATGCGGGTTAGAGTTTGGCTCTGAACCAGGCTGTGAGTTGGGTCTATCCCCCCTGCGGACCGTCGCAGGCCAGGACGGCCTGCGCCGAGCGAGACATGGACGTCACGCTTTTAGCGCGTCCGCAGGGGGGATAGACCCAGCTCGCAGCCGAGCTACGAAGTACTGATCGGTTGTTTTTGGACCGTCAGGCGTCGACTGTGGCGAAGAAGTCCGCCCGGGGCGTGCCGGTCTCGTCGTAGATGGGGCCGGCGGCATCGATGCGGTACTTGAGGGTTTCCGAGGCCTTGATGCCGAAGCCGCTCAGCAGCGCCAGCATTTCCGCGTAATAGCGTCCGGCGAGGTGGTCGGCCAGGGCCTGCTCGCTTTCCCAGTTCTCGTAGACGTACACCCGCCCGGGCACCGCCGGGTCCAGGCTCCACACATAGTGGCGGCAGCCGGCCTGGGTGCGGGTCTCGGCCATCAAGTCGGCGGCGGCAGCCACGGCTTTCTCGGCGTCGGACGGTTCGAAGTCCACGGTGCCGTTGATCAGGATGGTCATGGGTCTCTCCTCTTGTTGCGTTGGGCAAAACTAGCAGAGCCCGG
Source organism: Halieaceae bacterium (assembly GCA_036351375.1). GTDB lineage: Bacteria > Pseudomonadota > Gammaproteobacteria > Pseudomonadales > Halieaceae > JANQIO01. Next base: position 2,834 of record JAZBOY010000301.1, read on the forward strand.
ACAAAAAACAAACAGAGTTGACTGATTTTTTGCCCGCGACTAACCTGCACCATCCCCGTCATTCTGGAAGCACGCCCATGGATCCCGACGTCAATCGCCAGTTCATACTCAAGTCCCGCCCGCTGGGCTTGCCCACCCCGGAAGAGGTGCCGATGATCGAGTCCCCGGTGCCGCAGGCCGGCGAAGGTGAAATCGTCATCCGCAACCTCTACATCTCCCTGGATCCGGCCATCCGTGGCTGGATGTCGGATGAACCCAATTACATCGAGCCGATTCCGGTCGGCACCAAGGTCTGGGCCACCGGCATCGGCCGGGTGGTGCAGAGCGGCAGCCCCGACTTCGAGGTCGGCGATATCGCGCTGGGCATGAACGCCTGGGAAGATTACACGCTGTGCCCGGCGGAGGCGGCCACCAAGGTCGACCCCATGGGTATGCCGCTGACGACCTTTCTCAGCATCCTCGGCGCCACCGGCCTGACCGCCTACTTCGGCCTGCTGGACGTGGGCGAACCGAAAGAGGGCGAGGTATTGCTGGTTAGCGGCGCCGCCGGTGCGGTGGGCTCCATCGTCGGCCAGATTGGCAAGATCAAGGGCTGCCGGGTGATCGGCATCGCCGGCGGCGAGGACAAGTGCCGCTGGGTCATGGAGGAGTGTGGCTTCGATGATGTGATCGACTACAAGGCCTGTGACGACCTGGCGGCCGCCATCGCCGAGAAATGCCCCGATGGCGTCGACATCTACTGGGAAAACGTCGGTGGCGACATGCTTGACGCAGTGCTGCTCAACCTGGCCGAGCGCGCCCGCATCGTGTTCTGCGGCTGGATCGCCACCTACAACGATGAGGAAAAGCGAGCGGGACCCAAAAATCTCTGGCAACTGCTGGCCAAGAGCGCGCGCATGGAAGGTTTCGTGGTGAAGAGCTACGTACCTCAGTTCCCGGAAGGTATAGCCGCCCTGGCCGAGTGGCTGCAGCAGGGCAAATTGCAGTACAAGGAGCACGTGGTGGAGGGGCTGGAGAATGCCCTGGATGCTTTCCATATGCTGTTCGACGGCCGCAATACCGGCAAGCTGATCGTCAAGATCGCCGACGAATAGGACCGGGGGCGTCATGCGGATCGACTACGACTATTCCGACTACCGGGTACTGGTGACCGGCGCCGGTGACGGCATAGGCCGCGGCACGGCCGAGGCGTTCCATGAGGCCGGCGCCGCGGTGCTGGCGGTCGATATCAACGCCGACGGGCTGGAAAGCCTGGCCAGGCATGGCATCAAGACCCTGGTGCAGGACGTCGCGGCAGACGAGGCGCCGGCAAAGATCATTGCCGAAGCGGAGGGCGTCCTGGGTGGGCTCAATGTGCTGGTGAACAATGCCGGCATCTGCCCGGTAGCCAGCCTCTCCGAGACGGAAGACCAGGTGTGGGATGCGGCCCTGAACGTCAACCTGCGGGCCATGTTCCGCCTCAGTCGTGAGGCCATTCCGCTGCTGGCAGCCACGCCCGCCGGGCGAATCGTCAATATCGCCTCGGTATCGGCGCTGATGGCCAACGAGGGCATGGGCGCCTACACGGCGTCAAAACACGGCGTGGCGGGCTTCAGCAAAAGCCTGGCCATCGAGCTCGGCAAGCAGGGCATTACCGTCAATTACATCCTGCCGGGGGCGATTGTTACCGGCATCACCCGCGACCTGGTGCAGAGCGATGCCGCCTTCCGGGATTTCTGGGTGGAGAAGAGTGCCGCCGGTCGCTGGGGCCAGCCCGAGGACATTGCCCGGGCCATCTTGTTCCTGGCCTCCAGGGA
>JAZBOY010000302.1:0-6481 GCA_036351375.1 Halieaceae bacterium
CCGACATGGTCCTGCAGGAACTCACATTTGAGCCAGGCATCGACCTCACGCGTGGCGTCGTCGGCGCGGCGCTCGGTCATGGAGCAGTGCTCGCCCAACGCCAGCATGTCGCCGAAGTCGTAGGGGAAGATACGCTTCACAGGAATCGGCTGCGCCGCTTCACGCAGCACTCGCTTGCTGGGCAGGTCAGAGCGAATCACCCGTCGAATGCCCCGGTGCACCAACAGGTCCGGGTAGCGGCGGATGGGCGAGGTGAAATGTGCGTAGGCCGGGTAGTGCAGGCCGAAGTGGCCCTTGTTCTCGGGCTGGTATACCGCCTGGGACAGGGAACGCAGCAGCATGGTTTCGATAATGTGGGTATCCGGCCGGTCGACGATCTGCTGGCGCAGCGCCTGGTAGTCCATCGGCGTCGGGGAGTCACCGCCACCAATATCCAGCCCCAGCTCGCCGAGGAAACTGCGCAGGTTCTCAAGCTTCTCTTCCCCCGGCCCCTCATGCACCCGGTAGAGGATGGCCAGCTCGTGCTCCTCGAAGAATCGTGCTGTCGCCACATTAGCGCACAGCATGCACTCCTCGATCAGTTTGTGGGCATCGTTGCGCTGCACCGGCACAATCGATTCAATTTTTCTTTGCGCGTCAAAAATAATGCGCGTCTCGGTGGTTTCAAAATCGATGGCGCCGCGCTTGTCCCGCGCCTCGCGCAGCGCCTTGTACAGGCCGTGCAGGCGCTTGATATGCGGCACAATAGCCTTGTCGACATCGGGGTGACTGCCGGTTTCGATCACCTCGCCCACCTGGGTATAGGTGAGCCGGGCATGGGAGTGGATGACGCCTTCGTAGAAGTGATAGCTGGAGATATTGCCGACGCGAGAGATTTCCATCTCGCACACCATGCTGAGCCGGTCGACCTTCGGCATCAGTGAGCACAGGCCGTTGGACAGGGCCTCCGGCAGCATGGGCACCACGCGCTCCGGGAAGTACACCGAGTTGCCGCGGTTCAGGGCTTCCTCATCCAGTGCCGACCCCGGCCGCACGTAGTGGCTGACATCCGCAATGGCCACCCACAGTCGCCAGCCGCCATTGCTACGTTTCTCGCAGTACACGGCATCGTCGAAGTCGCGGGCGTCTTCGCCGTCGATGGTGACAAAGGCCAGGTCGCGCAGGTCTACCCGACCCTTCTTGTCGGCTTCGCTGGGCTGGTCGGCCAGGGCGGCAGCTTCCTTGAGCACGGCCTCTGTCCATTCGTGAGGAATCCCGTGGGAGCGAATCGCCACGTCGATCTCCAGGCCCGGGTCGAGGTGCTCACCCAATACCTCGGTGATACGACCTTTGGCACCGAGCTGCCGGGAAGGGTAGCTGGTGAGTTCCGCCACTACGATCTGCCCATGCTCGGCGCCGTTCTTTTCATTGGGCGGAATCAGCACATCATGGTTGATGCGCGCGTTGTCGGGAATGACTGCGCCGATGCCACCTTCTTCGTAATAGCGGCCCACCACCTCGGTGTTGGCGCGCTTGAGCACCTCGACGATCTTGCCTTCCCGGCGGCCGCGGTTGTCGACGCCGGACTCTCGCACCAGCGCTTCATCACCATCAAACACCAGCGCCATCTGGCGAGCGCTCAGGTAGAGGTCGTCGCTGCCGTCCAGGGGCGACAGGAAACCGTAGCCGTCGCGATGACCGATCACCCGACCGTGAATCAGGTCGAGCTTGTTCACCAGTCCATAGGCACCGCGGCGATTCACCAGCAGCTGGCCGTCGCGCTCCATGGCGCGCAGGCGACGGCGAATGGCCTCCTGGTCTTCATCGCTCTCTACATGCAACCGCTCACAGATCTGGCTGTGATTGAGTGGGTGGTCTGCGTCTGACAGTAATTGCAGGATCAGTTCGCGACTGGCGACGGGATTTTCGTAGCGATCAGCTTCGCGTTCGGCGTGGGGATCGGCAGGCGGAGTAGCGGCTTTGCGGCCGTGCGCTTTTGATTTCTTGGACATGTGGCGGGCAGTATACGGCAGGATTGACATTCCGTCTGTGGAAAAGTAAAGTTCGCGCCCTCTGACGGTTTCAGCCTGAGAAGGGTGTATCGTCAGCAGTCAGCAGACCCGCTTCTGCTCCTGCCCAGGTGGTGAAATTGGTAGACACGCTAGCTTCAGGTGCTAGTGCTCGAAAGGGCGTGGAGGTTCAAGTCCTCTCCTGGGCACCAAATTATTGAAAAGGCCGAGCCACTCGTGGTTCGGCCTTTTTCTTTTGGGTCTGAGTACGTCTCTGCGACGAGCGCTTTGCACTCGACGCAGAGCCGAGAGGACTAATCCAGCCAGCCAGCACAGCTGGCTGGCGTTCGCCGGCACACGTTGCTACGCAACGTAAGCGTTTGGCTCACCCTCTCCTGGGCGTGCCAATAGGGAGTGGGTCGAGTTGTCCCTGCGATCGAGCGGGGCGTTGGTGCGCGCTATCGCGCTGCAACGCCTGGCGGGATTGGCTCTGCGGGTTGTTCGTTTTTCTTGATTACCCTGTTTTGAATTCCATCGAGTGTGTCTTTGGTGCGCGCTGGCGCGCTGCAAAGACGGGGGCGCTTCGCACCCTTGTTGAGCGGGGCTTTTTGGCGTGTTTTGGTTTTCGGTTATGCTCTTGTCATAACTATAAGGACAGACACCATGCGCATCGCTCTCTTTTTGCTCGCCGCCTTCGTTGCTGTGTCCTCCTCGGCTGCAGACAAGCAGTTGTTGTGGGGAGATACGCACCTGCATACCAGCTACTCTTTTGACGCTTATACCAACAACAATTTCACGGCCGATCCGAACGTAGCCTACCGCTATGCACGGGGCGAGCCGGTGGTGCACCCCTACAACCGCACGCGGGTGCAGATTGAGACGCCGCTGGATTTCCTGGTGGTATCAGACCACGCGGAGTTCCTCGGGGTCATCCGACATATTCATCAGCAGGGCGTGGATACCAGCGAGTTGGGCCTGTGGGACAGCCTGAAAGCGCGGTTTGCCGCCTGGTACCTGAAGCGGCGGCTGGACCAGCGGGACGCGGCGCAGCTGTTCCGCGATGTGCTGCCGCCCCCGAAACCGGTTCGCGAAGCGGCCGTGGACAGCACCGTGGGTGGGAATACCAACCTGCTGCCAGACATGATGCCCGTGCAGTTTGATACCTGGCATTCGCAGACCGAGTTGGCCGACGAGTACTACCAGCCGGGCCAGTTCAGTACCTTCATTGGCTGGGAGTGGAGCTCGACACCTGGAGGCGCCAACCTGCACCGGGTGGTCTTTACCGACGGCGATGCCAAGGTGGGCCAGTCTTTCCATCCCTTCCGCTTTATTGACAGCCAGTACCCGGAGGACCTGTGGGCCTGGCTCGACGACACCAGTGCCGCCACCGGCGCCAACTTCATGTCTATTCCCCACAACTCCAACCTCTCCAAGGGCTTCATGTTCGACGACACCCGCTTGCGTGGCACGGAACTGGATAGCGCCTGGATCGAGCTGCGCCGCAAATGGGAGCCGGTCACCGAAGTCACCCAGCTCAAGGGCGACTCAGAGACTCACCCGGACCTGTCGCCGGATGACGAGTTCGCCGATTTCGAGACCTTCCCGTTCTACCTGCAGGTCAACCAGAGTCCTTACAAAGCTAGCGTCGGTGACTACATGCGCAGCGCCCTGATGCGGGGCCTCGCCCTGGAACAGCAGTACGGGGCCAATCCCTACCAGTTCGGCGTGATCGGCTCCACCGACGCCCACACCGGCATCGCCAGCGCAGAGGAAGACAACTTCTGGGGAAAAATGGCCACCGACTCCATCCCCGAGAACAAGAGCCGCGAATGGGAACCGGGCATCCGCTCGCCAGACGGCTGGGCGATGTCCGCTTCGGGCCTGGCGGCGGTGTGGGCGGAGGAAAATACCCGCGAGGGCATCATGGCGGCCATGAAACGGCGCGAGGTGTATGCCACCACCGGGCCGCGGATCAGGCTGCAGTTCTATGGCGCGGCAGACTTCGGGGAGCTCGACCTGGCATCTGCCGACCTGTATGCACAGGCGACCCGGGTGGGTACGCCGATGGGTGGAGAACTGACAGGCGGTGACAGCGCACCGGAATTCATCATCCTCGCCGACCGGGACCCCGTGGGTGCCAACCTCGACCGCATCCAGGTGGTGAAAGGCTGGCTGGATGCCGGCGGCCAGCCACAGGAGCGCATCTACAATGTCAGCTGGAGTGGCGAGCGCGAGCTCGACGCGGCAGGCAAATTGCCCGCCGTGGGCAACACTGTTGACATGGCCAACGGGGAAGTTCGCAACAGCATCGGGGCTCCGCAGCTCAGCGCGCGCTGGTCGGACCCCGACTATGTGGCAGGCCAGCCGGCCTTTTACTACGTGCGGGTGCTACAGATTCCCACTGCCCGGCATTCCTATCTCGACGCGCTGGCGCTGGGCCGGGAGCAGGCACAGGACCACCCCAACACCATCCAGGAGCGAGCCTACTCGTCGCCGATCTGGCTGAAGCCCTCGCCCTGACCTGGATACTAGTTAGCAGCAGCCTGTAACAGATCAAGCAGGCGCAGCTGCAGCCAGCTGAGATCTTCCGCTGCCCGGGGGCGGCTGTTCAGTTCCAGGTAGTGGGCATCATCACTGTAACTGGGCCAGCGCGGCAGGCCTTCACCGTTGGGGTTTCCGGTGCGGGCGAAGTTCACCCAGTAGCTCTGCACCAGCTCGCGAACGGCGAGGTCCTCCGGGTGGGACGGTACCTTGTTGCCAAACACGAAGGGAATCTCCGCGGCGTGATAGGCGCCCAACTGCTCACCCCAGAAGTCGTTGGGCGCGTGGGTAAAGAAATACAGCCAGGCGGATTGGCCGGCGGCTTCACTGAGCTGCGCCCAGGTTTGCATGTTCCAGCCAAAGACCGCGTCGCGCCAGAAATCCAGGTAGGGTCGCTGGGAACCGGGCTGCTCCGGGTAGGCCCAGATCAATGGCAGTGCCGCCGGGCCGGCGAAGGACCATAGGCCTTCCTCGAACTCTGTCTGGGTGCGAAAGATGCCGGGGAAATCCGGGTAGAGGGCAAAGCTGGTGGCCTCGTCGCGGTTGTAGCCCAGCAGGGTGGGCACCCGCGCAAACTCCCCCTGCTCATACAGGTCCAGGAGCTGGTCGGGAATCAAGGCCCCGTCCACGACCGGGCCGACCTGGACGCCGGTGGCCTCCAGTTCCGCGAAGGCCGCCAGCAAGTCGGCTGCAGGCACGTCTCTCAGCCTGTCGAGGCTGTTGGCGCCGAGCCGGGCGGCCAGCTGCGTGGCTACAGCGTAGCCATCCTCCAGCTCGGGTTGCTTCATGAAGAAGGCGCCGCTTTGCCCGATGGCGCCCTGCACCAGCCCCCGCGCCCCAGGGGTTGCGAGTATCTGGTTGACGGCACTGGAGCCAGCGGATTCCCCAAACACGGTGACCCGGGCAGGGTCACCGCCGAAGTGGGCGATGTTGTCCTGCACCCACTGCAGCGCAGCAATCTGGTCCATCAACCCATAGTTGCCGGAATGGCCGCCCTGCTCCGCCGACAATGCCGGGTGGGCCAGGTAGCCGAACACGTTGAGGCGGTAATTGAAGGTCACCACTACCACGCCACGTGCCGCCAGCGCGCGGCCGTTGTATACCGGCAGGCCGCCGCTGCCGCGCGTGAAGTTGCCGCCGTGAATCCACACCATCACAGGCAGTGGCTCCGCCGCTGGCAGTGCCGGCGTCCATACGTTGAGGAACAGGCAATCCTCGTCACTCTCGGCGGGGACCTGCAGGTAGGGGCTCCCGGCCGGGTAAGGCGTTTGCAGGCACTGGGCGCCCAGGTGCGTGGCGTCCCGGGATCCGCGCCACTGCGGTGCAGGTCCCGGTGGCTGCCAGCGCCTGGCTCCCACCGGGGCAGCGGCATAGGGAATGCCCAGGAAGTGACTGATGCCGGCCCGGGCGTCCCCGAGGAGTCGCCCCTGGGGCAGGGTTAGTTCTGTCGCTGTAAGCGTACGAGGGAAAAGGCACAGAAGCAGCGCCAACACGGCGCCGGCGCTTGCGGTGCGACCCGTCACGGGTGGCATGAGGTTCCATCCTGCTATTTTTGGTTACATCTCCGTGACAATAGCATGACGAAAATATGAACGTAGCCACCTCGGGGGCGGATCAAAAAAAGTTCACATAGCCCGGTTTTGCGCGCAGCGGATCAGGCGGGGTCCTGCGCGACGCCAATGATGTCGGCCAACACCAGGTCGCGCTCGGCCAACCAGGCGTCCAGTTCGTCGGCGAGGCGCAGGCTGATGCCGGGCTCGGCGTAGTTGGCGGTACCGACCTGTACCGCCGCCGCTCCGGCCATGAAGAACTCCAGGGAATCCCGCAGGCTGCCGATGCCGCCCATGCCGATGATGGGAATGGACACCTGCTGGTAGACCTCGTAGAGCATGCGCACCGCCAGCGGTTTGAGCGCCGGGCCCGACATGCCGCCCATCTTCTGCCCCAGCATC
>JAZBOY010000303.1:0-3739 GCA_036351375.1 Halieaceae bacterium
CAGTAGTTGGAAGCACCTTGATTATTCCTCGCAGTTCGCAGCACCATCACGTTTCGCAGAGTCTCAATTTTGGTCTTACTCACTACGCGTTTGCACGCGGCCAGAGCCGTGCGCGAGCTTTTTTCTTATGTTTGAAAGGACAAAACAATGTCAGAGACAGTAACCGGAACGGTCAAGTGGTTTAACGAGAGCAAGGGCTTCGGCTTTATTGAGCAGGAAAACGGCCCGGACGTATTCGCTCACTTCAGCAACATCATCGGTAATGGTTTCAAGACCCTGACCGATGGCCAGAAAGTTGAGTTCGTCGTGACCGACGGCGCCAAGGGTCCGCAGGCGAGCAATATCGTCGCGCTGTAGTACCTAGAGAGCCTCTTGCTGTAGCGTTCATCGAGCAATGTATTACGGTGAACGCCTAAACAGCATTAGCCACCTGGTCGGCGCAGTGCTTGCACTGGTCGGCCTGGGGGCACTCCTCGCGGTCTCCATCCAGGTGGGCCGCCCGCTGGTGATCACCGGCTTCAGTATTTTCGGGTTTACCCTGGTGTTGCTGTACACCATGTCGACCCTGTACCACAGCTTTCCCTTCCCGCGCCTCAAGAAGCTCTTCAAGGTGCTGGACCATATCTCCATCTACCTGCTGATTGCAGGCTCCTACACCCCGTTCATGCTGATCAGCATGCCGCCGGACAGCGGCCTGCGCATTCTCGTGTTCGTGTGGGTGCTGGCCCTGCTGGGCGTCCTGTCGGAGGTGTTCCTGCGCGGCCGCGCCGTGAAGGTCACCCAGATGCTGCTGTTCCTGGGCATGGGCTGGTCGGTGTCGCTGGACCTCGACGGCCTGCGCGACGGGCTGCCGCCGGCGGGCTACCTGTGGGTATTGATCGGCGGGCTCGCCTACACCGGCGGGGTGGTGTTCTACGTGCTGGACAAACTGGGCAAGCTCGACCACGCCCACGGCATCTGGCACCTGTTTGTGCTGATGGGCTCCGTCAGCCATTTCGTTGCCGTGATCGGCTTCGTGCGCTGACGCCCACTAAATCAACCGCTATAGCTCCACCACCGTCTTGCCGAAGTTGCGCCCGGCAAACAGGTCGGCGTAGGCCCGCGCCACACTCTCGATACCTTGCAGCCGGTGCTCCGGCGACACCAGCTTGCCCTCCCGCAACCAGACGGCCAGCTGCTCGCGGGCCTCGTCATAGCGCTCGTGGCGGAAGTGGGTCATAAAGCCGCGTATCGACAGCTCTTTCGTCACTACCTCGAACATATTGCGCGGCCCCGGTGCCGGCTCTTCATCGCCGTAGCCACTGACCGCGCCGCACAGCACCAGTCGGCCGCGGTGGTTCATGACGCCAATGGCCGTTTCCAGCAGCTCACCGCCGACATTGTCGAAAAACAGGTCCACACCCGCGGGGCAGGCATCGGCGATCTGCGCTTGCAGGCCGTCACCGCGAATCACGGCCGCGTCGTAACCCAGGGTGTCGGTAATCCAGCGCGCCTTGTCTTCGCTGCCGACAATGCCCACCGTGTGCGCGCCGCGCAACTTTGAGATCTGACCGGCAATCGAGCCCACACCGCCGCCGGCGCCGCTGATCAGTACGGTTTCACCCGGCTCGGGCTGGCCCAGCTCGGTCATGCCGAAGTAGGCAGACATACCGGTATCGCCCAGCACGCCCATGTAGGCGCTGGGCGGGAACTCCAGCTCACCGGGCAGCACGGCGATAAAGTCGCTGCCGTCACTGATCGAATATTCCTGCCAGGCGAAGCGCGCCATCAGCCAGGTGCCCACCGGGTAATCTGTGTTGTGGCTCTCCACCACCTCGGACAGCACCAGGCCCATCACCGGATCGCCCAGGGCCATGGCCGGCAGCACCTCGTCGCCGGCGCCCTCGTTCATCCATTTGCGGAAGCCCGCATCCAGCGATACGAAGTGATTGCGGCACAGGAACTCGCCGTCATTCAGCGCGGGCAGTTCCGCACTCTCCACCCGGAAATCGTCTTCCACCGGGTTGCCGTCGGGGCGGCGCGCGAGCACTACCGAGCGATTGACTGTCACCATGGCTGACCTTTGTTATTGGTATGTTGGCAGTCTGCCAAAATTTCCGCGGGGTGCACAGCAACGACCCCGCCGGCCCACCGACGCGAGTGAGTGGCCCAGCTGTCATAGCGAATGACCCTGAATATCGTATGATGCCCGACATGATTCCCGCCGAACTCAAGGAACGCTACCAGGCGCTGGCTGCCAGCTGCCGCCACCGCATTACCGGCCACCCGACCCTGAGCATGGCGCTGCAGCTCGAAGAGATCGGCCGCTGGGCCGCACGCTACGACGCCCAGGACCTGTATGGAACCGGCGAGCTGATCGAATCCTTCCAGCGCGACATGGCCGAACTGCTGGGCAAGCCGGCGGCGGTATTCCTGGTGAGCGGCACCATGGCCCAGAACATCGCCCTGCGACTCTGGGCGGACCGGGCCGGCCAGCGGCGGGTGGGGTTTCACCACACCAGCCACCTGCAGCTGCACGAACACCAGGCCTACCGCGAACTCTACGGCCTGGACGGTGTGCTACTGGGTGACTCGGACCGGGTGCCCGCTCTCCACGACCTGCAAAACGCTGGGGACCTGGCAGCCGTGCTGCTGGAACTGCCCATGCGGGAGATCGGTGGCCAGTTGCCCGAGTGGGACGACCTGCACAAACAGGCCGACTGGGCCAGAGGCCGGGGCATCAAGCTACATATGGATGGCGCGCGGCTGTGGCAGTGCCCGCCTTACTACGGCCGCTCCATGGCGGAAATCGCCGACTTGTTCGACTCGGTGTACGTGAGCTTCTACAAGGACATTGGCGGTATCGCCGGCTCGGTACTGGCCGGGCCGGAAGACTTTATCGAGGCAGCAAAGGTAGGCATCGCCAGGGCCGGCGGCAGCCTGTACTCGTTGTTCCCCTATGTACTGGCGGCCCGCGCCGGCCTGGAGCGCAACTTCGTGGCCATGCCCGAGGCCGTGGATTCTGCCCGCTGGCTGGCCGCCGAATTCCGGGCCATGGGCTTTAAAATCACGCCCGAGCTGCCGCCCACCAATCTCTTCCACCTGCACCTGCCGGTGGAGCCCGAGGCGCTGGTGGAACACGCCATCGCCTTCAGCGAGCAGCACGATGTCTTCATCATGCCCATGCCCCGTGCCGTGAAGGACGACCACAGCGTGATGGAATTCAGCCTGGGGCGCGCCATCCAGCAGCAGAGCCGCGAGCAGTGGCAGGAATGGCTGCAGGCCTTCTACACTTCCCTACCCATCGAGTAATCGCGAGGCCGCCGTGAAACTGCCCGCCTTTGTACCCAAAGACCTGCGCCAGTTGGCGCGCTTCGTGCCCACCAGCGGCTGGGACGCCATCGAGTGGACGCCACTCCTGGGCGCCATGCGCGAGGTGAGCACCCGCTATGTCACCGGCCGCGGCGTGGCCAGCCTGCGCGATGGCCTGAGCGAAGCAGTGCCGGATATCACCTGGGTGAAAAAGCTGCGCGGCGTGGAGCGCCTCGACCGGGTGCGGGAACCCGAAGCGTTGCAGGCCGCCGGCGATGCCATCCTGCAGCTCTATTTCGCCCAGTGGCTGAACGACGACGGCCTGTTCATCGACCTCAGGGCCGTGCGCTTCGGGCTGGATGACCAGACCCTACACTACGCTCCCAATGGATTATGGATACGGCTGCGGCCGGAATTCCGCGAGGGCATGGTGGCACTGTACCAGTCC
>JAZBOY010000304.1:0-4749 GCA_036351375.1 Halieaceae bacterium
CCTGATCATCTACCACCGCCGCGCCGTGGCGCTGCGCATGGCACCCGCCAGGGCCTGATTTGCCGGCCAATCCGCGCCTTTTTGGGGCGCAATCGCACAGAAAACCGCAACTTCCTATTGTAAATTGTGCATATTTGCCCATTTATGGCGATTTTCTGCGCAGCGATGCAGGCATCCGCTCAATTGACGTTGACGTATATGTTATAGCTTGTAACATCTGATGTTAATCGTTCTAACATTTTGAGCGCTCCAGCACACCTGCGGAGCCGGCGGTAAAAACGGAGAGGTAGCTGTGGAAGAGGTATCGAAGAGAGACCAGGTGAAAGGTGAAGGCTTTGCCGGTGCCCGGCGCCGTGCCAGTCGCAAGACCAGCCTGCTGGCTCTGGGCGTGGCGGTGGGGGCTGTGGCCCTGATCACCGTGGCCCTGCACGGTCGGGTCAGCCTCGATGAGACGGCTGAGGCCCGCGCGCCCATGCCTGTGCCGGTGGCCCGGTTCACTACCCAGGAGAGTTATCGCCGTGAGGTCTCTTTCCTGGGCCTGGTGCGTGCCGGTCGCAAGTCCAATATCGGTTTTGAAGTTACCGGCTCCGTGGCCCAGCTCGAGGTCACCGAGGGTTCGACAGTGAGCCTGGGCGATGTGTTGGCCCGGCTCGATACCGCGCAGCTGGACGCGCGCCGCGAGGCGGTAGCCGCCGACCTGCAGCGGGTGACGGCCGAGCTGGAGCTGGCGCGGATCAAGGCCAAACGCCAGCGTGACCTGCAGGCCACTGGCGCCGTGTCCGAGGAGGCCTTCGATGAGACGCGGCTGCAGGCCCAGGCCCTGGCGGCGCAGCTTGAGAGCGTGCAGGCCCAGCTGCGTGGCATCGATATCAACCTCGAGAAGTCAGTACTGCGCGCTCCCTACGACGGCGTGGTGGCACAACGCCTGGTGGATGCCGGCGCGGTGGTCAATGTAGGCACACCGGTGCTGCGGTTGGTGGCAACCGGCAGCCGCGAAGCGCATATCGGTATCGCCGCTGAACAGACTGCGCTGCTGGAGCCCGGCGAGTCATACCGCCTGGTGCTACGCGGAGAGAGCTTTGACGCATCGCTGCGCTCCATCCGCCCGGACGTCGACCCCAATACCCTGACTGCGACCGCAGTGTTCGAGCTGCCGGATGACGCCCGCGGTCTCGACGGTGAGCCGGTCACCCTGCGCCTTGAGGAAACCGTGGCGTCTACCGGCGGCTGGCTGCCGGTATCGGCGCTGCTGGAAGGAGAGCGCGGGCTGTGGACCGTGCTGCGCCTGGAGAGTACGGAAGCGGGCGCGGTCAGCGTGCGCGAAGCCGTGGAAGTGCTGGACGTGAAAGGCAACCTCGCCTACGTGCGCGGGACCCTCGCAGCCGGCCAGCGATACATTACCGACGGCGTGCACCGCATAGCGCCGGGCACACCGGTCCAGGTGCTGGACCGGGCACAGGAGAGCTGACATGTTGGCCAGGCTGCTCTACCAGAATTCCCGTTACTTCACCCTGGTGTTGCTGGTCATCCTGCTGGTCGGCATGGCCAGCCTGCGGTCGGTGGGCCGCCAGGAAGATCCCACCATCACCAACCTGCGCGCCACGGTCACAACCTTCTTCCCGGGGGCCAACCCGGCCCGCGTGGAGGCCCTGGTCAGTCGCCCGCTGGAAGATGAGATTCGTGAGATTCCCGAGGTGGTGGAGGTGGTATCCACCTCCAGCACCGGGGTGTCGCTGGTGTCGGTGGAAGTGGATGACACCATGTCGGCCTCGGACATCGAGCGCGCCTGGACCGAGATCCGTGACGCCGTCAGCGATGCCCAGACCAGCTTCCCGCCGGGGGTGCTCGAGCCCCAGTTCGACAACGACATTGCCGTCGCAAATACCCGCATCGTGGCGATCCGGCCCCAGAACGGCCTGGACGTCCCCATTGCCATCATCAAGCGGGTGGCGGAGGACTTTGCCGACCAGGCGCGCAACTTCCCCGGCACCAAGCTGGTGGAACTGCACGGCGAGCCGATGGAAGAGGTGCGGGTGGAACTGGATGAGGCGGCGCTGATCGCCCGCGGCATTTCAGTCGCCCAGGTGGCCGCCGCCCTGCAGTCCGCCGATGCCAAGCTGGCATCCGGTCGCGCCAGCGGTCGCGATAATGACCTGCTGATTGAGGTGGCCGGTGACTTCGATTCGCTGGAACGTATCCGCGAGGTCATCGTGCGCTCCGGCGTCGAGGGGCGCGCCGTGCGCGTCTCGGACATCGCCAGCGTATTCAAAGCCGAGGTCACGCCACCGCCCAGCATCGCCCTGGTAGAAGGGGTGCGCGGCATCCTGGTCGGTATCTCCATGGAGGAGGGCCGCCAGGTCGACCAGTGGAGTCAGGGCTTTGATGCCTTCATCGAGCGCTTCCAGCAGCAGGCCCCCGGCGGTGTGCTGGTCGAAACCAGCTACAACCAGAGCGTCTACACGGAGGCCCGCCTCGCTGAGGTGAGCAAGAACCTGCTGATGGGCGTCTTGCTGGTGCTGCTGGTCTTGCTGTTCACCCTGGGCTGGCGCGCGGCAGTGGTGGTCGCGGTCATCCTGCCCCTGTGTTCACTGATGTCACTGTGCCTGATGTACTACACTGGCCTGCCGATTCACCAGATGTCGGTCACCGGCCTGGTAGTGGCACTCGGCCTGCTGGTGGACGGCTCGATTGTCATGACCGACGAGGTGCGCAAGCAGCTGTTGAAGCGCGTACCCATGATCGACGCTATCGGCAACTCGGTACGCCGCTTGCGCTTGCCGCTGTTCTCGTCAACGGCGACCACCATTCTCGCATTCATGCCGATGGCCATTCTTCCCGGCCCCGCCGGCGACTTCGTCGGCAGCATCGCCAAGGCGGTCATCATGATGCTGGCGTCTTCGCTGCTGCTGGCGCTGGTGGTGACGCCGGTGCTGGCTGCCTGGCTGCTGCCCGGCGGCCTCTACAAGCAGAAGCGTCACTGGTGGGACAACGGTATGGAGAGCGGCCGCCTGGGCCGGGCCCTGTCTGATTCGCTGGACTGGTCGCTGCGTCACCCGGTGGGCTCCATCGCCCTGGCGCTGGTGCTGCCGGTAGCCGGATTCCTGGCGTTCCCGACCCTGACGGCGCAGTTCTTCCCGGGCACCGACCGGGACCAGTTCTACCTGCAGGTGAAGCTGCCTGACGGTCGCTCCATCAGGGATACCCTGAAGGTCGTGGAGGGCATGGACGCGCGCCTGCGCGAGTACGAGCTGGTACGCCGGGTCGACTGGATGGTGGGCGAGAACGCGCCGGACTTCTACTACAACATGATGGGCAGCAAGCAAGGCATACCCAGCTATGCAGAGGCCCTGGTGCTGACCCATGACGAGAACCAGACCGACGCCCTGATTCGAGAGCTGCAGGATATCCTCGACCAGGAGTTTCCCCAGGCCCGCACCGTGGTACGCGGCATCGACCAGGGGCCGCCGGTGAGTGCGCCGCTGGAGATTGAACTGTTCGGCCCCAACCTGGACGTACTGCGGGAACTGGGCGAAGAATTCCGCCTGCGCATGGAACGCATTCCCCAGGTCACCCACAGTACCACCAGCCTGGTGGCTGGCGCTCCCAAGCTGGTCTTCAGCCTGGACGAGGAGAAGCTGCGCCTGGCCCAGCTTGAGCTGGCGGATGTCTCGCGGGCCCTGCAGGCCGGCCTGCAGGGCGCCGTCGGCGGTGAGGTGCTGGAAGATACCGAGCGGCTGCCGGTGCGCGCACGGCTGGCGGAGGCGGATTGGGCGAGCCCCGACCAGATCGCCAGCATCCGCCTGCCGCTTGCAGCGGCTGTATCCGGCGAGCAGCTGCCCGCGGTGGCGCTCAGCACCCTGGGCGGCTATCAGCTTGAGCCGTCCCGCAGCCCCATCGGTCGCAAGGACGGTGAACGGGTGAACACGGTGCAGGCCTACATCACCCGCGGCGTGCTGCCCGAGGAAGCCCTCAAGCTGCTGGTGGCGGACCTCGAGGCCAACCCGATTGCCATGCCCACCGGGTACCGTTTCCAGATCGGCGGCGATGCCGATGAGCGAGCCGAGGTGGTGGCCAACATCATGGCGCCGATCGGTACGGTGCTGGCGCTGCTGGTGGCGACCATCGTGGTCACATTCAATTCCTGGCGGCTGTCGGCGGTGGCCTTCCTGGTTTGCGTCTGTTCGCTGGGTCTCAGCCTGTTGTCCCTGGCGGTGTTCCGCTATCCCTTTGGCATCCAGGCCTTCATCGGCGTCATCGGGTCGGTCGGGGTGTCGATCAATGCCGCGATCATCATCATGACCGCGCTGCAGCTCGACGAGAAAGCCATGCGCTGCAATCGCACGGCTATGCGCGACGTGGTGATGGACTCCAGTCGTCACATTGTTTCTACCACTATCACCACCTTTGGCGGCTTCCTGCCGCTGATTCTGGAAGGCAGTCAGTTCTGGCCACCCTTTGCCATGGCCATTGCCGGCGGGGTATTGTTGTCCACGGTCGTGTCTTTCTACCTGGTACCGCCCATGTTCCTGCTCGCCAATCGCAATCAGCCGCAGTCTGCCGCAGCCCCTGTGCAGCTGGCGCCGCCGCCGGGCCCGGCCCTGGAGCGCATGGCCAGCTGATGTCGGCGGCGCTCCAGGACAAACCCAGCTATCACCACGGCGACCTGCGCAATGCGCTGATCCTGGCCGCCGCTGAGCTGATCGAGGAGAGCGGCTCCACCGAGTTCGCCATGGTAGAGGCCGCCCGCCG
>JAZBOY010000305.1:0-2267 GCA_036351375.1 Halieaceae bacterium
CGCCAACGAGACCGTGCCGCAGGCCGGTTTCGAGCAGACCCTGAAGTTCACCGGCATGGCCGCTGAAGCCCAGGGCATCGATCTCAACCAGGAGTAAGTCATGACAGACGCGGTAATTGTATCCACAGCACGCACCCCCATCGGCAAGGCCTTTCGGGGCGGCTTCAATAACCTGTCCGGCGCCACCCTGGGTGCAGCCTCGGTCGCAGAGGCCATCAAGCGCGCCGGTATCGAGCCCGGTGAGGTCGACGACGTGATCATGGGCGCCGCCCTGCAGCAGGGAGCTACCGGCAGCAACATCGCACGTCAGGTGGCACTGCGGGCGGGTTGCCCGGTCACCGTGGCCGGTATGAGTATCGACCGCCAGTGCTCCTCAGGCCTGATGGCCGTGGCCACTGCCGCCAAGCAGATCATGCACGATGGCATGAGCGTGGTGGTGGGCGGCGGCCTTGAGTCCATCAGCCTGGTACAGAACGAGCACATGAACCTGCACCGTGCGGCTGATGAAGAGCTGGTGGCCATGCATCCGCACATTCACATGCCCATGCTGCAAACCGCAGAAGTGGTGGCCGACCGCTACGGCATCACCCGCGAGCAGATGGACGAATACGGCCTGCAGTCACAGAACCGCACGGCGGCCGCCTACGAAGCCGGCCGCTACGCTGAAGAACTGGTGCCGGTGACCTGCAATCGCATCACCTGGGACAAGGAAACCGGCGAGCAGGGCGAAGCTGAGGTAACGGTTTCAGCCGACGAGGGCGTGCGCGCTACCACCGCGGAAGGCCTGGCCGGCCTGAAAACGGTGATCGATGGCGGCACCATCACTGCGGGCAATGCCTCGCAGCTGTCTGACGGCTCCTCTGCCCAGGTGGTCATGGATGCCAAACTCGCCGAACAGAAAGGCCTGGAGCCGCTGGGTATTTATCGCGGCCTCGCCGTGGCCGGCTGTGAGCCCGATGAAATGGGCATCGGTCCGGTATTCGCCGTGCCCAAGCTGCTCAAGCAGCACGGCCTTAGCGTCGACGATATCGGCCTGTGGGAGCTGAACGAGGCCTTCGCGGTGCAGGTGATCTACTGCCGCGACCAGCTCGGTATCGACAACGACAAGCTCAACGTCGACGGCGGCGCCATTTCCATCGGCCACCCCTACGGCATGAGCGGCTCGCGCATGATTGGCCACGCCCTGATCGAGGGTAAGCGCCGCGGCGTCAAGTACGTGGTAATCACCATGTGCATCGGTGGCGGCATGGGCGCCGCCGGCCTGTTCGAGGTCGCCTGATGCGGGCACTGGTTTGTGCGGAACTGGGCCCGGGTGACGGCGAGAAGCTGTCACTCCAGTCCGACTGGCCGACCCCTGAACTCGGTGAGCACGATGTGCTCATCAATGTGAAGGCGGCGGGCCTGAATTTCCCCGATGTATTGATTATCCAGGGTAAATACCAGTTCCAGCCGGAGCTGCCTTTTGTCCCCGGTGGGGAGTTTTCCGGTGTGGTCGAGGCGGTGGGCGAGAAAGTCACCCGCTACCAGCCCGGTGACGAGGTGATTTCCATGGGCTCGGTGGGCGGCTTCTGCGAGCAGGCGGCGGCCCACGAGATGGCCGTATTTCCCAAGCCGGCAGCGCTCAGTTTCGAGGAAGCGGCTGGCATCGCCATCACTTACTTCACCTCCTACTACGCGCTCAAGCAGCGTGCCCAGCTCAAGGCAGGGGAAACCCTGCTGGTGCTGGGTGCCGCCGGTGGTGTCGGCACCACGGCGGTCGAACTCGGCAAGCTGATGGGAGCGAAAGTGATCGCCGCCGCCAGCAGCGACGAGAAGCTCGAGACCTGCAAGGCGCTGGGTGCCGACGAGGTCATCAACTACTCCGAGCAGAACCTCAAGGAAGCCATCAAGGAGCTCACCGGCGGCAAAGGTGTGGACGTGGTTTACGACCCGGTCGGCGGTGATTTCTCCGAGCAGGCCCTGCGCGGCATGGCCTGGAACGGGCGCTTCCTGGTGATCGGTTTTGCCGCCGGCCCTATTCCCAGCGTACCGCTGAACCTGGCGCTGCTGAAAGGCTGTTCCATTGTCGGCGTGTTCTGGGGGCGCTTTACCGGCGAGGAGCCGGAGGTCAACCTGGCCAATATCAAGGAGCTCTGGGAGCTGTTTGAAGCCGGCAAACTCAAGCCGGTGGTCACCGACTGCTTCCCCATCGAGCAGTTCCGCGACGCCTTCACCTGCATGACCGAGCGCCGCGCGCGGGGCAAGGTCATCCTGACCTTCTAACCAGC
>JAZBOY010000306.1:0-5427 GCA_036351375.1 Halieaceae bacterium
GGTTTACTCGCCGGTAGTGCGGGTCGGCATGGGCGGCGCCAGTAGCTGGGGGTCTACCCGGCGGTTGCGCCAGTTCATACGCCAATCCAGGTGCGGGCCGGTGGCACGGCCGGTGCTGCCCACTTTGCCAATGATGTCGCCGGGTTCAACCCGCTGCCCCACTTCCACGGTGACCTCGCTGAGGTGCAGGAAAGAGGAGCTAACGTCCATGCCGTGGTCGACGATGATGGTGCCACCACTGTAGAACAGGTCCGGCTCCGCCAGGGTCACAACGCCCGGTGCCGGAGTGGTGATAGGCGTGCCGGTAGGTACCGCCACGTCGACGCCGAAGTGCGGCCGGCCGGGCGTGCCGTTGTAGACCCGCTGGGAGCCGTATACCCCACTGATCGGGCCGGTCACCGGCCATGCAAAGCCGCCGGCAAAATCCGCCGTACCACTGCTCTGCTTGCGCGCGGAGGCGACCAGCGCCGCCTCGCGGCGAATGCGCTCCAGGTCTTTCGGGTCTGGCGTTACCGTGCGCTGGGGAACACCCTCGACCCGCTGGATGCGGTATTCGCGCCCGGCGATGTCCAGGGTGACCTGGCATTCCTCGGCCCCAGCGACGGACAGGGTACGGCTACCGGTCTCATCGCGGCCAAAGCCGAGCACAAAAATGCCCTGCTCCGAGACCGTCAGCGCTTCATCATCCAGCAATACCTGGCTGCCGGGGGCGACCTGGCCCCACAGCAGCGAGCCCTGGCGCACGTCGCCAGACAGCTCGACGCAGGCGTGGGCGGGCAGTGCCAGAAGCAGAAGAAGGCAACGGGACAGGCTTTGGATTATCATCGCGGCGGGAACAGACTCGAACACTCAGGCTCGTAACATAACCAAATGGGACGCTACCGACCACCCCGTAAACGCGGTTCGCGCTATATCACCCCCGAAGGTGAGGCCGTGCTGCGCGCTGAACTGCACCAGCTCTGGAAAGTGGAGCGGCCGCAGGTGACCTCTGCGGTCCACGAGGCGGCCAAGAATGGTGACCGCTCGGAGAATGGCGACTATATCTACGGCAAGAAGCGGTTGCGGGAGATCGACAGCCGGGTGCGCTTTCTCAACAAGCGCCTGGAAGAGCTGCAGGTGGTAGACCGCGCCCCGGACGACCGGGACAAGGTGTATTTCGGCGCCTGGGTCACCCTGGAAGACGAAGCCGGCGAGGAGCAGCGCTACCGCATCGTCGGCCCCGACGAGTTCGACCTCAAGCAGGGCAAACTGAGCATGGACTCCCCGATGGCCCGCTCCCTGCTGGGCAAACGCCTGGATGATGAAGTGACGGTGAGGAGCCCGGCGGGGGAGCAGCGGTTTTACATCACCGAGATCAGCTACTAAAGCGCAAACACCAACTGCGCCGTCACCGGCACCTGGGTCGCGATATTGTTCAGGCCGGCGATTTCCCGCAGGCTTTCAATGCCGGCGGTCAGGTCGAAGTCTGCCGCGCTGACGACCAGCGGTTGCTCGGTGGACACGTGGAGTTCATCACCCAGACGTGCCACATTGACTTCGCTGGAATAGGTCTTGCTGCTGCCGTGCAGGTCGAGGGTGAACTCTACTTCCATGGTCGTATAGTCGCCGCTTTTGAGCGCCTTCAACTTGCCCATGTCTACCACCGCGGTCAGGGTCGCCTTGGGGTACAGCTCGGTCTCGAACAGCATTTTCTGCATGCGCTCGTTGCGGATGGGGATCATGGTCTCCACGTCCACCAGCGGGATCGTCACGCTCACCGCGCCGTCTTCAATGCCCCCGCTCAGGGACCTGAAACGATGCACTTCCGCTACCGCGGCATTTTTAACCGAGATAAAGCGAATGTCGGACTTCTCCCCGACCAGCGCGTGCTCGGCCAGGGCGGGAACGCTCAGTAAAGTGGCCAGCAGGGCCGCCATCAGATGCCTGGTATTCATGGGTGCTCTCCTCAAAAATCCTGAAAATCTAGCGGGGTGAAAGAACGGCAAAGGCCCAGCCCTGGCGCGTCAACGGCTGCAGGCGCGCCAGCAGTTCCTGCAGGTAGCCCGGCAGCGACGCCGGGCGACGAAAGGCCTTGCCCGGCGCCAGCACAAAGGCGCGGGCCTCGATCTCGCGGCCGCCGCGCCAGAGGCGCACCTGCGGCTTTTTACGCAGGTTCTTGACCCAGAACGAGCGCTCGCCGCGCACCGTCGCCACCAGGATATGCGGGCCCACTTTCATGGCCACCAGCGGCGTGCGCCGCGGCAGGCCACTCTTGAAGCCAACGCTCTCCAGCACGATCAGCCCGGCAGGCAACAACCTGGGCGAGCCAATACCACAGCGCACGGCGGGTTCCACCACCGCGTTGAGGCGCCTGAAGAATTCACGTTCAAAAGATGCGGGCAGTGCCAGGTCCATAGTTCCGTTCCAATGCGGGTGTGCGGTATCGCAGGGCCAGCAAATCGCCTACCATGCGCGCTCACCCAGAGTACCCTATGTACGACACCGACGCTGAGCGAGATTACCACCGGCGCGTGCAGGAGCGCCTGCCCCGCAACTTTGCCGTGCACCTGGTGCACGGCCTGCTGGGGCAAACCGGCTTTCGCCTGGTCAGCACCCCCACCTTTGTACCGGCCTATATCCTGCTGCTGTCGGGCGGGTCGGATATTGCCGTGGGCCTGGCCCTGTCGCTGGCGGCCCTGGGCGCTGCGGTCACCCCGCTGTTCAGCGCCAGTTTGATTGGCCACCGCCGCCGGGTGTTGCCAGTCGGCTTTTTCACCGGTGGCGCGATGCGGGTCGCGGTGCTGTTCCTGGCCCTGGCCGGGCTGTTGTTCGAGGGCGATGCGGCGCTTGTTGCCGCACTGGCCGCCATGGCCCTGTTCGGCCTGTTTGCCGGCATGCAGACCGTGGTATTCCAGACGCTGCTGTCAAAGGTTATCCCGGTGAACTACCGCGGCCGGCTGATGGGCATCCGCAACTTCCTGGCCAGTCTTACCACCATCGGCGTGGCCTGGGTGGGCGGTAACTACCTGGTCGGCACGCCACCCCAGGCTGCTGGCTACGGGCAGGTCTTCCTGCTGTCTTTTGTGCTGACCACAATCGGCTTGCTGGTGCTGGTCCTGGTGCGGGAGCCGGAACCGCCCACCGTGGCCGACAAGCGCAGCTTTGCCCAATACCTGCGGGAGATGCCGGCTTTCCTGCGTGCCGAGCCTGCCTTTGCCCGTTTTGTGCTGGCCCGCGCGGTGTCCACCCTCGGGCGCATGGCGCTGCCCTTCTACATTCTCTACGCCGGCGAGAGTATCGGCCTGTCGGGGGAAACCCTCGCCAGCCTTACCGTGGCCTTTACCGTGGCAGCCACCCTGGCCAATTTGTTCTGGGGCTGGCTGGCGGACCAGTACGGCTTCCGGCTCTGCCTGCTGCTGTCCATCGGCCTGTGGATCGCCGCCACCCTCACCCTGCTGCTGAGTGCGAACTACTGGGTGGTGGTAGCGGTGTTCGCTGCGATCGGCGCGTCACAGGAAGGATTCCGGCTGGGTTCCATCAGCCTGCCGATGGAGTTCGGCAACCGCGAGAACACCTCGCTGCGGCTGGCCATCGCCAACACCGTCAGTGAAGGCGCCGGCAGCGTCGCCCCGCTGCTGGGCGGATTGGTGGCGGCCGCCCTCGGCTATGGCGCCGTCTTCCTCGGTGCCAGTGCCCTGCTGTGCCTGGGGCTGGTGGTCCTGTTGAGCGTGCAGGAACCGCGCTTCCAGCGTTGACTGGCAGCCCGCCCTTGCGCGGGCTACCTTGAAGGAACAGCCAGCGAGGAGTTCAGCATGGAAAAAGTCACCGGCATCGGCGGCATGTTCTTCCGCGCCAAGGACCCGGCCGCACTGGCCGCCTGGTACGAGGAACACCTCGGCGTATCCCGCGTACCCACCGACTACGACACACCGCCCTGGATGCAGAACGCCGGGCCCACCGTGTTTGCTCCCTTCTCAGCGGATACGGACTACTTCGGCCGCCCCGAACAGGCCTGGATGATCAACTTCCGCATCGACGACATGGACGCCATGGTGGCGCAGCTGGAGGCTGGCGGCATAGAGGTGGAACAGGACCAGGCGGAGTATCCCAACGGCCGTTTTGCCCGCATCTACGACCCGGAAGGTAATCCCATCGAACTGTGGGAGCCCGCCACGCCCTCATGAATTCCAGAATCCTGCTCCTGCTGGCAGCGCTGGCCACGGCCGGCTGCGCCAACAAAGCCTATATCACTTCCACCTGGATGGCCGACGATATCCAGTCGCACAGCGACCTGGAGGGGGTACTGGTGCTGACGGTGACCACCCACGCAGACATTCGCCAGCGCTTCGAGCGTGAGTTTACCGATGCGCTGGTGCAACGCGGCGTGCGCGCAGTCGCCAGCTATGAGTTGAATCCCGCGAAGAAGATCGACAAAGCCGCGGTGATGGCCATGGCGACCGAGGCCGGTACCGACACGGTGCTGGTGACCACCTATGCAGGGCGAGATGAGCACGAAGTGCTACACCCCGGACGCACCTACTACGGCGTCGCGCCGGTATACGACCCAGGTAGCTACGGCCCCGGAGGCTACTACCGCCGGGGCGGCGTGTACGGGGTGCCCTACGAGGTGGCTCACGTGCCCGACTTCTACGCGCAGCACAAATCCCTGCACCTGGAAGCCAACCTCTACGTAGTGGCCGATGGCAACCACCTGTGGCAGGCCGCTTCCGGCATCGAGGAAACCGGCGACCGGGAGCAGATGGTCAGCGCCTTTATCAGCGCGTTTGTCGAACAGCTGAGGAAAGATCAGCTGGTACGGTGATTGGTGATAAACCTCAGACCCTGGCCGAAGCGTCGCCGTCAGCGGTCGCCGAGCCAGTCCAGGATCTGCTGCTGCACCTGCGGATCGCTGAGCAGATCGAAGTGGTGCTTGCGGAAGAAGACCCGGCAGTGCTCGGGGTCGAGGTTCAGGCATCGCAATTCATCGGCATGTACGCCCGCCGCACTCTCGAGACGCACCAGGAGATCCCCAAGTAAAGTGCTGGGCAAGTCACGCCCGTGTTCACCGATCGCGGCCGAGGCGAAGAAGTAATCCACACCGGGCAGCAGCGGTACCGGCACCCGATTGTCCGGCAGCGGTGCGTCGGGATCGAGTCCGAGCCAGTCTTCATCAAGCAGATTGCCGTGGCGCAAATCCTTGATGCCGGCGCTACGCCCTTTGCCGAATGCCAGCGGTTCCGCATAGGGGATGCGCTGCAGGGCCAGGTCCAGCCTGTGTCCCGCCATTTCCAGTGGGGCGCCGTGGTGCGGGGAGCCCAGGCAGACCACATGCTGCAGGTCGGACAACCACGGCATGTTTGCCCGCTCCGCGTACCAGCAGGCGCTGCGAATCACCAGCCCACCCATGCTGTGGCCCACCAGCGACAGTGATTCCACCGGCACCGGCCA
>JAZBOY010000307.1:0-5602 GCA_036351375.1 Halieaceae bacterium
CGCCAACGAGACCGTGCCGCAGGCCGGTTTCGAGCAGACCCTGAAGTTCACCGGCATGGCCGCTGAAGCCCAGGGCATCGATCTCAACCAGGAGTAAGTCATGACAGACGCGGTAATCGTATCCACAGCACGCACCCCCATTGGCAAGGCCTACCGGGGCGGCTTCAATAACCTGTCCGGCGCCACCCTGGGTGCAGCCTCGGTCGCAGAGGCCATCAAGCGCGCCGGCATCGAGCCCGGTGAGGTCGACGACGTGATCATGGGCGCCGCCCTGCAGCAGGGGGCCACCGGCAGCAACATCGCGCGCCAGGTGGCACTGCGCGCCGGCTGCCCGGTGACAGTGTCTGGCATGACCATCGATCGCCAGTGCTCCTCAGGCCTGATGGCCGTGGCCACTGCCGCCAAGCAGATCATGCACGATGGCATGAGCGTCGTGGTGGGTGGCGGACTGGAATCCATCAGCCTGGTACAGAACGAGCACATGAACCTGCACCGCGCGGCCGATGAAGAACTGGTGGCCATGCACCCGCACATCCATATGCCCATGCTGCAGACCGCAGAGGTGGTGGCCGACCGCTACGGCATCACTCGCGAGCAGATGGACGAGTACGGCCTGCAGTCGCAGACCCGCACGGCGGCCGCCTACGAGGCCGGCCGCTACGCTGAAGAGCTGGTGCCGGTGACCTGCAACCGCATCACCTGGGACAAGGAAACTGGCGAGCAGGGCGAAGCCGAGGTCACGGTTTCAGCCGACGAGGGTGTGCGCGCTACCACCGCCGAGGGCCTGGCCGGCCTGAAAACGGTGATCGATGGCGGCACCATCACTGCGGGCAATGCCTCGCAGCTGTCTGACGGTTCCTCTGCCCAGGTGGTCATGGACGCCAAACTCGCCGAACAGAAAGGCCTGGAGCCGCTGGGCATTTATCGCGGCCTGGCGGTGGCCGGCTGCGAGCCCGACGAAATGGGCATCGGCCCGGTATTCGCCGTGCCCAAGCTGCTCAAGCAGCACGGCCTGAGCGTCGACGATATTGGCCTGTGGGAACTGAACGAGGCCTTCGCTGTGCAGGTGATTTACTGCCGCGACCAGCTCGGCATCGACAACGACAAGCTCAACGTCGACGGCGGCGCCATTTCCATCGGCCACCCCTATGGCATGAGCGGCTCGCGCATGATTGGCCATGCCCTGATCGAGGGTAAGCGCCGCGGCGTCAAGTACGTGGTAATCACCATGTGCATCGGCGGCGGCATGGGTGCTGCCGGCCTGTTCGAGGTCGCCTGATGCGGGCACTGGTTTGTGCGGAACTCGGGCCGGGGGACGGCGAGAAGCTGTCACTCCAGTCCGACTGGCCCACCCCTGAACTCGGTGAGCACGATGTGCTCATCAACGTGAAGGCGGCGGGCCTGAATTTCCCCGATGTATTGATTATCCAGGGCAAGTACCAGTTCCAGCCGGAGCTGCCCTTTATCCCCGGCGGCGAGTTTTCCGGCGTGGTCGAGGCGGTGGGCGAGAAGGTCACCCGCTACCAGCCCGGCGATGAGGTGATCTCCATGGGTTCGGTTGGCGGTTTCTGCGAGCAGGCCGCCGTACACGAAATGGGCGTATTCCCGAAACCGGCGGCACTCAGCTTCGAGGAAGCGGCCGGTATTGCCATTACCTACTTCACTTCCTATTACGCGCTCAAGCAGCGCGCCCAGCTCAAGGCAGGCGAGACCCTGCTGGTGCTGGGTGCCGCCGGCGGCGTAGGCACTACCGCGGTGGAGCTGGGCAAACTGATGGGGGCGAAAGTCATTGCTGCCGCCAGCAGCGACGAGAAGCTGGAGACCTGCAAGGCCCTGGGGGCGGATGAGGTCATCAACTACTCGGAGCAGCCCCTGAAGGAGGCAATCAAGGAGCTGACCGACGGCAAGGGCGTCGACGTGGTCTACGACCCGGTGGGCGGAGACTTCTCGGAGCAGGCCCTGCGCGGCATGGCCTGGAACGGTCGCTTCCTGGTGATCGGTTTTGCCGCCGGCCCGATTCCCAGCGTACCGCTGAACCTGGCGCTGCTGAAAGGCTGTTCCATTGTCGGCGTGTTCTGGGGGCGCTTTACCGGCGAGGAGCCGGAGGTCAACCTGGCCAATATCAAGGAGCTGTGGGAGCTGTTCGAGGCCGGCAAGTTGAAGCCGGTGGTCACCGACTGCTTCCCCATCGAGCGGTTCCGCGACGCCTTCACCTGCATGACCGAGCGCCGCGCGCGGGGCAAGGTCATCCTGACCTTCTAACCAGCGTGAAGGACTTCACCTTTAGTACTGCCGGCTGCATCGAGAGCGGTGCCGGCAGCAGCCTGCGTTTACACGAGCAATGTGCCCGGCTCGGCATCAGCCGGCCGCTGGTGGTCACTGATCCCGGCCTGGTGGCAATCGGGCTGGTAGAGCCGCCGCTGGCGGCGCTGCGAGAGGCCGGCCTGGATCCGGTGCTTTACGACCAGGTGAGAGAAGATCCGCCCGAGTCGGTCATACTCGACGCGGTGGAGCTGGCGCTTGAAGAAAATATCGACGGCGTCATCGCCATCGGTGGCGGCAGCTCCATGGACGTGGCCAAGGTAGTGGCGGTGCTGCTGCGCTCCGAGCAGTCCCTGGCAGAGCTCTATGGCGTTGACCAGGTCACCGGTTCGCGCCTGCCGCTGGTGCTGGTGCCTACCACCGCGGGCACTGGCTCCGAGGTCACCCCAGTGGCTGTGGTCACCACCGGCGAGACCACCAAGGCCGGCGTCTCTTCCCGGGTGCTGCTACCCGATGTGGCGGTGCTGGATGCAGACCTCACCCTGGGGCTGCCGCCGCGGGTCACGGCCATGACCGGTATCGACGCCATGGTGCACGCCATCGAGGCCTACACTTCGGTGCACAAGAAAAACCCGTTGTCAGACAACCTGGCACGCCAGGCGCTGACCCTGCTGGCGGGGAATATTCGAATCGCCGTACACGAGGGCGAGAACCGCGAGGCTCGTGCCAATATGCTGCTCGGCGCGATGCTGGCCGGCCAGGCCTTTGCCAATGCGCCGGTGGCCGCGGTCCACGCCCTGGCCTACCCGCTGGGCGGCCACTACCACATTCCTCACGGGCTCAGTAATTCACTGGTATTGCCCGCGGTGCTGCGCTTCAACATGACCGCGGCTGCACCCCTGTATGCCGAGCTCGCCCGGATTGTGGCGGGTGAGGACAGCGCCGAGGCGCTGGTCGAGGCGTTGGAAGCCATCATTCGCGACACCGGGCTGCCGGCCACCCTGTCCCAGGCCGATGTGCCTGAGACCGACCTGCCGATGCTGGCAGCCGACGCCATGCAGCAACAGCGCCTGCTGATCAACAACCCGCGCGAGGTGACCGAGCCGGACGCACTGGAGATCTACCGTGCCGCCTACTAATCCCACCCGCGACGACTACCGGGTGTTCTATCCCATCACCACCCGCTGGAGTGACAACGACATCTACGGCCACATCAATAACGTGGTGTATTACTCCTATTTCGATACGGTGGCCAACAACTACCTCATGGCCGAGGGCGGCATGGCCATACCGGATGACCCGGTGGTGGGTTACGTGGTCAATTCCGGCTGTGATTACCTCAGCTCGATAGCCCATCCCGAGCCGATCGAGGGCGGGCTGCGGGTCGATCGCCTGGGCAACAGCTCGGTGCAGTACGGGATCGGTATTTTCCGGGAAGGAGAGCAGGAGCCGGCCGCCTACGGCCATTTCGTGCACGTGTTCGTCGACCGCGCCGCCAATCGCTCGGTGCCGATTCCGGCGCCGATTCGCGCAGCGCTGGAGAAAATCCTGGTCGAGGCCTGAGCGCCTACTGCTTGCGTGCGCGCTCCAGCAGCTGCTGGCGGGCGGCCATCACGTGGCGGGTTTCCTTGAGGGCCTTCATGCCTTCGGCAAACAGGTCGGTATCCAGTTCGGCGACGGCATCCTTCGCGGCTTTTTCGTCCTGGGCCAGGTCGGCATCCACCCGTTTAAGCAGGTCGCGGTGGATGATGCTGTCGTGCCAGCTGCCCAGCAGGTCCTGCAGCCGCTTGCACAGCTCGATGGGTTCATCCACCTCCGTCTGTGACAACGAGTCAAGGCTGTAGCGCAAGTCCTTGATGGCGATGCGCAGCTTGTGCCAGGCCCGCGGTTCATCGTGTTTTTCGGCGTAATCCCAGGCCAAGTTGACGCGCATGCTGGCCTCGCCAATGCTTTTCTCTTTTTCCAGCGGCGCCCGTTCCGCTTCGATGTGGCTTTCGGTGTAGGCCTGCTGCCGTCGGGCAGTGGCTTCCCACTGGGCGTTGCGCAGGGCGCTGATAACGTCGTTCCAGACTTTTTGCTGATGGCGTTCCACGGCAGACAGCAGGCCCACCGGTTGCTGGTCTTCGGGGAGTTCCTCGATGCGGGCAAACAGCGTATCCCAGTCGCGGGCCGGGTTGGTCTGGCTGATCAGGAAGCCCCATTCCTTGCGCAGCTGCCAGGCATCCGGGTGGGCCTCGAAACGCAGCAGCCCGCGCAGGCGCCGTACCGCGACCCGCAGCTGGTGCAGGTCGTACTCGGAATACTCCTGCAACAGGGCACCGCGCCGCGCGGCAATCTGGTCCTGCAGCTGAGCCAGTGTGTCTTTCATGGGGTGTTTCTCCGGCTGAGTCGCATCAGCACGAATACTAGAATGAATACAGCGCCGCTGAAAGCGGCGGGCCAGGCCGGGCTGTACTGGTAAAGAATGCCCCCGGCCACCGGGCCCACCACGAAGCCGATGGCGGGGCAGGAGGCCACGATGCCCGCTACCGCGCCCTGCTCATCCGGGGATACTGCCATCGACGCCGCCGCCATGATGCTGGGCATGGCCATGCCGGTGCCGAGTCCCATCAGTGCCATGCCCACCGCCAGGTAGCCGATTCCCGCAAAGCTGCCGATAAAGCCGGAGGCCAGCAGCAGGGCGGACAGTCCTGCGAGAATGAACTGGTCCGGCGGCAGCTTGAGGCGCTGGATCAGGACCCGCTGGGAAATAAAGGCAAAGGTGGCCGACACCATGAAGGCGCCGCCGGTGTACTGGGCGGTTTCGATGCCCGACAGGTGCAGCTTGTCCTGGATGCTGAAGCC
Source organism: Halieaceae bacterium (assembly GCA_036351375.1). GTDB lineage: Bacteria > Pseudomonadota > Gammaproteobacteria > Pseudomonadales > Halieaceae > JANQIO01. Next base: position 5,107 of record JAZBOY010000307.1, read on the forward strand.
CAGGGTCTGCTGGATGGCGCCGAAGCCTGAAAACATGCCCACCGCCGTGGCCACGTAGCGCGCAATGCGGGGGTCACGGTAGCGCAGCCGCGCCCTGCTGGCGGCGTGGGACTTTCGCGCCACCGCAGGAATGGTGGGCAGCTTCGCCCAGACCAGGATCGCGGCGCTGGCGGTCAGCAGGCCGGCAAAGTACAAAGGCGCCAGCAGGCCGACCGTGGCCAGGGCGCCGGACACCGCCGGCCCGAGGATCATGCCCAGGCTGTTGGCCGCCCCCAGCCGCCCCATGGCCCGCATGCGCTGGTCCGGCGGGGTCAGGTCGGCGGTGTAGGCAGAGCAGGCCGGCGGCGTGGCGGCCATGATCGAAGACTGGCTGCAGCGGGCGACAACGGCCAGCATGTACAGCGGCGTGCCCACCAGCAGCCCCATCAGCCCGGCCTGGAACACGCTGGCAAAGAACACGATGCCGATGGTGAACCCGCTCAGGCCGATCAGCAGC
>JAZBOY010000308.1:0-23121 GCA_036351375.1 Halieaceae bacterium
GCCGCCCATGCCGATGATGGGAATGGACACCTGCTGGTAGACCTCGTAGAGCATGCGCACCGCCAGCGGTTTGAGCGCCGGGCCCGACATGCCGCCCATCTTCTGCCCCAGCATCGGCCGGCGACGGTCGACGTCAATCACCATGCCACGGATAGTGTTGATCATGGTGATCACATCGGCGCCGGCAGCTTCCACTGCGCGGGCCACTTCACAGATGTCACCGGCTTCCGGTGACAGCTTGACCATCAGCGGCAGGGACGTGACCTCACGCACCGCAGATGTCACTTCGCCGGCGGCCTGCCCTGACACGCCGAAGTGCATGCCGCCGGCATGCACATTCGGGCAGGAGATATTGAGTTCCAGCGCGGCGATACCTTCCACATCGTCAAAGCGTTTCGCCAGTTCCACAAAGTCCTCGATCGAGGTGGCGAAAGTATTGGCAATGACGGTGACGCCCAGTTCCCTGAGGCGCGGCATGGTGTCGCGTACAAATGCCTCGATACCGATATTGGCGAGGCCAATGGAGTTGAGCATACCGGCAGCCGTTTCGGCGGTGCGCGGCGGCATATTGCCGGGCCGGGGCTCAAGGGAAATACCCTTGACGCTGACACCGCCGAGGCGCGCCACGTCGACAAAGTCGGCGTACTCCACCGCGTAGCCGTAGGTGCCGGAGGCGTTGATATAGGGGTTGTCGAGGGTCAGCGCACCCAGCGGCGACTGCAACCGCGCGCTCATGAAGCGGCCTCGAAGATGTCGGCGGCCTCGAACACCGGCCCGTCGTAGCACACGTACTTGTAGGTACCGTCGGTACCCATGACCGCGCAGCCCTTGCAGGTGCCCATCCCGCAGGCCATGGGGGCCTCCAGCGCCAGCTGGCAGGGCACACCGGCGGCCTGTGACACATTCGATACCGCGTGCAGCATACCGTCCGGCCCGCAGCTGTAGACGATGGCATTGTTGTCCTCGTCCAGCAGGCGCTCAAGCGGTGCCGTCACCCGGCCCTTTTCACCGCGCGCGCCGTTCTCGGTCGTCACCACCAGGTCGGCGATCTCGGCAATCTCATCCGCCAGCGGCAGATCGTCCTCGGTGCGGCCACCATAAATGAACACACAGCGGGTACCGGCGGCGTGGAATTCCCGCGCCAGGTAGAGCAGCGGCGCCACGCCAACCCCGCCCGCGACAAGGAGCGGACGACGCCCTGCATTATCCAGCTTGTAGCCCTTGCCAAGGGGGCCGAACACCGTCAGCACATCCCCCGCCTGCATCTCCGCCAGCAGGGTGGTGCCCTCGCCGATCGGCTTGACCAGGATGGAACCGTACTCACCGCACTCCACCAGCGAAAACGCTCGCGGCAGTACCGGGTGCACACCCCACTCGCCGCGCACCATGACAAACTCGCCGGGACAGGCCGGAATGGGCTCGTCGCCGGCAAACCTCAGCAGCTTGTAGTTGGGAGCGGGTGTGAGAACTTCGGTGATGCGAGTGCGCAGTGATTTCATGGCGCGCTATGATACACGGATGGCATTTTCCCGGACATATCCCCAGCGCTCCCAGGCGGCCTTATTAGCGCTTTTGTTCAGCCTGATGGGGGCATTGATCCACATCCCAGCCGCTGATGCCGACGCCGGAGGCGCAATGGATTCTTCCGCAAGCTATCACCAGGTCCTGATCACCGAGCACGGCGATGCCGACGTTCTGGAGTGGGTGGAGAGCACGCCGCTGCCGACACCCGGTCCGGGCGAGGTCCGAGTGCGGGTGGTGGCCGCCAGTGCCTCCTTCACCGACATCATGGTGCGCAAGGGCATTTACAGCGGCGTGGACGATGAGCTCCCCTACCCGCCCGGCTATGACATGGTGGGAGTGGTCGATGCCCTGGGCCCCGGCGTCACCGGCCTCGAGGTCGGCCAACGGGTGGCCGACCTGACGGTGTGGGGCGCATATACCGAGTACATGCTGCGGCCTGCCGATGGGCTGGTACCGGTTCCCGATGGCCTCGCGGCGGATGACGCGGCGGTGCTGGTGCTGTCCTACCTGACCGCGTACCAGATGCTGTTTCGCAGCGCTGACGTGCAGCCGGAACAGGTGGTGCTGATCCATGGCGCCTCCGGCGCCGTCGGTACCGCGCTGGCCCAGCTCGGCCGGGTAGCCGGCCTGAAAATGTACGGCACCGCGTCGACCGGCAAGCAGGACTACGTGCGCGAACTCGGCGTCACCCCCATCGATTACCAGGCCGAGGACTTTACCGTTCGCATCATGGAAGAAACCGACGGCGTCGGCGTAGATGTGGTATTCGACGCGGTAGGCGTCGACAACTTCAAACGCTCGTACGGCGTGCTGGCACCGGGGGGTGTGCTCGTGACCTACGGCCTCTATAAAGCCAGCCTGTCAGAGGGCAGCCGCCTGGGGGTGGCCTGGCCCTTCGTGAAGATGCTCTGGCAGATGAAACTGTGGGACTGGTTTCCTGAAAACGACAAACGCGTCACCTTCTATTCCATTCAGTCCCAGCGGGAGGCGGAGCCGGGCTGGTTCAAGGACGATCTGACGGCACTGTTCGAACTGGCCCTGGAGGGCAATCTCGACCCGCAGATCTGGCGGCGCCTGCCGCTGCGGGATGCCGCCGAGGCCCACCGGCTGATCGAATCCGGCAAGGTGCGCGGCAAGATCGTGCTGCAGGTCAGTCCAGACGCCTAATCGATCACCGGATTGCTTCGTATGCTGGCAGGCACCGGACAGTCCATGACCGCGGCGACCGCCACCAGGATTTCCACTTCCTCGGGGGTCAGCTCGCCGTCGTGGGCTGCGCACTTCGCCATACCCTTTAGCAGTCTCGGCTTCAGTAGCGGGTAGCAGTCCGCCAGCTTGTTTACCGCGCGGCTGAATTCCGCCACCCCGCACTCCTCCATCGGCTGCAGGGTGAGGTTATACAGGCCCACACTTTCAACGCCCCGATGGAAGGCGGCCTTGCGGTCGTCCTCATCCTGGTGACCGTGCCAGGCCAGCACGGAGACTACGGTCCGGTACTCCTGGCGCACATGCACCGGCTTGCGATGGCGCGGCTTGCTGGGTGTGACCTGCAGGAACTCCGGGTCCAGGTAGTGACGCACCACCTGGTAGAGGCACCACTCGTACAGGTCGACCTGGTTGTCTGCACGGGTAATCTTCAGCAAGGTGTCCTTGAACCCCTGGTACTGCTGTGCCGACATGCATTTGAGCGCCGGCAGGGCCAGCTCCAGCAGCGAGAGTCGCAGCACCGGGGCCAGGCCGGCGATCGCCGGCTGAAGCTGTCGAGTGGTGATGGCCAGTCCGCGTACGCCGCTGGCTTCGATCAGCGCGTACTGGGCCTCCTGGACCTCGAACCCGTCGGCCAGCAGCAGGCCGTAGACCACGGCGTGAGCGCCGAAGGGGTCGCGGGCCTGTTCCGCCAGGTCCGTGGGAATCGTGCTGGCACCCGCGGCCGTACTGTCGAAGTCAGCATCCGGCGCTGATGAGCCGCTCTCCTCGATGCTGCCCGCTGCGGCGCCGCCCAGGGCTGCACCGGCCGCTACCGTTGCACCCAGCACGGCCGCCTGCCTGCGGCGCGCTTCAGCCTTTTCTGCCTGCTCTGCTTCCCGGCGCTGCTGGTCACGAGTGGTACCCCGGTAGGACTTATCCGGGTCCACCTTGATGTACTGGCCGTCCCAGTGGGGTTCAATGCGGCGTATACGATCCGGCAGCGGCGGGTGGGTACGGGCGAGCTGCCATAGCTGGTTGATCTGGCCGAAGAAGATATGGCTGAGCTCGGTGGCGCGGGGCTCCAGAAGGTTGGTTCCGGCCGGGTAGCCGCCGATCACCTTGAGAGCGTCTGCCACACCCTGTGGGTTGCGCGTGAACTGCACCGCCGAGGCATCTGCCAGCAGCTCCCGCTGGCGGCTCACCGCGGCCTTGATAAGCCCCGCAAATATTCCGCCCAGCAAGCCGATCAGCCACAGTGCAATCCCGATCGCCATGGCCTGGGGCGGCAGGCGGTTCTTGCTGCGGGTACTCAGGCTGCCGCGATGGCTGCGGCCGCCGCGCACCACCACTTCACCTACATCGCCGATAAAGGTGATCCCCTTCAACAGCGCCGCGAGGCGAATGTTGAGACGCATATCGCCGTTGAGGATGTGGCTGAATTCGTGAGCGACCACGCCCTGCAGTTGCTCCCGGTTGAAGTTCTCGAGGCTGCCCTGGGTAACGCCGATCACCGCATCAGCGGGCGACACACCGGCAGCAAAGGCGTTGATTCCGCGCTCTCCCGCCAGCACGTAGACCGGCGGCACTGGCATGCCAGCCGCCAGTGCCATCTCTTCCACCACGTTCAGGCAGCGGCGTTGTGATGGGTCGTCTGTGTGGGGCAGGATGCGCTGCCCGCCCAGGCGTTCCGCCACAGCCTTGCCCCCGGCCGAGAGCTGTGCCCATTTGAACAGGACCACCAGGAAGATCGTGGCCACCACACCCAGGCAGACAAAGGTGAAAGTCTCCCAGCTGAAAGCGGCAATAAATCCACGAACCGCTTCCTCGCCGGCCATGGGAGCCGTCGTGGCGCCAAGGAAATAGATGAGCATGGCGATCAGCACATTGGTAATGCCGATCAGCAGCAGCACCGCCACGATGAACCACAGCAGCAGCCAGCGGCTGCTGCGACGAGCGTGGTCCTGGGCGGCGTAAAAATCCACGGCGAAGCCCGTGGCGACAGGCGCTAGAAGCTGACCTTGGGTGCGGCCTGGATTTCTGCCGAGTCTTCAAACTCCAGCAGCGCCGCATCGTTGGGGTGGCCGAACTTGGTGGCAAACAGTACCGGCGGGAAACTCTGCCGGTAGGTGTTGTAGGCAGTGACCGAGTCGTTGTAACCCTGGCGGGAAAAGGCCACGCGGTTCTCCGTGGTGGTAATCTCTTCGCTGAGCTGCTGCATGTTCTCACTGGCCTTCAGGTCCGGGTAGGCTTCCATGGTGACGTTCAGCGCACCCAGTGCCTTGCCCAGAGAGCTCTCGGCAACCGCCAGCTGGCCCATCTCGACACCCCCGGCGCCCTGTTCGCCAATGGCCTTGAGCACGGCGGCGGCGTTGTTGCGTGCCGAGATCACCGCGTCGAGAGTCTCGCGCTCATGAGCCATATAACCCTTGGCCACTTCCACCAGGTTGGGGATCAGGTCATACCGCCGCTTGAGCTGGACCTCGATCTGCGAAAAGGCATTCTGGTAGCGGTTCTTCAGCGTCACCAGCCGGTTGTAGATGGCGATGATGTAGCCAATCAGGCCCAGCAACACCAGCCAGAAAACGATACTGGATACGTCCATGAGGCAACCTACTCAACACAGGAAGCCTCAGTATAACGGCTGAGTCGCTCGCGCAGAACACCGGCGTTGGTGACGCTTGTACTGGGTGTAGGTCATGCCCGTCCAACGCCCGAAGGCACGATAGAAGCTGTTGGGCTGGCTGAAGCCGAGCTCACCAGCCAGGCATTTGCCGGGCAGCCAACGCCGGGCCAGGGTTTTCTCGCAGCGATAGCGGCGCACCTGGTCCAGCAACTGCTGGTAGCTGGCGCCCTCAGACCGAAGCCGCCTGCGCAGGGTGCTGGGCGAGACGCACAGTACCTGCGCCACACGGGTGGCATTGACCTGTTCGAGGTTGGATAGAAGCAGTACATGCAGCACACGTCGCCGCATCAGGCGCTGGGTTTTGCCCCGGGCGCCCCCCAGGGTAGTACGTCGCTCGTCCATGGCAGTCCCTTGCTCTGGTTTCGCGAATGAGTACCTTGAATATAGCTGGCCGCGGACGCGGCGCTACCTGTTTTGACAACTGAAACGCTCAGCCTCAGGCGCTGTTGGGCAACCCGGTGGCCACGGGCAGGGTGACGGTGCTGTCCAGCACCACCTGGTTGCGGCCCGCCTGCTTGCCGGAATAAAGCGCTGCGTCAGCCCGGGCCACGCAATCTTCCAGGCGCATACCCGTGCTGTAGACGGCAACGCCGATGGTCACGGTCAGTGACAGCACGCTGTTCTCATAGCTGAACAACGTGCACTCGAGCTTGCTGCGAAGCTTCTCGGCCAGAACAGCACCGCCTTCCAGGCTGGTTTCCGGGAGCAGGAAGATGAACTCCTCACCACCCCAGCGCGCAATGGTATCGACATCGCGTAACTGCTGAGAAAGCAGTTCCGCTACCTGTTGCAGGGCGTAGTCACCACCGGCGTGGCCGTACAGGTCGTTCACCGACTTGAAGCGGTCGATATCGGCCATCAGGATCACGAAGCCGCGACCGCTGCGACCCGAGCGGGCGATTTCCTCGTCCACCTTGTCGGCAAAGCCACGGCGATTGAGAAGCCCTGTGAGTATGTCCAGACGCGCCGCCTGCATGAGCTTCTCGTTGGTGCGCTCCAGTTCTTTGGTGCGGCGCCGTATCTCCCCATCCAGGTGGTTGTACATGCGGGTGAATCGATTGGCCAGGGACACCGCCATACTCACCAGGATGGCAGCGAAACCCACACTCAACAGGCGCGGGTGCTGCACCGCTCCCTGCGCCACCACGATGTCATTGAGCGCGCAGAACAGGAAGATTGCCCAACCCACGGTCATGGTGCGCGCCTCGACATTGCCGCGGGCGGCAAACCACACCACTACCGCCAGGGCCGCAAACAGTCCCGGAATGACGTAGAGCTGCCACAGGAAAAGCGTGTGTACCAGGATGTCATAGCCCGGCACCAGCACCGCAGCCAGGAAGAAAACACCGAAACCGGCCTGGTATACGCGAGCCCACAGCGGTGGCTTGACGCGCAGCAGGCAGCTCAGCAGTTCCAGGCCCAGACCTGGCAGCAGATAGATAACGCCGTACTCGATTTTCTTGTGCAGCAGGTAGGGAATGCCACTGAGCCAGCTGACCACGTGCTTCCACTGACTGATTTCCAGGGTGTAAACCGCCACCAGGCAAGCAATCACGCCGAACCAGAGAAACTCTTTCAGCTTCGGATTTCTCGCATAGAGGAACAGGTGATAAATCCCGAAACCCATGTAGGTCACCGCCAGCATCAGCGCGAGCACTTCCTTGAACCAGACACGCCGCGTCAATTCGAAGCTGGGGCCTATGAGATAGTTGCCCTCGAACAGGCCAGAGGTACTGGATTCGCCCAAGGTCGGGTGACGCCAGACCCGCAATGCCACCAGCAGGTTGCCATTGTCATCGATGGCCTCCGGCGGGATCGAGAAAATGCGCTCCCTGTCCGACACCGGCACGGGGTTAGGAGGAAAGCGGCCGGCGCCGCCCACCCGGATGCCGCCCAGGTACAGGTCATAGGCGCTGTGCACCTTGCCCACAGAAATGCCCAGCTCGTGGGCCAGGTCGCGCTCCTGTTTATCGAGGCCGCCGATATTCACCGTGGCGCGATACCAGGCGAAGCCGGTCAGGTCTTCGTGACCCTGCCGACGCCAGTCTCTCGGCACCAGGATGTTATCCCAGGGACCGTGGTTGTAGTCAGGGTCTGCCCAGCGCAAATCGTCACCCGCGCGAAAACGCCAGGCCCCGTGCAGCTGCACGACCTGGTCGGCGCTCTCGAGCTGGAACTCCACCGCATGGGCGGGGAGTTCGGCGCCGAGACATAACAATAAAAGGGCGACAAAGCGCATTGACAGTTCCTCGTGTCTCGAGAATAACCAATTGCCTGTGAAAGCAGTACCAGAAGCCTGGAAACTTGGTCTGTTCTGTGAACCAGTGCGTACTTTTCTAGCGGTAACTAGCGGATATTGAAGGAAAAACTGTGCCAGAGGGACCTGAGATCCGGCGCGCCGCCGACCGCCTGGCGGACATTCTGGAAGGCCGGCAGGTGGAGAGCGCAAAGTTCGGGCTGCCCCGGCTGCGCCGCCACGGCAAAACCCTGAGCGGTCATCGCGTCGAGCGCCTGGAAACCCGCGGCAAGGCCCTGCTCACCCACTTCGAGCACGGCTGGACCGTCTACTCACACAACCAGCTCTACGGGGTCTGGAAGATTGCAAAGCGGGGAAAACTGCCCCGCACCAATCGATCCCTGCGACTGGCGCTGCATACCGCAGACCACAGCGCACTGCTCTACAGCGCATCGGACATCAGCGTCTGGCGCACCGAGGAGGTGGAGGAGCACCCGTTCCTCAAGCGCATCGGCCCGGACATCCTGTCGCCTGAGCTGGAATGGCGGCGGATTGCCGCACAGCTCGACGATGACCGCTTCCGTCGCCGCTCGCTGGCGGCGCTGTACCTGGACCAGGCCTTTATCGCCGGCATCGGCAACTACCTGCGGGCAGAAATCCTGTTTGCCGCCGGCCTGCATCCGGACCGCCGACCCGCCGACCTCAGCCGCGGCGAGATTGGACGCCTGGCCCGCAGCACCCTGGCCGTGAGCCAGCGCAGTTACGCTACGGGTGGCATCGTGACCGCTCCGCGGCTGCTATCAAAACTCAAAAAGCTGGGGCTGCCACGAGAGAAGACCCGCTTCTACGTATTTGGTCGCCAGGGCCTGCCATGCTACCGCTGTAGCGGCGAGGTAAAGCGCATAGAGAGTAACTCCCGCCGACTCTACCTGTGCCCGACCTGCCAGCCGCCGGGCAACTGACTACCATTGCCCCATGGGCATCAATCTCGTCTGGTTCAAGCGCGATCTGCGGCTTGCCGATCACGCGCCGCTGAAGGCCGCCATCGCCAGCGGGCGCCCCTGCCTGTTGTGCTACTGCTTTGAGCCGGCACTGCTGGATAACCCCCACTACCGGCGCCGTCACTGGCGCTTCGTCAGCCAGTCTATCGATGACATGAACCTGCGCCTCGCTGCCCATGGCCATCTGGTGCAGTGCTTCCAATCCGACATGCTGGAGCTGCTGGAGGCACTGCACGCGGAGTTCGGTCTGGCCGCCGTCTACAGCCACGAAGAGACCGGCCTCGAGGTTACCTTCCAGCGCGACCGGGCCGTGACCGACTGGCTGCAGCAGCGCGGCATCGACTGGCACGAAAGCCCCAGCAACGGGGTAGAGCGCGGCCGGCGTGACCGCGACGGCTGGAACCGGCGCTGGCACCAGGTCATGACGGCGCCCTGTGAGGACCCGGCCCTGGAAGACCTGGCGCAGCCGGCTCCCGAGCCTCGTGGCAGGGCCGCCACGCTGCTGCACCAGCGGCCCGCGGACTGGAAAACCCCAACGCCCATGCAGGCCGGCGGAGAAGCCCTGGCCTGGCAGACCCTGGAGAGCTTTTTTGCCCGGAGGGGCAAGGACTACCAGCGACAGATTTCCAAGCCCGAGGCCAGCCGTGAACACTGCTCGCGGCTCTCACCCTACCTGGCCTGGGGTAACCTCAGCATCCGCCAGCTCTACCAGGCGCTGGGGCCGGCCCGGGATCGACCGGGGTGGCGACGCCCACTGGAAGCCTTTGAATCGCGCCTGCACTGGCACTGCCATTTCATCCAGAAATTCGAGATGGAGTGCCGTATGGAATTCGAGGACATCAATCGGGGCTACCACAAATTTGAAAAACTACAGGACGCCGGACGGTTTGAGGCCTGGAAGCAGGGCCAGACCGGCATACCGCTGATCGATGCCAGCATGCGCTGCCTGCGGGCCACCGGCTACATTAACTTCCGTTCGCGGGCGATGCTGGTCAGCTTCCTGGCACATCACCTGTGGCTCGACTGGCGCGCCGGGGCCACCTGGCTAGGCTCGCTGTTCCTGGATTTCGAGCCGGGTATCCACTACCCACAAATGCAGATGCAAGCGGGCGTGACCGGGGCCAATACCATCCGCATCTATAACCCCGTCAAGCAGGGCCATGACCACGATCCGGAAGGCGATTTCGTGCGGCGCTGGGTGCCGGAGCTGGCGGAAGTGCCGGCGCCGTTTATCCATGAGCCCTGGACCCTGGGCCCACTGGATCGGCAGATGTACCGAGTGGAGAGCTACCCGGAGCCGATCGTCGACATCAGCGACAGCTTCCGTTACGCGCGGGAAGTACTGTGGCGCTGGAAATCAGACCCTGAGGTGCTCAGGGAGAAAGAGCGGATCCTGCGCCGGCATGTGGACCCGCGGCACTACCAGCGCAGACTCGTCGATGACTCAGGTACAGGGCTGTTCTGACCGATTTCGCCCTATTCACCGAACGGATGCCGGAGGACGATGGTCTCGACCCGGTCGGGGCCAGTTGAAATTATGTCGATCGGCGCTCCCACCACTTCCTCGATGCGGTTGATGTAGGCGCGTGCATTGGCCGGCAGCTCATCCAGTGATTTCGCACCGATGGTGGATTCACTCCAGCCCGGCACTTCCTCGTAGAGCGGCACCAGGCCCGCGTAGTCATCACTGTCCACCGGATAAGGCACCGGTTCGCCGTTGGCGTCCTGGTAGCCGATGCAGATCTGGATGGTTTCCAACCCGTCGAGCACGTCCAGCTTGGTCAGGCACAGGCCCGACACGCTGTTGATCTGTACGGCATTGCGCAGCGCCACCGCGTCGAACCAGCCGCAGCGCCGCGGCCGCCCGGTGGTGGCGCCGAACTCGTGGCCGCGGGTGGCCAGGTGCTCGCCGGTGCTGTCAAACAGCTCGGTGGGGAACGGGCCGGAGCCGACCCGGGTGGTATAGGCCTTGGTGATGCCCAGTACATAGTCCAGGTACAGCGGGCCGAAGCCACTGCCAGTGGCGGTGCCGCCGGCAGTGGTGTTGGAAGAGGTTACGAAAGGGTAGGTGCCGTGGTCGATGTCCAGCAGTGAACCCTGGGCACCCTCGAACAGGATATTGGCACCGTTGTTGCGGTACTGGTGCAGCAGGGTGGTGACATCGGCAATCATCGGCGCCAGCTGCTCCACCATGGCCATGGCCTGGTCGAGGGTAGCCTGGTAATCCACGGGGTCGACCTTGTAGAAGCCGCTCAGCACGAAGTTGTGATAGTCCAGCACCGACTTGAGCTTCTCGGCGAAGCGTTCGGCATCCAGTACGTCGCCGAGGCGCAGGCCGCGTCGAGCGACCTTGTCTTCGTAGGCAGGGCCAATGCCGCGACCGGTGGTACCAATCTTGTCCTTGCCGCGGGCCAGTTCGCGCGCCTGGTCCAGGGCCACGTGGTAGGGCAGGATCAGCGGGCAGGCGGCACTGATGCGCAGTCGCTCGCGCACCGGCACGCCCTTGTCTTCCAGCTCGGCGATTTCAGACAGCAGCGCGTCCGGTGACAGCACCACGCCGTTGCCGATCAGGCAGGTAACGTTCTCGCGCAGGATGCCGGATGGGATCAGGTGCAGCACCGTTTTCTCACCGTCAATGACCAGGGTATGGCCGGCATTGTGGCCACCCTGGAATCGCACCACCGCCTCTACCTGGTCGGTGAGCAGGTCAACGATCTTGCCCTTGCCCTCGTCGCCCCACTGGGTACCCAGCACCACCACGTTCTTGTTCATCGCCGCACTCATTCCAGCTCTTCCACTGTCCATTCGCCATCGCGCAACACCAGCTGCCGGTCACAGCGCGGGTCACGGGTGGTCGAAACATCATTGATTACTATTTGGCCGGCTGCCCGCAGGCTGTCGACAGCCTGCCACAGCGCCGCATCGCCTTCCGCGGGCGCCGCGATGGCGCCCGCTTCAGGCGGCTGGTCAGCCGCAGCGAGCTCCAGCAGCACCAGCAGGTCGGTACTGAATCCGGTGGCAGGCCTGGGCCTGCCAAACACTTCGCCGACATCGTCGTAGCGACCGCCGTTGGCCAGCGCGCGGCCCTGCTCCGCCACGTAGGCGGCGAACACCAGCCCCGTGTGGTAGCGGTAGCCACGCAGCTCCGCAAGGTCAAAATACACTTCTACTGCGGGGTAACGTTCGGCAATGGCCGCGGCCACCTGCCGCAGCTCTGCTATCGCCTCATCGACGGCCGCGTGCCCCGCCGGTACCCGGTCGAGAACTTCCAGGCCGCCGTGCAGGCTGGCCAGCTCCATGACCCGCCCCGCCAGCTTCGCGTCCACGCCGTCCAGCAGCTGCTCCAGGTCGGGCCGGGATTTGCGTTGCAATGCCTCGTAAACCGGGTCGCGCAGGGCATCATCCAGTTCTGCCAGCAGACCGCTGGCAATGCCCACATGTCCGAGATCCAGGGTTACGCCTTCGATGCCGGCAGCGCGCAGCGTTTCCAGCATCAGGGATATCACCTCCAGGTCGGCAGCCAATGAGGCGTCACCGTAGATTTCCGCTCCCAGCTTGACCGGAGAGCGGCTGCCGAGCAGGGTCGTTGGCCGGGTGTGCAGAACACTGCCGGCGTAGCAGAATCGATTGACGCCGTTACCCGCCAGGCTGTGGGCGTCGATACGCGCCACCTGCGGCGTGATGTCAGCGCGCACACCCATGTTGCGACCGCTGAGCTGGTCGGTCAGGCGAAACGTCAGCCGGTCAATATCGGCGCCCAGGCCGATCAGCAGCGACTCTGTGAACTCCACCAGCGGCGGCATCACCAGCTGGTAGCCCCAGCCGCGATGCAGGTCCAGCAGCCTGCGGCGCAGCGCCTCGAGGCGCGCCGCCGGTCCGGGCAGCAGTTCATCGATGCCGTCGGGCAGCTGCCAGCGGTCACCTGTCGTCATGTGAAGAATCCCTGTGAAATCCTGCGCGCCTGTGTCAGCAGCTACCCAGTCAACCAGCCCGTCAACGCTTCAGTTAACAAGATAGAGCAGACCCAGGCCCAACAGCATGCTGCACAAGCCGAACATCCGCAGACTCCTGTCGTCCAGGCGAGCCACCTCGCTGACCATATCGCGCCAGCGCCGGGGCGCGATGAACGGCAGCACCCCCTCGATCACGAACACCAGTGCCAGGCCGATGGCGAAATGTTGCCAGGCGTCCAAGCGGGCGCAGCCCTCCTGTCAGTCATACGCGGGGTGGCAGTTGAGCACACGCGCATAAAAAAACCGCGGGCCCCGGATTTGATCATCAAACCCCAGACCTCACGGTTGCAGAATATTACCACAGGGTTGGTCGCGGCGTGAGTGCCGCGACCGCCCTACCGGGCATCAGCTTCCCTGGTCGGCCTTCTTGAAATACTGGAAGAAATCGCCGTCAGGCTCAATCAGCATGATGTCGCCCTTGTTGCTGAACGCCTCGCGGTAGGCCCGCAGGCTGCGGGTGAAGTCGTAGAATTCCCGGTCGGCGTTGTAGGCCTGGGCGTACACGGATGCAGCCGAGGCATCGCCTTCACCGCGGATGGTCTCGGCGTCGCGGTAGGCCTCGGCCTTGATCACCGTGACCTCGCGATCAGCGGCAGCGCGGATACCTTCGGCCAGTTCGCGGCCCTGGGAGCGAAGCTCACGCGCCTCTTTCTCACGCTCGGCGTTCATGCGCCGGAAGACCGCGTCGCTGACGCCTGGGGGCAGGTCGATTTTCTTTACCCGGACGTCCACGACTTCCACACCCAGCTCGGTCAGGGCCACGGTGTTGAGCTTTTCCAGCAGCTCGGTCATGAGCTGGTCGCGCTCGCCGGATACCACTTCCTGCAAGGTGCGTACCGCCACCTGGTTACGAAGGCCATCGTTGATGCGCTGGCCCAGCAGGCCGTTGGCACGGCTTTCGTCGCCGCCTGTGGCGGTGTAGTACTTGGCCACGTCAGCGACCTTCCACTTGGCGTAGGAGTCGACCACCAGGGCCTTCTTTTCAAGGGTCAGGAAGCGCTCGGGCGGGGCATCCACAGTGAGCACACGGGCATCGAACTTGCGCACATTGTTCACAAAGGGAATTTTGACATGCAGACCCGGGCGCACATCAGGGTTGACCACTTCACCAAAACGCAGCAGCACGCCGCGCTCGGTTTCCTTGATGATGAAGAGAGAGTTGCTGGCGACGAACAGGGCCAGCACTGCCAGCAGTAGGATTGTCAGGTTCTTGCCACTCATATCAACGTCCTCCCCGGCTGCTGCGTGCGGCGTTGTCGCGCCGCATCTGGTCGTAGACCCGATCAGTCAATTCGCGTATATCAACAGCGTCGCTGCCGACGGCACCGCGGGCTGCGCTGCGGCTGCCCTCTTCCATAATTTTGTCCAGCGGCAGATACAGCAGGTTGTTGCCGCCCTCCACATCGATCACCACTTTGCTGGTGTTCTCCATGACGCCCTGGACCGCGTCCAGGTACAGGCGCTGGCGCGTGACTTCCGGAGCCTTGGCGTACTCCTCGCGCAGCGCGGTGAAGCGGGCTGCGTCACCCTCGGCTTCGGCAATCACCTGCTCCTTGTAGGCGCTGGCCTCTTCGATCACGCGCTGGGCCTGGCCCCGGGCTTCAGGGATGATCTGGTTGGCATAGGCCTGTGCTTCGTTCTTGACGCGCTCTTCGTCCTCGCGAGCCTTGATCACGTCATCAAAGGCTTCCTGGACTTCGGCCGGCGGCTTGGCGTCGTCGACGTTGACCTTGGAAACGCGGATGCCGGTTTCATAGGTGTTCAGGTAGTCCTGCAGGCGTTCACGCACGTCGATGGCCAGCTGGGTACGGCCGTCGGTCAGCACGTAGTCCATGGCGCTGTCGCCCACCACGTGGCGCAGGGCGCTCTCGGTAGCATTGTTGAGACTGCGCTCCGGGCCGCGTACTCGCAGTACGTAGTCCTCGGCATTCTCGATGATGTACTGGACGGACAGGTTTACCTCGACGATGTTCTCGTCCTGGGTCAGCATCTGCTCCCGGAAGGTGGCGTTGTTGACCCGGGTGACGTTGACCACGGTCACGTCATCGACAATCGGCGGGTTCCACTGCAGGCCAGGCTGTACCGTGGCATGATACTTGCCGAGCCGCAGCACCACGCCGCGCTCCTGCTCGTCCACGGTGTAGAAGCCCATCAGCGCCCACACCACCACGATCACGGAGATAACGGTCAGGAACAGGGCGCCGGATACCCCCTTGGCCGGTGTGCCGCCACCGCCGCTGCCGCCGCCACCGAAAATGCCGGCCAGCTGCTGCTTGAGCTTGCGCATCGCTTCGTCCATATCGGGCGGACCCTGGTCTCCACCGCCCCAGGGGTCGCGTGGCTTGTTGCCGTTGCCACCCGGTTCATTCCAGGCCATATACATCTCCTGTCGGTATACGTTTTGACCCACCCGCCACACTATGGCGTGCCTGGCAGGTTGGTACCTTGCTCACTTTGAATGAGCATCTGTTCACTGAGCATTTGCAGGCCAGAGGGCGCAGTTTAACGCCGTATCCACAATGCAGAGCGGCCCAGCAGTCTACCATAGACACTGGCTGCGGGCCGGAATTCACGAGGTCTGCGACCCGGTGCCATAGCAGTGTTAATGGGGGTAATTTTCCTGCGATCAAGCTACCTGGTGCTGGCCGTCGGCGCTATCGCCCGACCAACTGTCCATCACCAGACTCTTCTCGTCGAGGGACTCGCCTGCCAGTAGCTGTCGCCACTGGCGCCGCTCCATACGAACATGCAACTGTACGTAGCCGTCGTCGCTGTGGTTCTCCGCCTGGACTGCACCGTGGCTATACAAAAGTGCACGCAGGCGGCCTTGATCCGGCGCAAGATTGAGGTGATGTTCGATTCGATCTTCCCCCAACAGTTCCGCAAGGCACTGGAATAACAGTTCACAGCCCTCGCCGGTAACCGCCGACAGCCAGACCCGGGTCGGCCGGCCATCGGCATCGCGATCGATGCGGGGGGGCTGCTCCAGCAGGTCCAGCTTGTTGAATACCTCGAGTCGCGGCACTTCAGCCGCGCCAATTTCCTTGAGCACAGCTTCCACCTGCTCGATATTGTCGTCGCGCTCCTCGGTAGCGGCGTCGATCACGTGCAACAGCAGGTTGGCGCTGGTGGTTTCCTCAAGCGTGGCGCGGAAGGCATCCACCAGCTTGTGGGGCAGATGGCTGATGAAGCCCACCGTATCCGCCAACACCACCGGGCCGCAGTCCTCGACTTCGACCCTGCGCAGGGTTGGATCCAGGGTGGCAAACAGTTGGTCTGCCGCGTAGACGCGGGACTCGGTCAGGCGATTGAAAAGGGTCGACTTGCCGGCGTTGGTATACCCGACCAGTGACACGGCGGGAATCTCGGCACGCTGGCGCGAGCGCCGACCCTGGTGGCGCTGCTTGCCGACTTTTTCGAGGCGCCCCGTGATCGACTTGATGCGCGCCCGTAACAGCCGGCGGTCTGTTTCCAGCTGGGTTTCGCCGGGCCCGCGCAGGCCGATACCGCCCTTCTGGCGCTCCAGGTGAGTCCAGCCGCGCACCAGCCGGGTGGACATATGCTGCAACTGGGCCAGCTCCACCTGCAGCTTTCCCTCGTGGGTGCGGGCGCGCTGCGCAAAGATATCGAGTATCAGGCCGGTGCGATCCAGCACCCGGCACTTGAGTTCTTTCTCCAGATTGCGTTCCTGGCTGGGCGACAGGGCGTGATTGAACAGCACCACCTCGATGTCATGCTGCTGTACCAGCGCAGAGATTTCCTCGAGCTTGCCGGTGCCGACGAAGTAGCGTGGATGAGGCGCCTCACGCTGGCCAAACACGTACTCCACCGGGTCGCCGCCCGCAGACAGCACCAGTTCTTCAAATTCGCGCGGATCTTCGCGATCGGCTTCTGTAGAGAGGTTCAGGTGAACGAGCAGGGCCCGCTCACCGGAATCGGGTCGTTCAAAAAACAATCAGGGACCTAACTGTCTCCACCGGCTTCTTCCGGGGGGTTCTGCATCGGCATGCGAACCACGCGCGAGGGTACAACGGTGGAGATTGCGTGCTTGTAAACCATCTGGCTTACGGTGTTCTTCAACAGCACCACAAACTGGTCGAAGGACTCGATCTGGCCCTGCAGCTTGATACCGTTAACGAGATAAATGGATACCGGGACGCGTTCCTTACGCAGGATGTTCAGGTAAGGGTCTTGTAGAGTGTGCCCTTTTGACATGGCAATTCTCCTTGTCGGCTCAAGTGGAGCCCTAAAAAGTCATAAGCAAGCTCGTTGCCGCACTTTCCCCGAAGCGGGTGATTGTTAGCACCAACTTACCGGGCAGCGCGCGCGCTGAGCATCTCTTGTTCTACTTACGGTGGCCTCGCTGTGTATGTTTTACACGCGGGAACCTGTGTCAAGTATAAACTATTTACGGAGTGTCAATGGTGGCGGACTGCACATATTTCAAGGCGGCGTCCAGCGGCCCCTGCCGGGGGTCGGTTTCCAGCATGCCGTTGGCATCGGTCTGGATCCAGTGGAGGCGGGGCCAGCCTCGCAGCCAGGTGAGCTGGCGCTTGGCCAGCTGCCGGGTGGCCTGGATGACCAGCTCCCGGGCCCTGGCAAGGTCGTACTCGCCGCGTACGTGACCCCACATCTGCCGGTAGCCCACGGCACGCATGCTGGGCAGGTCGAGGGTCAGGTCACCGCGCTGATACAGGGCACGGACTTCCTCAACAAGCCCCGCTTCAATCATCTGGTCGACCCGGCGGGCGATCCGGGCGTGCAGCTCGGAACGCTCGGCGGGGCAGATCGCCAGCTGCAGGACTGAGTAGGCATCTTCGAGCACTCCAGCCCCGCGAGCAGCCTGGCGCCGGCGCCATTCGCTCATGGTGACACCGGAGGACAGGTAAACCTCCAGCGCCCGGCCGATGCGTTGCGAGTGGTTGGGGTGAATGGTCGCCGCCAGCTCCGGGTCTACCTCTTCCAGCATCCGGTGCAGGTGCGGCCAGCCCTTGGCAGCGGCCTCGGACTCCAGGTGTTTGCGTACCTCCGGGTCCGCAGCCGGCATGTCGGCGATGCCTTCCAGCAGGGCCTTGAAATACAGCATGGTGCCGCCCACCAACAAGGGCGTGCGGCCGCGGGACAGGATATCGAGAATGGCGGCGCGGGCGTCGTCGCAGAACTCGGCCACTGAGTAGGGGTCGGCGGGGTCGCGAATGTCGACCAGGTGGTGGGGGTAGTCGGGCTTGGCGCTGCCGATGTCCAGGCCGCGGTAGACCAGCGCGGAATCCACGCTCACCAGTTCGCAATCCCGGCGCTCGGCCAGCGCGATGGCAAGGTCGGTCTTGCCCGAGGCCGTCGGGCCCATCAGGCAGATCACCAGAGGCCTGGCGGCCATCAGCGTCCCCGCAGGAACAGCTTGTCCAGCTCCTCCAGCGACATCTGTGTCCAGGTCGGGCGGCCGTGATTACACTGGCCGCTGCGCTCGGTGGCCTCCATGTCGCGCAGCAAGGCGTTCATCTCCGGGATGGTGAGGCGCCGATTGGCTCGCACTGAACCGTGGCAGGCCATGGTGGAGAGCAGCTCGTCGATATGGGACTCGATGCGATCGGAGGTGCCGTACTCCAGCAGGTCCGACAACACATCGCGCAGCAGCTGTTCGACATCGGCGTCGCGCAGGGTGACCGGCACTTCGCGCAGTACGAGGGATTCCTCGCCGGCGCGCTGCACGCCCAGGCCCAGCTGGGCAAACAAGCCGGCGGCAGCTTCGGCACAATCGGCCTCGCGCTGGCTGACCGCCACCGTCTGTGGCACCAGCAGCGGTTGAGACCTCACGCCTTCCCCCGCATGCGCGGTTTTCATGCGCTCGTAGGTAATGCGCTCGTGCGCAGCGTGCATGTCGACCAGCACTAGTCCCTCTGCGTTCTGGGCAAGAATGTAGATACCGTGCAGCTGGGCAATGGCGTAGCCCAGCGGAGGCACCTCTTCCTCGGCGGTTTCCTCCAGGACCGGCGGGCTGTAAAGCTCGCGCAATCCCGCCACCTGTTCGCGCACGGCAGCTGCCGGGGCGCCACCGCCGAACCCGCCCGCAGCCGCCGCGCCGCCCACACCGGGCCGCCCCCAGGCCAGCGAATCCTGGGTTGGCTGCTGTGCCAGGGCAGGCTCCGCCGGGCTGCCCGCAAATTCGCCGGCCGGAGGCAGCTGGTCTGCCGGGCGCACATCCGCCAGGGCGCGGTGCAGGCTGCGAAAGATGAAGTCGTGAACTTTGCGGCCGTCGCGAAATCGCACTTCGTGTTTGGTGGGATGCACGTTCACGTCGACCAGCGCCGGGTCCAGTTCCAGATAGAGCACGAAAGCCGGGTGCCGGCCGTGATAGAGCACGTCGCGGTAGGCCTGGCGCACGGCGTGGCTGACCAGGCGATCGCGAATCACGCGGCCGTTGACGAAAAAGTGCTGCAGGTCCGCCTGGCTGCGAGAGAAAGTGGGTAGGCCCACCCAGCCCCACAGCTTCAGTTCACCGACATCAGTTTCAATGTACAGGGCCTCATTGATAAAGGCCGGGCCGCACACCGACGCCACCCGCCGTTCACGGGCGGTGTCGGAATCGCAGGCCGCCAGTTGGTGCACCACCCGGCCGTTGTGGCGCAGGTTGAATGCAACGTCATAGCGGCTCAGTGCCTGCCGCTTGAGCACCTCCTCAAGGTGCCCGAATTCGGTTTTCTCGGTGCGCAGGAACTTGCGCCGTGCCGGTGTATTAAAGAACAGGTCGCGCACCTCCACCGAGGTACCGCGAGGATGCGGCGCCGGCTTCACCGACACTTCCATGCCATTGCCCTCGCACTCGGCGCGCAAACCGCTGGCGCCGTCGTTGTCGGCATTGGAGGTAATACACAGGCGCGACACGGAGCTGATACTGGCCAGCGCCTCGCCGCGAAATCCCAGGCTTGCCACTTGTTCGAGGTCTTCCAGCGAGCGAATCTTGCTGGTGGCATGCCGCGCCAGCGACAGCGGCAGGTCCTCGGCGTCCATACCGCTGCCGTTGTCACGCACCCGGATCAGGCGGGCGCCGCCGGATTCCACCTCGACCTCTACCCGGTCAGCACCGGCATCCAGCGCATTTTCCAACAGTTCCTTGACCACCGAGGCGGGGCGTTCGACGACCTCGCCGGCAGCGATCTGGTTGGCCAGGCGCGTATTGAGCAGGGCAATTTTTGACATCAGCTGGTGGGAATAATCAGTTTCTGGCCAATGCGAATAGTGTTGCTGGACAGTGAATTATGCGCCCGCAGGGAGGACACGGTCACGTTAAACCGCTGGGCGATTTCCGACAGCGTGTCACCGCGGGCGATCACATACTCGCGGGTGCCGTTCTGCTTCTGCCAGGCGATCAGCGTGTCCGCAGGCGGGTGCTCCAGGAACCAGGACTTGATACCGGCATGAATGGCGCGGGCCATCTTGTCCTGGTACTCGGCAGTGCGCAGCAGGCGCGCCTCTTCCGGGTTGGAGATAAACCCGGTCTCTACCAGGATGGAGGGGATGTCCGGGGACTTGAGCACCAGGAAAGCGGCCTGCTCTACCTGCTTCTTGTGCAGCTTGCTGATGCGATCCATGTTGTAGAGCACCCGCGAGCCCACACCGAGGCTGGCGTCCAGCGTGTGGCTCATGGACATGTCGTAGAGCACCTGGGCCAGCAGGTCGTCCTTGTCATTGAGACTGACACCCCCCACCAGGTCGGCGGCGTTCTCACGTTGGGCCAGGAAGCGCGCAAAGGTGCTCGACGCGCCCCGTTGCGACAGGGCATACACTGAGCTCCCCTTGGCCTTGGGTGAGGTGAAGGCGTCGGCGTGAATGGACACGAACAGATCCGCCTGGGCATCGTGGGCCAGGTCGCGGCGCTTTTTGTGGGGCAGGTAGTAATCCCCCGAGCGCACCATGAAAGGCTTGAAGCCCTGCTCGCGCTCAATCAGTTTCTCGAGGCGCTGGGAGATGCCATACACCACCACCTTCTCACGCAGGCCTCCGGGACCGAGGGCGCCCGGGTCTTCGCCGCCGTGGCCGGCGTCAATCGCCACCACGATGTCGCGGCGAGAGGAGTTCTCCACGCTCTTCTTGACCGAGGGCGCGCTCTCCTGGCGATCCTTGTCGTACAGGTCCAGCACCAGGCGGTCGCCACGCTGCTCGTTGGCCTTCAGTACAAAACTGCGTGGCGAAACTGGCGACTGTACATCCAGCACTACCCGCAGGTCGTCGCCGGCGCGTACCCCGGAGCGTATACGGCGGATGGGCGTGTCCTTCAGTGGCACGTCGGCCAGCCTCGCCTTGAGTGAAGCGTCGGAAATATCGACCACGATGCGATCGGGATTGGAGAGTTGGATGAGCTTGTGGGAAGCCGGGGCGCTGAGGTCAAAAACGATTCTGGTGTGGTCGGGTGCGCGCCAGAGTCGCACATCACGTACGTCCAGTCCGAGGGCCACAGGCGCGTTGAACAAAGTCAAACACAACGCCAGTGCTATGCAGGTCACACCAGTCTTACGGGACCGGCACGGAATCCACCTGCCCGTCATTTCACTCCCGGTTCGCCAGTTGCCACTGATTCTTCTGATAGCTGCTCGAGGCATTCTACACCGCGTTCCGTAACCGCAGCAAAGCGCAGGCTGCGGCCGTTTCCGGACAGATTTATGCTGACTATGAGGTCGGGCACCGGCAGGTAACCCGCACCTCGCTCGGGCCATTCCAGCAGCGCGATACTGCCGCCATCGAAGTAATCCCGGATGCCCATGAATTCGAGCTCTTCAGGATCGCCGAGGCGATAGAGATCAAAGTGAAACAGCGTTGCGCCGTCCAGCTGATACGGTTCCACCAGCGTGTAGGTCGGGCTCTTGACTGCACCGGAGTGTCCGAAAGCGCGCAATACGCCGCGGGCCAGGGTGGTTTTGCCCATACCCAGCTCGCCTTCCAGGAAAACGATCGTACCCGCCGACAGTGCGTACCCGAGGGCTTCACCGAGGGCAACCATGGCCGACTCGTCCGATGCCCGGCAGTCGTGAACCGCCAGCTCACTCATCCATCAGCCCGCGCAGGTACGGCATCAGGTCGGTGGCGAGCAGGCCGCGCATACCCTCCTCGGCGGCGAGATCAGCGGCGACCGCGTGCAGGCAGGCGCCGAGACAAGCCGCATCGCGCAGGCTCATTCCCTGGGCCAGCAGGGCCACGAGGATGCCGCTGAGCACGTCGCCCATGCCACCGCTGGCCATTCCGGGGTTACCGTAGGGGCAGACGTACACCGCATCACCGTCGCACACCAGGGTGCCCGCCCCCTTGAGCAATACCACGCCGCCATAACGGCTCTGTAGCGCCGACGCGGCTGCGAACCTGTCGGCCTGCACGGTAGTCGTGTCGCTGGCGAGCAAGCGCGCCGCCTCACCCGGGTGGGGCGTGAGAATCCAGTTTCCGCGCTGGGGCGGTTCGTCCTCGCAGCGGCGCGCCAGCAGGTTCAGCGCATCGGCGTCGACTACCAGCGGCAACTCTGAATCGAGGGCATCCTGAAGCATCTGCTCCGACCAGGAGTTCTGGCCCAGACCGGGCCCCACCGCCACCGCCGTGGCGCGGCTCATCAGGGGTTCCAGTTCGCCGCGGGCCTCCACGCCGTGGGCCATGACTTCCGGGCGGCGGGACAACAGTGCCGGAACATGGATCGCTCGAGTAGCGGCAGACACCAGCCCGGCCCCGCAGCGCCCAGCCGATTCCGCTGCCATCAGGGCGGCGCCCGCCATGCCGAGGTCGCCGCCGATCACCAGCGCGTGACCGAATCGGCCCTTGTGGGCCGTTTCCGTGAGCGGCGGCAGCGCATCCATCTCCTGCTCGAGACTCAGCCGAAAGGCGCTGGCCGGCTGTTGCGCATAGACGTCAGCCGGCACATCGAGACTGGCGAAGTGCAACTCTCCACAGCAGTCCGGTGCATCGCCGGTCAGCAGGCCACGCTTCTGACCGATGAAGGTAATGGTGGCATCGGCATCTACCGCAGCACCCAGCCTGCGGCCACTGTCGCTACAGAGGCCGGATGGAATATCGATTGCCAGCACCGGCATACCGGCGGCATTGATCACCTCGATAGCGTCGCGATAGTCGCCACGCACATCACCCGTCAGGCCGGTGCCGAGCAGGGCATCGACAATCACGCAATCCTCCAGCACAACATCGGCGCCAAATGCGGTGATCTCGACGCCGGCGTCAAGGGCGGCCTGGCGTGCCGTCGCGGCATCGCCGGAGATCTTGCCGGCATCACCCACCTGGTAGACGGACACCGGTATAGCGCGGTCCGCAGCCAGGGCGGCCACCACGAAACCATCACCGCCGTTGTTGCCGGTGCCGCAGAAGATGGCCAGCGGGCAGCCCTCCGGCCAGGCGGATTGCAGCAGGTCGAACGCGCAGCGCCCGGCCCGCGACATCAGCTGGATTCCGGGAATACCCACCTCCTCGATCGCAATGCGGTCGAGC
>JAZBOY010000309.1:0-5630 GCA_036351375.1 Halieaceae bacterium
ACCCTGCTGGAGGAGCAGACCGCCGGCTGATCACTGGCCGATCAGCACCAGCTCCTGTTGCGGCGGTATCAGGTACTCGGCGCCTTCATTATGGATGACGGCCATCTCTTCCACCGAGATGGTCTTGAGGCCGCCGCCCTCCAGGTTCCAGGCGTGGAAGCCATCAAACGCGAACACCATACCGGCTTTCAGCGGCTTCAACGCCGCCGGCCGCACGCTGGTGCCGCGGGCACCGCCGAGGTTGGGGCCGGTGTCGTGAGCGACGTAACCCACCGGGTGGCCGGTACTCCACATCACGTGTTCCGAGCCGTTTTTCTCCATCAGCTTGCGCTGCGCCTCGTCAACGTCGATGCCGCGCACGCCGGGCTTCATTGCCTTGAAGGCGGCATTGCCGCCGTCGCGGGCAGACACCCAGTAGTGCTGGATATCGTCCGGCGCCTCGGTTTCACCGGGCTGCAGCACATAGGCGAAGCGCTGGATGTCCGTTACCCAACGGTCGTAAACGCGTATACCGAAATCCGTCTGGATCACGTCGCCGGGCATAATGACCTTCTCCGTGGGGTGGGAATGGCCCCGGTCCGCGCCGGAATTCACTGCCGGGTTCTGGCTGGGCGCCCAGGCATCCCCCACGCCGGCTTCAGCCATCTTTGCCTTCAGGAATCGGGCGATATCGGCGTCGGTTGACTTGCCCGGCACCACGCTAGCGTAGGCCTCGAGCTGCCAGGCCGCGGTCAACTCGGCCGCCTTGCGCATGATCTCCACCTCCGCGGGCAGCTTGATGCTCAACCATTCGTAGACCAGCTCATCGGAAGACACCATTCGCCCCGCCAGCTTGTTGCCCAGCGCTTCCGCCAAGGCCTGGTGCTGGGTAAAACTGAGTCCGTCCGCCTGGGCGTTGTTGGCTGACATGTTCACCGCCAGTGAGCCGAAGTCCTGCTCGCGAATGAAGGCCGCCACCTGGGTAATGGCGGAGTCACCGCGCGCCACCGGGATCACTTCATCGTGAATGGCCAGCTCGGCCAGCGCAGTGGCCTCGCCCACCGGCGAATACACCCGCGAATGAAATCCCCCGGCATCGCGGTAGAACAGGAAGCCGGCTGTGCTGCCGGCATTTTCACAGCCCACGTGGTCCGCCAGGGGGTCGTTGTTGTTTTCCCTGCACAACAGCAGCCAGGCGTCCACGCCAGCGGCTCGCATGGCCTGGGGCAGCAGTTTGGCAATCCGCTGTTTGCGAATCTCCGGCCACGGCGAGGGCCCCTTGAAGTCCGTTTCCGCTGACGCCAATGGCGCCGCCAGCGCCAGGCAAAGAAGCAGGCAAAGCCGTTTCATGGTGTTACTCCTGAAGATGTTTTACTGGGTAGCGGCCTCGTCCTGCTCGGGCGCCTCGCCCAGCAGCAGGCCGCTGGAATAGTGCAGCAGGCCACGGTCGTCAATGATGATGGCATCCACGCCGTGCAGGCTGTTGATCAGCGCCAGACCCTTCTCCACCCCCAGCACAAAGGTGGTGGTGCTAAGGGCATCGCTGTCGATTGCCCGCTCCGCCAGCACACTGGCGCTCTGGACTTTGCCTGAAGATTTTCCGGTACTGGGGTCGAGAATATGGTGCACCCGCTGGCCGTTCTCATCGATGAAGAAGCGCTCGTAGTCGCCGGAGGTCGAGATGGCCGTGTCCTCCAGCGGGATCATGACGATGAAATCGTTTTCCTTGCGCGGGTGCCGGATACCGATAGTGCGCGGCCGGTCGCCGAGGTTGCCGAGTATGCGACTGTCCCCGCCCGCGCTGACCACTGCAGACTCGATACCTAGCCGCTTAAGCGCCTCGATGGCGCGGTCGACGGCATAGCCCTTGGCGATACCGCCCAGGTCTACCTGCAGGCCTTCAATCGCATAGCGCACGGTGCGCGATTGCGGGTCGAGCTGGATATAGGTGTAGTCGATGCGGCTGACCGCTTCTGCCAGCACCTCCTCGCCCGGTGCGACGCCCTTGCGGTAGTCGTAGTACTGGCCCGCCGAGGCAAAGCTCACATCGAAGGCGCCATCGCTCATCTCCGAGTATTCGATGGATCGCCTCAACACCTTGAACAGCGCCGGGGACACGCGCACCGGCCCGCGGTGGGCCTCGCGGTTGAGGCCGGACAACTCACTCTCCGGGTCCCAGGGGTTCATCAGGCGGTTGACCTCGTCCATCTCTGCGAACACCGCGGCCAGCGCCTGTGCACCAAGCACCGGGTCCTCGGACCAGACCTCGGCGCTGACCCGCGTGCCCATCATGTCGCGCTCCTCCCGATGCCAATCGGCGGCGACGGGAAGGGGGGCGAGCAGGCAGAGCAACAGGCAGAGCGACGTGCGGAAAATGGGAAGCGAAGGCATGGGCGCAGGTTGCCACAGGGGGCGGGCGGCGGCAAACTACCGGCCTCTCAATTCTGGCACTTACCGTGATCGACTGGAGCCAAATCGATACCGTCCTGCTGGACATGGACGGCACCCTGCTGGACCTGCACTACGACAACTACTTCTGGCAGCAGTACATGCCGCGGCGCTACGCCGAAATCCATCGCCGCGACGCCGAGGAAAGCCGCGCGCAGGTGAACCACCAGATCAACCGCGCCCGCGGCACCCTGGCCTGGTACTGCGTGGACCACTGGTCAGAGCAGCTCAAGCTGGACATTCCGGCGCTGAAGCGCGAGGTGGCCCACATGATCCGCATGCGGCCCTTCGTGGAGGACTTCCTCAAGCGGCTGCACCATTCCGACAAGCACCTGGTGCTGGTAACCAATGCCCACCGCAAGGTGCTGGACCTGAAGCTCGACCACACCGGCATCGGCCGCTGGTTTGACGAGATGGTAGTGTCACACGACTACCAGGTACCCAAGGAAGACCTGCAATTCTGGCATCGCTTCCACGCCACTCACCCTTTCACCCCGGCTCGCACCCTGTTGATCGATGACAACGAAGCGGTGCTGGACGCCGCCCGGCGCTATGGAGTCGGCCACCTGCTGACCCTGCTGCAGCCGGACAGCCAGCGCGACAAGCGCCTGGATACGCGATTCCCCGGCATTCATCACTTTGACGAAATCATGCCCGACGGGCAGCTTTGATACACTGACGGTCATGGACAAGGTGCGACTGGACAAGTGGCTGTGGGCGGCCCGTTTCTTCAAGACCCGCAGCCTCGCCAAGCAGGCCATCGAGGGCGGCAAGGTGCAGCTCGCCGGCCAGCGGGTCAAGGTCAGCAAGGAAATCAGCGCGGGAGACCTGCTGCGGATTCGCCAGGGCTGGGACGAGAAAGAGGTCGAGGTGCTGGCCCTGTCCGACCAGCGCCGCGGTGCGCCGGAGGCCCAGCAGCTGTACGAGGAAACCGCCGACAGCCTGCGCAAACGCGAGGAGCACGCCGCCGCCCGCAAGGCAGCCGGCGGCATGTTCGACCGCCCCCTGTCACGGCCCACCAAGAAACAGCGCCGGCAGATTCACCGATTCAAGCAGGACGTATGAGTACCGAACGCAACCTGACGCGAAAATTCATTTTTGACGAGGCGGATATCCGCGGTGAGATCGTGCACCTCGACAGCGCCTACCGCGACATCCTCGCCGTTCACGCCTACCCGCCCGGGGTCGCCCGCCAGCTCGGTGAATTCCTGGCGGCGGCGGTGCTGCTCAGCACTACCATCAAGTTCGAAGGCAGGCTGATCCTGCAGGCCCAGGACGGTAGCGAAGTGCCGCTGCTGATGGCGGAGTGCAACAACAGGCTGGACATTCGGGGCATCGCCCGCGGCGCCGAAGCCGCCACTGCCAACGAGTTCAGCGAGCTGTTCGGCTCGGGCCACCTGGCAATTACCATCGAGCCCGACGAGGGCCAGCGCTACCAGGGCATTGTGTCACTCGACGGTGCCAGCCTTGCGGACTGCATCGAGAGCTATTTCGAGAATTCCGAGCAGCTCGCCACCCGCCTGTGGCTGGCCAGCGACGGCCAGGTCGCCGCCGGTTTGCTGCTGCAGCAATTACCCGAGCAGGTCACCCGGGATGCCACGCTGCGGGCTGAGCAGTGGGAACATGCCTGCACCCTGGCGGAAACCGTGCAGCGGGAAGAGGTGCTGGAACTGGAGCAAGAGGAACTGCTCTACCGACTGTTCCACGAGGACAAGGTGCGGCTGTTCGACGGCGAGCCGGTGCGCTTTGCCTGCAGCTGCTCACGGGAGCGCTGCCACAACGCGCTGCTGTCGATCGGCCCCACTGAACTTCTGAAGCTGCTGGATGAGGATCCCGAGGTCACCATGGACTGCGAGTTCTGCAACACCCAATACCGCTTTCAGCGTGAGGATTTCACCGCCCAGCTGGGCGATGCCCGGTCAGGCGCCCTGCACTGACTTGCCGGCAAGGTCGGCCGAGGACAGCACCGGCTCCCGACGCAGGAACCGATCCTGGAACTGCTCACCGAACAGGTAGAGCCCCGGTACCAGCACCAGTGTCACCCCGGTGGCAAATAGCACACCAAAGGCCAGGGAGATCACCATCGGGATGAGGAACTGCGCCTGCACGCTGGTTTCGGCCATGATCGGCAGCAGGCCGATAAAGGTCGTCAGTGAGGTGAGGATAATGGGCCGGAAGCGGTCCTGGCCGCCCTGCAACAGGGATTCCATTACCGACAGGCCCTGGTCCCGCAGCTGGTTGATGCGGTCGATCAGCACCAGGTTGTCGTTGACCACCACGCCGGCGCAGGCCAGCACCCCCATCAGGGAGAACATGCTGATCTCTCTGCCCATGAAGATATGGCCCCAGATCGCCCCCATGATGCCGAAGGGTATGGCGGTAAGGATCAGCACTGGCTGCCAGTAGGAGCGGAACGGGATGGCCATCAGGCCGTAGATGATCAGCATCGACAGGCCCATGTACTTGAGCATCGCGGCCTGGAATTCCTGCTGTTCCTGCAGTTCACCGTCCAGCGCCATGGAGAGCCCCGGGTACAGGTTGCGCCAGCGCGGCAGGTCCTTGCTGAGAATCTCGTCTACCACTGCGCGCGGGCTGGCCTTGCCCGGCTGCACCTCGGCAGTCACTTCCAGGGTGCGCTTGCGGTCCAGCCGCTCGATGGTCTGGTAGCCGCTCACAAAGCGCACTTCCGCCACTGCCTCGAAGGGCACCTCGCGGCCGTCCGGGGTGCGGATGCGCATCTGGTTGAGGTTATCGATCGACACCCGCTCCTGCTCCGGGTAACGCACCATGACTTTCACATCCTCCCGGGTACGGGGGATACGCTGGGCCTCGGCGCCGTAAAAGGCGCGGCGCACCTGCTGGGCGAGGTCGGCCAGGGTAATGCCGAGGTTCTCGGCGGCTGGCTTGAGGTCGAGCTCGATTTCTTCGCGGGGCGCCTGCAGGCTGTCGTTGACGTTGTACACCCCGGGGTAACTGAGCAGGCTGGCGCGAAGTTCGTCCGCCACCTTGCTGAGGTCTGCCACCGAGGGTGAGGCCAGCACCAGGCGTATGGGTTTGTTGTTTTCCCGGATGGTGTAGTCGATGGAAAAATCCTCGACTTCGCCGAGGTCGCCAATCTGCTCTCGCCAGTAATCGCTGACCACGGCGATATCGACCTCTTCGTTCTCCAGGGCCATCCACACGTCGACCTGGTTGTCCCTGCC
>JAZBOY010000310.1:0-8493 GCA_036351375.1 Halieaceae bacterium
AATGGAGTACGGACAATTTTGCCCCGTGGCCAAAGCCGCAGAGCTGCTCGGGGAAAAATGGACCTTACTGATCGTCAGAGAGCTGCTCTACGGCAGCACCCGCTTCAGCGAATTCCAACGCGCCATCAGCGGTATTTCCCCGACCATGCTCAACAAGCGGCTCAAGGAGCTGGAATCCAACGGGCTGGTTGAGAAAGACGATCACGATTACCAGCTGACCCCGGCCGGTAAAGATCTGGCCCCCCTGGTGAGGCAGTTTGCCATCTGGGGCATGCGCTGGGGCCGCGGCAACCTGCCGGACTGCGACCTGGACGTGGACCTGCTGCTGTGGGACATCCGCAGGCGCATCAAGACCGAGTTCCTGCCCGAGACCGGCGCCGTTATTGAAGTTCACATTACAGACCTGCCGGACCCCAGCCGCTGGTGGCTGTCGGTAGAAGCCTGCGAGGCCCGCCCCGGCGACCGCGACGTGCAGCTCAGCACCGAGCCACCGCGCACCGAGGTAGACCTGGCCATCGACAGCAGCCTGCGGGCACTGACCGAGATCTGGCTGGGCGACATCACCCTGCATACTGCCCTGGTGCGCCGCCAGCTGACGCTGCAGGGAATGCCCCTGCTGATTCGCTCCATCGAACGCTGGCTACCGCTGGCCCGCAACGCCGTCTTCTCCGAACGCAATCTGAACCCGTCTGCCGAGAACGTTCGCCTCTCCTCATAAATAAAACCGCTCAAGGCTTTAGCCACTTAGGGAGAGGGGAGGCGCTAGGTCACTGGCGGAGAGTCTGTCTCCGAGCCTCTCCGAGCTTCCTCGTAGTCTCTGTAATATCCATCCCCGCCAACGCCTCGAAGGACTCGCTCAGCCACTCGCTGTCGATGCCGGGCACGCGGGGGCGCACGGCGATCAGGTGGGTGGGATTGAGCGCCTCCTGGTAGCGGGCCAGCTGTTCACCCACTTCGGCGGCGCTGCCGAGCAGGCACCAGTCTTCAGGGTCCGGCTGGGGGCCCTTGCGGAAGGGCGGCGCCGGCAGGGCCGCCAGCTTGTCGCGCACGTTGGCGACCCGGGCCGGGTCCTCGGCGACAAATACCGTGCGCATGATCGGCCGCACAATGTCGGCCCCGTTGCCGTGTTCTGCCAGCGCCTCGGCGTGGCGGTAGTAATTGCTGACCAGTTCGGCGAGGCTCTCCACCGGTGACGCGAAATAGGGCAGGCCGAGCCTGCCAGCCTGGCCGATGGCCTTGGGGCCGAAGGCGGCCACCCACAGGGGCGGGTGGGGTGTCTGCAAGGGACCGGGTTGAACCGTCTGTTCCTGTACCGGTTCTCCCGCCCAGGCCGAGCGCATGGCACTCAGTACCGCATCGAAGCGGTCGCGCTTGTCGGCGCTGTTCACGCCGAAGGCTTCCAGCATACCGCGCCGGTAGCCGCGACCCAGCCCCAGTACCAGCCTGCCATTGCACAGGTGGTCGAGGCTGGCGGCCTGTTCAGCAGCCAGCAAGGGTTGGCGTATCGGCAGCAGCCAGGAGGTGGTGCCCAGGGTGATGGTTTCGGTTTGTGCCGCCACCGCGGCCAACAGCAGCAGCGGATCGGGAATCGCGGCCGTCGCGACGAAGTGAGATTCCGGCAGGAAGAACGAGCGGTAACCCCAGGCCTCGGCCTGCGCCGCCTGTGCGCTGAGGGCGCGGGCGTTGAGCTCCATGCGCCAGGGTGTAATGCCGAGCTCAGGCATCGCCCAGCAGGCCGGCCTGGCTGCGATCGATATGGCCGTCCTCCACCAGCGAGCGGATGGCGTCGGCCAGGGAGTCCTCCACCGGGCGAAACCGGATACCCAGCTCCGCCGCCCCCTTGCTGTTGTCCATCTTCACCCAGTTGGTGGCATACACCATCGCCTCATGGGTCACGGGGATATCCAGCGCCTTGCCGCGCACCCGGTTGAACCAGTCCACCAGGCGGCCGGCGCCCAGCATCAGGCCGCCGGGCACGGGAATCTTGCGAATCCGCCGGCCGGTGAGCAACGCCAGCGTGTCCACCAGTTCGCTCCAGGTCAGGAAGTGGCCGCCCAGCGGATAGCGCCCGGGGGGCAGCTCGCGCTCGAACAGTCGGCAGTGGGCCAGCGCCACGTCGCGCACATCCACCCACTGGTTGCCGCTGGGCAGTACCGGAGCGGCGGCAGCGAGATAGGCTTTCAGGCCCTGGTGAGGGTCGGTAAAGCCCGGGTCTTCCGGGCCGATCACGCTGGCGGGGTAGGTGATGTGGATCGGTGCCCCGGCGGCCTGCAGGCCACGCACGTATTCCTCGCAGGCGACCTTTGAGCGGCCGTAGGCATTGGCGGCACTGCCAGGGGGAGAATATTCGTTGAGGTAGGCGGCCTTCGGGTTGTACAGGGCCGTGACGCTGGAGACGTGCACAATGGTCTTGAGCCCTTGCTTGACCGCACCGCCGATCACCTTTTCCGTGCCGCCCACGTTGGTGGCCAGCACCCGGTCGGCGTCCTGCCGATCAATAGACACCAGCGCTGCGCTGTGCAGCACGCCGTCGCAGCCTGCGAGGGCCTTGTTCACCGAGCGCGCATCGGTGACATCACCCAGCACATAGTCGGTGATGTCGCTGCCGTACAGTCGCCGCAGTTTGTCCTTGTCGCGCACCAGCAGGCGCACGCCGTGGCCGGCCGCGAGCAGCGCGCGCGCCGAGTGGTAGCCGATAAAGCCG
The DNA here is from genome assembly GCA_036351375.1 of Halieaceae bacterium. GTDB lineage: Bacteria > Pseudomonadota > Gammaproteobacteria > Pseudomonadales > Halieaceae > JANQIO01. The sequence goes on from JAZBOY010000310.1 coordinate 2,705, forward strand.
GTGCCGCCGGTAACCAGGATGTGCAAGGGAAGCGTCTTTCCTTTGTTATTAGTGGGCATTTTCCCGCGCCGGGGGAGAAACTGATTGAACTCTTCCGCCCATGAGAGGACTATAGGCGCTCGATCAGTTTAATGAAAACGAACCTCTGATGACTCGTTCGCAAGCACAGACCCTGACCCTACGCAGCCTGCATCCGCTGGCGGTGGCGTTCGACCTGTGCCTGTCGGTACCGGGTTACGCCATCCCCCGCGTCGCTGATTGCATGATTGGTTGCGTGGAAAACGGTTCGAGGAAGCAAGCGTTATCTGATTAACTGAAGATATCTGAAAAAGGCCTCCGAGAACTCGAGACTCGGAGGCCTTTTTTTTGCTCTTAGATTCAAGAGCCCCCTGAAAAGCTCTCCGACCACCGGGTTCCAGGCCATTGGAACAGGAATGGTGGTAGCCGTGGAACGGTCACTGAGAATCAACATCGTCGCCATCTACATGATGGGTTTCTTCCACAGTTTCATGGTGGTGATACCCGTGTTCGTGCCGCTGGTGCAGGGCTACGGTCTGAGCATGGCGCAGGTACTGCAAACCCAGGCCCTGTTCGCGCTGACCGTGGCGGTGTTCGAGGTGCCCTCCGGCTACATCGCCGATGTCTGGGGCCGGCGCCGCGCCATCCTTGCCGGCTCTGCCCTCAACGGCATCGGCTTCCTGTGGCTGCTGTGGTCCGACGGCTTCGTGGATTTCCTGGTCTACGAGTTCTTCCTCGGGGTGGGTATCAGCCTGATCTCCGGGGCCGACCTCGCCTTGCTGTACGACAGTGAAACCCAGCTCGAGGCAGAGCACTCCGGCGCAGGCGCCGGTGCCAGCAAGTCGCTGAGCCGCTTGATCTCGATCGAGGCGGGCGCTTCCGGCGTGGCCGGCATCTGCGCCAGGCTGCTGCTGCTGTTTGCCGACATGACCACCCTGGTCAAGGTGCAGGCGATCTGCGGTTTCGTGCCGCTGTTGCTGGGCCTGGTGCTGGTGGAAACGCCGCGGCCCATCCTCAGCCAGGGTCATGCCAGCAACGCCCAGGCCATCATCAGGACGCTGGTACTGGGCAAGCCGGTAGTGCTGTGGACAGCGTTGGCTATCGCCGCCTTCGGCTTGCTGGCGCTGTACGCCTTCTGGATCTACCAGAAGTACTGGGAACTGGCGGGGGTACCGGTCAGCCTGTTCGGCTACATCTGGGCAGTGTTTGCGTTGACCGTTAGCGCGGCCGCGCGTTACGCCGGCGCCATCGAAGCCTGGCTAGGTTGGCGCCGCATGCTGTGGCTCACCGCCCTGCTGCCGGTGATCGGGCTTTTGGGTATGGCCCTGGCCGGCGGCTGGGTAGGCGTCATGTTCGGATTCGCCATCCAGCTTAGCCGGGGCCTGAGCCTCACGCTGTTCTACGAGGCCCTGAACCGGCGCGTGGACGGCGACTTCCGCGCCACCATGAACTCGCTGGTGAGCCTGGGCGTTCGCAGCCTGTTCATCGTGACCGGCCCGCTCTTGGGCTGGGCGCTGGACAGCATCGGCTTGGCCAGCAGCCTGCTGGTGCTGGTCGCGGTCTTCGCACCGCTGTTTGTGCTGGTCATCCTCGGGCTGGGCCTGCGGATCCGGCGCGAGGCTGAAGCGCTGCCGCAGCCGGCCATCTAAGTCCCCCGGCCCGCATCCCCTGCGGGCCATGACCCGCGAACTAGCGGGGTTCCCTGGCAGCACCTTAAAGGTGCTGCCGGGCTTTTTTGTGCTGCCGCGTTATACTTTTCAGCAACAGGAGCACAGCCCTTCATGGACAGATCCCCCAGCATCCTCGCCACCATGATCCTGCCGATTGCCCGCGCCCTGCGGTTGCAGGGGGTGGACCCGATGCCGATCTTTGAGCAGGCCGATATCGACCCGGCCATGGTTATCAATGCCGACCGGCGCATACCCATGGCCAAGATGCGCGTGCTGTGGCGGCTGATCCACGAGGCCACCGATGACGAGGCCTTTGGCCTGCACGCTGCCGAGCAGGTGCAACCCGCCACCCTGCACGGGCTGGGTCTCGCGGTGCTCGCCAGCTCTACCATCTACGACGTGTTACAGCGGCTGGTGCGGTTTGCGACCCTGCTGCACACCGGTGTGGAGCTTAAGCTCAGCGAGCGCGATGAACTGGTCGACCTGGATCTCGGCCTTGCCAGCGAATTCGAGGGCCAGGACGATATCGAGGTGGACCCCTTCGGCGAAGACTTTGCCATGGGGATGGTGGTGGTGCTGTGCCGGCTGACCCTCGGCGAGTACTTCAGCCCCATCGAGTCCCAGTGTCGTCGCCCGACACCGGCGGACCCCAATGTCTTTATGGCCATGCTCGGTTGCCCTATCACCTTCGGCAGCCCACAGCTGCGCATCACTTTCGTGAAGAGTGATATCAACGAGCAGCTTGCCTCTGCCAACCCGGAGCTGGCCCGCGTAAACGATGAACAGACCGAGACCTACCTGGCGACGTTTACCCGGGTGAGCGCGTCGCGCGCCGTGGTCGGCAAAATCGTCGAGCACCTGCCGGACGGCCCGCCCAGCCAGAAAGCCATCGCCGAGGCCATGCATGTCAGCAACCGCACCTTGCAGCGCAAGCTCAAGGAAGAGGGCACCAGCTTTATCGACCTGCTGCAGGACGCGCGCCTGTCACTGGCGCGCAAATACCTGGCGCAGCCGCAGCGCTCGATTGTGGAGATTGCCTACCTGCTGGGCTTTTCCGAGCCCAGCACCTTCTCCCGCGCCTTCAAGCGCTGGACCGGCCAGGCGCCGGCCGAATATCGCGCCGGCCTGCAGGCCGATAGCGCGGCCACCTGACCCTGATCACGGTGATCGCGATTCAGGTCTGCTATGCTGCTGCGCACAATGCATCTACTGACACTCATACAGGGGAAGACCGATGTCGATTGTCCTGATCGTTGCTGATCGAGCGGAAGAGCCCCAGGTTGCGATTTCTCGCGGCCTGCAGCTGGCCGCAAAAATGGGCTGGGGCGCCCAGGTCGTGGGCTTTGCCTATGAGAACCTCGACGAGTTGAAGTCAGCCGGCGTTGACCCACAGGAGGTCAAGAAAAAGCTGCTGGACAAGCGCAAGTCCGACGTGCACGCCGAGGTGGAGAAGCTCAAGGGCGACGTGCGCACCGCCGTCAACGTGGTCTGGCACAAGGCGATCCACCAGTGGATTGACGAACAGTGCGAACGCAAGGAGTACGCCGCGGTGATCAAAACCGGGCACCGCACAGAGACCTTCCTGTACACGTCCACCGACTGGCACCTGCTGCGCGAGTGCCCGGCGCCGGTGATGATTGCCGCCGAGAAGAAATGGCGCGCCACCAAGCCCATCGTTGCGGCGATCGACCTGTCCAGCAAGAGCCGCGTGGTACAAATGCTCAACGACCAGGTGGTGGCCACCGCCAAACGCTTTGCCGAGCGGCTCGACACCGAGCTCTACCTGGTGCACGCGCTGCATATTCCTGCCGTGCTGACCGAGCTCGACCTGGTGGACGAGTTCTCCCACGTCAAGAAGATGAAGCAGGAGCTGCACCCCAAGGTGCAGAAACTGGCCCAGGCCCACGGCCTGCCGATGTCTTCCATCAAGCTCAAGAAGGGCCCGGTGGACAAGGTGATTACCAGCGAGTCGGCCCGCCTCAAGGCCCAGCTGGTGGTCATGGGTACTGTCGGCCGCAAGGGCGTGAAAGGTCAGCTACTGGGCAACACGGCGGAAAAAGTGCTCACCAGGCTGCGCACCGACGTGCTGGCCATCAAGCCCTAGCAGCTGCCCCCTCCAGCGGCAGGCTGATCCTGAACGCCACGCCGGAGCCATCCGGCAGGTTTTCGGCGCGGGCGCTGCCACCGTGAAAGTCCACGATCAGCCGCACGATATGCAGGCCGAGACCCAGGTGCACGCGGTCGCTCTTGTCGCGTACCGACACCATGGAATCAAACAGCTGGTGCTGCATCGCCGCCGGCAGCAGCGGCCCCTCATTGCTTACGCAAAGCTCCGCGCTGTCGCCCTTTGATGCCAGGCTCAGGTGAATACTGCCGCCGGCGGGTGTGAAGCTGGCGGCGTTGTCCATCAGCTTGTCGAGCATCTGCGCCACCAGGTCGGGCACGCCGAAGGCGGGCAGCGTCTCGGCGTCGCTCTCGAAGCGCAGCGCGTGGTCGGTGTACAGGCCCTCGTAAGCCGCAAACAGTTCAAGACACAGGGCGACCAGGTCGTAGTGTTCCGGCGTGTTGCCGTGCACGCTCTCCTCGAGTCGCGTCGCTTCACTCATGGCATTGAGGATATTGCCGAGTCGCGACAGCCCGTCCCGGGCGCGCTGCACGTAAACCTCGCCGTCCTCGGGGCTGCCGTCGAGATTGTCGAGTGAAGACTGGATCACGGCGATAGGCGTACGCAGCTCGTGGGACAGCTTGCGGGACAGGCTGCGCAGGTAGTCGGTGTAGTCGCGCAGCCGTGCCAGCAGCTCGGCGTACTGGCGTGACAGTTCACCGATCTCGTCGCGGCTGCGGCTGACCGGGAAGCCCTCGTCGTCCAGCCGTCCGTCGGGCTGGATTACCCGCGCACTGGCGCGTGACAGCCGACGAATACGCCAGGACAGCCAGCTGGCATAGCCCAGCAGGCCCAGCGCCGACAGACCCATGGCCAGCAGGCTGTAATACAGAAGTCTCGAGAAAGCGCGATCCGTCAGGCTCAGGTAGGGCTCACTGCCCTGGCGGGCCACCACCGCCCCGATCACTGACTCTCCCTGTAGTATTGGCGCGGCGCTGGCCAGCAGCTTGCGCCCGCCGCCTTCCGGCGCGGCGTACCAGGCCGCCGCCGCATCGCCCGCCAGCGCACTGTCCAGTTGCGACAGCCGCACCTGGCCGACGCGCTCGGGCTCGGGCAGGCGTGCCGGCGGCGCACCGTTGAGAATCGCCCGGTACAGGGCCTTGAGCAACCACGGTGTTTCGCTGCGGGGCAGGGTGTCGGCCTCGCTGCGGGCGTCTGCCATGGCCCACTGGAAACGATCGACGGCGGTCAGCTCGATGCCGGCGTAGGCAAACGGCGCCAGCGCCTGACCGAGTTCCGCCGAGGGAAAGACCAGCCAGGGCGGCAGGGTGCGGGTGCCCGGCAACACCGTGCCCACCGTGTCGCTGGTGCCGGTGGTGGCGCTGCCGTCGTTGCGCACCAGATAGAAGCCGAGTCGATCGTTGAGCATGGCCAGCGGCAGTTCCAGTTCCACCGTAAAGCCATCGAGGCTGTCCTGCCAGAAGCCGCGGATGCGCGGCTCGAATCCCATCACTGCCCCTTCCCGCTCGATACGGGCCTGCACCGCGCCGGGCGCGGCGGTGGCGATGATGTAGTCAGTCCCGCGCCCGCTGCAGAGAACCAGGCGATCGCCGCTGGCGCGGTATACATTGCGCGGGTCGTGGTAGACCACCTGTTCATCGGTCACCGTGAACAGCAGGTATAGCAGTGGTCCGCGTACCTGGGCCCGGTAGGCCACCGGCCCGAAGCGGTGGTGTTCCGGGCCGGTCCAGCCGTCGGCGTAGCCGTCGACAATCACCGGCCCGTCGGCCAGGGTGGCGTAGAGCTGGCCGCTGGTCGATTCGGTGGACAGCTTGCGCTCGGGATTGGGGTACAAGAGCTCCGGCCGTTCGCCCACCACAGTGGCCACTGCCCGCGTGGTGGCAAGCAGCGCCTGGGCCTGCCCGCTTTGCAGGGCGCCCTCCATTTCGCGCACGTACTGGCAGCCGGCCCAGGGCAGGGCAATCAGCAGCAGGCTG
>JAZBOY010000311.1:0-17270 GCA_036351375.1 Halieaceae bacterium
CGGACTCGTTCATCCATAGCGCTACACTCTTTCCAGGGCATTTGGGGCCTCCCCAAATGCCTCAATGTGTAACCTATGTGTCCGGTATATTCTGTAACCTATGTGTCGGGTAGCTCAATCCCAGCAACAAGAATCGTTAATCGCCTCTCGCCGTTTGAATAGGGCTAGCAGCGGCTGCGCGGTCAGTTCCCGTCAGCGTTGAACTGTTCTGGAGGACGATGTCAGGGTTTTCTCGCGGTAAAGATGCTGGCGGAGATAGGGAAGATGGCGCTGCCATCGCTAGCGGCGTACTTCGCCAGCCTCTGGTCAGAAGCAACCAGGACGTTGTTGATCTCGTCCTCGCCAAGGACGATGTCAAAAAGCGGCAGCCAACCTCTTAGCTCTGCCTCCACCATGGTGCGTGTCCCCGGAAACCGTGCTGATTCGGTTTTAGCCTCCACCGCGACATTACGGAATCCCGCTTGCTCAAGGCACGTTATTACCTCATCGGCATTACCAAGGCTGAACGGGAGTCGCAATGCATCGCCGGCCTGCTGGCCCACCTGCTCGTCTAGTACGGCAATTATGTCTGCGTAGGCCGGATTGCGTTCGACGGCCCTCCAGACAGCGATGCTCACAGTGCCGCCTGGTCTCAACACCCGGTACATCTCCTCCGCTGCCTTGCTACGATCATCGAAAAACATCATGCCAAACTGCGATGTCACGACGTCAAATTCCCCTTCGTCAAACAGCAAGTCCTCAGCAGCGCAGAGGACCCAGTCTATTGAGGGTTCAATCTCCTGAGCTGCTGCCAGCATACCTGCTGCGGGGTCGGCGCCCACCGCGCGACCTGAAGGCCCCACCTGATCCTTGATCCTGCGGGTCAGCACCCCGGTACCGCAAGCGACATCCAGCGCGTGCGCGCCTGTTTTGACATCAGCTCCCTGTAGCACGTGCTGCGTCCAAACATCGAACAGAGCGGGAACGAACAGGGCTTCATAGCCTCGGCCTGCATCGACCAATTCCTCGGGGACATTAGCGCTCATAGGATTACCTCCACGTAGCGGAAGTAGTTGTACTCATCAGGTTTCAGTCTAGTCGAGGCCAGTCGGGCGCGCGCGTGCTTGCCGACAGGCTGCAGCTCACGCTAGCGCTTCGATTGTTCTTCGCTCGGTCTGGCGTCTACACTGTCCGCCCACTGAAGAACACGGAGATTTACCCCATGAGCGAGCTGGTAAGCATTGCCGAACACGATTCCCACCTGCTGCTGGCCATGGACGACGGCAAGGCCAACGCGCTGGGCTTTGCGATGTTCGATGCCCTCAACCAGGGCCTGGATGCGGCGGATGCGGCCGGCAAGGTGGTCGTGATTGCCGGGCGACCCGGGAAATTTTCCGCGGGTTTTGATCTCAACGTCATGGGGGGCGGCAGTGAGGATATGCTGCGCCTGCTGCGCACGGGGGCCGACCTCTCACACCGGCTGATGGATTTTGCTACCCCGGTGGTGCTGGCGGTGACCGGCCACGCGCTGGCCATGGGGGCGCTGATGTGCCTGTCCGCGGACTATCGCATCGGCACCCGCGGCAGCTTCAAGCTGGGCCTCAATGAGGCCGCCATCGGCATGACCTTGCCCTGGTTTGGCATTGAACTGGCACGCGCGCGGCTGGCGCCGGCCCACTTCAGCCAGGCGGTGGGCCTGGCCTGGATTTACGATGCGGAAGGCGCGGTTACGGCAGGATTTCTCGACCAGGCGGTGGAGGAGGAGGCTCTGTTGCCCACCGCGGAAGCGGTGGCACAGGCGCTGTCAGGCCTGAACATGCAGGCGCACCGCAACAGCAAGCGGCGCATTCGGGAAGAATTTTTCTCGCGCTACCAGCAGGCGCTGGAGAAAGACTTCGACCAGGGTGCGGTAATGGCGAGCGCCGGCTGACGATCGCTGCTGTCAATCAGCCGCTGTCCCTTGAGCCTCTTAGTAGCCGTGGGCGATATCCATGCGGGCGCGCAGCATGCGGGCCCAGCGGTTAAACATAAAGCGCACATCCCCCATGTTGCTCACCGAGTTGTTCAAGCCCCAGACCGGGCTGCCGCTGCGGGTGTCTTTGACGATGGCAAAGACCTCTCCGGTCTGACTGTCTGACAGGGCAAAAGCCATGGTCATGTTGCCTGCGCCCTCGGTATATACCCGGGTACGGCCCACGTGTCGTGAGCGGCCGTCGTCGCGGGTGGCACTGGGTGCTATCTGGGTGATGGCCGCGCTCAGTCGCAGTACATTGGGGCCGACCTCGCTGACCACGCCGTAGTCGCCGGTTTCCGCCAACTCGCGCTCGAACACTTCCTTGAAGGCATTCTGCAGGGATTCCCGATCCCGGTCTGTCAGTTCCCAGGTGGTGCGGCGAGCGGTGCTGACACTGTTGTTGTTGGGCTGAACAACTTCTACATTACTGAGGTCCAGCGTATCGATCATGATGCTGTTGAAGTCAGCCAGGTCGACATCGGGGTCCACATAAGCCATACCCACGCGAGCATTGGTGACCAGGTGGAGACGATCCATGATCACGTCCGAGTCGCTGAATTCCGGGTCCTGAGGGGTACTGTTGCAGGCCGAGAGGGCGAGTGCCAAGGCGAAGGTGAACGCGGCCAGTGAGGTTTGGGTGGGGCGCATAGAGTTCTCGTTTCTTTTTATAGGGATCGGGCCAATTAACGTGCGAATGTTAATAGATGCGGCGATATCTCGCCACGCAGGTAGATCAAGTAAGAAAGAGGGCGCTGGAAGGGGGCTGGCACCGGGCAGGGTGCCAGCCGGGAGGGGCTTTAGAAACGAATCAGGGCGCTGCCGACGAAGGCGTCACCGTCCACGTTATTGATGCCCGCCGCATCTTCGGTGTCCTGATATTCCAGGGACAGGGCGATGTTCTCGGTGACAAACCATTCAGCAAATACTGCCCAGGTGTCCGAGCTGCTGCCAGAAATCGTTCGCTGCCAGCTACCTCCGACACCCAGCTGGTTCAGCGGGTAGTAGATGACGGTGCCCAGCCAGTTGTCGGTATCGCTGCTGTCGCCGGGGTCTGCGTAGGCATAGGCGCCTTCCAGTTTCAGTGCGCCAAAGGGAAGTTCCTGCAGGTGCTCAACTTCCACTGCATAGGTATCGATGTCGTCGCCCAGGTCCGGGTCGGAATAACTGTACGACAGGGCCACAAGGGTGTTTTCGAACACATACTTGCCGCCACCGATGCTGAAGGTATCGGTTTCGAAGTCTTCCACCTCGCTATACGTGTATGCGCCTTCAACGAACCAGCCGGCGTCCTTGTCGAACACCCAGCGCGACCCCACGCCATAGCTGGAAATGTCGGCATCCCCGGCATCGCCGTCCAGTTCGCCGTCTTCGAACAGCACGTCGACACGGGAGGCGCGATCCAGGAAGGCGGCCTCAGAGAGTGGGCCTTTTTCGGTGTTGACCGAAGAGAAGAACCAGGAGCCGTTGATATTGGCCACGTCGATATCGGCATCGATCTCATCACCTTCAACGTCGCCAGACAGGTAGCCGGCACCCAGTTCCCAGCGGAACTCTGCGTGTGCGGGGAGGGCGACGGCCAGGGCGAGCCCGGTAGCGATCGCAAACTTGTTTAACATGATTGTCTCCTTGAGGGTCTTCGTAGCGGGCCCGTGGGAGCCGGCCTGTTGCGGGCAGCGTCCTCAGCTCCGTCCGCGAAGCTAACCCAGTAAAGTTACAGTTTCACTACAAGTGCAGATTGCTCGTTTTATAGACAGCGGCGCGTTCCGCCTATTTTGCACCTTTGCCCGCATCGGGCAGAAAGCTTGCCAGTGCTCTTGTCATCTTAGCGTCACATTCCGTTAATTATTTAGTCACCGCGGCTTTCTAATATCTCGCCACGTGCTGCATCCGATCGGGCAGCTCTTGGTATGCGCAAGTGTCCTGCGGCGACATCGGCGCGACTGCAGGCACCTGCAGGCCCGGGAGTTCCGCGCTACAGCCCATGAATACAAGTAGTCGACGCCGTGATGGTTGCCGGCTTAACACCAGAATTTATAAGGCCTTACACGATGAAAATAGCTGCTCGATACGTGTTCCTCTTGATGCTGGTCGCTCAGCCCACCTGGGCGGCTGAGGTCTTCCTGCACGTGTTCTTCGAGGAAGCTCCGCTCCAGAACGTAAATGTATCGATCGACGGTGATTCAGTCGGCAGCACTGACAACCGCGGCGCGCTGGCCACGGAGCTTGACGCGGGAAGCTTTACCATGGAGCTGTCCTTCCAGGGCAACGAGATTGCCGAGGTCGATTTCACCATTACTGACGCTGCGAGCGAGGAAGTCGAGATCGAGGTCAGCTATGGTCGCAACCTGGACGAACCCGACGTCAACGTAATGACATTCGCCGTGGGCGACAGCGGCGGCCAGACCGGCATCCTGTCCGGTACCGTGCGTGACACCGACGGCAATCCCGTCGCCGGCGCCACCCTGCGCAGCAATGGCTACTCAACGACTACTTCCGCCGACGGCACCTTCGGCCTTGAGCTGCCTCGCGGCGAGCAGGATGTTTCGGTGAGTGCATCTGGCTTTGCCGCAGCCAACCTGCCAAACGTGCGCATATTCGCCAACGTGGGCGTGGCCGCCGAGGTGGAGCTGACGACCCAGCGCCAGGTAGACCTGGGAGTGGCCCCGCCGCAGCTTGAAGAAGTCTTCGTACTGGGTACCTTTAATCCTACCGATACCGCCCAGGGCACCGAGCGTTACGCCACTACGATTACCGACGCGCTCGACCTCGAGCAGATTTCACGCTTCGGTGACAGCGATGTGGCCGCGGCGCTGGTGCGCATCGTGGGTGTGTCGGTGGCGGAAGACAAGTACGCCACGGTCCGCGGTCTGGACGGTCGCTACATCTCCGCCACCCTGAACGGCCTGCTGATGCCCTCTACCGACCCGCTGCGTCGCGACGTGCAGCTTGACCTGTTCCCCTCAAACATACTCGGCGGCCTGGAAATCCAGAAGACCTTTGCCCCCGAGCAGCTTGCCACTACCACCGGCGGTAGCGTGAAAATCACCACCCTGGGCCTGCCGGATGAGCGCATTCACAAGATCGGCCTCAGCACCGCCTACAACTTCGATTACACTGGTGATGACATCGTCTCCTATCGCAGCTCCGAGACCGACAAGTACGGTTGGGACAACGACCTGCGCGAACTGCCCAGCGGCGTGTTGCAAGCCACCAACGGCGCGCGCCAGCTGACAGTCTGTCCGCCTGAGGTCGACCCGTCCTGTACCTCGGAGCTGGATGCTGCCCGACTGGCGGTGCGCTTCCAGGATGACTACAACGTCGAGCAGCGACAGGCCAAGCCTGACTTCGGTGCGTCCTGGGCCTTCGGCGATCGTTACGCCCTGGGCGAGGGAGATTTCGGCTTCTATGCTGCCGCCAACTACTCCAGTGAAACCAAGGATCGCGGCACCGCCGACCTGAACGACGCACTGGATATCGTTGGCCAGTACAACCGGAGTACGGAAAGCACTGCCTCCAGCGCCTACCTGGTGGCCGGCTACGAATTCCGCGAAGCCGACCAGATTCTCAGCAAGACCATTTACCTGCACAACTCCGACGACACGACCCGTTTCGAAACCGGTTTCGACACCGCGGAAGACAACAACGAGCAGCGCGTAATCCTCGAGTGGGTTGAGCGTGACTTCTTCTCCCAGCAGTTCAGCGGCCTGCACGACATCTACCTGTTCGATGAGACCCACACGCTGGACTGGAACATCGGCTACTCGCGCACCGAGCGCGACGAGCCGGACCGCCGCCAGTATCGCTACATCAACGACCAGCTCGCGCTGTCAGCCTTCGAACGGCGTTGGTCGAACCTGGAAGAGGAAAGCTACGACGCGGTGGTGAACTACACGCTGCCGTTGAACTGGAGCAACAACGTCTACACCGAGTTCAAGGTGGGCGGCCTGTACTCTGACAAGGAACGTGAAGTTGAGCTCTACCGTTTCGGTATTCGCGCCGGCTCCCGCTCGGACCTGCTCGACTTCTCCGTGAACGCCAACCTCGAGGAAACGCTGTCCTATAACAACGCTGCGATCGACGGCTGGCGCCTGGGCACCAACACCACCACCACGGACTCCTACAACGCCGACGAGAAATACACCGCCGGCTACGTGGCAGCGAACACGGACATCGGTGAGGCCTGGACGCTCTCCATTGGTGCGCGTTACGAGGACTTCGAGCAGGAGCTCGAGTACCCCAACGATCCAGAGGCAGGCAACCTGCTTGAGGAAGACGACATCTATCCCTCCGCGAGCCTCACCTACCGTCTCGGTGAGGACTGGCAGTTCCGCCTGGGCTACTCCGAGACCGTGTCCTACCCGGGCCTGATTGAGCGCGCCGAGTCACTGGTCTTCGACCCCAACACGGATGACCCGATCTTCGGTAACCCCGACCTGGTGGTCTCCAAGATCGAGAACTACGACCTGCGTATCGAATACTACTTCTCTACTGACGAGAGCATTTCGCTCGCGTACTTCCAGAAGGATATCGAGGACCCGATCGAGCGGACCGTGCCGGATGCCTCCGGTTCTGCCGCCAACAACGGTATTACCTTCCGCAACAACGAGAGCGCAGACCTCGAAGGTATCGAGCTTGACGCCTACAAGGTGGTCTGGGATGACGGTGATCACCTGATGTTCATCGCCGGCAACATCACCTACATCGATTCCGAGGTGGAGCTGACCGAAGACAGCATCCGCCTGGAAGGCGAGGATTCCATCGGTCGCCAACTGCAGGGTCAGTCAGAGTGGTTGGGTAACCTGCAGATTGGTTACGACCACTATCCGACCGAGCAGAAGCTGACGTTGCTCATCAACTACTTCGACGACCAGATTTTCCGGGTGACCCGCGGCGACAACGTGGGCCCTGAAGAACTGGCTGGCCGAACCCTTGTCGATCTCAACTACGAGAAGTTGTGGGGTGACGCACTCACGTTCAGGTTGCAGCTCAAGAACCTGACCAATGAGAAGTTTGAGTACCAGCGGGATGGGGTCGCGATCGAAAGCTATGAGGAAGGCACTTCGGTCTCCGCTAGCTTCACCTACGAATTTCTATAACCGATAACCTAGGAAGAGTCCTATGTTGCACAAAAAGCTCCTACTCTCACTCCTGGCCGCTATGCTGACTTTGGTCGGCTGTAGCGATGGTGACCAGGGCGACAATGTCACGATTACCAACGAGATTGGCGGCGGCGATCCAGACCCGGATCCCGATCCGGATCCCGGCCCTGGCGGAGACTGCGAAGGCTTCGTTACCACCGACTTCGCATCCTGCCAGGAATTGTCCGGCGGCGGCGCAGCGGGCACTTTGACTGGCACCATTGATCAGGACTACACCCTGAACAGTGACCTGCAATGGCGTCTCAGCGGGACTGTCATCGTGGGCACCGGTAACCAGACCGTGGCATCCGACGCTGACGTACAGGCCATCAAGGACGCAGGTGTGGTGTTGACCATCGAAGCCGGCACCGATGTACGCGCCTTCGACGATGGTTCGCTGCTGGTCACCCGCGGCTCCCAGCTTGTCGCCAACGGCACGGCTTCCAGCCCGATCACCTTCTCCAGCCTCGATTCCAACTTTGACGGCCTGGGCGAATGGGGTGGTGTGATCATCCAGGGCTTTGCCCCCCAGTTTGGGGCGGGCGGCACGGGTCCCTGCTTCGGCGCTGGCACAATCTGTAACGTCGAGGGTGAGGGCGGTACCGAAATCGCCGTATATGGCGGTAACGAGCCCGACGACAACAGCGGTTCCCTGCGCTACGTGCGTATCGCTGAAGGTGGCCTGGTAGCCGGTCCGAACAACGAGATCAACGGCCTGACCCTGCAGGGCGTCGGTTACGGCACCGTGCTCGAGTTCATCCAGGTGCACAACAACCTGGACGACGGTATCGAGTGGTTCGGCGGCACCGCCAGCGTTCGCTATGCGGTACTGACCGGCAACGACGATGACGATATCGACTTCGATGAAGGTTTCCAGGGCAACATCCAGTACGCCATTGTCGTGAAGTCTGACAATGCCGCGCCGGTGGGCTCCAACGACCCGCGGGCCATCGAGGCGAACTCTTCCGACGACGAGTTTGTGCCGGAGACTGAGGCAGTGATTGCCAACGTCACCATCCTGGGTGGTAACGTCAACAACTCCGATGCGGGCCGCCAGCCGGGCATGCGCCTGCGCGGTGCGGTCAACACCAATATCTTCAACACGGCGGTACGCGAGTTCGATCGTGGTTGTATCCGCATCGACGACGCCAACGTTGACGGCACCGGCATGAACAACGTGCCTTCCGTGGTGAACCTGACCAACATCCTCAACGACTGTGATGCCGGCACCTACGACGGCTCTTCCCGCGGCCCCGCCGACAGTGAAGACAATGTCCTGGAAACTGGCTGGACGGTTAGCGGCACTTACGCGATCAACGAAGCCGAAGCGGTACTCGACTCTGCACCGACCATCGATGCAGTCGACAACGGCGACAGCTTCGTGTTCGACCAGACTGCCTATATCGGTGCGGTCGATCCCGCTGCAGCCACCGGCTGGTGGGAAGGCTGGATCATCCCGGGCTCCCTGGAGAGCACTCCCCCGGATGAGTCACCTGACTTCGTCAGCTGCGACCTCGACGCCTCCACCCCGAACTGCACCATCACCGGTACCATCGACGAGGACTACACCTTTGTCCGCGGCGTTCAGTACCGCCTCGACGGTGAAGTCATTGTCGGCGACGGCAACCAGTTCATCGGCAGCCAGTCTGACTTCGACCGCGTGGTCAATTCCGGCGTAACCCTGACCATCGAGCCCGGCGTTGACGTGCGCGCCTTCGATGACGGCTCACTGCTGGTGACCCGCGGTTCCAAGCTGATGGCGGTGGGCACTGCAGCCAGCCCGATCACCTTCTCCAGCCTGGCCGACGATGACTTTGACGGTCTCGGCGAGTGGGGTGGTGTGATCATCCAGGGCTTTGCACCGCAGTTCGGTGCCGGTGGTACCGGTGCCTGCTTCAACCCCGGAGAGATCTGGTGCAACGTTGAAGGCGAAGGCGGTACGGTGATCGGCCGTTATGGCGGCAACGTGCCCGAAGACGACAGCGGCATGGTTCGCTACGTGCGCATCGCCGAGGGCGGCCTGGTCGCCGGCCCCAATAACGAGATCAACGGCCTGACGATGCAGGGCGTGGGTCACGGCACCGCCATCGAGTACGTACAGGTTCACAACAACCTCGACGACGGCCTCGAGTGGTTCGGCGGCACCGTGAACGCTCGCTATGTGGTCCTGACCGGCAACGACGATGACGACATCGACTTTGACGAGGGCTACCAGGGCAACATCCAGTTCGCCATCGTGGTCAAGTCCAACAACTCTGCGCCGGTAGGCAGCAACGACCCGCGCGCCATCGAGGCGAACTCCTCTGACGATGAGTACGTGCCCGAGACGGAAGGGGCACTCGCCAACATCACCATTATCGGTGGCCAGGTGAACAACGCCGGCAGCGGTCAGCCGGGCATGCGCCTGCGCGGTGCGCTGACGACGCGGATTTACAACACCTCTGTGTCCATGTTCGATACCCGCGGCTGTATCCGTATCGACGACGCAAATATCGACGGCCTCGGCACCATCGTTGTGTCTACGGTTGAACTGTTCAACGTACTCGGCGACTGTACTGCCGGTTACTACGACGGTTCTTCTCGCGGCCCGGCCGATGTCGAGAACAACGCCGGCGATCCCGACGGTATCGTCATGCCGCTGACGGTTGACGCAGCCTATGCGCTGGAGCAGCCCGAAGCGCTGGTGACCCCGCCGATGTTCATGCCGGTTAACAACGGCTCTGGCTTCACCTTCGAGGCGACCGACTACGTCGGTGCCGTCGAGCCCGGCACCTCTGCTGCCGACGCCTGGTGGGCCGACTGGATTATCCCGGGCTCGCTGTAAGCCCGCGGAGCGCGCCCCTACATGGGGGCGCGTGACTCTACCTGGGATCGGCACCAGGCGATCCATTGGTGTGTCTACTGTGACCCCGGCTTCGGCCGGGGTTTTTTTATGCCTGCTGTTTCTGCACGCTGCCGTCTAAACATTCACCTTTGGCCAGTCGTCAGGTGTGACAAAGCAGCGCTGCTGTTCGCGGCCATCCGGTCCGCAGGCGGCTAGCTGCAGTGGTCGCCCCCCTGGAACCAGCTGTGCCTCAAGCAATTCCAGCAGTTCTTTCCCAGAATGCTCGTGACCATCCCTGGCACAATGCGCTGACAGCCAGCGACGCCGTGGTATTTTCTGCCAGCTGCAGTCGCGCCCGGGCAATTCGTCGAGCTGCAGGAACTCGGATAGCCGGTGCCACCTGCGCAGCGGGTTGTCGGGATTGTGATACTCCGGGGGCGCTGTCGATGGCTGTGGCGCGAACAGGTAGCCCTTGATATCCACCACGCTAAGCCACTGCTCGACGCCGAGTTCACGCAGGGCGTCCCTGGCCGCGGGGTGTTCACCCAGGCGACTCTGGCGGGCAGTCAGGTGATGGAGTTTCTGGTCCAGCCGGTCGCGCTGGCCGGGGCCCAGCCACAGCGGCGAGCCCGGTACACCCAGGTAGAACTTGACGGCCAGTTCCAGGTGCACGTGTGCTTCCCGGCGCCGGCACCAGTAGATGCAGTCAAACTCACCGACCGTGCGGTGGCCATCCTGAACCCGCAGATTGTGGGCCAGCAACTCGCTGTCCGGGTCGTGGCGCAAGAGATACTGCCACAGGCGCTCGTAGTAGAGCCCGAGCCTGCCGCTCGGCGTGTCTCCCAGGAAGTCCCGCAGTGCGCTGGAATCGGCATCCAGGCAATCCAGGTGCTCACGCCAGAACTCGTTGAACTCAAGGCCCGCGCCTTGCAGGCCGGGACCGCGAATCAGCAGCGGCGAAAAACCCGCCCAGGCCAGGTCGCGTACGAAAGGATCATGGTAGAAACGCCCGGGCATTGAGACTCCCCGCCGGTTGACTGCGTATAATAGGCGGATGCCAAACAGCTTTTCAAAGATCGGCCTGATCGGCCGCGGCCGCCACGAGAGTTCCCGCGAGACCCTGCTGAGCCTGCTGGCCCTGCTTTCATCCCGTGGGCTGGAGGCATTTATAGAGCCACGCCTGGCCAAGCTGTGCCCGGATTGCGCGGCCACCGAAGCGGGTCGCGACGAAATCGGCGAGACCTGCGACCTGGTAATCGTGGTCGGCGGTGACGGCAGCATGCTCAGTGCCGCGCGCACCATGGCCCGCCACAATACACCCCTGTTGGGGGTCAACCGTGGGCGGCTGGGCTTTCTTACCGACATTGCACCGGATGAGATTGATGTCCGGGTGTCGGAAGTGCTCGATGGCAAGTATGTGTCAGAGGAGCGCTTCCTGCTGGACGTGGTAGTGCGGCGGGACGGGGAAGTCATCGGCCGGGCCGATGCCCTCAATGACGTGGTGGTGAACTCCGGCACGTCGGCGCAGATGATCGAATTCGATCTGCACATCAACGAGACCTTCGTGTACCGGCAGCGGGCTGACGGCATGATCATCTCCACGCCGACCGGCTCGACAGCCTACTCGCTGTCCGGCGGCGGCCCGATCATGCACCCGTCGCTGGATGCCCTGGTGCTGGTGCCGATGTTCCCGCACACCCTCAGCAGCCGTCCCATCGTGGTCGACGGCGACAGTCGCCTGAGGCTGGACATTGCCGAGGCCAACAGCATTCACCCGCCGGTCACCTGCGACGGGCAGGTCAATATGACCGCGCGCCCGGGTGACTCGGTCGAGATTTTCAAGAAGCCCCACCGGATGACCCTGATACACCCCGTCGATCACAGCTTCTATGCCAGCTGCCGCGACAAGCTGCGCTGGGGCAACCCCCTGGTGGAATAGACCTTTTACCGCTGAACCGTGCCACATACCTTTACCAGTCGCCACGAGCTTTTGAGAGCAGTGCCGGTCACCCTGGCGCTGATTGCGCTGAGCGTCATCGGGTTCCTGCTCTACTACCTGGGCGCGCCGCTGTCGTGGATTTCGGCGCTGACTTTCCAGGCCTTCAGCATCGATGGCCGCGAGGTGGTCTTCTACGCCAGCCCCGGGGAATACTGGCGCGTGATCACACCCATCTTCCTGCACTTCGGCTGGCTGCATATCACCTTCAACTGCCTGTGGCTTTGGGAGCTTGGCGCCCTGGTCGAGCAGCGCCTGGGCGGAGGCTGGTTGCTGGCCCTGGTGCTGCTGTGTGGCGGGGGCGGCAATCTCGCCCAGGCCTGGTACAGCGGTCCGTCCCTTTTTGGCGGCATGTCGGGCGTGGTGTACGCATTGCTGGGCTTCTGCTGGGTGTACAATGCGCTGCTGCCGAGCGGGCGCCTCTGGGTGCCGAAGCCGATCATTATTTTCATGCTGGTCTGGCTGGTGTTCTGCATGGTGGCGCCGACCGAGCTGCTGGGTATCGGCAGTATCGCCAACGCCGCCCACCTGGGTGGCCTGATTCTGGGCTGCCTGCTGGCGGCGCCGCTGGCCCTGCGCCGGCGACAGCTCGAATCCGACGACGACAGCTTTCACGACGAGGACAATTGAATTGAAATACCAGGACCTGGTAGAGCAGATCACTCCCGAGCTCTATGCCAGCTTCAAGCGCGCGCTGGAGCTGGGCCGCTGGCCCGACGGGCGCGAGCTGACCGTTGAGCAGCGCAGCCACTGTATGGATGCGGTCATCGCCTATGACCAACTCCACCTCAGCGAGGAGCAGCGGGTTGGCTACATCGACCGCGGCCGCAAGCAGCAGGCCTGGGAGTCTCGTACCGGCAAGTCGCCGGCCGGCGACGCCGAACAGCTGCTGCGCTTTGCCGACCAGCAGGCAGCTTCTACCGATCCGGAGGATGATGAATGAGCGCGCAACTCGGCGAAGGCCAGCTCCGCAAGATGTATACCGAGCACGCCGATCCGGTGGGCTACGAGATGCCGCTGGGGGATCAGCGGGTGGCCATGAACCCGCTGCTGGGGCAGCGCCTGGTGCTGGAATACCTCGGCAAGATCAGCTGCGTTCACTGCGGTCGCGACACCAACAAGAGCTTCAACCAGGGCTACTGCTACCCCTGCTTCACGCGCCTGGCGCAGTGTGACTCCTGCATCGTCAGCCCGGAAAAGTGCCACTATGATGCAGGCACCTGCCGGGAGCCCGAGTGGGGCGAGGCCAACTGCATGATTGACCACGTGGTCTACCTGGCCAACACCTCGGGGTTGAAGATCGGCATTACCCGCACCACCCAGGTCCCCACCCGCTGGATGGACCAGGGCGCAATCCAGTCACTGCCGATTTTCCGCGTGCAGACCCGGCACCAGTCCGGACTGGTGGAGGTGCTGTTCAAGGACCACGTGAATGACCGCACCAACTGGCGCGCCATGCTGAAGGGGGAGGTGGACCCGCTGTCCCTCGAGCAGGAGCGTGACCGGCTGTTCGAGCTGACTGAGGTGGGCATTTCCGAACTGCAGTCACAGTTCGGCCTGCAGGCGGTGACCCGCCTCGAGAACGACCAGGAATACGAATTCACTTACCCGGTGACACAGCATCCCAGCAAGGTCACATCCTTCAACCTCGACAAGAATCCGCGGGTGGAAGGGGATCTGCACGGCATCAAGGGGCAGTACCTGATTTTCGATACCGGTGTCATCAATATGCGCAAGTACGGGGGCTATCATCTGGCCCTGCGCGCAGCCTAGGAACTACAGCGACATGCGAGACGCACAACCCAACGCCATTTACCTCAAGGACTACCAGCCGCCGGCCTACCTGATCGACGAGACCCACCTGGATTTCCAGCTCGACGAAGAGCAGACCCTGGTAGACACACGCCTCAAGCTGCGCCGCAATCCGGCGGCCCAGCCGGTTGATGTGCTGGAGCTCGACGGCGCCGAACTGGAACTGGTGGTGATTGAGATCGATGGCGAGCCCCTTGCGGAGAGCGCCTACACCCTGACCGAGGACAAGCTGCACCTGCTGTCGCCGCCGGAGCAGTTTGAGCTGCGCTGCGTGACGCGCATCGCGCCGCAGAACAATACTTCGCTGGAAGGGCTGTACAAGTCTCGCACCATGTTCTGCACCCAGTGCGAGGCGGAAGGCTTTCGCAAGATCACCTACTACCTGGATCGCCCGGATGTGATGAGCGTGTTCACGGTGCGGGTCGAGGCCGACGCGGAGCGCTACCCGGTGCTGCTGAGTAACGGCAACCTGGTCGACAGCGGCAACACCCGGACCGGCCGCCACGGCAATGGCCGCCACTGGACAACCTGGAACGATCCGTTCCCCAAGCCTTCCTACCTGTTTGCGCTGGTCGCCGGTGAGCTGGAGCAGGTCACCGACAGCTTTACGACCGCCAGCGGTCGCGAGGTGGCCCTGCACATCTTTGTGGAAGCCAAGGACCTCGACAAGTGTGACCACGCCATGCGCTCGCTGAAGAACTCCATGCGCTGGGACGAGGACGTGTTCGGCCGCGAGTATGACCTGGATGTGTTCAATATCGTCGCGGTGGACGATTTCAATATGGGGGCCATGGAGAACAAGAGCCTCAATATCTTCAATACCTCCTGCGTGCTGGCCCACCCGGACACGACCACCGACCAGGCCTTCCAACGGGTAGAGGCTGTGGTGGCTCACGAGTACTTCCATAACTGGTCCGGTAACCGGGTCACCTGCCGCGACTGGTTCCAGCTCAGCCTGAAAGAGGGCTTTACCGTATTTCGCGATGCCGAGTTCTCGGCGGATATGGGTTCCCGCACCGTCAAGCGGGTAGAGGATGCCGGCGTACTGCGCTCGATCCAGTTTGCCGAGGATGCGGGCCCCATGGCCCACCCGGTGCGCCCGGATTCCTATATCGAAATCTCCAACTTCTATACCGTCACCATCTATGAGAAGGGCGCGGAAGTGGTGCGCATGATCCACACCCTGCTGGGGCCGGAGGATTTTCGGCGCGGCTCGGATCTCTACTTCGAGCGCCACGATGGCCAGGCGGTGACCTGCGAAGACTTCGTTGCCGCCATGGAAGCGGCCAGCGGTCGCGACCTTACCCAGTTCCGGCGCTGGTACAGCCAGGCCGGCACGCCGGAGCTGACTGTCTCCGACGACTGGGATGAGGCTAGTGGCAGTTACACCCTGACGGTGTCCCAGCACTGTCCCCCGACCCCGGGGCAGCCCGACAAGGAGCCGTTCCTGATTCCCCTGAAAATGGGATTGCTGGGCGATGCGGGCAGCCTGCGTTTACAGCTCGCGGGTGAAGCGGATGACGTCGAGAGCGAAGACAATACCAGTCGGGTGCTGGAGCTGACCGAGCGCAGCCAGCAGTTCACGTTCACCGGCTTGCCGGAACGCCCGGTGCCCTCACTGCTGCGGGGCTTCTCCGCACCGGTGAAGCTGCACTATCCCTACACGCGCGAGCAGCTGGCGTTCATCATGAGCCGTGACAGCGATGGTTTCAGCCGCTGGGATGCGAGCCAGCAGCTGGCCATCCAGGTGATCACCGAGGCCCAGGCGGGGGATGTGGACCCATTGCTGCTGGGCGCCTTTGGCGACCTGCTGGCAGACGAAACGCTGGACCCGGCGATGGTCGCCGAGGCGCTGCGCATGCCGGGTGAGAACTACCTGGCCGACCTCGCCCAGGTGGTGGATGTGGAAGCCATTCATCGCGGCCGGCACAAGGTGCGGCATGCCATCGGCACGCAGCTGCGGGAGCTGCTTACCCGGCGCTATCACGGCCTGGCCAGCACCGACCCATACCAGTCGGATTCTGAACAGGTTGCCGCGCGCAGCCTGCGCAACAGCTGCCTCGCCTATCTGGCGCTGGCCGACGAGGCCGGCGTTCAACTGGCCCTGGCCCAGTACCGTGAGGCGGGCAATATGACCGACCGCCAGGCGGCGCTGACCACGGTGGTGAACTGCGGCAGTGAAAGCCAGCGCGCGGAACTGCTGGAGGATTTCTACAACACCTGGCAGCACGAATCCCTGGTGGTGAACCAGTGGTTCCAGGTACAGGCACTGTGTGCGCAGCCCGGCAACCTGGAGCGGGTGCGCGCGTTGATGGAGCACCCGGCCTTCTCCATGCGCAACCCCAACAAGGTGCGCGCACTGGTAGGGGCCTTCTGCTCGGCCAACCCCATCAATTTCCACCGCGCTGATGGCGGCGGTTACCAGTTGCTGGTAGATGTGGTGAGCGAGCTCAATAACAGCAATCCGCAGATCGCCTCGCGCCTGTTGACGCCGCTGACACGCTGGCGCCGCTACGGCGAGCGCAGCGAACAGATGCGCGAAGCGCTGGAGACCATCGCCGCGCTGCCGTCGCTGTCCAAGGACGTCTTTGAAGTGGTGACCAAGTCACTGGGTGACTGAATCCCCGGGCTGCGGTATTCGCCGCCCAGGGGTCTACACTATCCTTAGTCCATTGCACCGGGGGAAACGATGAGCTGGGACAAGGGCAAGAAAAAGCTGCTGCACGAGCTGAAGCAGATGATCGCCAGCCGGGCCGAACCGGCACACGCCGTAGCGCTGGACGCACTGGCACGCACATTCTTTCGGAGCTTTCCCGCAGAGGACCTGCGCGACAGCGACGTCGACAACCTCTACGGCTTTATCTACGGCGCGTTCCGGTCCCTCCAACAGTGGGACGACACCGAGGCCCGGGTCAGTATCTTCAGTCCCGACCTGGAGAAGCACGGTTGGGAGAGCAACCACACTGTGGTCGTCATCCTGTCGCGGGATATGCCGTTCCTGCTGGATTCCGCTCGCGGCGAGCTGAACCGGCGCAACGCCAATATCCACAAGCTGCACGGCCAGAACTTCGGCGTCGAGCGAGACGACGAGGGCAAGCTTACCGGCATCCTCAGCGAACGCGAGGGGCGGGTGATCAGCCTGATCTACTTTGAGATCGACCGCAGCACAGACCCGCTGGAAATCGAAGAGACCCAGACCGCCCTGCTGGACATACTGTCAGAGGTGGCCTGCGTGGTGAACGATTTCAGCGCCATGCGCGAAAAGCTCGCCGAGGTCACGGCCATGGTGGCCGCCGACAACAAGGTCGAGAAGCAGCAGCGCACCGAGCACGAGGCTTTCTTGCGGTGGATCGACCAGAACCATATGACGCTTTTGGGCTACGAGTGCCTGGGTGTGCAGTACAACGGCGACCAGCCGCGGGTGATGGATATCCAGGATACCCGTCTCGGTCTGCTCAAGCTGCGCGGTACCAGTGGCCAGGTCGACCTGGCGCGGGACCTGGAAGC
>JAZBOY010000312.1:0-4763 GCA_036351375.1 Halieaceae bacterium
GAGCTTCGAGGAAATGATGGAAGCCCGCGAAGCCGTGGCGGAGTACGTGGAAGCCGGCGAGGCCTACATGGAGTGCGTGAAGCCCGATAACTTCGTGCACAACTACTACGTTGATCGTCTGACCCGCGCAGCGGAAGAGTTCAACAAGGAGCGCGAGCAGTACCTGCGTCGCGAGGCGGTAGCCGCCAACTAAGACGGATTAAGGTCCTGACTGAAGCCGGCGCGTGCGCCGGCTTTTTTTTGCCTGGTGGTTGAGTCAGTAACCCCGTCATTCCCTTAGGCACGCCGTCATTCAGGAAGGCATCCCCTCATTCCCAAAGGCACCCCGTCGTTCCCGCGAAAGCGGGAACCCAGTGCGCACGCAGAGTCGGAGTGGCTGGATTCCCGCCTTCGCGGGAATGACGGAAACGGAGCCGGAACGTATGGCCAAGTCGCGGACGACCAGGAAAACCTGGGCTTCACCTGGCCCGCGATCACCCCGCTTCTCTCTCCACCGCCTTCCACACCCGCATCAGGTTGCCGCCCAGCAGCTTCTCGATATCGCTCTCGCTGTAATCGCGCCGCAATAACTCGGCCACCAGGTTGGGGTAGGTGGATACGTCCTTGAGTCCGATGGGCAGGGTGTCGCCCACGCCGTCGTAGTCTGAGCCGATCCCCACGTGCTCGATACCGACCAGCTTCACCACGTGGTCGATATGGTCCGCAACGTCGGACACCGTGGCATAGGGATAGGGGAATATGCTCTGGTAGTCCTGGATGAACTGCCGCATCCGCGGATCACCGCGTTTCGCACCGTGGCGCTCACCAAAGGCGGTCATGGCCGGGCGCATCTGGTTGCGGTATTCCGCTGCTGCGGTCGTCAGGAAGCCGGAGCCGAAGTTGATCATGATGACACCGTCGTTGGCGGCCAGCGCCTTGATCAGCTCGTCATCCATGTTGCGCTCGAACACCGGCTGGGTGTCCACGAAGTGCCGGGCCGAGGAGTGGGAGGCGATTACCGGCACCTTCGATATCTCCAGCACCTCGTAGGCGGCCTTGTCCGACAGGTGGGAGATGTCCACCATGATGCCCAGCGCGTTCATCTCCGCCACCACCTTGCGCCCGAACGGGCTCAGGCCCTGCCACAGTCGTACCGTGTCGTAGGAGGAATCGCTGATGTGGTTGGAGTGCGAGTGCGCCAGCGTCACGTAGCGCACCCCGCGCGCGTGGAAGTGGCGCAGATTGTCCAGGCTGCCGCTGATGGGCGCGCCGTTCTCCATACCCAGCGCCAGGGAGATCTTGCCCTCCTTGAACTGCTGCTCCACCGCCGCGGTTGATGAGGCAATCGCAAACCGGTCGGGCGCGCGAGCCACGATGGCCTCGACATGGTCGATCAGGTTGTTGGCCATGGCGTAGGCGCTGCCGTCGTACTCGCTATCCGCAGGCGTGTAGATAGACATGAAGGGCAGGTTCAGGCCGCCTTCCTTCGCCCGCGGGTAATCGAATTGCCCGGACTCGGTGGCTTCAGTGACATCCTGCCAGTTGTAGTGCAGGCGAATCGGTACATCGATATGGCCGTCCGCCAGCAGGTACTTCTGGGTCAGCTTCTTCGCCTGGCGATCAAACTTGTCCGCCAGCGCGGGGACGGGGGCGACCAGCAGCGCGATGATGCAGAGCACTGCAGGCAGGGGTCGGGTGTTCAGCACAGGGTCTTCCTTGCGTGTGGTATGGGAAAGCGACGAAGGATAGCAGCTTATTGATCAGACCAGACCGCCAGTTCGTTGCCGCTGGGGTCGGTGAAATGAAAGCGGCGCCCGCCGGGAAAGGCGAAGGGCTCCACGGTAATGCGGCCACCGGCATCGACTACCCGCTGCCGGGTCGACTCCAGGTCGCTGGAGTAGAGAATGACGAGCGGCCCGCCAGGCGCCACCGCGTCGACCACGGCCAAGCCGCCGACTTCCCCGACGCCGCCGGGTTTCTGGATGCCGGCGTAGTCGGGCCCGTAGTCAGTGAACTGCCAGTCGAAAGCCGCCCCGTAGAACGCCTTGGTGGCCTGCATATCCGTGATCCTGATCTCGATGTAGTCGATCACGTGGTGGGTCTGGTTCATGGGCATTGCCTCATTTGCAGGTTGCGTCGGCTGATCGGCGCGGGCGGCGCTGAGCCCGAGCAGCAGCAGGGCGAATACCAGCCTAGCCATCGATCACCCGCCCCAGGGCGACATCGCCAGTGATGGTGGTGCGATGGATGACCCGCTCGATGCCGGGCCGGGTGCCGGTAGCGCAGTGCATGGCGCGCCAGTTATCCCACAGCACCATATCGCCGGGCTGCCAGCGATGGAAGTAGTGAAATTCTGGCTGGCGGGTGTGCTGCACCAGGCGCTCCAACAGTTCGATGGCCTCGTCATTGGACAGCCCGGCCCGATGAGGCGCCACGATGCGCTCGAGAAACTGCTCGCAGATTTCCAGTACCTTGCGGCCGGTGACCGGGTGGGTAACCACTGCCGGGTAGGCCACCTCCGGGAAGTTGGGGTAGTTGATGTCAGCGGGTTTGCGCGGGCTGTGAGGGCCCGGTTCATAGCCATCGAGGTCGACGTAGCGCATATGGCGGCGCTGCATGCTGAAGGCGTAGGTCACCTCGAGCTGCTCCAGCAAGCCCCGCGTCTCTTCATCGAGCGCGTCGTAGGCTTTTGCCAGGTCGCCGAAGCCGGTCAGCCCATCTTCTTCAGCGCACACCACAGCGGTCAATACGGCGCCGCGATTCGGGCGCCCGGTGTAGTGCAGGTCCATATGCCAGTCGAGCCGGCTGACCCTGGGCTCGCCGTGGTAGTAGGCGGTGAGGTACTGCTCGTGCTCGGGGCTGCTGGCCAGGGTAAACAGCTCCGGGTGCTCCCGGGAACGGGTTTCCTCGATGGGGTGGCGCTCCAGTTCCCCGAACAGCTGGCTGAAAGCGATCTGTCGCTCCGGATTCACGTCCTGGCCGCGGAACAGCAGGATACCGTGCTCGTCGAACAGCTCTACCAGGGTGGCGGCGGTGTCCTCGTCGACAGGCGCGCTGATATCGAAGCCGTGGACCTCGATACCGACCTGATCGAGTGGTGTGATATCCAGTGACATGCTGGCAATCCGGGCGGGTGTATGGGCAATGTCACGGCAGTTTAGGCATAATGCGCACCATGAGCAAAACTGCCAGACAGCGCCCCGGCAGCGGCACCAAGTTCGCTACCGACAAGGGCTTCTCCGCCATCAAGGATGGCGTGAAAACCAACGCCAATCGCGAAATCCCCAGCCAGCGCAAGCCGCCTTGGCTGCGTATGCGCCTGGAACGCAGCGAAAAATTCGGCGCAGTGATGGACACCGTGCACACCCACCGCCTGGCCACGGTCTGCGAGGAGAGTCACTGCCCCAATATCGGCGAGTGCTGGAGCAACGGCACTGCCACCATCATGCTGATGGGATCAGTGTGCACCCGGGCCTGCCGTTTCTGCGCCGTGGACACCGGCAACCCGAACGGCTGGCTGGACCCGGAGGAACCCTCCAACGCGGCGCGCTCGGTGGAGTTGATGAACCTGCGCTACGTGGTGCTGACCTCGGTGGACCGGGACGACCTGGACGATGGCGGTGCTGCGCACTATGCCGCCTGCGTGCGCGCCATACGCGAGCGCAATCCCAGCACTGCGGTGGAAGCGCTGACCCCGGATTTTTCCGGCAGCGAACAGGCAGTGGAGACGGTGGTCAACTCAGGCCTGCAGGTGTTCGCCCAGAACCTCGAGACCGTCGAGCGCCTTACCCATCGGGTGCGCGACCCGCGGGCCGGTTACGGGCAGACCCTGGAAGTGCTGGCCCACGGCAAGCGCTCCAACCCCGAGGTGCTGACCAAGTCCAGCCTGATGCTGGGCCTGGGGGAGAGCGAAGACGAAGTGCTGGCCGCCATGCGCGACCTGCGTGACCACCAGGTCGATATTCTCACCCTCGGCCAGTACTTGCGACCCACGCCCAATCACCTGCCGGTGGAGGAATGGGTGACGCCGGAAAAATTCGCCTGGTACCGGGAGCAGGGCCTCGAGCTCGGTTTCACGGAAGTAGCCTCGGGGCCGCTGGTTCGCTCCAGCTATCGGGCCGACCGCATCCTCGAGCAGAACAACCTCGGCCTGCCGGTCGAAAGCGACCGCATAACCGCGGTCAACCTCGACTGACCATCACTCCACTGCGCGCTCAACGGCTTGCTGGAATGCGGGCCGGATGCGGTTGCGCTCAAGGTACGCAACAAGGCTCGGGTAGGGCGCCAGCAGTCCAAGACGCTCGGCCATGGACACCATGTAAGTGATGCCGAAGTCGGCGCCGGTAATGCGGTCACCGAGGATGAAATCGTTGTCGCCCAGCTTGTCGGCGATATGGTCGAAATGCAGCTTCACCTCCGGGTCGGCAAAGCCGTTGATCAACGGCTGCTCGCCGCCGGCGCGCAGGGCCAGCAGCTTTAGCAGCAGGGGCACGAACACGGAGCCTTCCGGGTAGTGCAACCACTGGGTGTATTCCGCCCACGCCGCGTCACCCTCGTCGGGCCCGAATTTCCCATTGCTGTCGTACTTGTGCAGCAGGTAGGCGGTGATAGCGCCGGATTCCGACAGCAGCAGGCCGTCGTCCTCGATCACCGGCGACTTGCCCAGCGGGTGCACCTCGCGCAGCTCCGGCGGCGCGCGCATGGTGTCAGGATTGCGGTGGTATTCCACCAGCTGGTACTCCAGGCCCAGTTCCTCCAGCAGCCAGACGGTGAATATCGAGCGC
>JAZBOY010000313.1:0-3667 GCA_036351375.1 Halieaceae bacterium
ACGCGCGTTGGGGTCATCCTTCATGGGCGCTGGCCCCGCCCAGCGCGTTTTCGCCACCTCGACGTAATCCTGGAGGGCGCCCTCCGTGGCACCCAGGGTAGGAGTCGATACCGCGCGAGCAAAAACCTGCATGAAGGGAAGCTGGTACAGGGGCGCCTTGTCCTGGTGGGCGGCGCCGCCGCGGTCTTCGCGCATGCGGTGGGTGCGGTGCTCGGGCACGAAGGCATCGTCCACTACGATGTCGTGGCTGCCCGTGCCCTGCAGGCCAATGACGTTCCAGTTATCGACGATGTCGTAGTCTCCCTGAGGCAGCAGGAAGGTGCGGTAATTCTGCATGTCCCAGGGCTGCTCCTCGGTCGGCACCACCGCTCCCAGGAACACCCACCGGCAGTGCTCGCAGCCACTGGAGAAGCTCCAGCGCCCCGACAGCCGAAAGCCACCGTCTACCGGGGTGACTTTTCCAACCGGGGCGTAGGACGACGAGACGAGCACGGTCGGGTCATCTCCCCAGACCTCCTCCGAAGCCCTGGGGTCGAACAGGTTCATCTGCCAGTTATGAACACCGATGACACCCAGGACCCAGGCGGAAGACATGCAGACCCTGGCTATCTCCAGCAGCACCGCATAGAACACCTGGGGATCCATCTCATAGCCGCCGTAGGCCTCCGACTGCAGGATCTTGAAAAATCCCGCCGCGTGAAAATCCGCAATGGTCTCGCTGGAGACGCAGCGCTCCTGCTTACAGGCCTCCGCCCGCTCCCGGAGCACGGGCGCTAGCTTCCGGGCCGCGTCCAGCAGCTGGTTGGCGCGCTCAGAGCCGAGGCTGCGCGCATTGCCTGGCGCCAGTGAGTGTTCAGGAATCGGGGCAGCACTGCTGTTCATCGGGTTGTCCTCGTCGATACAGGTGGTGATTCTGGCTCTGCCGATCACGGGAGTGCCGTGCCGGTGCAGGCAGGAAAACTCTAGAGCCTGTTCCGAAAGCGATGAAGCGGCTGTGCGGAATTACATTGTCCACGACTGTTGGCTAATCAGTGGTGGCCTGCAGGGGCAGCGCTGGGAAACAATGTTTTTTTTGCCACGATCAATGGTGCCTGTGCCCCCGGCAGAGCACGGCTTATAGTCAGAGGCATCATTTATCGATGGAGTCTTTCCATGACCGGCTGCCCTTTTGATCTCAGCGACCCGGACCTCTACCAGCAGGGCCATCCGCGGGAGGCCTATCGCTACCTGCGCAACGAGGCGCCGGTCTGCTGGCAGGAGAACCCGCGAGAATCCGAAGGTTTCTGGGCAATCAGCCGCCAGAAAGACCTGGACTTCGTTTCCAAGCACCCGGAGCTGTTTTCGTCCCACGTAAAATCCTGCATGCCGGGCGAACCGGACGCAGAGCGGCTGGTGTTCCTGCAAATGCAGATGATCAATATGGATCCGCCGGTGCACCTCAAGTACCGCCGCCTGGTGCGCAGCGCCTTTACGCCGAAAATTGTCGACGGCTACCGGGAGCGCTTTACCGGCATCGCGAAGGAGATACTGGATCGGGCGACAAAAAATGACCGCTGTGATTTTGTGCGCGACATCGCCGCCGAGCTGCCGCTGATCGCCATCTGCGAGCTGGTGGGTGTGCCGCTGGAGAAGCGCGACCGGCTGTTCGAGCTCACCAATATCATGATCGGCATGGACGACCCGGAGCTGCAGACCTCCGACGAGGACGGCATCAACGCCATGATGGAAATGTTCATGCTGGCCCAGGAAATTGCCGCCACCCGGCGCGGCCAGGCCCTCGATGATATTGCCAGCGTGCTGCTAAACGGCACGGTGGAGGACGAACCGCTCACCGATGACGAGTTCTGTAATTTCTTCCTGCTGCTGCTGGTGGCGGGGAACGAGACCACGCGTACCGTAACCACCCACGGCATGCGCCTGCTCATGGAAAACGACCAGTACGACATGCTGCAGGCGGATCGAACGCTGCTGGAGGGCGCTATCGAGGAGATGCTGCGCTACAACCCGCCGGTGATCACCTTCAAGCGCACCGCCATGGAAGACGTCGAGATCGACGGCCAGCTGATAAAGAAAGGCGACCGTGTGCAGCTGTACTACGGCGCGGCCAGCGCCGATGAGGCCTGCTTTGCCGAGGGCGACCGCTTCGACATCACGCGCGCCCGGCGTGAGGACGTAAAGAACAACCACCGCGCGTTTGGCATCGGTGAACATTTCTGCATAGGCTCTCACCTGGCGCGCCTGGAGCTGGAAATCATCTTTACCGAGATTCTCGACCGCATCAAAAACCCCCGCCTGGACGGCGATGTGCGCTGGCTGCGGTCGAACTTCATCAACGGCATCAAGTCGATGCCGGTTGCTTTCGATCTTGTCTAGAGCGTTTGCGTTTTTCGCGGCGCTGGCGCTGAGTGCGGCCTGCGTCGCCGACACGCGGCCGAACATCGTGCTCATCGTGGCGGATGACATCGGCTTTTCCGACTTCGGCGCCTTTGGCGGCGAAATCGACACGCCCCATATCGACGCGCTCGCCGCTGCGGGCGTGCGCTACAGCAACTTTCACACGGCGGCCAGCTGCGCCCCGACCCGTGCCATGCTGTTGACGGGAATTGACAGCCACCTCGCGGGCATCGGCAGCATGCGTGAGCTCATGCCGCTGTCCCACCGCGGCAAACCGGGCTACGGCGGCGTGCTGGATGAGCGTGTGACCACGCTGTCGGAAATGCTCAGGGATTCCGGCTATCGCACTTCGGTGGCCGGCAAGTGGCACCTGGGTCATAGCCAACGCAACCTGCCGCCGGCCCGGGGTTTCGATCACTCGCTGGTCCAGGCCGACAGCGGCTCCGACAACTTCGAGATGCGCCCCTACCTGCCCATGCAGGCAGAGGTGTTCTGGTACGAAGACGGCGAGCGCATGACCGCGCTGCCCGAGGATTTCTACAGCTCCCGCCACTTCGTCGACAAGACCATCGGCTACCTGGAGCAGGCGCAGGCCGCCAGTGAATCGCGGGCACCATTTTTTGCCTACGTGGCATTCCAGGCCAACCACACACCGATACAGGCGCCAGCCAGCTTTATCGATGCCTACCGGGGCCGCTACACGGAAGGCTGGGCGCAGGTCCAGCAGGACCGGCAAGCACGGCTTCGCAGTATGGGCCTGTTCCCGGACGATGCCCGGTTTGCCGCCGGCCCCACCCAGGCCGCCTGGGACGCACTGACACCTGAGGCGCAGTATTTCGAGGCGCGCCGCATGCAGGCCTACGCCGGCATGGCGACCGCCATGGATCACGAGATCGGGCGCCTGGTGGGCTACCTCGAGGAAACTGGCGAGTTGGAGAACACGATATTCATCCTGCTGTCGGACAACGGGGCCGCGGCGAACGAGCCCTACAGCAGCGACTACGCGCGACGCTGGCTGGAGAAGCACTACCACCGCGAGGTCGAGACCCTCGGTGAAAAGGGCAGCTGGGTCGCGGCGGGCAGCCGCTGGGGACGGGTGGCCAATACGCCCTTCAGCGATTTCAAATTTTTCGCCGGTGAAGGCGGCGTGCGGGTACCGCTGCTGATTGCCGGCGCCGGCGTAGAGAGCGAAGGTGCCATCTACACTGAATTCACGCACGTCACCGACATCGCGCCGACCATCCTTGAGCTGGCCGGTGTGAAGCCCCCGGCA
>JAZBOY010000314.1:0-2834 GCA_036351375.1 Halieaceae bacterium
CCTTTCGTCTTGTCGGAAACCGCGCCCGGTGACATTCTCGACGGGCGCATCCTGATGACCGTGGTGAACGGCCAGGTGGTGGCTGACGCGCGCTAATGTGAGCTAGTCGGCCTCGTGCCGGAACTGTCCCTCGCGCAGAAAATGCGCCACCTGGTGCATGACTTCCTGGTTCTGCATCAGGAAGGTATGGGTAGCCGGCACGGTCAGGAAATCACTCATCCCTACGAGCCGGGCGCGCTCCACCGACACCTTGCCGTCGTCTTCACCGGGAATGATGGTGGACAGCATCGGGTTGATGGATGCGGTGCCGGCTATGATGCCCAACTCGAAATTTGCAGGGCCCAGTGCCAGCGGCAGTGAATCGGGCCCGGTGCCCAACTGCAGGCCGGCTTCGCCGTTCCACCACTCAAAGCCGGGAACCGTGCCCAGGGTATCTACCACCTCGCTGCCCTGGTTGGGAGGCGCCAACATGACTACCCTGCCGAGATTGTCCAGCCGGTGGTGGGCCAGGTACTGGCGCACCAGGATGCCGCCCATGGAATGCGTGACGAAGTGTACCTTGCCGGGTGTCGTGCACTGGTCGAGTGCCGCCGGAATGGCGACATCCGCCAGTTCCTCGATGCGGTAGTGACGCGAGGGGTAGTCGACATTGACCACCTGGTAGCCACGTTCCGCGAGGAACTCCGCCAGCTCTGCCATGGAACCGGCGCTGCGGGCCAGCCCGTGCAGCAGGATCACACACTCCGCCTGCGCGGGTAGCGCCAGCAGCGCCAGCAACAGCAGGGCTGCTCTCACGAGGCCGCCCCGAGTCCGCTTAGGCGCGCCAGTACTGACTGCAGGTGGGCACCGGCATCATCACGGCCGGCGTCGGCCAGGGCGCGATCCAGTGGAGAGTCGTTGACCCGGGCAAGAGCCTCTTCCATGCCGGCTTCCAGGTGATCACCCTGGTGAACCGTGCCGGTGATCGCAGCGCGGGTTTCGCGCAGTGCCGCCAGGCGACCCGCTACGGTCTGGCCGGCAGGAGTACCGACGCGTTGGCGCTGCACCTGGGCAGCCAGCAGCTTGATCTCGCGGCGGTGCTCGCGGGTTTCCGCCAGTAGTTTGCGCAGCGTACTCTCCTCGCTCGAAATCAGTTTGCAGGTTTCCACGTGGCGCCGTTTGGCGACCTCCAGTTCAGTTTCAAAGCCGGCGATCTCGCGCGCGGCCATCTCCAGCAGGCTGTCAGTGCGTTCGCCCGCAGGCAGTCTCTTGAGTTGCTCTTCGCGCTGGGCGATGCGTCGCTCAAGACGGGCGATCTCCTCCTCCAGCTCCCGCCGTGTGGCGATAGTGGCCGCCAGTGCGTCACGCCGCTGTGCCAGCAGCGCCTCGGCCTCAACAATCTCCTGGCGGTAGATACGGACTGCATTGGCGTCGGTGACCTGTTCCACCGATTCGCGAATGCCGGCGCGAAACAACGTGTTCAACTTGTCGAATACGCTCATGTTATACCTCATCCAGTTCGCGAATCATTTTTGAGGTGCGCGCTTCGCTGAGCCGATTGTGCAGGCGCTGGGCTTCGTGGTCATCACGGATTGTCTTCGACAGGGTGATGGTGGAAAACACCAGGAACAGCGAGCTGATCAGGAAGTAGCCTTTCACCACCAGTGGCCCTGGCAGCATGTACACGCCGATCAGGGTAGACGCCATGGCTGTGGCAAAGGCGATCTTTACGAAAAAGTCCCACTGGGACGAGCTGTTATCGATACTGTATTCGTGCATGGTCGGGTCCTCCGTGTCGTATGCCGACGCCGGCAGTGTCACCAGCACACGCTGCTGCGCTCAAGCACAATCCCAATAGCATCACCTGCGTGTCCCCGCGGTACTGCCGGGTGCTACCATCACGGTTCGACCACCGTGGAAATCATCGATCATGCAACAGGTCAGTATCCCGCAGCGTTTCAACGGCCCGCCGGGCTCCGGCAACGGCGGCTACAGCGCCGGCCTGGCAGCGGGCTTTATCGACGGCTGTGCGCGCGTGAGACTGCACAGCCCGCCGCCGCTGGATACTTCGTTGGAGGTATTGCCGGTAGATGACGGCGTGGACCTGCATCTGGGCGATACCCTGGTGGCATCAGCGCGGCCTGATGTACTGGATATCGAGCTTCCGGATTCCCCCGGCCTCGAGGCGGCCCGGGCGGCACGGGAGCGTTTCCCTGGCTTTGAGCGGCACCTGTACCCCACCTGTTTTGTATGCGGTCCGGGGCGGCCCGCCGGCGACGGCCTGGAGCTGTACACCGGCCCGGTGAGAGAAGGTGGCCTGTACGCCTGCCCCTGGCAGCCATCACCCGACCTGCTGGACGAGGCGGGGGAGGTATTGCCAGTGTTCGTGTGGTGCGCGCTGGACTGCCCCAGCGGTTTCGGCGCTTTTGGTGATCAGGAGCGGCCGATGCTGCTCGGCGAGCTGACACTGGAGCAATATGTGCCAGTACCGGGGCGGGAGGAGCTGGTGGTCTATGCCTGGCCGCTGGGATCCGAGCGACGCAAATTCTATGGTGGTGCCGCCGTCGCCAACGCTGACGGCAAAGTGCTGGCCGCAGCCAGGGCCACCTGGATCGCCGTGGACTGAATTGCGGCCGTGCCGCTAGCCGACCTGGCGCGGTGGTTTGCTGTCGATAGGCAGCACGTTCTCCGGCAGGTCGATCAGGCCCTTGCTCTGCAGGCGCGGAATCAGGTCCTCACTGGGCAGGGCGCCGCTGAAGAAGTAACCCTGGATGTAGTCGCAGCCGCTGCCCAGAAGGTACTTGTACTGTTCCGCTGTTTCCACACCTTCCGCGAGTACATCAAGGTCCAGCGCC
>JAZBOY010000315.1:0-49053 GCA_036351375.1 Halieaceae bacterium
AGATCCAGACCGCTTTCGCTATCCGAGTCATTCGCCGCCAGGTCGATCGTCGTGGACGCGCCCTCCGCCAGCGTCGCACTGTCCGCGACCACCGTCGGTGCCGTGTCATCCACCGCATTGATGCTGAAGTTGAACGTGGCAGAGGTGGCGCCACTGCCATCCTCATCACCGTCGTCGACGCTGAAGTTGAAACTGTCCGCGGTCGTATCGCTGTCGTCGTGGACGTAGGTAATGAGGCCGCTGTCGACGTCATCCTGGGTAAAGGTGGCACCCACGGTTGCGAGAACACCGTTGATCAGCAGTGAGCCATTGCCCGGCAGCGAATCGACCACATAGGTGATGCCGGAGGCCGGGTCATCAATATCTGACGCTGACAGGAAAGCATTGGTGATGGTCGCCGTCGCGCCTTCATCAAGGTTCAGGGTGCTGTTGGTGTCCAGCGTCGGCGGGTCATTGAGACCGGTAACGGTAACGGTCAGGGTGGCCGTCTCGGTCTGGCCGTCAGGCGCCGTTACCGTATAGCTAATGGTGTCGGTCGCGGTATCACCGGGCGCCAGGCTCTCAAACTGCCCGTTGGGATCGTAGCTGTAGCTGCCGTCGCTGAATACCGTGAACTGGCCGCCACCGGTGCCGGTGACTGTCGCGCTGGTGGCCGGACCGTTGTCGGGGTCGGCCAGGGTCTGGGTAGAAGTGCCGGTAATCGCGCTGACGTAGGGGTCGGCGTTGATGGTGGCCAGGTAATTGTTCTCGATCTGGCTGACGGGAATGGTGGCACCGCCCGCCGTAGTCTCGTCATAGATGCGAATGCTGGCAATCTGGCCGATGAAGTTGTTCGGCGTCACCGAGCTCTGGGAGCTGCCGCCCTGGGCACCGGATACGGTACCAACCGCGATGGACTGGTCTTCACGGCCCCAGTCGTCGAGGTTGTTAACGGCGGTGGAAGCCTGCAGGCCGCCCAGGCCGGTTCCCCCGTTAACGAAGAAGTCGATATAGCTGGCCGCATTGTCATCGACAATACGCACCACGAGATGGGTGAACTCAGCGGTGGGGTCGATCGCGCCACCGAGGTCGATCTCCGCCGTAGCAACCACGCCGTTGTCCTGGTCGTCAAAGTAGACGATAAACTTGCCATCCGCAGGATCAGCCGCCGCTTCGTAGACCAGGGAGAAACCGCTGGTGGCATCGCCCGATTCGATGATGATGTACTCTTCACCCGCCACCACCGACGGATCGATCTTGAGCCAGAATTCAAAGGCCGTCGGCTCTTCAGTCAGCACCTCAGAGGGAAATCCGGAAGAGATGGCGGTCGAGTTCGCGGTTCCATCAAAGTCGTAGGCAGCGGTAATCGAGGTCAGGCTGGTAGTGGGGCTGGTATCACGGGTAACGCCACTGCCAAGGGTCAGGTCCAGGCCGGCGCTGCCGGTATCTTCCCAGACGCTGTCGCCGTCCGTATCGGTCGCCGCGTCAAAGCTGGACACCAGGTCCGTGGTATCCAGGGTCTCCTCACCGGGCGGGGGCGTCGGATCAGCCGTTGTGATGATGTCGTTGGTGAGCAGGTTGCCGCTGCCGGTGCTGGCTTCGTCCACGGTGAGCGTGTCATCGGACAGCACCAGGTTGTCGCTGGTGTTAATGACCAGCTCACCCGAGCTGGTATCCGTCGAGGCAATGCCGAATTCATCGGTGGTTGTAACGCTGACTTCGTAGGTGCCGTCCGCCAGCGGAGCGGGCACGGCCAGAGACCAGGTGCTGCCACTCACCGTTAGCTCCGGATCACTGGGCGTATAGGTCACGCCGTCAAACGTCACCTCGAGGGTATCCGTGTTTACATCGTCAAAACTGCCGGTAATGGTCGGCGTGGTATTGGCAGTGGCCTGCGAGTTGACGGTAGGAATCGCCGGGCCATCAGTCTTGATCTGGACGGGAAGGGCAGCAGACGCCGGCGACTCGTTCCCGACCTGATCAGTAATGGTGACCGAATAGTTGGCGGTGCCATCGGGCAGCGCGATGGTGGTGATATCGATGAAACCGTTGCTGACGTCCGCGGGTGAGACCGCAAACGGCGCACCAAAAGGTGTTCCATCTATATATAGCTGGACTGTGTCACCAGCCGCCACGTCCTGGTTGACCGGGCCAGTCTGGTCGAAAGTGACCCGGAAGGTCGGCGTGTTGTCGGAGGTGAAGTCGTCACTGCTGGATGAGCCTGTGTCCGAACTCGCCAGCAGATCGATGGTGGGGGCCAATGGGGCCACACCATCAACCACGATGGATATGGCAAAGGTGTCACTGATGGCACCGCTGCCGTCCTCATCGCCATCGTCGACATCAAAACCGAAGCTGTCGGTGGTGGTAGGCGTGCCATCATGGGTATAAGTCACCTGGCCGGCATTCACCTGCGCCTGGGTAAAGGTGTCATTGACAGCCGCGGCCGCCCCGTTGATCAACAAGGTACCGTTTGCCGGCAGCGAGGTGACTGTGTAAGTAATGTCAGCGGCGGAATCGTCGGCGTCGGTGGTTTCAAGCAGCACCACGGTGATGGTGCCAGTGCCGGCATTGACCACATTGAGGCCATTGTTGACGGCCAGTACCGGCGGGTCATTGACCGGATTGACGGTGAAGTTGAACGTGCTGTCCGTTGGCGTGCTGCCATCTTCGTTGCCGTCGTCAACGTTAACATCAAAGCCGGCCGCCAGGGTCTCGCTGCCGTCGTGAACGAAGCTCACCTGGCCCGCGTTGAGATG
The DNA here is from genome assembly GCA_036351375.1 of Halieaceae bacterium. Taxonomy (GTDB): domain Bacteria; phylum Pseudomonadota; class Gammaproteobacteria; order Pseudomonadales; family Halieaceae; genus JANQIO01. The sequence continues at coordinate 2,739 of JAZBOY010000315.1, forward strand.
GGTGGCGGTAAAGCTGGTCACCGGGGAGCCGCCGACCTGCACGGTGCCGTTTACCAGGTTGCTGACGGTGAAGGTAATTCCCGCGTCATTGTCATCGACATCCGTGTATCCGAGGTCGGACCCCGTCAGCACATAGGCAGCGCCTTCATCGACGGCAGCAGTAAGGTCACCCGTAAGGGTTGGGGCATCGTTGGCGCCGGTAATAGTGATTTCCAGCGTCGCCGTATCGGTGCTCAGCCCATTGTCGATGGTGTAGGTGACGGAGTCAGAGGCCGTGTCCCCGGGCGCCAGGCTTTCAAAGGCGCCGTTGGGGTCATAGGAATAGCTGCCATCACTATTGATGGTGAAGATGCCGCCGTTGACGGTGGTCACCGGGTTGCCAACATTACCGGCCGCACCGTTCACCGCGCTCACGCTGGCGGTCAGGGATTGGGCGACGGCGTTGTAGTTGGTGAGGATCTGCGCGTCAGTCAGCGGTTCCGGCCGGGCGGCGCCGCCGCTCTCATAACCGTACAGGCGCATGATGGCCATCTGGCCCTCGAAATTGGCGACCGTGCCGATGCCGGTGCCAGTTGATCCGCCCTGTGCGTTTCCAACACCACCAAGACCTTCATCTCCTGCGCCAGTGGCGCCCCAATCGTCGAGGTCGGTAATCGAGGTCGTTACCGTCAAGCCGGCTCCAGCTGCTGTCTGGCCGTTGATGTGCCAGAGAATCGCATTGCTCGGCTCGTCGAAGGACAGCACAACCTGCATGAAGTCGGCAGTGGGATCGAAGCCAGCGGCTGTACCGAGTGAAAGCACTGACGTGCCCGTGCTGGCGCCAGAGTTCAGATCGTCATCGTTGTAGTAGACCACAAACTCACCGTTGCCAGTGGCCGTGGGTCGATATGCGAGAGTAAAGCCGTCGGCGCCATCACCAGACTCAAAAATGGTGTAGTTGGTGCCGGTGGTCAGCCCGCTGTCTACTTTAAGCCAAAATTCAAAAGTAGCTGAGTTCTCCGACAAGCTGCCGTCGAGACCACCACTGATATCGGCGGCGACGGTACCGTCGAAGTCGAACGCATGAGTGATACTGGGCGCTGCCTGGCTGGACACCGCGATCGGAGCGAGGTTGGTACCCCACTCCCACGTTCGGTCAAGGTTAGCAACGCCGTTTGCCTGTTCGTCATCCCAGTCACCGTCATTGTCGGTATCCTGCGAGGCATCAAAATTGAGATAGAGTTCGCTGGTGCTGGCTCCCGACGTCTCTATTGGCGGGCGCGACGGGTCGGGCACGATAAACAGGTCATTGGCGAGCACGCCATCGGCTGGAACCACCAGGGTCGGACCATCCTCACCAACCGTATTGACATCGTTCGCCGCAGCAATGGCGCCGGGGGCCAGCACTTCCAGGGCGCCGACACTGGTCACCACGGTCGGGTTGCCCACCGGGTCTTCCGCGGTGACCTGCACATCGTAGGTGCCGGGGCTCAGGTCATCACCGCCAGGTATCGTCAGCGACCAAGTGCCGTTGGCGTTCACGGTGAGGTCTGGTCCAGTGGCGAGGTAGGTTATGCCATTGACTACGACCTGGGTCACCGTGCCGTCCGTGTCGTCGTAGGTGCCGGTAATGGTCGGGTTGCTCTGGCTGGTCGCCAGGGCAGTAACGGTGGGATCTGCAGGACCGGTGGCATCAACGACCAGTTCATCGGTGCTGGCGTCAGAAATAGAACCGGCGTCGTTGCTGGTGGTGACCTCAACGTCGAAAGCGCCGTCACTCGACAGGGTCTGGCCGGCGGCGGCGAGATCCAGCGTCCAGTTGCCGCTGCCGTCCGAGCTCAGTCCGGTAGGCGGTGTGCCGCCACCACGCAGGTTTGACCAGGTATAGGTGGTGCCGTCGACCACGACCACCAGCGTGTCGCTGTCCGCCTCGTCGAAGCTGCCAGTAATGGTCGGCTGCAGGGAGGTAGTGACCTGGCCGGTAACGGTCGGTACATCCATGAAGCCGGTGATGGCCACGGTTGCCGTAGCATCGGAGCTGTCCGTGACGCCGTCATTGACGACAATCTCGATGCTGCGGTCTGCCGGGTCAATCGCCAGGCCGTCGGTGTTGTCATAGGTGACGGCAGCGAGTGCCGCGATGACATCGGCTTCGGTCGTCGCGGTATCGTCAAAGTCGATGGTGAGCGTGATCTCACCCGGCACCGACGTGTCGATACTGGTGCTATCGATATTAGCAAGGCCCGTGGTATCGATGGCCAGTGTGTCGCTGCCTGTGGCGTTGGTCAGCCGCACCGTGGCCGTTTGCAGGGTGGTCGTAGAGTCGTAGTTGATGAGGGTGACATCACCCACATCAACCACGGCGACCTCGGTACCGGTACTGATATCGAAGTCGGTGTCGTAGTCGAGACCGGTGGCACCGCTGCTGTCGTCACCATCGATGTCCAGCCGGACAGAAGATCCCAGCCAGTCAAAGAAACCCGCTGAATCGAGCTGGGTGTCGGAATGGTCCGCCACGGCGAATTTGACCGTGTACTCACTGTCACTGCCCGGGAGCGTAGTGATGTCCAGCAGGGCACTTTGTACCCCGGTAACGAAGTTGGATTCTACGTTGCCCGTGGTATCGGTGGCGCTGTTATCGAAAAGACCACCCGCGGCCGGCGCCGTAGCATGCAGCACCCGCAGGTTGGTGAACACGAATTCCTGGTAGGACTGCCCCACTTCCGCATTGCGCACATAGATACCGAACACGTCGGGATACTGGCCATTGGCGAAGGCCTGGGTTTCCTCGGTGGCAAACACGTAGTTCAGGGCCAGTTTGGTGACCCCCGGCGCCGGCGTGAATGAGAATTCGAATGTCGCAATGTCGTACTGGTCGAAGTCTATTCCGGCGTTGATAGAGGACGTATTGAGGTCTGCGTCGTCGTCGGCTTCACCGGCGCCACCGGGGCCGGTGGCGTTATCACTGATGGTGTTGCCCGCCGTGCCATCACCGATCAGGTTGTTGGCAAAGCCGGTGCTGATCACTACCCCTTCCGAAAGAAGATTGCCCGTGGGGCCTGCACTCAGGTCGGTAAACAGGCCGATGGACTCGTCGCCGCCGAGATACGTGATGCTGCTGATATTGACACCGCTGCCATCCGGCGACAGGCCGTCGGCAATGGCCTGGTCGGCGGCGGCACCGCCGCCGAGCGCGGCGCGGTCCTGCACGGTGAGGTCCAGCACATGTCCCCAGGACACCTGCGCAGGCTCGGCGATGGCCAGGTCGGTCTCGACGTCGCCGGCGGATACTTCCAGGTCCCAGTCGCCGCCGAGGGCGGCGGCACCGGTATCGTCTACCGAAGCGGCAATGTCGGCACCGGTAACGTCGGCCAGCTGCTCTACGAAGGCCAGGCCATCTTCGCCCTCTGCAACGCTGCAGCCGTATATCAGTATGTCGCCATCTTCGGTGAGGTTGTCGCCCCAGGCCTGTACGTGGCCGAGGGTTTCGCCCTCCAGGCTGTCGGTGGTGAGCGTGGTGTTGCCCAGCCGCAGCTCACCGGACCCGCCATGGCTGACGATGTGGATGGCGGAATAGGTCTTGTCGCTGTTTTCGAGAACATCGGCGATATAGGCAGCGCCGTCTTCATCGGGGTCGATGAAAAACACCTCGATATTGTCGTCGAGGTTTTGGAGCAACTGGTCGATATCCTCGACCTGGCTGTCCACGAACAGGATTTCGGGGCCCGAGTCTGCAGGCTCCGCCTGCTCTGCCTGCTCCTGGCTTTCGCCCAGGGCGGCGACAAGGCTGGTGAGCTCGTCCTGCTCCTGCTGGTGTTCGGCGCGGCTGTCTGCCTGGGCATCTGCGGTATCGGCGTTATCGGTGGTATCGACAACCGTCACCGCGCCCGCTGCGTCCAGCAGCACGCGATCTTCAAGGCGACGATATCGTTTTTTCCAGTTCACGCAGTGTTCCCGCTTGCTGGCCCACCGGGTGTGAGGCCCGGGAGCGAGCTACTTGCCGACAAGAACACCCGCGCACCTTGCGGTGCGCGGGTGAATAGCTTTCCCTGCCTGTTTCGACCCTGGCCAGGGCCTGGGTCGATTTAGGGTGTTTCCAGCCAGATGGCGCAATGGCCTGTCCCTGAAACACGCAGCAATACTATGGTGTCCTGGTCGAGATGGCTTAACTTTGCGCGCAGTCTGTGACAGGGCCGACAAAGAAGCAACGAAAGCACTACGGATTCCGTAGCTCTGCCTGTACAGATGTCTCAAAAATGGCCGCCAGCCCAGTGTTGGTGGGGCCGTGGCCTGCTTAACGGGCGGCTGGGCTATACTGCGCAGCGAATCCAGGACAGGGTAGTTGCATGCTCGAAATCAGGCCGGTCAGTGCCGCCCTTGGGGCGGAGGTGGCAGGCATCGATCTGCGCGAGCCCGTGGCTGAGCCCACATACCGGGCCCTGCGAGCGGCACTGGTAGAGCACCAGGTGCTGTTCTTCCGCGACCAGCCCATCGAAGCCGCGCACCAGCAGGCCCTCGCCGAGCTATTCGGCCCGCTGCAGACCCATCCCGCCTATGCAACGGTGCCGGGCCATCCGGCGGTCAGCATCCTGGAGAGCACCGCCGAAAAGCCCAGCCTGATTGAGAAGTGGCATACCGACATGACCTTTCGTGCCCACCCGCCGATGGGCACGATGCTGCGCTCGCGGGTCGTCCCCAAACGCGGCGGAGACACGCTGTTTGCCAGTATGACGGCTACATTTGACGCCCTGTCGGCGCCGCTGCAGGCCCTGTTGGAAGGCCTGAGTGCCGAACACAGCTTCGAGCACGGGTTTCGGGAGAGCCTGGCGGAGCCCGGGGGGCGCGAGCGACTGGCGCAGGCGCTTCAGGAAAACCCGCCGGTGACCCACCCGGTGGTGCGCCACCATCCGGAGAGTGGGCGTAAGCTCTTGTTCGTCAACGAGCTTTTCACCACCCGTATCCGCGAGTTGACGGCGTCTGAAAGTGAACACTTACTGTACTTCCTGTTTCAACATATTCGGAGCCCGGAGTTCTGCTGCCGGTTCAGCTGGCAGCCGGATTCCATCGCCTTCTGGGACAATCGCAGCACCCAGCACAAACCCGTGAACGACTATTTTCCAGCTCACCGACGCATGGAAAGGATTACCATAGACGGTGACAAACCCTATTAACCGCTTCCCGTCAGCCAAATGAGGGCCCGGTATATGCCGGTCAACAGCCTCACCGCGCGCTTGGTCCTGCTGCTCACGCTGACCATTGCGCTCACGCTTACGGCTATCACTTTTATCGATTATCTCTCTTCCAGGGATCGCATCCTCAAGGAGCAGGAGGGCCGGGTCGAGTCCACCGTCAACGGCGCGGTACGCGACCTGGAGGTGCGGCTATCCGTGCTGGAGGAAACCGCAGAGCTGCTGGCGGAAGTGATTCAGACCGGCGACTACAACGAGGCCCAGCTCAGGTCACTGCTGTATGAGGCCGTGGACGACCGCGACGACCTGTTCGGCGCCGCCCTCGCCTTGCACCCCAGCTTCGCCAACGACCCGGCGCGCGGGTTCGCGCACTACTACTTCTACCGGGATGGCCAGATCGAATCCAGCGATCTCACCGAAGCCTACGACTACCTGCTGAGCAGCTGGTTCCGGGAGGCGCTCAGCCGGGGCGAACCGGTCTGGACCGAGCCCTATTTCGACACCGGGGGCGGGGACACCAGCATGGTCACCTACTCGGTACCGATGTACCGGGAGGTGGAAGGAACGCCGGAGTTCTTTGGCGTGGTCACTGCAGACATCACCCTGGACGAGCTGCAGTACTACCTGCAGCGCATGGAGCTGGGGGAGCGAGGTTTCGGCTTCCTGTTGAGTCGCAGCGGCAAGGTGATGGTATCCCCCGACCGGGACAATCGCCTGAAACCCTGGGCCAGCACCATGCCGAACCCGGAACAGGCGCAGCACTGGGCGGGCATTATCAGCCAGGTCACTGCCGGCAATACCGCTTCCGACAAGATTGCCTGTTTCGAGCAGGGCCAGCAGTGCGTCATCAAACTGGCGCCGCTGGAGACCACCCGCTGGCCGGTGGGTGCGTTCTACTCAGAATACGAGATGCTGGCGCCACTGCGGGACTACCTGACCAAGAGCGTGCTCTCACAGCTGCTCACCATGGTGCTGCTGCTGGCAGGCATCGTCTGGGTATCACGGCGCATCACCCGGCCCCTTACTTTTCTGGCGAGCGCCACAGAGGAAATTGCCGGCGGCAACTTCCACACGCCGCTGCCGGTCGCCAAGAGCCGTGATGAGGTGGGACGGCTGCTGAATGCATTCTCTGCCATGCAGGGCGAGCTGGAGCGCTACGTGGACGAGCTGCAGGCCGAAACCGCATCACGCAACCGGCTGCAGGGTGAGCTGGAAGCCGCGACGGCCATCCAGATGTCGATGCTGCCGGGCGCCGGCCGCGCGGGCGTTATCGAGGACGGTTTCAAACTGTGGGCCCAGCTGCGCCCGGCCAAGACCGTGGGCGGCGATCTCTACGCGTTTCATATCCAGAGCCGGCGCCGGCTGTTCCTCGCGGTTGGTGACGTCAGCGACAAGGGCGTGCCGGCAGCCCTGTTCATGGCCCGCGCCATGACCCTGCTGCAACAGTACGTCTACTCGACGCTGGATGCCGGCGCCATCATGGCCCAGCTCAATGACGAGCTGGTAGAGAGCAACGAAAACTACATGTTCGTCACCCTGTTCATAGGCTGGCTGGACCTCGCCAGCCACACTCTGCAGTTCGCCAGTGGCGGCCAGACCCCACCCTCACTGGTGCGCGGCGACATGGTAGCCAGCCTTGAGCAGGAATCCGGCCCGGCACTCGGCCTGGCGGAATCCCAGGTGTTCCCGCTCAACACGGTGCAACTGGCACCGGGCGACCAGCTGGCCATCTTCACCGACGGAATTGATGAAGCCTTTGACGCCGATCAGGTCCAGTTCGGGCTGGACGCTGTGAACCAGCTGCTGGCAGATAACCGTGGCAAGAGCCTCGAGGCTGTGGGGCAGGCGCTGCTGGATGCCGTGGACGCCCACCAGGGCGAGGTGCCGCAGTCGGACGATATCACCCTGATGCTGCTGGAGCCTCGCGCCGCGGGAAGTGCGCGCAATCGCATCACCCTTACCGACGACGCCGGCGCCGTTTCTACCCTGCAGGCCTGGATGGCCCAGCTCATGGGTGAGGCCGAGTTGCCGCTGGACATCCAGGCGGAAATGCAGCTGGTGGCCGAGGAGGTGGTAACCAATGTCTTCAAGTATGGCCAGCTGCCGGCCAGTGAAGGCGTGCTACTGGAGCTGGAAATCACCGACAGGCAGCTGCAAATGACGTTCCGGGATGCCGGCGTGCCTTTCGACCCACTGGCCGAGGCCAAGCGCTCCTCGCTGGGCGACGACATCGATTCTGCCGCCATCGGAGGGCTTGGTGTACACTTGCTCGAAGGGCTTACCGACGAGCAGCAGTACCGCCGGGAAGGCCATGAGAACTGCCTGCAACTGATCAAGCACCTGCGACGCTAGCGCGCCGGCGACGGGCAGGAATACTGCTCGCAGTGCAATTTGCAACAAGACTTGCAAGAAGGAAACCGCCATGGATCTGAGCACCAACGTGGAAGTGGATGAAGAACGCTCCCTGGCCAGGGTCTGCCTGGTTGGCGCGCTGAACACCGACACTGCACCCGGCTTCGAGTCGCGCCTGCAGGAGGTGATCGACCGCGGTTATGCCATCACGGTGCTGGACATGAAGGACCTCGATTACATCAGTTCCGCCGGACTGCGGGTTATCTTCAAGGCCGCCAAGCAGGTGAAGAGCAGCGGCAGCCGGCTGGCGGCCGCCAACCGCAAGCCACACATCGAGAAAGTATTCGACATACTCAAGGCGCTGCCGGATATGGCGGTGTTTGCCAATGACGAGGAGATGGACGAGTACCTCGACTCCATGCAGAGCCAGGTCAAGGGCGAGTAGCCGGCCGGCAGCGCCGAACCTCAGCTACGCAGGAAACTGACGATCCAGTCTGCGACTCGCTCGCGATCCAGGTCGCGGGCCAATGATGCCTTGCCACCGTGATAGTTGTCTTCGCCGATGCGCTCGCGACGCAGCTCCAGCAGGCTGTCTGAGTAGGCCTTTATAAACTCCGGGTGCCCCTGCAGGGTGAGGATGTGGTCTCCAAGCTGGCACACGGCGTTCTCACAGAAATCACTACCGGCCAGGACCTCGGTGCCAGGAGCCGTCTCCACCACCTGGTCCTGGTGGCTGACCAGCAGCACGAACTCAGGGTCCTCGCCATCGTGCCATTCCGGCAGGCGGTGGAACAGGGCATCGTGGGCGCCGACGCCCCAGCCCTTATCAGACTTTTCCGTGCGGCCGCCCAGTGCATGGGCGACCATCTGGTGCCCAAAACAGATGCCGACCAGTTTCTTGCGCCGCGCATGCAGCTCGCGCACGAAATCTGACAGCCGGTGAATCCAGTCCTTGTCTTCGTAGACGCTGGATTTGCTGCCGGTCATCAGGTACGCGTCCACCTCGTCCAGGTCTTCCGGGTAGTGCCCTTGTTCCACGTCGTACACGACGAATTCCAGCTCCGGGTCCACCGGGGAGAGCAGTGCCTGGAACATGTCCGGGTACTCACCGAAGTCCCCGACCAGGTCCTCGTGCACGCTGTCTGTCTTGAGGATGCCAATTTTCATCGCTTGCTCACGGCTTGTCGCCCGCCGGCTTTGCAGCGGCACACCACGGGTTAGAATGCGGCATGGTAAATGAAAACGCGGGTGGGATCGACGCGGCCATCAACGCCGTCGTGGCGCCCGTGGCCGAGGCCTTGTCCAGCTTCATATTTTATGGTGTAAGCGTCGGCGGGGCCGAGCTGCCGCTGATCGTGGCCTGGCTGATAGCCGCCGCTACCTTCTTCACCTTTTATTTCGGCTTCATCAATATTCGCGGCTTCCCCCACGCCATACGGCTGCTGCGCGGCGACTATGCCGACCCGGAGCATCACGGCGAAGTCAGCCACTTCCAGGCGCTGGCGACAGCGGTGTCCGGCACCGTGGGCATTGGCAATATCGGCGGTGTGGCGGTGGTGATCAGCCTCGGTGGTCCCGGGGCAACGTTCTGGCTGATGCTGGCCGGTTTTCTCGGCATGTCCACCAAGCTGGCCGAGTGCATAGCCGGGGTTAAGTACCGGCGCATCAATCCCGATGGCACCGTGTCCGGTGGCCCCATGTACTACCTCGAACAAAGCCTCCGCGAGCGCGGCCTGGCGCCGCTGGCGAAGCCACTGGGGGCCTTCTATGCCATGGCTATCGTCATCGGCTGCCTGGGTATCGGCAACATGTTCCAGTCCAACCAGGCCTTCAGCCAGGCCGTGTTTATCACCGGCGGCGCCGAGGGCTTCATGGCCGACAAGGGCTGGCTGTTCGGCCTGTGCATAGCCGCAGCGGTTGCACTGGTGATCATCGGCGGGCTGCGCAGTATCGCCCGGGTGACCAGCCGGCTGGTGCCGTTCATGGCCCTGGCCTACCTGCTGCTGGGTGGGCTGGTGCTGGTTCTCAATGCCGAGCGTCTGCCCTGGGCCATCGGAGCAATTTTCAGCGAAGCCTTCAATCCGCAGGCGATCAGCGGAGGCGTGGTCGGCGTGATGATCCTCGGCTTCCAGCGTGCAGTTTTTTCCAACGAGGCAGGTATTGGCAGCGCCGCCATCGCCCACTCGGCGGTGCGCACCAACGAGCCGGCCACCGAGGGTTATGTAGCGCTGATGGAGCCGTTCATCGACACCGTGGTGATCTGCACGCTGACTGCGCTCGTTATTCTCACTACCATTTACCACCCGGACATCGCCGGCGCCGGCGTTCAGGGCGTGGAGCTGACCTCCAGCGCCTTTGCCAGCACCTTGCCCTGGTCCACGGTCCCCCTGTCATTGATCGCCGTGCTGTTCGCGTTCTCTACCATGATTTCCTGGTCCTACTACGGCCTCAAGGGCTGGACTTACCTGTTGGGTGAAGGCCGCGGCAAGGAACTGGTGTTCAAGGCGCTGTTCTGCGCATTCGGCGCGCTGGGCTGCACCATGCAGCTGGGCGCGGTGCTCGACTTCTCCGACGCCATGGTGTTCCTGATCGCGCTGCCCAATATTCTCGGCCTGTACCTGCTGGCCCCCACACTCAAGGCGGAGCTCGCGGCCTACAAGCGTCGTATCGAGGGCGAAAATGCTGTCACAAAAGCTCCACAAAAGGTTCACGGGTAGGCAATGACGGGCGCTTACAGTGCGCCCATGCAGATACTCAGTACCCTGCAACAGGCCGACCTGCGTCTCTTCGCCTGGCTGTTCCGGAACGGCGACCGCTACCTGCTGATTCCGCCGGCCAAAGCAGTGTCCCACTCCGGCGACGGTTACCTCCACATTCTGACTCCCCTGATGTTGATCATCATGGGTGCAGCGTACGCGGGCGACCTGGTTCTGGTGCTGGCACTCGCCCTCTCGATCGAGCGCCCTGTTTACTGGGTGCTGAAGAATGGTCTCAGGCGCCGCCGCCCGGAACAATTTGTGCCGGGGTTCCGCAGCCTGATCGTCGCCTCCGACCAGTTCAGTTTTCCTTCCGGCCACAGCTCGGCCGCCTTCCTGCTGGTGACATGCCTTTGCGTGCTGTACGGAGCCGCCGCGGCGCCGCTTCTGATCTGGGCCATCGCGGTAGGCATGTCCCGGGTGCTGCTAGGGGTGCACTTCCCCGGTGACATCCTCGCCGGCGCCAGCATGGGCACCGTGATTGCGCTGCTGGCCAGTTCACTGCTGGGGCTGTACTGACATGAAGATACTCTCATGAAGATACTCTACGGGGTTCAGGCGACCGGCCAGGGACATATCAGCCGTGCGCGCGCGATGGCCGAGGCCTTGTCACACTACCCGGTCGAGGTGGACTGGCTGTTCTCCGGGCGCGAGCGCGAAAAGCTGTTCGACATGGAGCCCTTCGGGACTTTCCTGCACCGCCGGGGGCTGACCTTTGCCACTCATAACGGCCGCATCCACCACCTGCGGACTGCCATTGAGAACAATGCGCCGCAGTTCCTGCGTGATGTCTGGCAGCTCAACGTGCTGGACTACGACCTGGTGGTGACTGACTTTGAGCCCGTGACAGCCTGGGCCGGACGTCTGCGCGGGGTGAACACGATCGGTATCGGCCACCAGTACGCCTTCGGCGGCAACGCTCCGGCGGCCGGCGACCACTGGCTGTCGCGCTTCATAATGCGCAATTTTGCGCCGGTAAAAACCGGCCTCGGCCTGCATTGGCATGGCTACGACAGTCACACGCTGCCGCCGATCCTCGACCTGGGGCATTCCCAGGTCCGCGAGGGCGAGCATTTCCTGGTCTACCTGCCCTTTGAGGACCAGTCCCGGGTCACCGCCTGGCTCAATGGGCACAGTGATTATCGTTTCGTCCAATACGCGCCCGGGCTCCCGGACCAGCAGTCCGGCAATGTGCGCCTCCACCCCACCAGCATCACGGCCTTCAAGCACGACCTGTACAGCTGTCGCGGGGTGATCTGCAATTCAGGTTTCGAGCTGATCTCCGAATGCCTGGAACTCGGCAAGCCCGCCCTTACCAAGCCGCTGGCGGGACAGACCGAGCAACTCTCCAATGCCCTGGCGCTGACCGAGCTGGGTTATGCCACCGCCATGGAAGACCTTGACGATATGCGCCTCGCCAGCTGGCTGCGGCATACCCCCAGGGCGCCCGAGATCCACTATGCCGACGTCGCTGCAGGCCTCGCCGAGTGGCTCAACGGCGGCTGCCGGGAACCGGCCTCCCTCCTCAGCGAGCGACTCTGGCAGCGCAGCATGACGCCGCGCACTGCCATGGAGAAAGACGGCCCGTTCTGCGAGCTGCCCCTCACCGCCTGACTGGCTCACAGCCGCTGGTCTATACTGCCGCAAACTCACGGCAGGACGCGTCATGGCAGGCATCGCCTTTGAAAGAGAACTCCCCTTCCCCGCTACTTCCGTCTGGGAAGTCCTCGAGGATTTCGGCAACATGGCCTGGGCACCGGGCGTTAAGCAGGTGGAGATCATCGGCTCCGGAATCGGCATGACGCGCCGGCTGCATATGGATGGCATGGAGCCGATAGACGAAGTGCTGGAGTCGCAGGACCCCGCCACCATGAGTTTCAGCTACAGCATCCCCCGCGGCATTCCGCTGCCGGTTACCGACTACCTGGCCAGCGCCCGCATCGAGAGCATCGACGACGGTCGCTGCCGCGCCCACTGGTCCTGCACCTGCACCCCCACCGACGACAGCATGGACGAGGCCCAACTGGAAGAGATGCTGCACGGCACCTATACCCTGCTGCTGGACATGGTGGAGGCCTACCTGGCGAAGCGCACTGATCAAGGCGCCGCCTGAGCATGGAGCGCCTGTCCCGCGACAATTCGCAGATGTACGCCAACCTGTTTGGCTTTCTCAACCTGCCCATATGCGACGACATTGCCGACAGCGATGCCGACGTGGCGGTGCTGGGGCTACCGTACGACCTCGCCACCAGCGGTCGCGCGGGAACCCGCTCCGGCCCCAACGCCATTCGCCAGGCATCCGCCAACCTGCGCTGGGAGGAAGCGCGCTGGCCATGGACTTTCAAGCTGGAAGAGCGGATCAAGGCAGTAGACTGTGGGGACGTGCAGTACTACCAGGGCGATCACGCCGCTTTCGTGGCGGCCTGTGAGGCGCGCGCCGGTGAAATACTCGACGCCGGCAAAACCCTGTTGAGTTTTGGCGGCGATCACTATGTTGCCCTGCCGCTCCTGCGCCAGCACGTGAAGCGCCACGGCAAGCTGGCGCTGATTCACTTTGACGCCCATACCGACACCGATGAAGACGGTTGGATTTACGACCACGGCGCGATGTTCCACCATGCCCGTACAGAAGGCCTGCTGGATGATGCCCGCAGCATTCAGGTGGGCATACGCACCTGGTATGAACCCGGCAGTCACCCGTTTCGCGTGATCGATGCCGATGCCGCCTGCGGCCTGTCCTCCGCCGAGCTGGCAGCGACCATTCGCGGCCATGTTGGGCCAGGCCCGGCCTACGTCAGCTTTGACATCGACTGCCTGGACCCGGCCTATGCGCCCGGCACCGGTACTCCGGTGGCCGGTGGCCTCAGCAGCAACCACGTGCTGGCCACCCTGCGCGGCCTGGCGGGACTGGACCTGGTGGGAATGGATGTCGTGGAAGTGGCGCCCGCTTACGACCACAGCGACATTACCGCCCTGGCCGCCGCCACCCTGGGCCTGGAGTTTCTCTACCTGGTGGCGTCCCGCCGCGGCGGGTAGCGTCGCGGGGGCGATTGGTTAGCGGCACACGGTCGTGTACCGTATCCCGGATGTTCGAGTATTTTCCATGCGACTGCCGACCTTCTTACTGACGTCATTGCTGGGCCTTCCGGTGCTGGCGGCCGATCCGGCCTATCTGGCCAACCCCGACTACGTCGGCGCACAGGCCTGCGGTGACTGCCACAGCGAACAACTCGAGGCCTGGCGAGGGTCTCACCATGACCTGGCCATGCAGGTGGCCTCGGAAGCGACGGTGCTGGGCGACTTCAATGACCGCCGCTTCGACTACGCCGGTAAACCCAGTCGTTTCTTCCGCAAGGACGCCGAGTACTGGGTCAACACCGAGGGCCCCGACGGCAAGCTGGCCGATTACCGCATCGACTATGTTTTTGGTGTAGAACCCCTGCAGCAATACCTCATCGCGTTTCCCGGCGGGCGCCTGCAATCGCTGGGCATTGCCTGGGATACCAGGCCGGCGGAGGCAGGCGGCCAGCGCTGGTTCCACCTTTACCCGAACGAAAACATCACTGCCGAGGACCCGCTGCACTGGACCGGCCCCTATCAGAACTGGAACCTGCAGTGCGCCGAGTGCCACAGCACCAGGCTTGAGAAGAACTACAACCCCCAGAGCCGCAGCTATCGCACCACCTGGTCTGAAATCGACGTCGCCTGCGAGGCCTGCCATGGCCCGGGCGCGAAGCATGTAAAACTGGCCCGGAGCAATGGCCTCGCCGGGATAGAGAACGCGGGCTTTCCGGTGAGCCTTGCGGAGCGCGGCGCCTGGGCCTGGATGGAGGGGGAGGACATCGCTGCACGACGGACGCCCCTGCCAAGTTCCCAGCAGGTGGAGAGCTGCGGCCGCTGCCACGCACGGCGCGGCACCCTTGGCGACTACCGCCACGGCCGGCCACTGCTGGATACCCATCGACCGGCGCTGCTGCTGGAGCCGCTCTACCATGCCGACGGCCAGATACTCGACGAGGTGTATGTGTACGGGTCCTTCGTGCAGAGCAAAATGTACGCCGCCGGCGTCGTCTGCTCCAACTGTCATGAACCCCATAGCAACCAGCTGCGAGCGCCCGGCAACGGGGTCTGCGCCCAGTGCCATAAACCGGCTCGCTACGACAGCCCGGACCACCACCGCCACCCGGCGGGCAGCGAAAGCGCCAGCTGTGCCAACTGTCATATGCCCGCCAAGAACTACATGGTGATCGATGCCCGCCGCGACCACAGCATGCGTATTCCCAGGCCTGACCTCAGCGTTGCCATGGGCACCCCCAATGCCTGCAACCAGTGTCACAGCGATCGCGACGCTCAATGGGCTGTGAACAGCCTGCGCGACTGGGGCGTGCATTTCAGCGACGGCAGTACTCACCCCGCCCGCAGCCTGGCGCTGGCGCGCAAGGGAGACGGCCGCGCCGTGCCGGGCCTGGTGGAACTCGCGCGCAACCCGGAGGCCGCCGCCATCCTGCGCGCCACCGCCGTCAACGAGCTGGCGGGCTTCAGCAATCGCGAGGCGCTGGAAGTCGCGGTACGCCTGCTGGACAGTGATGACCCGATGCTGCGCTGGACGGCGGCCAGCACGCTGAGAATGCTGCCGCTGCAACACCGCTACGGCATGCTGGCGCCGCTGGTCGACGACGATATCACCACGGTGCGCCTGGAGGTGGCGCGCCTGCTGGCTGAGGTGCCGCTTGAGCAACTCGCGCCGGAAGAAGGCCGGCGCCTGCAGGCTCTGTTCGATGAGTACCTGGACATCATGGGACGCCAGGCCGACACGCCGGAAGGCCAGCTGGAAATGGGCCTGTTCTTCGTTTCACGGGGGCTGCCGGAACCGGCAGAGCTGGCCTATCGCAACGCCATCGACATGAACCCCCAGCTGATTGCGGCCTATATGAACCTCGCCGACCTGTATCGCATGGCCGGCCGCGACGACGCCGGCCGCACCAGCCTGCTCCAGGCCACCGAGGTGGCACCGGAGGAAGCGGCGGTCTGGCACGCCCTGGGGCTATTGGAAACCCGGGCTGGCGAGAAGGAGCAGGGTCTTGAGTACCTCGAAAAAGCCGCCCGCCTGGAGACGACCGGCATTCGCTATCGTTATGTGTACGGCGTGGCCCTGCATGACACGGGGCAGCCAGAGGCCGCCCTGGCGCACCTGAAAAGCCTGCTGCGGCAGGCGCCTGCCAACCCCGACCTGCTGCTTGCCCTGGCCACATATTCCAAGGCGGCCGGCAATACAGAGGACGCCAGGCGCTATGCCAGCAAGCTGGCCGAGCTTATGCCTGAAGATCCAGGCGTGCGACAATTCTACGAAAGCCTGTAATACTCAAGGCAGGGTTGTCGCCTTCGGAGGGGCGTGTGCAGGAAAATCGCGATATCGCGTCGGCACAGTCAACCGTCAACGAGATACTCAGGGAAGATCGCTCACTGTACTCCACGCAGTTTGCGCTCGGCTTTCGCTCGCTCAAATTTATTCCGGATCTCGAGAAGGGCTTCCGGCAGTACTACCTGGAAAACAACCCCGCCCAGCTCCGGCGCGTCATTCCCTTCGCTATTTTCCTGACCCTGATGTTTTCCGTGGCAGATTACTTCCGGCTGTCAGACGCAATTTTCGCGGCGTCGGCGCTGCCGAGGCTGGTACAGGTCATGGCCCTGTGCCTGCTGGCGATTCCGGTTTACCTGAACTATACGCGCTGGCTGGAGGCGGCAGTCATGGGTTCGCTGATGCTCTACGGTATCAGCACACCAGTAATGCTGGGCGTGATCAACCAGGGCGAATACTTCACGCCGATCAGCACCCAGCTCATTATTCTCGCTTTCTGCTATTTCCTGGCCGGGCTAAGGTTCTTTCACGCGGCTGCTACCGGTGCGGTCATCAGCATCGCCTACCCGATGTCGCAGCTGCTGTTTCCCTACCCCCTGCCGAACATCGGCTTCAACTGCTTCATCATCGTTGCCTTCAACATGCTGGGGCTGGTGGGCGCCTATTTCCTGGAATACACCGCCCGGGAGAACTTCCTGTCGCGCCAGCTGCTGAGCGAGATGGCGCTATTCGACAGCCTGACCGGGCTGTTGAATCGTCGCGCCTTTGCGCTCGACCTGGAAAAAGTCTGCAGCCAGGCCAAACGCGACGGCGTGCACCTGGCGGTGGCGATGGCCGATGTCGACTATTTCAAGGATTACAACGACTACTACGGCCACGTGCAGGGCGACCAGTGCCTGCGTAACGTGGCCGCCGCCCTGGAGACGTCCATGCGCAGGCCGTTGGACAAGGCCGGTCGCTATGGCGGTGAGGAATTCATCCTGGTCTGGTATGACTGCTCCGCCGAGGATGCGCGACGCCTGGGAGAGGAAGCCCGGCAGGCGGTGGAAGACCTTCAGTTGAGGCAGGGGCCGGACGCTCGCCGTCGCAGTATCACTATCAGTATCGGCATTGCCAGCAGCGAGCCCGGCAACGATTTCGACAGCTCCAGCCTGATCCGCGCCGCAGACCGCTCGCTCTACCTGGCCAAGAACGCCGGCCGCAACCAGGTTGTGCTGGCGACCGAAACACCGCCCGCTTGAACCCCGCCCGGCCGCGTGTTACACAGGCGGCTGAATTCACACACGAGATTTCACCATGCGTTTCCTCGCCATCTGCTTCTGCCTGTCCCTGCTGTCCGCCTGCACCTGGGTGAAGCTCACCGAAGAGGGTGAGACGGTGACCGTGGTCACCGCCGTTCCGTCCAGCTGCAAGCGCCTGGGCAGCACCACCTCCAGCACCAAGGCGGATATCGCATCCTTCGATCGCAAGAGCAAGAAGGTGGCCACCGAGCTGCAGACCTTGGCCCGTAACGCCGCGGCCAAAATGGGCGGCGACACCATCACTGCAGAGGGTGAAGTCTCCGAGACCGGCGAGCAGACCTTCGGGATCTACCGCTGCGGCGCCTGAGCGCCGCTGTTGCAGATCTAGAGCACCTCGGCGAGGTCGCCTTTCTTCTCCAGCCAGGCCTTGCGATCCGCGGCGCGCTTCTTGGCCAGGAGCATGTCCAGCATCTTGTGGGTACCGTCGCCTGAATCCAGCACCAGCCGCACCAGGCGGCGGGTATCCGGGTCCATGGTGGTCTCACGGAGCTGCAGGGGGTTCATCTCCCCCAGGCCCTTGAAGCGCTGGACATTGACCTTGCCGCGAATCTTTTCGGCCTCGATCCGATCCAGCACGCCCTGCTTCTCGCCCTCGTCGAGGGCGTAGAACACTTCCTTGCCCACATCGATGCGGTACAGCGGCGGCATCGCCACGTAAACGTGGCCCGCCTGCACCAGCGGCTTGAAGTGCTGCACGAACAGCGCACAGATCAGGGTGGCGATGTGCAGCCCGTCGGAATCGGCATCGGCCAGGATGCAGACCTTGTGATAGCGCAGGCCGGATAGATCGTCGCTCGCGGGATCGATGCCCAGCGCCACGGAGATATTGTGGACTTCCTGGGAGGCGAGGATTTCCTGTGAGTCCACCTCCCAGGTGTTGAGGATCTTGCCGCGCAGCGGCAGGATGGCCTGGAACTCGCGATCCCGCGCCTGCTTGGCGGAGCCGCCGGCGGAATCCCCCTCCACCAGGAACAGCTCGGCGCGAGCCGGGTCGGACCCGGAGCAGTCCGCCAGCTTGCCGGGCAGCGCAGGCCCCGCGGACACGCGCTTGCGCTCCACTTTCCTGGCGCTACGCAGTCGCGACTGGGCGTTGGAGATGCACATGTCGGCAAGCTTTTCCGCCTCCTGGGTGTGCTGGTTCAACCACAGGCTGAAAGCGTCCTTGGCCACGCCGGAGACAAAGGCGGCGGCTTCCCGGGAGGACAGCCGCTCCTTGGTCTGGCCGGAGAACTGCGGGTCCTCGAGCTTGGACGACAGCACGTAGGCGCAGCGGTCCCAGATGTCGTCAGGGGTGAGCTTGACGCCGCGGGGCAGGAGGTTGCGCAATTCGCAGAAGTCGCGCATGGCATCCAGAAGGCCGGTCCGCAGGCCGTTGACGTGCGTGCCGCCCTGGGCGGTGGGGATCAGGTTGACGTAGCTTTCCGTCACGCCGTCGCCGCCCTCGGGCAGCCACTGCACGGCCCAGTCCACGCCCTCGTTGGTACCGGCGAAACTGCCCACGAAAGGCTCTTCGGGAATCACCGGGAAGTCGATGGTGGCATCGGCGAGGTAGTCGGTAAGGCCGTCCTCGTAGTACCACTCCTCGGACTCCTTCTTGCCCTCGTCCTTGAACTTGACCCGGAGCCTGGGGCACAGCACCGCCTTGGCGCGCAATACGTGCTTGAGGCGCGGCACCGAGAAATTCACTGAATCGAAGTACTGGGCGTCGGGCGTGAACTTCACGATCGTGCCGGTATTGCGCTGGCCGCAGCTATCGATCACCTCCAACGCGGAGGCCGTCTCACCCCCGGCAAAGCCCATACGGTAGACCTGGCCACCGCGTCGAATCGTGACTTCCAGCTCGGTGGACAGGGCGTTGACGACCGAGACGCCCACCCCGTGGAGGCCGCCGGAGAACTGGTAGTTCTTGCTGGAGAATTTGCCCCCGGCGTGCAGGGTGGTCAGGATCACCTCAACCCCAGGCTTCTTCTGCTCCGGGTGCAGGTCTACCGGCATACCCCGGCCATTGTCCGCCACGGTCAGTGAGCCGTCTTTGTGCAGGGTCACGGAGATTTCGCTGGCGTGCCCGGCCAGGGCCTCGTCGACGCTGTTGTCGATCACTTCCTGGGCCAGGTGGTTGGGGCGGGTGGTGTCGGTGTACATGCCTGGGCGTTTGCGCACGGGCTCGAGGCCGGTCAATACCTCGATATCTTCAGCAGTGTATTTGCTCATTTACAGCCTGTATCAGGGATTGCCGCCGGCAGCAGCGGCTGGGTCTGTCATCGACCGGCGCTGTCGCCGGCCCGGGTTCTTGCCGAACCCGGTGGAGGGATTATAAGTAGCCGCTCGAATCCAGGTCCACGTCAAAGCTGGCATTGAGTACCCTCGATACACCTGTATCGATGGTTCCGTCGGCGTGCAGGGCCAGCCAACGGTAGCCAGGGGGCTGGTCGTCAATCTTGAAGTCAAAACTGTTGGGCGCGAACTGGATGCAGGAAGAAGGCGAGGACATCAGCTTGACCCCGTTGCGCTCGCTGTCCAGCTGCTGGTGTACGTGGCCCCAGAGCAGGCCGCGCACGCACTCGTGGGCGTCCAGCACGGCGAACAGGGCCTCGCGGTCCGCCACCATCTGCTCATCAATCCAGGCCGAACCCATGGGCACGGGCTGGTGGTGCAGGCAGACCAGGCAGTGCTGCCCGGCGGCACTCGCCGCGGCGAGGTTCTGCTCCAGCCAGGCCAGTTCGTCGGGCCCGAGCTCACCCCCGACTTCTCCCGGAATCTGCGAATTCAGCAGGACGATGCGCCAGTGGCCGGCATCTACCGCACGGATGAAGCCTTCATCCGCCGCCAACACCTGCTGCATAGACTCCGCGCTGTCATGGTTTCCCGGCAGCCAGGCCACTGGCGCTTCCAGGCGGGCAAAGTAGGCCTGGGCCCGAAGGTAGGCGGCTTCGCTGCCATGGTCGGAGATGTCGCCGGTACCAAGGACCAGGTCCAGCTGGGCGCGTTCTCGCCTCACCAGGTCGATGACATGTTCAAGGCTGTGATCGGTGTCCATGCCCACCAGGCGCCCGCCCGGTGTTTCCTTGAGGTGCGTATCGGTGATCTGCACAAGGTGCAGGCTGTCCCCCGCGGGCAGCACTTGCTTGACGGCGCTGGTCATGAGGCGTCGGCAGTTCCCGTCACCGATGGCCTCAGGTCCAGCGGGCTCAGGCCTTGCTCAATGCAATGGCTCAGCCACTCGGCAAGAAATATGTTCTGCTGGGCTTTTTCGTCGCGGGCGTGCATGCCCGCGTTGGGGTACTCGTAGCGCGCTTCCACGCGGCGCTGGGACTGGAAGGCGGTGACTTCGACCATGCGCGCATCGTGGTAGGCACGCAGGTCAAAACGCGGTGGGATCAACCAGCCCTCGCCACCCTGCTGGCAGATCTTGAGCAGTGTGGTGTAGCGACACCGCTCCACCACGTCAATGCGGACGCGTTCCCCGGTACCCAGCAGGAACTCGCGGAAATTGGCGGTTTCGTAATCGGGGAAAAGCTGCAGGAGCCGGGCATAGTTGGATTCGCAGGTTGCATGCAACGCCGCTATATCCACCGAGTATTTCAGGGAAGGTCCACTCACTGCCTTGCTCTCTACCTCAGCCTTTACCCCAGCCTTACCTCTACCGATTCTATTCACCGCGATCCCAACTGGTCGGCTTTATCGTCTCTACCAGTCAGGTCACCGGTGTCTGTTGATCCAGCAATCTCTATCGTCTTGCCGTTCAGGGCACTCGCCCTGTCGCGCAGGACGTTGTCGAGATGCGTGACAGAGGGCATGGTGAGGCCCTTAAGCGATGCCAGAACGCTTACCCGGCCGTGTTCGCTCGACAGCAGTCTAGCAGTTACCTTTGCACAAAATAGGGACATATTCCATGTTTCAGCCAGGACCCTGTGCCTGTATTATTGAGCGACTCAGCGCGGTTCTGACAAGGCGTGTCGCGCACACTGTGGGCGTCTTCACACTTTATGCGCTGCCAATGACAGGTGCCCATGAAAAGAGCACAGCTACTACCACGTAGAATCGATCAAAAGAAGCCCAAGGATTCCGGAATGAGAGCCATATCACACGCCCTCGCCTGCTGTTTGTTCGCAACCGCCAGCGTGACCGCCCAGGCCGACACCCTGCGTGAGATTTACGAGCTGGCGCTGGAGAACGACGCTCAGCTGAAAGCCGCCGAGGCCACCTACAAGGCCAACCTGGAGGTCGAGCGTATTGGCCTTTCCGCGCTGCTGCCGCAGGTGCAGGGCAACTACCAGTACACTGACTCGGACACCGACACCACCTCCGATTCGGTCAATGTGGGCGATGACGGCCTGGAGATTTTTGAAGTCGACACCAACGTTGATATCGACCGCGAAGGTTACGAGGTCTCCCTGGACCAGGCCATTTTCGACATGCCAGCCTGGTTTACCTTCAAGGCAGGTCGCGAGACCAGCAAGGAAGCCGAAGCGACCTTCGCCGCCGACCAGCAAGACCTGATCGTGCGAGTGGTGGAATCCTACCTCGGAGTGCTGCGCTCCCAGGACAACCTGAAAGCGGCCGAGGCACGGGAAAAAGCTTTCCAGCGCCAGCTGGAGCAGACCCAGCAGCGTTTCGAGGTAGGCCTGATCGCCATCACCGACGTTCACGAAGCGCAGGCGGCCTACGACCTGGCCCGAGTTGAACGCATCACCGAAGACAACAACCTCAATGTAGCCATAGAGCGCCTGTCGGTACTGACCGGCCGCTACCATGAGAACCTCTTCTTGCTGCGGGAAGATTTCGATATCCGCCCGCCGCAGCCTGCGGATCGCGCCGAATGGGTCGACTTTGCCCTCGATCATAATTTCCGGCTCAGCGCCGCACGCTATCGCGAGGAGGCCGCGCGCCAGAATTCCAGGGCCTTCGCCTCGGAACACTTGCCTACGGTATCCGGCCGCGCCAGCTACTCAGACTTCGAAACTCGCGGTGAGCGCACCGAGAACCCACCTTCATTGTTCAACATTTCGCCGGACCAGGACCAGGAGCAGGAAGTCTATTCGATCCGCGTAGACGTTCCGCTGTTCAGCGGCGGCCGCATCAGTGCCAGCCGCCGCCAGGCCGCCCAGGAATTTATCGCCGCGCGCGAGAACCGCATCAACCAGATGCGCAACACGGTCACCGACACCCGTTCCCTGCATATGACCGTTATGAACGATGTCGCGCGGGTCAACGCCCGGCGCCTCAGCATCGTTTCCTCCCAGTCGGCGCTGGATGCCACCACTGCCGGTTACGAGGTGGGAACGCGGAACGTGGTAGACGTGCTGAATGCACAGAACACCCTGTTCCAGGCCCAGCGTGACTACGCCAACTCGCGCTATGACTACGTCAACAACCTGCTGCGCCTGAAGCAGCAGGCCGGCCTGCTGAGCCCGGAAGACGTCTACCGACTGGACGCGGAGCTGATCCCGCCGCCGGCGCCGACGGCCAGCAGCCGCTCCGGCAAGTCCCCTTACCCCACTCGCGAGCGCTGAGTCGCGCAACACCCTTGAGCTTCTCGCCGCCGGCGTTCTGGAGCGCCCTCAAGGGCTTCCTGGCGGATGACGAGGCGGCAGCGCTCGCCGATGCCGCCAGGCAGGCCAGCGAGCTCGGGCCGGTGTTGGAGATCGGCAGCTACTGCGGCAAGTCCACCATCTGCATTGCCCTGGCCATGGCAGACAGCGATATGCTGCTGTTCGCGCTGGATCATCACCGCGGCTCGGAAGAGCACCAGCGAGGCGAATTTTTCCATGATCCTGAGCTCTACGACGATGCCAGCGACAAGATGGACAGCTTCCGGGAATTCCGCCTCAACCTGGACCGCGCCGGCGTCAGCGAGCGCGTGGTGCCGATCGTCGCGACCAGCGAACTGGCCGCCCGACACTGGGGCACTCCCCTGGGCATGGTGTTTATCGATGGCGGGCACAGCCTGGATGCCGCCCTGGCCGACTACCGCTGCTGGGCAGGCCACCTGCTGAGAGGTGGAACGCTGGCGATTCACGATGTCTATCCCGACGCCGCCAAGGGTGGCCAGGCGCCCTACGCGATCTACCGGCTGGCGCTGGAATCCGGCCTGTTCAGGGAAACCATCCGCGTCAACAGTCTGGCCCTTCTGGAACGGCTCTAGCCCAGAGGAGCGACCCTCAGGAGCGCTGGTGGCGGGCGATGGCGGCGTCTACTGCCGCAGTGTCGAGCAGCTCGACTTTGCGGAACAGTCGGGAGGCCGGTGAGTATTCGGTGAGGGCATCGGCCGCCAGCATGATGGCAGCTGCCGTCCAGGTGGGCTTTTCGTCCGGCCAGGTGATATCCAGGGCAAACTGGTAGCCGGTCCAGTAGGCGCCGTCTTCCAGCCGCCACTGGTGCAGCCAGCTGTATAGCTCGACCGCGCGGGCGTGATCTCCCGCCGCCAGTAACGCCATGACCAGCTCACAGCTTTCCGCCACGGTCACCCAGGGTTCGTCCGACACGCAGCGGCAGCCGAGGCCGTCTTCCACGAAACTGTCCCAGCGAGCGGACAGCCGTTCGCGGGCCTCACGGCCCTGCAGGACCCCGGTCAGCACCGGGTAGAACCAGTCCATCGAATACCGGGCCTTGCTTTCCCAGGTGCGGTCGAAGCGCTCCGGCTTGTTGCGCAGGGCGTCACCGAGGCGCATGCGTGCATCCAGCCACTGGGGGCGCTCATGGCCCAGGGTCACGGCGATGTTGTGTGCGCACTCGAGGCTCTTGTAGATGGAGCTGCAACCGGTGACCAGCGCATCCTCGCGGGCACTGCCGTCGGCGCTGATCGCCCAGTGGATGTCACCGTGAGTGGTTTGCAGAATCAGCACGAAGCCGATGGCGCGCTCCACGGTGGTCCACATCTCTTCGAGGAAGTCGCGGTCTTCGGTGATCAGGTAGTGGTGCCAGACGCCCGTGGCAAAATACGCCACAAAATTGGTTTCCCGTCGCTCGCCGTTATCCACCTCGTGGCCGCGATAACCGGCCCACCAGCTGCCGTCGTCCAGCTGGGTTCGCGCCAGCCAGCGATAGGCGCGCACAGCCGCATCATATTCTCCGCCGATACTGAGCCCCATGGCAGCCTCGACATGATCCCAGGGGTCACTGTGACCGCCGTCGAACCAGGGAATCTCGCCGCTGGCTTCCTGGGTGTCGAGCAGGAACTGCACCGTGGGCCTCAGGAAGTCATGGGGGAACAGCCCCCGACTGAGATAGAGGCCGGACATCAGGCGGGCACCTTGCGGAAATACATGACGATACTCTTCCCCATCAGCGGGTTGAGCAGCCTCTCCAGGCTGCGGGTAAGCCAGGGACGATCCATCAGGTCCCAAACCAGGAAACGATGATACAGGCGCACCAGCGGGTGCGAGTCCTGGTGCTCCCAGAACAGGCACTTGAGCCACCAGAAGGGCACATGCAGGGCATGGGCCCAGTGGCGGTGGTACTGGCACATACCAAGGTCTTCGATCTCGAGCTTGAGGGCCCGGTCGCGGAAAATTCGCAGGTGGCCTCCGGGCGTCTTGTGGTACTCCTCGCTAAGCGCCCAGCAAAGCCGTTCCGGCCAGCGTCGCGGCACCGAGGCGCAGAACAGGCCGCCCGGCTTCAGCACGCGATTGATCTCCTCCAGCGCGCCCTGGTAGTCGGGGATGTGCTCCAGAACCTCGGAGCAGATCACCTTGTCGAAATAGTTGTCGGCAAAGGGCAGGGCCAGTGCATTGGCCGAGGCCAGGGTAAAGCTGGACTCGGCACAGGCGCCGGAGAAGTCGGCAAACTTCTCGCGAGTGGTCTTCAGGTCATCGACGTTCAGGTCGATGCCCACGGCATCAACGCCGGGTTGTAGATAGGCGGAAATCACATGTCGGCCCTCGCCACAGCCCAGGTCCAGCACGCGGTCGCCGGGATGCAGTTCGAAGTGCCGGAAATCAACCGTCTGCACGGGCCAGCACCTGCCGGTAATAGCGGGTCATCTGTTCGGCAGCTACCTGCCAGCAGAATTGCTCCTCGATGCGCCGACGTGCTGCGTCGCCGAGTTGCTCGCGGCGCCCGGGGTCGTCGAGCAGGGCAGCAATAGCCTCCGCCAGCGCCTGCGGATCAGCGGCGGGCACCTGAACCCCCGCATCGCCCACGACCTCAGGCAGTGCGCCGCCATCGGTAGACACCAGCGGCACACCGCAGGCCATCGCCTCGCCGGCGGGCAGACCGAAGCCCTCGTACACCGACGGCACAACGGCAATGGTGGCTTCGGCATAGCGCGCCACCAGCTCCGCGGTACTGAGGCCGGTTTCGAAGCGTACGCGCTCGCGAATCCCAAGCTTCGCCAGCAGCCGCTCGGTGTCGCCGCCGGGCTTGGGCCGACCAATCACCAGCAGCTCCAGGTCCGGGTAAGTGGCCAGCAGTGAAGCGTAGGCCTGCAGCAGG
Organism: Halieaceae bacterium; assembly: GCA_036351375.1. GTDB lineage: Bacteria > Pseudomonadota > Gammaproteobacteria > Pseudomonadales > Halieaceae > JANQIO01. The sequence goes on from JAZBOY010000315.1 coordinate 28,108, forward strand.
AAGCGCAGGCCCTTGAGCGGAGCATCTGCGGAAGCGGTGGCCATGAGCTGGCGTGGCTTGCGCGCAATATCCGGGCGGGGGCGGAATTCACTGATATCGATGCCGTTGTGCACTACAGTCACGTCATCGGCGGCGATGTCGAAATCTGCCGCGATATCGCGCCGCGAGCACTCGGAGACGGTGACTACATTCTCAAGGCGGGCAACGACCTGCTTCTGCATTCTCAAAAAGCTATGCCAGCGACGAATGAGCAGCCGTTCATGCCAGCTGCGCGCCGCCTCCAGCGCTATGCGCAGGTCGCTGGTGATCGGGTGGTGCACAGTGGTCACCAGCGGCACGCCCATGGCCTGCAGCTTGAGCATGCCGTAACTCAGGCTCTGGTTATCGTGCACCAGGTCGTACTCGCCCTGTCGGGCTTTCAGGTATTTCACCGCGCGACGACCAAAGGTATAGGGTTCAGCGAAGCCGCCGGTCAGTTTGCTGGTCCATTCGATGATGTTGGTCATCGAACGCAAATGCCCCGGTCGCAGGGAAGCCAGCCCGTTTTCGAACAGGTCGAGGCTGGGCAGCTTGATCAGGCGCACTCTTGGGTCGAGGTGGGGGTAGGGAGGCCCCGATATCACGTCTACGCTGTGACCTGCATCAACCAGCGCCTTGCTCAGGTATTTGAGGTAGATGCCCTGCCCGCCGCCGTAGGGCTGGCTGCGGTAGCCCAGCAAGGCAATGCGCAGCGGCCGCTCCTGAACAGGGGCGTCAGCGGGTAGGCCCAGCCCGGCCAGGTCTACGTTGCGCGCAAGGGGCGCAGCGTCAAGATTCTCCGCCTGCATGTGGATGCGCCGCAAGGGCGCTCACCTCCCATCGTTGAGCTCTCGGAGAGCAGCGTCGCGATTGCGGGCCCACCCGGCAGAACGCCTGGCAATTACCCAAAGCGCTCGAGTGTAATCAGCGCACACCCAAAAATCCAGTCGCCCACCGGCTACGATTAGCCCTCCAGGGCCAGCCTGCAGGCCCAGCGAATAGCGGTTTTTCAACGTATAATGCTGACCTTCACCAGAGCAGCGACAGGGAAGCGGCATGCCAGACAGTGCCTACAAGGGCATAATCCTCGCTGGGGGCTCCGGCACACGGTTACACCCCCTCACCAGCACCGTCAGCAAGCAATTAATGCCGGTGTACGACAAGCCGATGATCTACTATCCGTTGGCCACGCTGATGCTGGCAGGTATTCGGGATGTGCTGATCATCACCACTCCGCGCGACCAGGATGCATTCGTCGACCTGCTGGGCAACGGCAACCAGTGGGGCATCGAGCTGACCTACGCCGTGCAGCCCAGCCCCGATGGGCTTGCTCAGGCCTTTATCATTGGTAAGGACTTCGTTGGCGACAAGCCGGTCAGCCTGGTGCTGGGGGACAACATCTTTTATGGCGGCGGCCTGTCCAAGAAGCTCAAGAATGCTGGTCAGGTGGAAAGCGGTGCCTCGGTATTCGCCTACTACGTTACCGACCCGGAGCGCTATGGCGTGGTCAATTTTGACCGAGATGGGCGTGCCATCGATATCGAAGAGAAACCGCCTGAACCCAAGTCCCACTATGCGGTGACGGGCCTGTATTTTTATGACAACGACGTTATCGACATCGCCCACAACATACAGCCATCCGCCCGCGGCGAACTGGAGATCACCGACGTCAACCTCGCCTATCTGCAACGCGGTGACCTGCAGGTGCAGGTGCTGAGCCGCGGCACCGCCTGGCTGGACACCGGTACCCACAATTCCCTGCTGGACGCAGCCAATTTCATCCGCGTGGTGGAAGAGCGGCAGGGCCTCAAGGTGGCCTGCCCGGAGGAAATCGCCTACCGGCAGGGCTTTATCAGCGAGGAACAGCTACTGGCACTCGCCGCGCCGCTGAAGAAGTCGGGCTATGGCGAGTACCTGAGCCGCCTGCCAAGGCACAGCGACGTGGTTTACGATGAAGTTTGAAAAGACACCACTGGATGGCGTAATGGTCATTCGCCCGCAGGTGTTTGGCGACGAGCGCGGCTTTTTTATGGAGAGCTGGAACGCCAGGACCTTCGCCGACGGCGGCCTGGATGTGGAATTCGTGCAGGACAATCACAGCCGCTCCAGTCGCGGCATCCTGCGCGGCCTGCACTACCAGACCGAACAGGTGCAGGGAAAGCTGGTGCGGGTGACCGCCGGGGCTGTTTACGACGTGGTGGTGGACCTGCGTAAGAGCTCACCGAGTTTTGGCCAGTGGTACGGCCTCGAACTGCGCGCTGAGGAACATACCATGCTGTGGATGCCGCCAGGCTTTGCCCACGGCTTCTATGTGCTGACCGATAGCGCAGACTTTCTCTACAAGACCACTGACTACTACCACCCGCAATCAGAAGTCTCGTTGGCCTGGGACGACCCGGCTGTGGGCGTCAACTGGCCACTGCTGGATGGTGAAGCGCCCATCCTGTCAGGTAAGGACGCCGCCGGCCTGAGCTGGAACGATATCCCGCTGTTCGACTAGCGGCGGACAGCCCCGCTACTGCTTCAGCAAAGGTCGCCACCAGGTCTCGTTGTCGAGGTACCAGTCGATGGTTACCTCGATGCCGCTCTCGAAACTGTGCTGTGGGCGGTAGCCCAACTCGGCACTGATCTTGGAAGCGTCGATCGCGTAGCGCCGATCATGGCCGGCACGGTCCGTGACAAACTCGATCAGGCTGCTGCTTTCCACCCCGCGGGCCGCTGGCGACTCGGCAAAGCGTCCGGCGAGGTCAGGGCGCTCTGCGAAGCGCGCATCCACCTGGGCGCAAAGCAGCTCGACGATATCGATATTGGCCCATTCGTTGTTGCCGCCGATGTTGTAGGTATCGCCGACCCGGCCGCCTTCCAGCACCAGTTCGATCCCGCGGCAATGGTCCTCTACAAAGAGCCAGTCGCGAATATTCATCCCGTCACCGTAGATCGGCAGCGGCAGGCCGCGCAGGATGTTGGTCAAACACAGGGGAATCAGCTTCTCGGGAAAGTGCCAGGGGCCGTAGTTGTTGGAGCAGTTGCTGGTGGTTACCTCCAGCCCATAGGTGTGGTGATAGGCGCGCACCAGGTGGTCCGAAGCGGCCTTGCTGGCCGAATAGGGGGAGTTGGGCTCGTACTTCTGATCCTCAAAGAAGCCCGGCGCATCCGGTGCCAGCGACCCGTACACCTCGTCGGTGGAGACGTGGTGAAAGCGGTGCGGCAGGCTGCCGTCGAGCCATACCTTGCGCGCTGCCTTGAGCAGGCTGTGGGTGCCGACCACGTTGGTCTCGATAAAGGCATCGGGCCCGCTGATGGAGCGATCGACATGGCTCTCGGCGGCAAAGTGCACGATGGTATCCACAGCCTCGTCGCGCAGCAGCGCGGTAACGCGGGCCTCGTCGCAGATGTCGGCGTGCACAAAAGTAAAGTCCGGGTGTGACTCCAGGCTCGCAAGATTGGCGCGGTTGCCGGCATAGGTCAGGGCATCGTAGGCGATCACGCGGTCGCCGGGGTGTTGACTCAACCAGTAGTGGGTAAAGTTGGCGCCGATAAAACCGGCAGCGCCGGTCACCAGCAGGCAGCGGCTCATGGTGTTGTCACTCCTCGTGTAGCCGGTCTATTCCGGTTCCGGGTTGGCTTTCAGGTCTTCCAGCATCGCCTGTAACTGCTCCTGCCAGGGCGCGGCCTGGCGGCCCAGCAGGGTCTCGGTACTCGTCAGGTCGAGAACGCTGAAAGCGGGTCGGCGAGCCGGCGTCGGGTATTCACTGGTGGGTATGGGCTCGATATCGATTTCCCGTTCCAGCAGACCGAGGGCCAGGGCCCGGGCCTGTATTTCACAGGCGAAGGCATGCCAGCTGCAGCGTCCGCCGTCCGTCCAGTGAAAAATACCGTGCGCCTGTGGGTGATCCAGCAGGTCCCAGAGCGTGCGGGCCAGTCCCGCGGCCCAGGTAGGTGCACCTACCTGGTCATCCACCACGCGCAGGCTGTCGCGCTCGGCCATAAGCCTCAGCATGGTTTTCACGAAGTTTTGACCAAAGCGCGAATAGACCCAGGCGGTACGCAACACCACCGAGCGCCTGGGCAGGATCTCCCGGACCCGACACTCCCCCGCCAGCTTGCTGTGACCGTAGACGCCGAGCGGCCGGGTATCCTCCCGTGGCCGATAGGGCTCACTGGCCTCGCCGTCGAAAACGAAATCGGTGGACACCTGCAACAGCCGCGCACCGCAGCGCTCCGCCGCACGCGCCAGGAAGCCGGGGCCCTCGGCATTGATTTCCACCGCCACGTCGGGCTTGGACTCGGCACCGTCCACTGCGGTGTAAGCGGCGGCATTGATAATGATCTCGGGGCGGCAGTCTGCCACGAAGGCCATCACCTGGTCCTGGGCACGGATATCCAGTTCCGCCCGGGTAGCCGCCACCATGTCCACGCCGCTGGGGCAGGACAGCTGCAGCTCGCGCCCGAGCTGACCGCCGGCACCAAGTATGAGGGTTTTCACAGCTTTGTCTCCACGTTGTGACCCGCGACTGCGCTCCTTGCTAGTTGGCTTCCTGGCCCTCGGGCTGCGTTGCCCGGGCTGCCTCTGCAGCGCCGAACAGGTCCTGCCAGCGCGCCAGCACGGCCTCGCGCTGTGACTCGAACTGCGCCGCATCGACAACGTCGGGCTGCTGCTGCAGCGCCAGCTGGTGCGCGGCGCTGCGATAGCTCTTGTAGGCCTCGATCAGGCCGTCGCTCTCGCGCGGCGAGAACAAACCCTCGCGGGACAGGGTTTCCAGTATCCGGATATTGTCAGACCAGTCGGCCAGAGCCGGCGTCCCGTGGGCCCACGCGAGGACGGCGTATTGCACCATAAATTCAATATCGACGATACCGCCGCGCCCCTGCTTGAGATGGAATTCACGTTTTGCCTCGGCACTGGCCGGTAGCAGGTGGTTGCGCATTTTCGCGCGCATAGCCACCACTTCCCGGGCCAGCTCCGCCGCCGAGCGCGACTGGCACAAAACATCCCGCCGTACCGCCTCACAGCGCTCGGCGAGACGGCGATCGCCGGCAATCACCCTGGCTCTTACCAGGGCCTGGTGTTCCCAGGTCCAGGCCGAGTTCTGCTGGTAGTCGCTGAAGGCCTTGAAGCTCGCCACCAGCATGCCGGAGTTGCCCTGAGGCCGCAGCCGCATGTCGACTTCATAGAGCGGCCCCATGGCTGTGCGAGTGTCCAGTATGTGAATGATGCGCTGGCCCAGCCGCGTGTAGAACACCGAACAGTCGAGTGCACGCTCACCGTCAGTGGCGCCGCTGGCATCGGAGTCATACACAAATACCAGGTCCAGGTCGGAGCCATGGCCCAGCTCGATTCCGCCGAGCTTGCCGTAGCCGATCACTACAAAACCACAGTCGTCGAGGCCGGCTTCACCGTAGGGCACACGCTCGCCATCCAGCTCCCGCGAGGGTCGACCCAGGCGGCCGGTCAGGTCCTGCCACGCCATCTGCAGCGCACGCTCGAGAATGACCTCGGCGAGAAAAGTCAGCTTGTCGCTGACCTTCATCAGCGGCAGGCGCCCGGTGACCTCGCTGGCCGCCACCTTCAACTGCTGCGAGGCCTTGAAGTAGCGCAGCGCGTCCATGTTGCCCTCGAGATCATCCGGCGCCAGCCGCGCCAGTTGCTGGCGCAGCTCGTCGCCAAGGGCGTCGCGGTCCGGGGGCGCATACAGGTCGGGGACATCGAGTAGCTCGTCCAGCAGTACCGGGTTGCGGGCGAGCTCAGCGGAGATCCAGGGGCTGGCGGCACAGAGCTGAACCAGCTCCTTCAGGGCCTCCGGGTTTTCCAGCAGCAGCACTAGGTAGGCGCTGCGTCGAGCCACTGACACCACCAGCGGCAGTGCCCGCTCTAGCCCCAGATCGCTATCGTCAATGGCCGAAGCGGCGCACAGCAGCTTTGGCATGAACTGGTCGAGGCGGTCGCGACCTGCCGCCTGGAGCTGACGCAGGCGTGAGGAGTTGCACAGGCCGCGCAGCGCCTCTGCGACCTTTTCGCCATCGTCGAAGCCCAGCTCCTCAAGGGCGCCGGCGTCGATACCATTGGGCCAGATACCGGCATCATCGGTAGCGCTCTCGGTCTCCTCCGGCGGCGCAATCAGTTCGGCAAAATGGCTGCTGACGTGAGCCCGATGCTGCTCCAGTACTGACATGAAGCTGTCCCAGTCCGGAAAGTCCATCGCCACCAGCAGGGCGCTGCGGGCGCTTTCGGAATCCGGCAACTCCTGGGTCTGTCTGTCATCGTAGCCCTGGATGGCGTGCTCCACGTCGCGCAGGAACAGGTATGCCTGCTCCAGTTCAGTGGCGTCCTCTGCCGGCAGGCAGTCCTCATCCACCAGTGCCCGTAGCACTGGCAGCAGGGCCACATTGCGCAATGCCGCGCTGCGGCCGCCGCGGATCAGCTGGAAGCACTGGACGATGAACTCCACCTCCCGAATGCCGCCACCGCCCAGTTTGACGTCGGCGTCGAGCCCGCGGCGGCGCACTTCAGCGCTGATCATCTCCTTCATGTCGCGCAGGGATTCGATCACGCTGAAATCGATGTAGCGGCGGTAGACGAAGGGCCGCAGGCATTGCATCAGCTGGCGCGCGCGGGCCGCGTCGCCGGTGACCGGCCGGGCCTTGATCAGGGCGTAGCGCTCCCAGTCCCGGCCCTGGTCCTGGTAGTACTCCTCCATGGCGCTGAAGTTGAGGACCAGTGACCCGCTCTCCCCGTAGGGACGCAGGCGCATATCCACCCGGAATACAAAGCCGTCAACGGTCTGGCGATCCAGTGCGCCGATCAGCTTCTGGCCCAGCTTGATGAAGAATTCCTGGTTACTGGTGGGCTTTGACTCACCGTCGGTCTTGCCCTTGTCGGGATAGCTGAAGATCAGATCGATATCTGAGGAGACGTTGAGCTCGCGGGCGCCAAGCTTGCCCATGGCAATGACCACCAGCTGCTGGGCGGTGCCGGCAGCGTTACGCGGTTCGCCGTGCTGCGCCACCAGTGCGCGGTGCCACCAGTCCTGGGCAGTGCTGATGCAGGCTTCCGCCAGCAGCGAGGTGTCGCGGGTGGTTTCCAGGGTGGGCGCGAGGCGGTTGAAGTCGCGCCAGAGGATGCGCAGCATCTCGCGCCGGCGCAAGCAGCGCAGCAGCCTGTCCAGGCTATCGGCGTCTTCACAGGCCGCCGCCTGCGGGCCCAGCCGGGCCGCGAGCTCTGTCTCGGTATAACTGCGATGCAGGTCGCCGGAGGCCCGCAGCTCTGTGAGCAGATCGGGATGGCGCTCAAAGCTGGTGCTGGCGAAACGACTCGCGGCGAGCAGGCGCGCCTGTTGCGAATCCAGGGTGCTGTCGCTGCCGTCCGCCATCACCGGTCAGTGGGTAACGGTGGGCGCCACCCGCATGACTTCCTCGATGGTGGTCTCGCCATTGGCTACCCGCGTGGCGCCACTGAGGCGCAGGGTACGCATGCCTTCCTTCATGGCCAGCTTGCGCAAGCTGTCCACCTCGGTGTGGGGCAGCACGAGTTCCTGCAACCTGGGGCTCAACACCAGCACCTCGTAAATACCCTGGCGACCCATATAACCGGTATCCCTGCACTCCCCGCAGCCCACCGGCCGGCACACCCTTGCCGGGGCCTTGACCTTCCAGGGCTGGGTCAGCTGCGCCCAGGCATCCTCATCCACTGCCTCTTCCTGTTTGCAATGCGGGCAGAGGATACGCACCAGGCGCTGGGCCATGATGCCGCGTACGGTGTTCTTGATCAGGTAGGCGGGAACGCCAAGCTCAAGCAGTCGACTGACCGCACTGGGCGCATCGTTGGTGTGCAGGGTGGAAATCACCAGGTGGCCGGTCAGGGCCGCCTGCACCGCCATCTCGGCGGTTTCCAGATCGCGTATCTCGCCCACCATGATGATGTCCGGGTCCTGGCGCATCAGCGCCCGCACGCCGGTGGCGAAATCCAGCTCGATCTGGTGGTTCACCTGCATCTGATTGAAGGTGCCCTCCACCATCTCGATCGGGTCTTCGATAGTGCAAACGTTTACTTCCGGCGTCGCCAGCTGGCGCAGCGTGGAGTAAAGGGTAGTGGTCTTGCCGGACCCGGTGGGGCCGGTAACCAGCACGATGCCGTGGCCCATGTCGTTCATGCCGTTCCAGCGACGCAGGTCTTCATTGGCAAGCCCCAGCTGCTCGAAGCTCTTCTGCAGCACCTCCGGATCGAAAATCCGCATCACCAGCTTTTCGCCAAAGGCGGTAGGCAGCGTGGACAGGCGCAACTCCACCTCGTTCCCTTCCGGGCTGCGGGTCTTGAGGCGGCCGTCCTGGGGGCGCCGCTTTTCCGCCACGTCCATGCGACCAAGAATCTTGAAACGGCTGGTCACCGCGGCGCCCACCTGAGCCGGGAGTTCGTAGACCTTGTAGAGCACGCCGTCGATACGGAATCGCACGTTGTTCACATCGCGCCGCGGCTCGATATGAATATCACTGGCGCGTTGCTCGAAGGCATACTGCAACAGCCAGTCGACGATTCGCACGATGTGCTGGTCGTTGGCATCGGGCTCTATCTTGGAACCCAGCTCCAGCATCTGCTCGAGATTGGTGACCTTGGCCGAGGCTGCGCCGCGACCGCCGCCGCGGGCGTCAGCGCCCGCCACCGACCGCGCCATGTTGTAGAACTCGGCGGTGTGGCGCACGATGTCCCGGGGATCAGCCAGCACCCGCTTGATGGGCTTGCGCAGGACGTGCTCCAGATTCGACTCCCAGGCAGACACCCAGGGTTCGGCGCTGGCGATCTGCACCTCGCTGTCGTTGACCTCCACCGCGAGAATCTTGTGGCGTTGGGCGAAGGCCAGCGACATCACCTCGGCTATGGCGCCCACGTTAATCTTCAGCGGGTCTATCTGGTACACCGGCTGTTTGCTCAGTTCCGACAACCAGCTGAGCAGGCCATCCATATCGAGAGCGCGGCCGTTGCGCGGATCGCTGAGACCCTGCTCCGCCAGGAACACCAGGGGGTGTACGCTGCCGGCGCTGGCCTCAGCCAGGCGCTGGCGGTCTTCGTCGGTGAGGAGCCCGTCACTGTGCAGGTTCACCACCAGGGATTTGAGGTCGAGGTGCCGTTCCATCGGCTGCTCCCCGAATGTCGCCACCATAGGGACGCTCCGGCTCGAGTTGTCGGGAAATGCTACCACAGGCACCCAATGTGAACGGTGTAACTTTTTCCGAATCAAGCCTATACTGCGGCCCCATCGGATAGCCTCTGCACACCGGGACACCCTCACCACCTCACCATGGAAATCATTGCCGCACACGGGACGTTGCTGCTGGCGCTCGCCTGCCTGTTCGGGTTCTTCATGGCCTGGGGTGTGGGTGCCAATGATGTGGCAAACGCCATGGGTACCTCGGTTGGCTCCCGGGCCCTGACCATCAGGCAGGCGATCATGATCGCCGTGGTATTCGAGTTCTTTGGCGCGTACCTGGCCGGCGGTGAAGTCACCAGCACCATTCGCAAGGGCATCATCGACCCGGTGGTGCTGGCGGGCACGCCGGAGCTGCTGATCTACGGCATGCTCTCCGCCCTGCTGGCGGCCGGCACCTGGCTGCTGGTGGCCAGCGCCATGGGCTGGCCGGTTTCCACCACCCATTCAATCGTCGGCGCCATCGTCGGCTTTGCCGCCGTGGGCATCAGCCCGGACATCGTCAGCTGGGGCAAGGTAGGCTCCATCGTCGCCAGCTGGGTCGTCTCGCCGGTTCTGGCCGGAACCATTTCCTTTGCGCTGTTCGTCAGCGTGCAGAAACTGATTCTCGACACCGACGAACCGCTGGTGCGGGCCAGGCGTTACATTCCACTGTACATGTGGGCGGTGGGCTTCATGATCTGCATGGTGACCCTGCTCAAGGGTCTCAAGCATGTGGGCATTGATCTGGACCTGGGGCTGGGCTCAAAGTTTGCCAACGCCCTGCCGGTCAGCGCCGCCGTGGGTGTCGTGGTGGCGCTGTTGGGCGCCAGGCTGTTACAGCGGGTCGACACTACACCCGATCCCGACCACCGCTTTGACGCCGTCGAGCGTGTGTTTGCGATCCTCATGATCTTCACCGCCTGTGCGATGGCCTTTGCGCACGGCTCCAACGATGTGGCCAACGCCGTGGGACCGCTGGCCGCGGTCGCCAGCACCATCGCTTCCGGGGGCGACATCGCGGCAAAATCCTCCATGCCGGGCTGGATCCTGCTGCTCGGCGGCGCCGGTATCGTGGTGGGGCTGGCCACCTATGGCTTCAAGGTGATCGGTACCGTGGGGCGCAAGATTACCGAGCTGACCCCAAGCCGGGGCTTCGCCGCGGAGCTTGGTGCTGCGACCACGGTGGTGCTGGCTTCCGCCGGCGGCCTGCCCATTTCCACGACCCACACCCTGGTGGGCGCCGTGCTCGGTGTGGGCCTTGCCCGCGGCATTGCGGCCCTGAACCTTAGGGTGATCGCGGTAATCTTTGGCTCCTGGCTGATCACGCTGCCCGCTGGCGCCGGTCTCGCTATCGTATTTTTCTTCGTCTTCAAGGCCAGCTTCGGCAGCTAACGGTATACTGCCGTCATGGATGCCACCCTGCCCGGGCCGGTCGCGCTGCTGCACCAGCTCGTGAGCCTGCCCTCCGTCAGCTCCACCTCCCCCGGTCTCGATATGGGCAACCGGCCGGTCATCGACCTGCTGGCGGGCTACCTGGAGACCCTGGGCTTCGATATCGAAATCCAGGCCCTGGACGAGCAGGGGCACAAGGCCAACCTGCTGGCCAGCCGCGGCACCGGGCCCGGCGGACTGGTGCTGGCAGGCCACACGGACACCGTGCCCTACGACGATGGGCGCTGGTCGGTGGACCCGCTGGCGCTTACCGAGCGCGACAATCGCCTGTACGGCCTCGGCAGCACCGACATGAAGGGCTTCTTCCCGCTGGCCATTGAGGCCGCCAGGGCCTTCAGTGACGTAGAGCTGGGCGCCCCCCTGATAATTCTCGCCACCGCTGATGAAGAGAGCTCAATGAACGGCGCCCGCGCCCTGGCCGCTGCCGGCAAGCCCCGCGCCCGGCAGGCCATCATCGGTGAGCCCACGGGCCTGCGCCCGGTGCGCCTGCACAAGGGCATCATGATGGAGGCGGTGAAGATTCGCGGCCAGGCCGGTCATTCCTCAGACCCGTCCCTGGGCAACAACGCTCTCGACGGCCTGCACGCAGTGCTGGGTGAGCTGATGCGCTACCGGCAGGAGCTGACCCAGCGCCATCGCCACCCCCAGTTCAGCGTGCCTCACCCGACCCTCAACCTGGGTTGTGCCCACGGCGGGGACAACCCCAACCGCATCTGCGGCAGCGCCGAACTGCATTTTGATATGCGGGTAACGCCGGGTTTCAGTAACAGCGAGGCTCGTGCCGAGCTGCGTGAACGGTTGGCAGGCGTGGCCGGTGAATCCGGGCTGGAAATCAGCATGGAGTCGCTCATCGCCGGCGCCGACTCCTTCGAGCAGGCGGCCGACTGTGAGCTGGTGCAACTGGCAGAGCAGCTGACCGGTCACAGCAGTGAGGCAGTGGCCTTCGCCACCGAGGCGCCCTACCTGCAACAGCTGGGTATGGATACCATTGTACTGGGGCCCGGTTCCATCAATCGCGCCCACCAACCCGACGAATATATTGAGCTGGACCAGTTCCAGCCCTGCATCGACCTGCTGCAGCGCTTTATCGCCCACTTCTGCCAGTAGGCAGATTCCTCCCGATAGGCTAGGCTTGCCGCTTTTCGGCTACCGCCTCAGAACCCATGAGTTCGGAAGAGTTTCAGCATATTCGCTGGTTTCGGGACAGCGCGCCCTACATCAACGCGCACCGGGGCCGCACCTTCGTGATCGTGTTTGGCGGCGAGGCTGCCCTGCACTCAAATTTTGCCAACATCATTCACGATATCGCCCTGCTGCACAGCCTTGGGGTGCGACTACTGCTGATTCACGGCGCGCGGCCACAGATCGCGCGGCGCATGAGCGCTGCCGGCTTTGAAGGTCGGTTCCACGACGGGGTGCGGATCACCGACACCACGGAGCTTGCCTACGTCAAGGACGCCTGTGGCAGCCTGCGCACCGACATAGAGGCGCTGCTCTCCACCGGGCTGCCCAACTCCCCCATGCAGGGGGCCTCGATCACGGTCACCGGCGGCAACTTCATCACGGCTCAGCCACTCGGTGTGGTCGACGGCGTGGATTTTCAGCACACCGGCCGGGTGCGCAGGGTCGATGATCGCGCCATTCGCCAGCAGCTGGATGCGGGCTGCATCGTGCTGCTTTCACCGCTGGGTTACTCACCCACCGGCGAGATATTCAACCTGTCCCTGGAGGACATTTCGGTACGCACCGCCGCCGCCGTCGGCGCAGAGAAGCTGCTGCTGTTTGGTGCCGGCCGCGGCATCCAGGACGGCGATGAGCTGGTGCGGCAGTGCAACCTGACCCAGGCACTGGACCTGCTGCGCGGTGCGCTTGAGCCGGAGCAGCGCCGCCTGCTGCAGACTGCACGGCAGGCCTGTACCGCCGGGGTGAAGCGCTGCCAGATTGTGTCCTACGCGGAAGACGGCGCGCTGCTTCAGGAGCTGTTTACCCATGACGGCAGCGGCACCCTGGTAGGTCCCGATGAGTATGAGCAGGCGCGCACCGCCAGCATCGAAGACGTTGGCGGTATTCTCGAATTGATCGAGCCCCTGGAGCGCGAGGGTGTGCTGGTTAAACGCTCCCGCGAGGTGCTGGAAACCGAGATCGACCGCTTTCGGGTGCTGGAACGCGATGGCCGCATTATCGCCTGCGCCGCGCTCTACCCGTTTACCGAACACGGTAGTGGCGAGCTGGCCTGCATCGTCACTCACCCCGACTACCGCGGCGGAGACCGCGGTGCTCGGCTGCTGCGTGAGCTGGAACAGGCGGCTGCTCGCCAGGGCCTGTCCCAGGTGTTCGTGCTGACCACCCGCACCGCACACTGGTTCCTCGAGCAGGGCTTTGAGGAGAGCACCCTCGCGGCGCTGCCGCAGGAGAGGCAGTCGCTCTACAACTTGCAGCGTAGCTCCAAGGTATTCTCCAAGAAGCTGTCTATAAAACCGCTGTAGTCTGTTGGCTTCGCTGTGTATCGAGGGGCTAACCATAAGCCCACTATAGTCTGTTGGCTTCGCTGTTTATCGCGGGGCTGTGTCACAGGCGGAGTGTTCTAGTGGCGGAGTGCTTTTTCCTATCGAGAGCCAGGGCGTCGGCATCGCATTGAGGTAGCGGCACACTTCTTACTACCTAGGGTTTGGACTACTTGATATCTACCGATGTGGTCAGCGTGGTCGGCCAATGTCCTGGCATTGCGCACCTGTCCTCGGCACTTGTTAACATCGGTTCAGGCAAGAGTGTGAGGCGAAAGTATGGCTGTGCGTTACGTTGGGTTCTGGGCCAGGGTGTTGGCGTTTATTGTGGATTCGCTGCTGGTGGCGATGATCGTTTCACCGATTGCCTATGCCATCTACGGTGAGGCGTACTTTGACTTCACCGATACCCGCCTGTTGAAAGGGCGCGCCGACCTGCTGTTGCAGTATATTTTCCCGGCGTTAGCCGTCCTGCTGTTCTGGGTCTACCGATCCGCCACCCCGGGCAAGCTGATTTTGAAGGCGAAGATCGTGGACGCGGATACGCTGGAAAAACCGGAGCCCTGGCAGTGGGTGGTACGCTACCTGGGTTACTACGTGTCGATGTTCACGCTGTTTATCGGCTTCGCCTGGGTGGCCTTCGATATGCGCAAACAGGGCTTTCACGACAAGCTTGGCAGGACCGTGGTGATCTACGACGACACTGCCCCCGAGCCTCCGCCGGCCCCGGAAAACCCGTCCTGGGAAGAGCCCCGGGCAGGCGAGCCCCGGGCAGGCGAGCCCCGGGCTGACTAGAGCTCAGCAGACGCGCCAAGGGGGAAAGGCGACCAGCTAGTCGCCCTGGGCGATCAGTTTCCTGAGGTCGCGGCGCAGGTCCTCGATCTCGCCGCGCAAACGGCGGTCCTGCTCTTCGCTGCGCAGGTTGAGAACATCGGCAATTGACTGATTGATGATGATCGCATTGTGGGCGTAGGCACTGCGGTAGGACTCGGTGCGATTGGCATCGCGCTCGCGGAGCGCCGTCATGATGGCTTCTTCCCAGCCGGGTTCCCGTTGCAGCAGCTGAGTCAACCTCGTGTTCCACTGCCGGCGCTCATCCAGCCAGGCAGCGTCGAAGCGCTGCAGCGAGGCGGCGGCTGTCTGAATCACTTCACGCTGTTCTGCTGACAGACGGCCAAGGAAATCGCCCAGGTTCTCGGCCAGGTCCTCCGCCGCATCTTCGAGGTATTCCTCGTCGCTGCGCTCGAGGTATTTTTCTTCCAGCTCGCGCTGGTTTTCGTCGAGCTTCTCTATGAACTCCGCCATCTGCTCGTCAGACAGGCCGCGGCCCAGGTCAAAGATCATCGGCAGCATGCGATCCTCGATGCGCTCATAGGCGGCAAGCGCGTCATTGGCCCAGGACTCGATCTGTTCGGCGCCCAGGGGCTGGTCGAGATCTGCCTCGATGCTGTCCAGCAGCTCCACGTAGCGCGCCAGCTCCTCGCTGCGATGCCAGCGCAGCAGCTCGCGAAGCTCCGCCTTGAAGGCGCGCTGCTGCTCCCGGTTGAGGTCGACGTAGTCGCCCAGGTACCAGGGGATCAGCCAGTCCAGCTGGTTGTAGACGAAACTGTTGCTACAGCCCGTCAGCGCGGCCAGAAATGACACCAGGACAAGTATTCGTAGTTGCTTCACCAGCACCTCCCAACTGCAGTATACGACTACCGCATGGAGGGAGATTAGCGGTCCGCGACGGGGCTACCGGTGCGCGGGACGAAGCGCCGGGCTATAGCAGTTCGAGGATGACCCCCACCAGGCCGCCCAGGATCAGGGCGAGGGTGGCGAGACTGCCGATGATAAACCCCGGGGCTCGTTTGTCGGGGTGCTCGATATAGCCGCGGGCGTAGAGGATACGGCCCACCAGGAACAGTGCGCCGAGGCCCGCGCCTACCGTGGCCGAAACGTAGTAGCCGAACACCCAGAGGGCCGGAAAAAAGATGATCAGCTGTTCGAGGGTATTCTGCTGCACCCGGAACACCCGTTCGAATTTCTCGTCGCCGACACAGGCGGGGGCATGTACCCCGGTTTCCCCGCGACACTTGCCTACCATGATCGCCAGCCAGAAATACTCGGCGGCCACCAGCAGGGTAATCAGTACTATCCATTCCATGTCGGCCGTCCCTTGTCAGCGTGTGCCCGGTGGGTGCGTTATTCACTCGCGGCCGGTGGCAGGCCGTGGCGATGAGCGGATGTTGAAAAAGCTGGCTTCATTATAGGAGAGAGCGAGCGCAGGGGGCCAAGGGTTCCTACGGGTAATCCAGGCCGTCACTGGCGAACAGCATGTCGATATTGCGAAAAGCCTTGAACTCCAGGTGATTACCGCTAGGGTCGCGCACGAACAGGGTGCGCTGCTCACCGCGACGCCCAGGGAAGCGAGTGGTAGGCGCTATCACAAATTCGACCCCTGCAGCGGCCAGCTTCTGCTCCAGCGGGCCGATCTCCTCCCAGGGCAGTATGGGCCCGAAGTGGCTTGCGGGTACGGCTTCGCCATCCACCGGGTTGCGGGCCACTTCGGAGATCTCATCAACCAGGTGTACCACCAGCTGGTGGCCCCAGAAGTCGTAGTCTATCCAGCGCTCGCTGCTGCGGCCGCGGGCGCAGCCCAGGACCTCGCCGTAAAAGCGGGCAGCGGCGTCCAGGTCGGTCACCGGCAGCGCCAGGTGAAAACGCGCTGAGGGACTCACCAGGGCAACCGCTCGAGATCGACATTGCCGCCGCTGATAACGCAGGCGACCCGGCGACCGCGGAAGCGCTCCGGGTGTTCCAACAGCGCTGCAAAAGTCACCGCGCCAGAGGGCTCCACCACGGTTTTGAGACGCGTCCATTGCAACTTCATCGCCTCGACGATAGTGCTGTCTTCCACGGTCACCATAGTATCTACCCGCTCGCGGATAATGGCGTAATTGCGTTCGCCCAGGCTGGTCAGCAGGCCATCGGCGATTGTGTTCGGATTCTCCTGGGGTACCCGGTAGCCAAGGCCAAACGAGCGGAAGGCGTCGTCGGCGCCGGCGGGCTCTGCGGCCATCACTTCAATGCCGGGCTTCAGCGCCTTGATGACCGTGGCCATGCCGCCAAGCAGCCCGCCGCCGCCCACCGGGATCACCACGACGTCGATGTCCTCGAGCTGCTCCAGCAGCTCCAGCGCAGTGGTGCCCTGACCGGCAATCACCCGCGGGTCATCGTAGGGATGAACCACGTGGCTACCATGCTCGGCAATTACCGCTTCGAGGGTGGTCTCGCGGGCCTGCAGGGTGGGTTCACATTCGATGATCTGGCCCCCGTAGGCGGCCACCGCCGCCTTCTTGACCCCGGGCGCGTTGGAGGGCATGACAATATGAGCAGGTATACCGCGCACCCCGGCGGCCATGGCCAGTGCCGCACCGTGGTTACCGGAGGAATGGGTGGCCACACCGCGCGCAGCCGTATCGTCATCGAGCCCAAGCACCGCGTTGAGGGCGCCCCGGGCCTTGAAGGCACCGATTTTCTGCAGGTTTTCGCACTTGAAATGCACCTCGCAGCCGACCCGTTCGTCCAGCAGACGGCTGTGAAGCACCGGCGTGCGGTGAATGTGGGGGGCGATGCGCGCGTGGGCGGCACGGACTTCGTCGATCCCGACGCCGACCTGGCCCACGGTCATATCGTTCATATCTATACACCTCCGGAAAGCGCTAATATAGCAGACATGCCGGTTCTCTATATCAGTCACAGCGACTGCGAAAAGCACGTCATGCTCGACCATCACCCGGAAAGTCCCGCTCGATTGCGCGCAATCGAGGCGGCGGTCCAGGCCCGGGACTGGGGCGGTGGCATCACCATGGTGGAAGCGCAGGAGATTGACGACCGCTGCTTTGGCCAGGTGCACCCGGCAGACTATGTCAGCAGCCTGTCAGCCCTGGAGCCCGGTGATGGCATCGTTCGCGTGGATGCGGACACCTCCCTCAACCGCCACAGCCTGCGCGCCGCCCGACTTGCGGCCGGCGCCGCCATCCAGGGCGTGGACGCAGTGATGGATGGCCACGCTGCCCGCGCCTTTTGCGCCGTGCGGCCTCCGGGGCATCACGCCGAGTCGGCTATCCCCATGGGGTTCTGCCTGTTCAACAATATTGCGCTGGCCGCCGAGCGTGCGCTGGCGCAGGGTGCCGAACGGGTGGCGATTTTCGATTTCGACGTGCACCACGGTAACGGTACCGTCGAGATCTTCCTCGAGCGCCCTGAAGTCATGGTGTGCTCCAGTTTCCAGTACCCCTTCTACCCGGGCCGCTTCGACGCAGTGGACAAGGACCATATTGTGCTGACACCGCTGGCTGCCGGCACCGCCGGGGCCGACTTCCGCGCGGCCATCGAGCGTGACTGGTTGCCCGCCATCAAACGCCATCGCCCGGACCTGATCCTGGTGTCGGCAGGCTTCGACGCACACCGGGAAGACCCCCTCGGCGGCCTGCTGCTGGAGGATGACGACTATCGCTGGGTCAGCCAGCTGCTGGTGGATGCTGCAGGAGAGCAATGCGGTGGCCGGCTGGTCTCAGCGCTGGAGGGGGGCTACCACCTCGAGGCCCTGGCCCGTAGCACGGTCGCCCATCTCGACGCCCTGGTCGCCTGATGCTGGAGTGGTTGGAATACGGCTCTGCGGCCTTCGCAAATGCCATCTGGGGCACACCATTGCTGGTGCTCCTGGTCGGTGGCGGGCTGTTCTTCGCTGTCTACTCACGGCTGCTGCCCTACCGGCATATCGGTCACGCAGTCGGTATTACCCTGGGACGCCATGACACGCCCGGGGCGCCCGGGGAGCTCAGTCACGCCCAGGCGCTGGCGGCGGCACTGGCCGGCACCCTGGGACTGGGGAACATAGCCGGGGTGGCCCTCGCGATTGTCGCCGGCGGGCCCGGGGCAGTGTTCTGGATGTGGGCCAGTGCACTGGTGGGGGTTGCCACCAAGTTTTTCACCTGCAGCCTCGGGGTGATGTACCGCGGCCACGACAGTCTCGGGGAGCTGCGCGGCGGCCCCCAGTACATTATCCGCGAGGCGCTGCCCAAGGCGTTCTACCCGCTGGCCATCCTGTTTTCCGTGGCCGGTATGATCGGCACCCTGCCCATGTTCCAGGCCAACCAGCTGACCGCCCTGGTGCGCGAGAGCCTCGGCACCCAGGGCGACCCTGCGCTGTTCAACCTGGGTGCGGGCGTGATCATCGGCAGCATTGTCGCCGCGGTAGTATTCGGCGGGCTGCAGCGCGTGGCGCGGGTAGCGGTAGCCCTGCTGCCCGCCATGTCGCTGGCCTACCTCGCCATGGCCCTGTATGTATTGTCGCGCCACTGGGCCGAGATTCCCGGCCTGCTGGCGCTGATCGTCAACGAGGCTTTCAATCCCCAGGCGGTGGGCGGCGGCATCATGGGTAAGATGTTGATTGGTGTAAGCCGCGGCACCTTCTCCAATGAAGCGGGCCTCGGCACTGAGGTAATGGCCCATAGCGTGGCGCGCACCAGCGAGCCCATCCGCGAGGGGCTGGTGGGCATGTTAGGCCCCATGATCGACACCCTGCTGGTGTGTACCTGCACCGCGCTGGTCATTCTCGCCTCCGGGTTGTGGCAGGAACCCGGCGAGCTCAACGGCATTGCCATGACCCTGACCGCCCTGCGCGGCGAGATCGGCGTGCTCGCCACGCCGCTGCTGTCGGTGGTGGTGCTGATCCTGAGCCTCACCACCATGTTCGCCGGCTGGTACTACGGCGCCACCTGTTTCAGCTTCCTGTTCGGGGCCGAGTATCAGCACTGGTTCCGCTACTTCTTTATCGGGACTATAGTATTCGGCGCGAGCGTCAGCATCGACGTGGTGTTCAACCTCATAGTGGGTGCCTATGGCCTGATGGCCATTCCCACCATGACGGCTACCCTGCTGCTGGCGCCCAAGGTGATGGCCGCGGCCCGGGAGTATTTTGCGAGCAGCCAGGGCCAGCGCGTGGCAGCATTTGCCGCAAGCGGGGAAGAGCCATGAAACTGGATCGTATCGACCGACGCATCCTGGAAGAAATCCAACGCAACGGCCGCATCAGCAATCTGGAGCTGGCGGATGCGGTGGGCCTGTCGCCCACGCCCTGCTCACGCCGGGTCAAGCGACTGGAAGAGTCGGGCATCATCGACCGTCATGTCACCTTGCTGAACCAGTCCCAGCTTGGGCTGAAGCTCACCGCCTTCATCACCATTACTATGGACCGCCATACTCCTGAGCGCTTCGCCAGCTTCGAAGAGCAGGTACTCGGTTTTCCGGAGGTGGTGGAATGCGCCGTGGTCACCGGCAACGCCGCCGACTACCTGGTCAAGGCGGTCGTGCCCGACATGGAGTACTACGAGGCCTTCCTGCTGGGCAAACTCACCCGCATCGACGGGGTGACCGGCGTCCAGTCCAGCTTTGTGCTGCGGCCGGTGGTGCGCAAGACGGAATTGCCCCTGGATCACATCGAAAAAGCCTGAACGCCTGCGGTATTGCCGGCTAAACCAGCCGTCTTGTGATGCTCCGGGGCGCCCCCTATGATGGTCTGCCTAAAGACTAATAGGGTGTAGGTAGCGATATGGAGAGCAATCATTCGGTAGCGTTGGTCACCGGAGCGGCCAGCGGCATGGGGCGCATCTACGCCCGGCGCCTGGCCACCCGCGGCATCACTGTAGCGGCACTGGACCTCAACGAGGAGGGTCTGGCGGAAACCGCACAGGGCCACGCCAACATCCACTGCTTCCGCTGCGACATCAGCTCCGCCGAGGAGATCGAGGCCAGAGTTGCCGAAGTTCGTGTTGCCCTGGGAGATATCGACGAGCTGGTCCACGCCGCCGCCCTGATGCCCGCCCACGCCCTGGTGGACCACAGCAACGAGAAGCTGGAGTTCCTGTTCCAGGTAAACTTTTTCGGCACCGTGTACATGATCAAGTCACTGCTGCCCGCCATGCTGGAACGCGGCAGCGGCCGCATGGTGTTGTTTGGTTCCATCGCCGGCGTAGCGCTGGTGCCGAAGATGGGCGCCTACTGCGCCACCAAGTCTGCGGTAAACACCTACGTTGAGTGCCTGCAACACGAAATCCGCGGCCGCGGCGTCAATGTCCACCTGGTCTGCCCACCGGCGGTCAACACACCGCTCATCGACCAGACCGTGGCCACCGACACTCCCGGCAGCATCACCGAGGCCCGCAACAGCGGCCGGCTCGCCAACCCGGAGAAAATCATCGACGCGATCGAGCGCGGTATCCGCAAAAACCGCGACATCATCTACCCGGGCGAAGCCCGCCTGCTCATGCTATGGAAGGTCCTGCTCCCCAGCCTCTGGTGGAAAACCGTCCTCAGCTTCGAGAACAAATAACCGCAATCACTCTCAACCCTATACAGCTCCAACTCATGCAGTGCTGAGAAGGAGCTACGTAGGCCGGGCGCAAGCTGGGTAGACCCCCTCCCCGGACGCGCTAAAAGCATGACGTCCATGTCTCGCTCGGCGATGGCCATCCATGGCCATCGACGGTCCGGGGAGGGGGTCTACCCAACTCACGCCCTTGATAAGAGCCAGATTCATTCTGGTCCGATACAGAGCAAGCTTCTTGATGTTTCTCGGGCGGAGCTCGTGGGGTGCCTGGGGTCCTTCCGGGACCGTCTGCGGCCATGGATGGCCGCAGCCGAGCGAGACATGGACGTCATGCTTTTAGCGTGTCCCGGAAGGACCCCAGGTGCCGCGCGAGCGGCTTCAGTAGCAACTCGGACCAGCGCAATGCTTTCAAACG
>JAZBOY010000316.1:0-12094 GCA_036351375.1 Halieaceae bacterium
GCTGCCGTCGCAGGCCGGGGTATTGGTGACCCGGAACAGCGTCGCCAGGGAACAGGTGGCGATAATGACCGTCTCGTTCTGGCTGATGCACTCCAGGTTGCTGGATACCGGCACGGACGTGCTGGCAGCGCCCACAGGGGCGGCAGTCGTAACGTTCAGCGGCCGGCCATGGGCCAGGTAGACCACGTCGCTGCCCTCCCGGTTGTTGGCGCCAACAGTGGCGTTCAATGCAGCGGGCAGTGCGGGGTCGAATCCGCCCGCCTCGTGCTCGAAGCCCGCCAGCGGTATCCAGGTGACGCCGTTGGCGATCGGGGTAATAAAACCTTCCCGACTGCCGCAACCGATGTAGTACGCATCGCGCAAATCGGAGACCAGCATATCGAGGGCGATCCGGCCATTCTCCTGCAGGCGGGCCAGGGAGGTCTCGATTTGCGAGCTGTCCTTGTTGGCCAGGAACACGTTGATCACGCCAGTGATCAGGAACGCGCCCAGGGCCATGGCGACCATCAGTTCGACCAGGGTCATGCCGGCTTGTGCGCATCGGGCTTTCATCACTTTCATGCCGTCATTCCTCAAAACAGGTCCGCCGTGTAGCTGACGCTACGGGTCACCGTTTCACGGGTCAGGTTGCCTTCCGTGTCGTAATCCCGGTCATCCCAGGACACGGTGACCGTGAAGGTATTGCCGGCACCGCGCTCCACGCGGCCGGCGCCATTCAGCAGTACCGGACGATAGCCGGTGACACCTTCAATATTTTCGAAGAACTGCACCCACTCGCGGATGTCCTCGACACCCATCTGCGCCGGTGAGCAGCCCACGTCGCCATCCTTGCAGCCCGGCGAGGAAGGAATGCCACCCGTGTTGGTAGTGTCGATCAGGTCATAGACGGTAGTACTGCGATAGCCGCGCTGGTTGGCGCGCATACGGTCGAGGATGTCCTGGGCCAGGAACGTCGCCTGTGAGCGCATATAGGCGCTCTGGTTGGTCTGGAAGCTGACCATCTGCATGGCGGCAATACCCAGCAGGCCCACCGTCAATACCAGGGTCGATATCAGCACTTCGATCAGGGTGAAACCCTGCTGGCGAGCCCTGCGCTGCATCTTCACGGACATGCGCTCACCTCCGAGCCATCATCGATGTTGAGGAAACCATCGGCATCTTCATCAACTGCCATGCGCGCCTGGCCTGACAGGTTCAGCACCAGTGCCAGGGCGCCGTCGGGGTCGCCATCGCAGATCACGATGGTGCCGCGGGCGTCCGCAAAGCCATCCTGGTTGAAGGCAATCGCTCCGGCGCTGGGGAAGTTCCGCGTACGGATCGTCATGCTGCCGCCGGCCGCCTGGCCTACACGCAGCAGGGGCTCGTCGGCGTGGCGGCTGCCGTCGTCGGCGGTACCGCCGCCGGTGCCGTCATCGGCGAAGATGATCCAGCCGGCTTCCCAGTTATTGGTGTTACAGCTGGCCTGGTCGGTGCTGCCGCAGGCCACCACGGACACCGACTGGCCCACCGCTTCGGATCGCGCCGTGGTCAACATGCCGTACATGTCACCCACGGTCGCCTGCCGGCGGTTGCGGTCAATCGTGTTGATGAGCCCCGGGCCCACCAGGGTACTCAACAGGGCAATCACCAGCATGGTGATCAGCATCTCCAGCAGGGTGTAACCCCCGCTGTTGCCGGTGCGACCGCAGCGGCCGGCGAAGACCGGGCGGCGGAAGTGACTGAAGCTCTGTCTGTAAATGGTGTTCGACAAGGGTTTTCCCCTATCGTGAAATTCCGCTGCAGAATAGCAATCAGGACATTGATGCAAGGCCAAACGCCGATGAACGGCGCTTTCAGGGGATAAACGGCGGGGAAAATGCCAAAAGTGTGACCCTGTTCCGCCTCGAGAACAGGGTCATTGGGAGAAAAGGTCGGTGAGGGGCCGGCGCCGGGTGGCGCTTAATCGACCTCGCGGACCGGGATGCGCAGCTCCCTGGGCATGGAAAACGTGATGTTCTCAGGCGTGCCGTCGAGCTCCACGGGGGCCCTGGCACCGTGCTGCTCCAGGGCCTGCACCACCTGCTGTACCAGGATTTCCGGGGCCGAGGCGCCGGCGGTCACGCCAATGCGCTGCTTCCCGGCCAGCCAGGCGGGATCGATGGCGTCGGCATTGTCGATCAGGTAGCCCTCGGCACCCATGCGCTGGGCCAGTTCCCGCAGGCGATTGGAATTGGAGCTGTTGGGAGAGCCCACTACCAGCACCAGGTCGCAGTCATCGGCGAGGTCCTTGACCGCATCCTGGCGGTTCTGGGTGGCGTAGCAGATATCGTCCTTGCGGGGCCCGTGGATGGCCGGGAAACGCTCACGCAGCACCTCGATAACCCGCGCGGTGTCGTCCATGGACAGGGTTGTCTGGGTGACGTAGCACAGCCGCTGTGGGTCTCGGACCTCCAGGGCCGCCGCCTGCTCCTCATCTTCCACCAGGTAGATGGCGCCGCCCGCGGCGTCATCGTACTGCCCCATGGTGCCCTCCACTTCCGGATGGCCGCGGTGGCCGATCAGCACGCATTCCCGGCCTTCCCGGGAGTAGCGCACGACCTCCATATGCACCTTGGTCACCAGTGGGCAGGTGGCGTCGAACACCTTCAGGCCACGCCGCTCGGCTTCCTGCCGCACCGCCTGGGAGACCCCGTGGGCGCTGAAGATCACGGTGTTGTCGTCGGGAATTTCGCGCAGTTCGTCCACGAATATGGCGCCGCGCTGGCGCAGGCCATCCACCACGAACTTGTTGTGCACGACCTCATGGCGCACGTAAATCGGCGCCCCGAACACGTCCAGGGCACGGTCGACGATGGCGATGGCCCGATCCACGCCGGCGCAGAAGCCGCGCGGGTTGGCGAGCAGTATTTCGGGGCTGGCCGGTTCGTTCATGGTGGCGGAGTACCTCTGTGGCGCGGGCCGCTAGTGGAGCTCGGCGGCCTCGACCCGGTGTATGAGCACGTCAAACAGGATAGTACGCCCTGCCAGCGGGTGGTTGAAGTCCACAGTGACCTGTTCGTCATCCACCGCCACCACCAGGCCGGGCACCTCGCCGCCGGCGGCGTCGGCGAAGTAGAACAGCACGCCGATCTCCGGCTCGCCGTCGTCCTCAAAGTGCTCGCGCGGCACCTGCTGAACATTGTTGTCATTGGGCATGCCGAAGGCGTTCTCCGGCTCCACGCTGAATATATGGCGCTCTCCAGGAGCCATGCCAAACAGCAGTTTCTCGAAGCCGGGCAGCAGGCTGCCGTCGCCGACCACGAAATCCACCGGGTCGTCGCTGAAATTGGAGTCGATTTCCGAGCCGTCTTCCAGGCTCAGGGCGAAGTTCAGGAATACCCGGGTGCCTTCGCTGACTGTAACGCTTGTCTGTTCCATAAACCTCTAGAGTCTACCGCTCGCGTAATTATCTTTACTTTCAGACAGTTACGCTTTAGTGAATGCTTACTCTTTCGCCGCCTTCGCTTGCAGGACAGCGTCCAGGATCATCAGTGCCGCGCCCACTGTGACCGCACTGTCGGCCACGTTGAAGGTGGGAAAATACCAGTCCTGGTAATGCACCGAGATAAAGTCGACCACGTGTCCGTACTGCAGTCGGTCCCACAGGTTGCCGATGGCGCCGCCGAGAATCAGGCTCAGGCTGGCCGCCAGCAGTTTGTCTTCCCGCTTGAGCCGCGCCAGCCATACCGCGATGACCACACTGGCAATCAGCGCCACGGCGCTGAAGAACCAACGCTGCCAGCCGCCGGCATCGCTAAGGAAGCTGAACGCGGCCCCCTCATTGTACTGCAAGGTCAGGTTCAGCACCGGCAGCAGCGCCTGTGGGCGTGCGTAATCCAGGTGCGCCAGGGCCAGGGCCTTGCTCCACTGGTCCAGCACCACCACCAACAGCGCCAGCGCAAACCAGCCGCCCAGTGAGTATAGGGTATGCCGATCAGGCAAAGCGGCGCTGCTCCCCCTCGCCCTCGACGTTCAGCACGCAGCGCCCGCACAGGGTGGGATGCCGACTGTCGGCGCCAACATCCGCCCGCCGGTGCCAGCAGCGCTCACATTTCTCGTGCTCGCTGGGCCGCACCTGCAGGGCAAGACCTGCCAGGTCGGTGGCGGCGGCCTCTGCCGGCGCTTCCGACAGGGGTACCACCTCGGCACCCGAAGTAATCAGCACGAAGCGCAGTTCCTCGCCGAGCTTTTCCAGCGTAGCGGCCAGTTCGTCCTGGCAGTACAGGGTAACTTCAGCGTCCAGGCCACCGCGCAGCGCGCCGCGGCTGCGCTGGTTCTCCAGCTCACGATTCACCGCATCGCGCACCCCGATCAGTGTTTCCCAGTAGCCTTCACCCAGTTCGGTGTCGGCATTGCCAGGAGTAAAGCCCTCGAACCACTCCACCAGGAACACCGAGGGCTCGCGCTCGCCCGGCAGGTTTTCCCAGATCTCCTCCGCGGTGAAGCTGAGGATGGGTGCAATCCAGCGCACCAGGGCCTCGGCGACCTGGTACAGGGCGGTCTGGGCCGAGCGCCGCGCCAGGCTGTCAGCCTGGGTGGTGTACTGGCGGTCCTTGATGATGTCCAGGTAGAAGCCGCCCAGGTCGGTGACGCAGAAATTGTGCAGCTTCTGGTAAATCACGTGGAACTGGTAGGCCTCATAGGCAGCGATAATCTCTTGCTGCAACTCGGCACTGCGCTTGATCACCCAGGCATCCAGGGCCAGCAGGCGCTCCGGCTCCACACTGTCAGCGGCCGGGTCGAAGCCATTGAGGTTGGACAGCAGGAAGCGCGCCGTGTTGCGAATACGGCGGTAGGAATCCGAGGTGCGCTTGATGATCTCGTCCGACCAGGCCAGCTCGCCCCGGTAATCGGTGGCGGCTACCCACAGGCGAACGATATCGGCGCCCAGGTCGTTGAGTGCCTTGCGGGCGGGCACCACGTTACCCAGCGACTTGGACATCTTGCGCCCTTCACCATCCACGGTGAAGCCGTGGGTCAGCAGCGCCTTGTAGGGCGCCTGGCCGGTGGAGGCGATAGCGGTGAGCAGCGACGACTGGAACCAGCCGCGATGCTGGTCGGAGCCTTCCAGGTACAGGTCGGCCGGGAACTGCAGGCCGTCACGCCGACGCAGCACGCAGGCGTGGGTCACCCCGGAGTCGAACCAGACGTCCATGGTGTCGGTGGATTTCTCGAACTGCTCGGCATCGTCGCCCAGCAGCTCCGCGGGCTCCAGTTCAAACCAGGCATCAATGCCACCCTGCTCCACCCGTTCGGCGACCTGCTCGATCAGGGCCGGCGTATCCGGATGCAATTCGCCGGTTTCCCGGTGCACGAACAGTGGAATCGGCGAACCCCAGGTGCGCTGGCGGGAAATACACCAGTCGGGGCGGCCTTCCAGCATGGCAGTGAGTCGCGAGCGGCCCCAGTCGGGCATGAAGCTGACATCGTCAACCGCTGCCATGGCCGCATCCTGCAGCCCGGCCTGGCTCATGCTGATAAACCACTGCGGGGTGGCCCGGAAGATCACCGGCGTCTTGTGGCGCCAGCAATGTGGGTAGGAGTGCGGGTATTTTTCCGCGTGCAGCAGCGCGCCGCGCTCTTCCAGCAGGGCGATGATATTGTCGTTGGCCTTGTTGATGTGCTGGCCGCCGAAGGTTTCCGTATCGGGCAGGTAAACACCGTTCCCGCCCACCGGGTTGAGCACTTCGAGCCCGTACTTCTGGCCCACGATGTAGTCATCGAGGCCGTGGCCCGGCGCGGTGTGAACCGCCCCGGTACCGGCCTCGGTGGTGACATGTTCGCCGAGCACCACCGGCACCTGGCGCTCGTAAAAGGGGTGCTGCAGGAGCTGGCCTTCCAGCGCAGCGCCGGCGACGGAGCCCACCAGCTGGTAGTCGCTCCAGCCAATACGGGCGCAGACGGCTTCCACCAGGTCGCTGGCCAGCACCAGGCCGCGGCCGTCGTGGACCACCAGGCTGTACTCCAGCGCCGGGTGCAGGCTCACCGCCAGGCTGGCCGGCAGGGTCCAGGGCGTGGTGGTCCAGATCGGCACGGCAATTTCAGCATCGGTGCCACCGAACAGATCCTGCACCGCTGACTGGTCGACGGCCAGGTAGGCCACATCGATGGCCGGTGAGGTCTTGTCCTGGTATTCCACCTCGGCCTCGGCCAGGGCAGAGCCGCAGTCCAGGCACCAGTGCACCGGCTTGGCGCCCTTGACCAGGTGGCCGTTGTCGATGATCTCCCCCAGGGTACGCAGAATGTTGGCTTCGAAGCCGTAGTTCATGGTCAGGTAGGGATCGCCCCACTCGCCCAGCACGCCCATGCGCACGAAGTCCTCGCGCTGGCCGTCCACCTGGGACTCGGCGTAGCTGCGGCAGCGCTCGCGGAACTCACGGGCGCTGACCTTGACGCCGGGCTTGCCGACTTTCTTCTCGACATTGAGCTCGATGGGCAGGCCGTGGCAGTCCCAGCCCGGCAGGTAGGGCGCGTCGAAGCCCATCAGGGTGCGGGACTTGACCACGATATCCTTGAGGATCTTGTTGGCGGCGTGGCCGACGTGCAGCTCGCCGTTGGCGTAGGGCGGGCCGTCGTGCAGGATGAACTTCGGCTTGCCGGCGCTCGCCTTGCGAATCTGGCCGTACAGGTCCTGCTCCTGCCACTGGGCCAAGCGCTGGGGCTCGCGGCCCACCAGGCTGGCCTTCATCGGGAAGTCGGTCTGGGGCAGGTTCAGTGTGCTCTTGTAGTCACTCATAGCTGGAAAAACTGGCGCCCGTAGGCAATGTCCTTGTGAATCTGTGTTTTTAATGCGTCGAGGGAATCAAACTTCATCTCGTCGCGAATCTTTTCCCGGAAGCTCACGACCAGCCGCCGGCCATACAGGTCGCCAGAGAAGTCCAGCAGGTTGACCTCCAGGTTGGCGCGAAACTCATCGCCGATGGTGGGCCTCACCCCCACGTTGGCCACGCCGGGCTCGAGCCGTTCCGAGGCACCGGCCACTTCCACCACGTAGACCCCCGACAGGGGCGACTGCAGCCGATGCAGCTGCAGGTTGGCAGTGGGTGCGCCGATGGTGCGGCCACGCTGGTCGCCGTAAACCACTTTGCCCGACATCGAGTACGGCCGACCCAGCAGCCGCTCGGCCAGGGCGAAATCTGCCGCCGCCAGGGCCTCGCGAATACGCGTGCTGCTGACCCGCTCCCCCGCTACATCGAGGGTATCGGTGTGCATGACTTCAAAGTCGTGCTCCCTGCCCTGGGCCTGCATCAATTCGAAGCCACCCTCGCGGCCGCGACCGAAGCGCAGGTCGTCTCCCATCACCACGTAGCGCACGCCGAGGCCGTCCACGAACACCCGGCGCACGAACTCGACTGCGGCCATGGTACGCAGCGCCTCGTCGAAGCGCACTCGCAGCACCCGGTCGATGCCAATCTCGGCAAAGGCCTCCAGCTTTTCCCGGAAGCTCATCAGGCGCGGTGGCGCCTCTCGGGGCGCAAAATACTCCCGCGGCAGCGGCTCGAACACCACCACCGCCGACGGCAGCTCCAGGGCTGCCGCCTTTTCCAGAACGTGCTGGAGCACAGCCCGGTGGCCGTGGTGAACGCCGTCGAAAGCACCGATGGTTGCTACACATCCACGGTGCCGGGGCCGCAGGTTATGAAGACCGCGAATCAGCTCCATGGAATCGGGGGATCGTGCCAGGTCAAGGCGGGCCATTATAGCCAAATCACCCGGCTTTTTGCGTATAAAAATCCGCCAGACGGGTACCCAGCAGCAGGTGGCTGATGAGATAGGCCGCAAGCCCCGCTGCCACCAGCTGCGCCAGCTCCAGCGCCCGCTGCCACCAGGCCCAGGCCTGCCAGGCCGGCGCCTCCGGCAGCAGCCACCACAGCGCTGCCGCCATGGCCAGGGTGGCCAGGCACAGGCGCAGCAGGAACCTTCCCCACCCGGCCTGGAAGGTCAATACGTCTGTGCGTCGCAGTCCCCGCAGCAGCAGGCCGGCATTGAGCCAGGCCGACAGGCTGGTGGCCAGCGCCAGCCCGACGTGACCGATATTGAAGTACAGGTACAGCGGCACCACGAAGGCCAGGTTCATGACCATGTTGGCTATCATGGCGATGATGCCGATGCGGACCGGCGTCACCATGTCCTGCCGGGCGTAAAAGCCCGGCGCCAGCACCTTGACCAGCATGAAGGCCAGCAGGCCCAGGCAGTAGGCGCGAAGGCTGAGCGAAGCCATGGTCACATCGGAGGCTTCCAGGGCGCCGTACTGGAACAGGCTGGTGAGGATGGGCTCGGCCAGCACCAGCAGCGCGATGCTGGCAGGCAGGCCGATCAGCAATACGCCGCGCATGGCCCAGTCGAGGGTCTCGGCGAAGCGGTGGCCGTCTGCGCCGGCCTGCAGGCGCGACAGCCGCGGCAGGATGACCGTGGCAATGGCAATGCCGAACACCCCCAGTGGCAATTCCGTGAGCCGGTCGGAGTAGTACAGCCAGGACACGCTGCCGGTGGGCAAGAAAGAGGCCAGCACGGTGTCGAGCAGCAGGTTGATCTGGCTGACCGAGACGCCGAACAGGGCCGGCAGCATCAGCTTGCCGATCTGCCGGACGCCGGGATGTTGCGTATCCCAGCGCGGCCGGGGCACCAGGTCCAGCTTGTAGAGGAAGGGCAGCTGGAACAGCAGTTGCACGATGCCCGCCATCATCACGCCCCAGGCCAGGGCGTAGGCCGGGTCGGTAAACCAGGGGCTGGCAAACAGCGCCGCGCTGATCAGGGACAGGTTCAACCAGACCGGGGTAAAGGCCGGCACTGCGAAGCGACCATAGCTGTTGAGGATGGCCCCGCAAAAGCCTGTCATGGAGATCAGGAACAGGTAGGGGAAGGTCACGCGAATCATCTCGACGGTGATCGCGTACTTGGCCGGGTCGCGCACGAAGCCGGGTGCAAACACGGCCGTCACCACGGGCGCACCTGCCACCATCAACAGGGTCAGCATCATCAGGCTGCCGCCCAGTACGCCCGCCACCCGGTCGATGAGAGCCCGGACCGCGTCCCTGGAACCGCTCTCGCGGTACTCCGCCAGCACCGGGACGAAGGCCTGGGAAAAGGCGCCCTCGGCGAACAGGCGGCGCAGGAAATTGGGCACCTTGAAGGCCACGAAAAATGCATCGGCATTGGCGGTGGCGCCTATGAAGACGGCAATCACCACGTCGCGCAGCAGGCCCAGCACCCGTGACAGCATGGTCATGGCGCCGACCACAGCACTGGATTTCAGTAGCCCGCCGTCGCGCCCGGCGATCTCCGCCTGTTCATCCAGACTCATGCGGCCAACCCGATGCGCTGCAGGGGAATGTAGCGGCGCTCCCTGACCTGGCTCTCGAACAGCACCAGCTCATCAAGCCGCGCGGAGACCGGGGTGATGGGCAGCAGGGCCGGCGGTGTCACCAGTTTGCGTGAACCCTTGAGGCGGGCCAGGGTCAGGTGCGGGCGATAGGCGCGTTGTTCGCTGTGAAATCCCGCCCGGCGCAGCGCGGCGGCCACGTCGGCCTGCAGGGACATCAGCGCCGGTGCAGTCTCAACACCCAGCGTGAGCAGGCGCGGCTTCATGGCAGAGGGAAACCAGGCCAGCTCCTCAAGCGTCACTTCCATGGGTGCGCAGCCCTGGACGATGGGCGCGACAGTATCAACGACCCGGCCCAGGTCGCGCTCCGGCAGGTCGCCGAGAAACACCACGGTGATATGCCAGTTCTCCGGCGGCACCCAGCGCAGCGGCAGCTCATCGGGCAGCGCCAGCTGGTCGCAGAGGTTGTACACCGCGCGCTCGGCATTCTCCGGGGCGAAACCAAGAAACAGGCGCATCAGGTCCAGCGCTCGCGCAGCGCGTCCCCGTGAATACGCAGCCACTGCAGGGCGACCAGCGTATGGCCGTTGTTGATACGGTCAGCGTCCAGCATGGCCATGACCTCCGCCCTGGCCAGGCGGTGCACCAGGATATCCTCACCCTCGTTGTCACAGCCATGCACGCCACCGGCGTCTGCGCTGTCCACCCGGCCTACAAACAGGCGCACCTGTTCTGAGCAGCCGCCGGGGCTGGGGAAGAAAGTAACGATGGGCTCCAGGGCCGTGAGCGGGAGGCCGGACTCCTCGGCAGTTTCGCGGTGGGCCACATCTGCGTCGCTCTCTCCCGGCTCCACCACGCCGGCGACCAGTTCCAGCATCCACGGGCTGTCAGCTCCGCGAATCGCCCCGACGCGGAACTGCTCAAGCATCACCAGTTCGTCGCGCACCGGGTCCCACAGCAGTACACCCACGGCGTCGCCGCGCTCGAACAGCTCACGGCTGACAGGCTCGCTCCAGCCGCCGTCGAAGCGCCGGTGCTCCAGCGTAATCCGGCGCATCCGGTAGTGGCCGCGGTAGGCGTCTTCGTCCGCGAGTACCCGGACGTCGCTAAATGAATATTTGAGATTCATGGCTACTGGAAGCGGCTGCCGGTGTACCAGTTGACCTCACGAGCGCCGCGGTCGACCTGGTCAACCACGTCCAGCACCAGCGCAAACAGCGCCATGCGCACCACCACCCCGTTGTCGGTCTGGCGGAAAATGGCGAGGTTGGGGTTGTCGTTGAGATCGTCATCCAGCTCGCGGGCGCCTTCGCGGGAATCGCGCGGCAGCGGGTGCATGATGACCGTGTTCGGCTCACAGTGCTGGGTGTAGATATTCTGGTTGAGCCGGAAGCGCCCGCGGTACAGGTCGGCCTCCTCCCGTGAGCCGAAGCGCTCTTCCTGGATGCGGGTGGAGTAGGCGATATCGACATGCGCGATATGTCCTTCCAGGTCTTCGGTTTCGTTGACCTTGTGACCGGCGCTGCGCATGGCATCGACAATATCACCGGGCATGCGCAGCTCGGTGGGAGAGATCAACTGCACCTCGAGCTTGTGGAACAGGCACAGCAGTTTGCACAGGGAATGCACGGTGCGGCCGTAACGCAGGTCGCCGATCAGCGCGATGCGCAGGCCATCGATGCTGCCGCCGCGGCCGTGCATTTCACTCTTGATCGTATACAGGTCGAGCAGCGCCTGGGTCGGATGTTCGTTGGCACCGTCGCCGCCGTTCAGCACCGGCACCCGGCTGGCGCTGGCAAACTCGGCGACCGAACCCGGCTCCGGGTGGCGCATGGCGATCACATCACTGTAGCCGCTGATCACCCGCGCCGTGTCGTAAAGGGATTCGCCCTTGGCGATGGCAGAGTCTTCGAAGCCGGTGGTCTCACGCACTTCACCCCCCAGCAGGTTGAAGGCCGAACCGAAGCTGACCCGGGTGCGGGTGCTGGGCTCGAAGAACATGTTGCCGAGAACCGCCCCTTCCAGCACGCGAGTCACTCGCTTGCGCCGGGCATAGGGCACCATCTTGTCGGCCACCGCGAAAATGCGCTCGATGTCTGCGCGCTCGAACTGGTTCACAGACAGTATGTGCTGGCCCGCAAAGTGCATGACGCCCCCTCTCTTTCTGCGCGCCATTATAAGGTCCGGAGACTCATCCGGTAACGGGAT
This sequence comes from Halieaceae bacterium, assembly GCA_036351375.1. Classification (GTDB taxonomy): domain Bacteria; phylum Pseudomonadota; class Gammaproteobacteria; order Pseudomonadales; family Halieaceae; genus JANQIO01. The sequence goes on from JAZBOY010000316.1 coordinate 11,549, forward strand.
TATTGCCGCCGTGGGTTCCTAGCTCCGTAAGACGCGCGCACGGCACCCAATACGCAATTTGGGCACTCCGTAGCACGGGCGCAATCTGGGTAGACCCCCTCCACGGACACGCTACAAGCATGCCGTCCATGGCTCGCTCGGCGACGGCCGTCCCTGGCCGTCGACGGTCCGTGGAGGGGGTCTACCCAGCTCGCGCCCTAACAAAACGCAAGATTCCAATGTACCGATTGCCAAGACTGCATTCCGGTGTGGCTTACACGGAGCGCGTGTGGTGCCCGGGGTCCTTCCGGGACCGTCTGCGGCCAGGACGGCCGCAGTCGAGCGAGCCATGGACGGCATGCTTTTAGCGCGTCCCGGAAGGACCCCGGGTGCCGCACGTGCGGCTACAAAGCGACCAACGAATCAGGCGAGAAGACTGTCGCCGTATTCAAGGAGGGCATCGAGGACAGCCTGGTCTTCGGGAGGGGCGGTCTGGGAGAGTTGCTCGATTTCGGTGTGGAAGTCGTCGAGGGTGATGGAGGCGCCGGCCTCCGGGTCGGTGAGGTA
>JAZBOY010000317.1:0-3289 GCA_036351375.1 Halieaceae bacterium
GGTGGCCGAACTCTCCCAGTCCGGCAAGGCCATCGGCAGCGCCGTGGACGTGGCCGACAAGGCCGCCCTGCAGGGCTGGATCACCAGCGCTGCCGAAGAACTGGGCGGCATCGATATTCTGGTACCCAATGTCAGCGCCGGCGGCGGCCAGATGGACGAAAACGGCTGGCGCGCCAACCTGGAAGTAGACATTCTCGGCACCACCAATGCCATCGAGGCGGCCATGCCCTCCCTGCAGGCCTCCGACGCCGGCAGCATCGTGGTGATTGCCACCACCGCCGCGGTGGAAGATTTCCTCGGCCCGCAAACCTACAACGCCATGAAAGCCGCGCTGATTGTCCACTCCCAGGGCCTTGCCCAGGCGCTGGCCAGTTCCGGCATTCGGGTCAACTGTGTGTCTCCGGGACCGATCATGATCAAAGGCGGCGCCTGGGACTTCATCAAGAACAACATGGCCGACATCTACAACAGCACGCTGGCGGGCCAACCCATGGGCCGCATGGGTTCGGCAGAAGAAGTCGCCAACGCGGTGGCCTTCCTGGCCAGCCCGGCGGCGAGCTGGGTCACCGGGGTCAACCTGGTGGTAGACGGCGGCTTCACCAAGCGCGTTCAGCTCTAAACACGGCCTCCCCCAATGACTGAACAAGCAGCGGACGAAGTGGTTGGCAAGAGCGACCGCATCGACGCCTACCTGGTCGCCGGCGGCAAGTACCACAATATCGACTACGCGCGGCTGGAACTGCTGAAGCTGATGGCGGAGCAGCCCCGCATCAAAGTGCAGGTAGGGGCGGACTACAGCGATATCGACGCGATTTGCGAGGCCGACTTCATCATCACCTACACCTGCGACGTGATGCCCACGGCGGCGGAGACCGAGCGCCTGTGCGAGGCCATGCGCGCCGGCAAGCGCTGGTTTGCCCTGCACGGCACCAACTCCATCCTGCGCTTCCTGGAAGACGGCCGGGTCAACAGCCCGCGCGACAACGAGCCCTTCATGGAAATGCTGGGCAGCCAGTTCCTGTCGCACCCGCCGATCATGCCCTACGACGTGGAAGTCACCGACCCGGACCACCCGCTGGTGAAGGACATTCCCACCTTCACCGTGGATGACGAGCTGTACCTGTCGGTGCACCACGGCGAGCAACACACCCTGCTGCACACCCGCTGGACCGGCACCACCGAGGCTTTTGTCGATGCAGACTGGAACGAGGACGAACCGCGGCCCTGCATGTACCTGCACCCCTACGGCGGTGGCGAGGTCCTGTACCTGACCCTCGGCCACTGCCGCGGCAAGTACGACATGCAGCCGATGATCGAGGAATACCCGGAGCCCGAGTTCGGCGCCTGGAAAACCGATGAATACTACGAGCTGCTGCGGCGCGGAATTCGCTGGGCCATGGGCGAGCTCTAGCCTCTCAGTTTCACGCGAAGGTTCAACCGATGGAACTTGAATTTACCCCCGAAGAGCAGGCCTTCCAGCAGGAAGTGCGCAGCTTCCTCAAGGAGAGTTTCCCGGATCACATCCGCGAGGCCACCGCGAAGACTGCCACCGTGTTTGTGGACGCCCCGCCCGCGATGGAGTGGCAGAAGATCCTGGTGGAGAAGGGCTGGGCGGTACCGAGCTGGCCGGAGCAATGGGGCGGCACCAACTGGACCGCCACCCAGAAGTACATCTGGGCCATGGAGTGCTCCCGGGCCGGGACGCCCGCTTACAACCCCCTGTCACTGCAGCTGCTGGCGCCGGTGCTGATGGAATTCGGCAGCGAAGAGCAGAAGCAGAAATACCTGCCGAAGATGCTGTCCGGCGAGCACTACTGGTGCCAGGGCTTTTCCGAGCCCGGCTCCGGCTCCGATCTCGCCAGCCTCAAGCTGAAGGCCGAGCGCCAGGGCGACCACTACCTCGTCAACGGTTCCAAGCTCTGGCAAACCCATGCCCAGTTCTCTGACCATATTTTCTGCCTGGTGCGCACCAGCAGTGAAGGCCGCCCCCAGCAGGGTATCAGCTTTCTGCTGATCGACATGGACAGCCCCGGCATCAAGGTTACCCCCATCATCACCATGGGCCTGGACCACGAAGTGAACCAGGTGTTCTTCGAAGACGTGAAGGTGCCGGTGGAAAACCTGGTGGGCGAAGAAGGCGACGGCTGGAAGCACGCCAAGTTCCTGCTCGAGCACGAGCGCGGCGGCGGCAGCTCTGCCTACCGACGGCTCGCGGAACTGGAGCACTTGAAGGAAATTGTCGCCGACACCCAGTCGACTGATCCGGAGTTCAACGACGACCTGCACTACTCCAAGGCCATAGCCCGTATCGAGATCGACCTGAAGGCGCTGGAGATGATGGAGCTGCGCATTCTCACCGACCTGGCCGCGGGCAAGATGCCGGGTGCCGAGAGCTCCATGCTGAAACTCACCACCGTGAACATCGAGCAGCGCATCCACCAGCTGGCGGTAGACGTGATCGGCTACCACGCCCTGCCCTTCAAGCAGCCCGACCAGGGCCCTGACTATGCCAGCACCGTGGTGCCCACCTACCTCAACAGCCGCGCCGCCTCGATTTTCGGCGGCAGCCAGGAAGTGCAGAAGAACATCATCGCCAAGGCGGTTCTGGGCCTGTAGGCCGGGAGGTCCCATGCACGCGGACGCACTGAAACAGGAAGCGAAAATCCTGCTCGACTTTGTCGAGCGCAATACCTGCACGCTGGCCGACAGCGTGATGGAAATCGACAGCGCCGAGTACTCCGACAGCGCCCTGTTCGAGCGCGAGCGGCTAGAGCTGTTTCGCAACTACCCCCAGTTTGTCGGCCCCAGTTGCATGCTGCCGGAGCCGGGCGACTTCTACGCCTTCGACGACACCGGCATTCCCATCCTGGTGGTGCGCAAGCACGATGGCTCACTGGGCGCCTTCCTGAACATCTGCTCCCACCGCGGCGCGCCGCTGGGTGAGGGCATGGGCCAGGCAAAGAAGCAGAAGTTGCTGTCCTGCCCCTACCACGCCTGGGCTTATGATCTTGACGGCCAGCTTGTCGGTGTGCCCTTTGGCAACGACGGCTTTACCGGCCTCGACAAGTCGACCCGCTGCCTGAAGACGCTGGATGTGCAGGAACAGGACGGCATGATCATGGTTATGCCCAACCCCGAGCTGTCCTTCGATATCAATGACACCCTCGGCGGCATCGGCAGCCAGCTGGCCGGCTTCGGCTTTGCAGACCATCACCTGCTGGGCGTAAAGCGCGTGGAAACCAATATCAGCTGGAAGCTGAACATGGACACCTTCCACGAGTTCTACCAC
>JAZBOY010000318.1:0-3291 GCA_036351375.1 Halieaceae bacterium
GGTGGCCGAACTCTCCCAGTCCGGCAAGGCCATCGGCAGCGCCGTGGACGTGGCCGACAAGGCCGCCCTGCAGGGCTGGATCACCAGCGCTGCCGAAGAACTGGGCGGCATCGATATCCTGGTACCCAACGTCAGCGCCGGCGGCGGCCAGATGGACGAAAATGGCTGGCGCGCCAACCTGGAAGTGGACATTCTCGGCACCACCAATGCCATCGAGGCAGCCATGCCCTCCCTGCAGGCCTCCGGTGCCGGCAGCATCGTGGTGATTGCCACCACCGCCGCGGTCGAAGATTTCCTCGGCCCGCAAACCTACAACGCCATGAAGGCCGCGCTGATCGTGCACTCCCAGGGCCTGGCCCAGGCGCTGGCCGGTTCCGGTATCCGCGTCAATGCCGTGTCTCCGGGCCCTATCTTTATCGAGGGCGGCGCCTGGGACTTCATCAAGAACAACATGGCCGACATCTATAACAGCACGCTGGCAGGCCAGCCCATGGGCCGCATGGGTTCGGCGGAAGAAGTTGCCAACGCGGTGGCCTTCCTGGCCAGCCCGGCGGCGAGCTGGGTCACCGGGGTCAACCTGGTGGTAGACGGCGGCTTCACCAAGCGCGTTCAGCTCTAAGCACGGCCTCACCCATGACTGAACAAGCAGCGGACGAAGTGGTTGGCAAGAGCGACCGCATCGACGTCTACCTGATCGTAGGCGGCAAATACCACAATATGGATCACCCGCGCCTGGAGTTGCTCAAGCTGCTGGCTGAGCAGCCACGCATCAAGACGCGGATCGGTGAAGACTACAGCGATATCGATACGATCTGTGATTCAGACTTCATCCTGAGCTACACCGTCGATGTAAACCCCACTGACGAACAAACCCGGCGTTTGTGTGAGGCCATGAAAGCGGGCAAGAAGTGGTTCGCCCTGCACGGCACCAATTCCATCCTCGCGTTCATGGAAGACGGTCGGGTCAACAGCCCGCGCGACAACGAGCCCTTCATGGAAATGCTGGGCAGCCAGTTCCTGTCGCACCCACCCATCATTCCCTACGATGTGGAGGTGACCGAGCCCGAGCACCCCCTGGTCAAGGGCATCTCAGGCTTCACCGTCAACGACGACGAGCTGTACCTGTCAGTACTGCACGGAGACAACACCGTGCTCATGAAAACCCATTGGACCGGCACCACTGAGGCCTTCATGGACGCGGACTGGAACGAGGACGAGCCGCGGCCGATCATGTACCTGCACCCCTATGGCGCCGGTGAGGTGCTGTACCTGACCCTGGGTCATAGCCGCGGCAAGTACGATATGCAGCCCATGATCGAGGAGTACCCCGAGCCCGAGCTCGGCGCCTGGCAAAACGATGAGTTTTACGAGCTGCTACGGCGCGGAATTCGCTGGGCCATGGGCGAGCTCTAGCCTCCCAGTTTCACGCGAAGGTTCAACCGATGGAGCTTGAATTTACCCCCGAAGAGCAAGCCTTCCAGCAGGAAGTGCGCAGCTTCCTCAAGGAGAGTTTCCCGGATCACATCCGCGAAGCCACTGCCAAAACCGCTACCGTGTTTGTGGACGCCCCGCCGGCGATGGAGTGGCAGAAAATCCTGGTGGAGAAGGGCTGGGCAGTACCGAGCTGGCCGGAGCAATGGGGCGGCACCAACTGGACCGCCACCCAGAAGTACATCTGGGCCATGGAGTGCTCCCGGGCCGGCACGCCTGCCTACAATCCCCTGTCACTGCAGCTGCTGGCGCCGGTGCTGATGGAATTCGGCAGCGAGGAACAGAAGCAGAAATACCTGCCCAAGATGCTGTCCGGCGAGCACTACTGGTGCCAGGGCTTTTCCGAGCCCGGCTCCGGCTCCGATCTCGCCAGCCTCAAGCTGAAAGCCGAGCGCCAGGGCGACCACTACCTCGTCAACGGTTCCAAGCTCTGGCAGACCCACGCACAGTTCTCAGACCATATTTTCTGCCTGGTGCGCACCAGCAGCGAAGGCCGGCCCCAGCAGGGCATCAGCTTCCTGCTGATCGACATGGACAGCCCCGGCATCAAGGTCACCCCCATCATCACCATGGGCCTGGACCACGAGGTGAACCAGGTGTTCTTCGAAGACGTGAAGGTGCCGGCGGAGAACCTGGTGGGTGAGGAAGGCGACGGCTGGAAGCACGCCAAGTTCCTGCTCGAGCACGAGCGCGGCGGCGGTAGCTCCGCCTACCGGCGGCTCGCGGAACTGGAGCACCTGAAGGAAATTGTCGCCGACATCCAGTCGACTGACCCGGAGTTCAACGACGACCTGCACTACTCCAAGGCCATCGCCCGCATCGAGATCGACCTGAAGGCGCTGGAGATGATGGAGCTGCGCATTCTCACGGACCTGGCCGCGGGCAAAATGCCGGGTGCCGAAAGCTCCATGCTGAAACTCACCACCGTGAACATCGAGCAGCGCATTCATCAGCTGGCGGTAGACGTGATCGGCTACCACGCCCTGCCCTTCAAGCAGCCCGACCAGGGCCCCGACTACGCCAGCACGGTGGTGCCCACCTACCTCAACAGCCGCGCCGCCTCGATTTTCGGCGGCAGCCAGGAAGTGCAGAAAAACATTATCGCCAAGGCGGTTCTGGGCCTGTAGGCCGGGGGGTTCCATGCACGCGGACGCACTGAAACAGGAAGCGAAAATCCTGCTCGACTTTGTTGAGCGCAATACCTGCACGCTGGCCGACAGCGTGATGGAGATCGACAGCGCCGAGTATGCCGACAGCGCCCTGTTCGAGCGCGAGCGGCTGGAGCTGTTTCGCAACTACCCGCAGTTCGTCGGCCCCAGCTGCATGCTGCCGGAGCCAGGCGACTTCTACGCTTTTGACGACACCGGTATTCCCATCCTGGTAGTGCGCAAGCACGACGGCACCCTGGGCGCTTTCCTGAACATCTGCTCCCACCGCGGTGCGCCGCTGGGTGAGGGCATGGGCCAGGCGAAGAAGCAGAAGCTGCTGTCCTGCCCCTACCACGCCTGGGCTTATGATCTTGACGGCCAGCTTGTCGGGGTTCCCTTCGGCAACGACGGCTTTACCGGCCTCGACAAGTCGACCCGCTGCCTGAAGACGCTGGATGTGCAGGAACAGGACGGCGTGATCATGGTCATGCCCAATCCCGAGCTGTCCTTCGATATCAACGACACCCTCGGCGGTATCGGCAGCCAGCTGGCCGGCTTCGGCTTTGCAGACCATCACCTGCTGGGCGTAAAGCGCGTGGAAACCAATATCAGCTGGAAGCTGAACATGGACACCTTCCACGAGTTCTACCAC
>JAZBOY010000319.1:0-10623 GCA_036351375.1 Halieaceae bacterium
GCCACCAGCTTCTGCCGATTGCGTTCCAGGCGGGTGCCACCCTCCGGGGCGGCAGGCAGCGTTTCAGTGGCTTCAGAGAACTTGGCCATAATTTATAGTTTATCTCTAATTACCGTCCATTATTTATAGAGTGACTATATTTTGCAAGGCTGCTTTGCTATGTTGGGTGCCGCCGCGAACCAGCATATAGCACAGGGAAATCCGCCATGACCGAGCCGTCGCTCCCACTCTACGAAGCCATGAGCACCCTGCGCGCCGTCCGGCGGCTGCGCGAAGATCCGATTCCCGACGATGTGCTCAGGCGCATACTGCAGGCCGCCACCTGGGCCCCGAGTGGCGGCAACCTGCAGCCGTGGCGCCTGGTGGTTGTTCGGGAGGCGGAACTCAAACGGGAACTTGGCGTGCTCTACAAGCCGCTGTGGGAGCGCTATGCCGCGGGGCACAGGAAAGGTCTGGAAGGGCTGGAAGGCGAAGCGCTGGCAAAGCAGGAACGGATGCTGGCGGCCGCCGATCATCTCGGTAACAACCTCGGCCTTGCTCCTGTCATCCTGGTGGCCTGCTTCAATCCCAAATTGATGGCTATCACCGATGCCGAGCTGGACCGGCCCTCTGTCGTGGGCGGTGGCTCGGTGTACCCGGCGCTGCAGAACCTTATGCTGGCCTGTGTCAACGAAGGCGTGGGTTGCACAATGACGACGCTGCTGTGTTATGCAGAGGAGGAGGTGCGCGCCCTGCTGGAGATTCCCGGCGGCTGGTACACCTGTGGCTTCATTCCACTGGGTTACCCGGTGGGCAAGGGCCACGGCCCGATCTCACGGCGGCCGATAGAGAAAATGTGTTTCGGTGATCGCTTCGGCGATCCGCTCCAGCCCTGATATCTTTAGCGGGCGGCTACCACGCGAGCTTCCCCACCGGCGAGGCCGACAGGTAGTCAGAGAAAGCCTGGCTGCTGCCCACGCCAGAGGTGTAGAGCGGCTGCCGCACCTGCTCCTGGCTGGCGGTTTTTACGCTGGTGGGGTTGGCGTGGAATTGCAGGCAGGCAGGCTCGAATTCCAGCCCGCAGTAGTCCAGCAGCTTCCTGATGGTTGTCTCCGGGTCCGTCACCAGGCTGTCGTAATCAAGGGTATGCAGGCTGTCTCCGTAGAGCGCTTCCCAGTGTGCCATGAGCTGCTGGTAGTGCCGGTAGTAGTCGGCCAGCTCCCCCAGGTGATAAGCGTAGGGGTGGGGCTCGTCAAAGTGATTCTTGAAGATCGACAGGCAGGTATCCTGGGGGTTGCGCCTGATATGCACGATGCGCGCGTCGGGAAGCGCTGCCCTGATGGCGCCCAGGTGAAAAAAGTTGCCCGGCATTTTGTCAACCAGGAACTCCGCGTCGCCACGCAGGGCTGTCGTCCTGGTATGGTAACGGCGCCCCAGCCCTGCCAGTTCAAGGTCGGAGCTGTCAGCCATCCCATCCGGGTGTGGCGCGCGCCCGGCATCGCAGAATTCCCGGCAGATATCGCCAAAGTAGGAGAGTTCGCCCGCTCCCGCGACGCAGCTGTGTGCCGCCAGCATCTGCTCCAGCAGGGTAGTGCCCGAGCGCGGCATACCGACGATAAAGATATGCGCAGCGGAAGCCGGTAGCCGCACCCGATGGGCGCGCGCAAAACCCGCGCTGAAGACCTGCTCGACCCGCCGGAAGAAACGCCGCTGGTCGGCCATCTTGAAGCTGATGCTCTCCCGGTGAGTGCGGTTGGCCAGGCAGTAGTGTTGCCAGGCGGCCTCCAGCTCGCCGTGTTTCTCATGGCTGCGTGCCAGGGCGAAGGCCAGTGCCACGCGATCTGATGCTGCCAGCTGCTCATCCTGCAGCAGCGCGCGCATGTTGTTCATGTCGCCCTCGTCCAGGGTGTCCTCCAGGGAGAGGCTCAGGCCGTAGTATGCGTGAACGGCACGGGGGTTGATATCCAGCACGTTACGGTACAACGCATTGGCGCTGTCCAGCTGCCCGAGACCGCGTTCGAGAAATGCCAGCTCCCGCAGGTACTGTGTGCGGGAAGGGTTGGCGGCCAGCATAGTCTCGCACAGTGACTTGAGCTCCCTTTCCCGGCCGTGCTGCTTGAGGGTGCGGATGAGGTTGTCGTGGCCGCTGGTGAATTCCGGATTCCTGTCGATGGCGGCCTGGAAGCAGGCAATGGCGGCTTCGATCTCGTCCCGCGATTTGTGTACCAGGCCGAGGGAGTTATGCGCCTCGGCATAGTCGGGTTTCAGCTTCAGCGCCTTGCGAAAACTCTGGCTCGCCATTTCGGGTCGGCCGGCATCGACGAAAACACGGCCCAGGTGGTAAGCCACCAGCCATGGCGTAGAACTGCCATACAGGCAGGCCTCGAGGTGCTGTATGGCCTCCGCGTAATTCCCGGCCGCGTGCTCGGCCATGCCCAGCAGGTGCAGAGCTTGCTCGTCGTCCGGGTGTTGCTCTAGCACGCGACGGTAGAACGCGATGGCCCCGGCGACGTCCCCGGCTTTCTGTGCCGCCAGGCCGTCGATCAGCAACTGTGCGCGGGCGCCCGTGTCGGCCTTTGCCGGCGCAGCCTGCTCAGGTGGCGTGGGCAGTCGTGATTCCAGCCCCCGGGTAATCGGCGCCAGCAGGCCACCGTATACCTGCCACTGCCTCGTGTGTTCTCTGCTCAGGGGCTTGCGCACCTGCTGGGTACTCGCGGTGGCGACATAGTTGTTGCTGTTGTGAAACTGCAAGCAGCCGCTTTCAAACTTGAGGCCGCAAAACACCAGCAAGCTGCGGATCGTCGCCTCGGGGTCTTCCACCAGGGCCTCGTGGCTGAGGGTGAAAATATCCTGCCCATAATGCTCGCCCCAGAAGCTCATCATGTCTCGCACCAGGGCCTGGTAGGCGCCGATCTCTTCGAGGTCGTAGGCGAACGGCTGGTGACCGGCGAAAAAGCTCCTGAACATTGAAAAGCCGCTTGCCAGGTGATGGCGCTCGCAGTGGATAAACCGTGCCTGGGGAAAGACCGCCTTGATGAAGCCAATGTAGCGGTAGTTCTCCAGGCTCTTGTCGGTTACCACGAGCCGGCGCTCGCCTTCGGAGCGGAACTTGCCAAGAAACTGCAGGCGGATCTTCTCGAGCTCGGCGCCATCCATGATCTGCATCAGGCGTGCCCAGCCCTCCGGGTTGGTGGCTCCAAGTGAGTGGATGATGGCGTCGAAGAACAGCCCTTCCCCGGATGCGGCCACGGCACTGTGGGCGCCAAGAATCTGTTCACACAGCGTGGAGCCCGAACGCGGCGTGCCGACGATAAATACCGGCGTGGGGTCGGCGTGATCCTGCGCCAGCGCGGCTTGCCGGGGCCGGGAATTGACCTTGATCGCAGCCTGGAAGCCGGCAAGCTCGTCGAGGGAAAACTCGTAGCTCTCGCGATGCAGGCGGTTGGCCGCCGCCAGGTATTCGAAGCTTTCCTGGTGCTGGCCGGTGCCTGCGAAGTAGCGTGCCAGCCCGAAGCCCGCCAGAACCCGCGACAGCGTCGTCTGCTCGTCGTCGTTAAGATAGGCCCTGAAGTAGCTGAGCTGATCTTCGGTAATGCCGGCCGACTCGCCCATATTGAGCAGGTGGTAAAAGGCATAGGGATCGTGGGGGTCTATCTCCGACAGCACGCTGTAATGCTTGAGTGCGTCGGCGTTGCGACCGAGGTGCAGGTACAGGTTGGCGAGGCTCAGTTGGGCGGCGCGCAAGCGCGGCGCTATGTCGATGGCAGCAATGAAAGCCGCGACGGCGCCTTCGTGATCGCCACACCCCTGCAGGGCAACGCCGAGGCTGTGTTGGGCATCCGCCCGGGGAGCGTCGAGACTGATCGCGCGCCGCAATTCCGTGGCTGCATCCTCGTGCCTGCCGACCGCCAGCAGGGCATTGCCGTAGTCACGGCGCAGCGCTGCCCGGTCGGGTTCGACCTGGCAGGCCCGGTGTAGTCGCGCCAGTCTCTGGCTGGCGTCTTCGCCACCTGTCATGGATGCTCCTGTATGGATACCTGTAAATGGCCGCCGTTCGGCGCGCATACTCGATGCGCAATGAATGCGCAACGATAGTCACCCCAGTACGGTGTCAGATCAAGGGCGAAGCCCCACGGTACTCAATGTGTTAGCCAGGTCTCATAATTCCGCACTAACAGTTGCCATGGCCGGTTGCGCGCTCCTAGGCTCCCAGATAGCGTGCCTCAACAGTATCAATGGGTTAGCCGCTTATGAGAAGAATGGTATTCATGACAGGCCTCGTCCTGTTATTCAGCGGTTGTGCAGGGATGGACCAGGCCGAATGCGTGTCTGCGGACTGGCGCACGATTGGCTTTGAGGACGGCACTGCCGGCCGAAACCAGGGCCAGATTGGCGAGTACCGCAGACAGTGTGCTGACCATGGCGTAACCCCGAACCTTGTCGCCTACCAGCGAGGATATAACGAGGGCGTTCGCAACTTCTGCACCGAGAGCAACGGCTTCAATCATGCTCGCTCAGGTGGGCGCTATTCCGGTGTTTGTCCTGGTGAGTTGGAGCCTGACTTTCTCGCGGGCTATCGGCTGGGCCGCGAACACTACCTGCTGGCCAGGGCGGTCAATGAACTGGCCGCCAGGATTGATGGCAGTCAGAGCCGCATTCGCTCACTGGAAGATGAGATCGCACAGAAGACGCTGAAGATTGCCAGCGATGAGACGAGCGGGGACACGCGCCTAGAGTTATTGCTTGAGATTAAAAACCATACGCTGGAAATTGCTGAACTCAAGGAAAAGATCAAGGTTTACCAGTCTGACCTGTCTCTGCGGGAGGCGGAGTACGCTGCCCTCGAGAAACCCGTTTACTACTGAGCCGCTGCTTGCCTCGAGCCAGAGCGGCCCTCAGCTCTGAGCAACGAAGACACCCGGTGAAGCTCCATTAGATCAATAAAACGACCCGGTGGTCGTGGACGCGAACAGTGCTAGACCATATTGCCGAATCTCCCTGCGTGCTCGTGGTGGATGATGCGCAGGAGCTCCGTAGCTTCCTGCAGGTCATTCTTGAGGAGCAGGGTTACACGGTGCGGCTAGCCGCTGACGGCCTGGACGCCCTGGCAAGCGTCGATCAGCACCGGCCTGACCTGGTATTGCTGGACGTTGAAATGCCTCGCATGGATGGTTTCGAGACCTGCCGCAGGCTCAAGGCAAACGAGGCGACTGAGGACATACCGGTGATTTTCCTCACCTCAGAGGACGACACTCAGCGGGTTGCCGGTGGTTTCGATCTCGGCGCCGTAGATTATGTGACAAAGCCCTTCAGTGATGTGGAACTGCTGGCCAGGGTGAGAACCCATGTGCGTCTCACTCAGCTGGTTCGGCGACTGGATCGGGCAGCGGCAAATCTGTCGAAGTACCTTCCTGCAAAGCTCTGCGAAGCGATCTTCTCCGGTGATGCGGCGGTCAGGATTGAGTCCCAACAGAAGCCCCTGACGATCTGCTTTGCCGATATCGCCGGTTTTACACCATTGGTGGAGGCCCAGCACCCCCGGGAGCTGACACAGTGGCTCAACAACTACTTCAATGAGATGGCGATCATCATCAACCGTTTCGGGGGTACCCTGGACAAGTACATCGGCGATGCGATCATGGTGTTCTTCGGCGCTCCCGACAGCGAAGGCGAGAGCGAGGACGCGGTGCGTTGCGTGCAGATGGCGCGTGCCATGTTGTCCAGGTCTCGTGAACTCGGCATTCCGGTGCGCGTCGGTATCAGTAGCGGCGAGTGCACGGTTGGAAACTTCGGTAGTGATCTGCAGATGGGTTTCACCATCGTTGGTAAGGAAGCCAATGTGGCCGCTCGGCTACAGACTGCAAGTGCACCGGGCCGGATATTGATATCCCGGTCGACCTTCGATCTCATACACGAATCGGAGCGCTGTAGACCCAATGCGGAGATTTGCGTAAAGGGACTACAGCGCAGCCTGATGACCTACTGGGTGAATAACTAGGGAGGGGCAGCGTTCGCGTGTTGCTCGCCGTTATTCTTCTCGGGGCTTCCCGGCAATTTGTGGCCGCCGAGAAAATCCACCAGGCAATCTGCGCACTGATCGATGGCCCGGGCTGTATTGGCAGGGTTGGTCGCTGCGCCCGGAGTTCACCTGCCTGCATGAAGAAGGTGATACGTCGTTCAGCTACTACGAACGCATTCAGGCGTGCATGAGCGTGCGGGTCGCATTCCAAGTCCGGCGCGTGCTACCCACTCCGGGCCGCCAGAAAACAATCCCAGGTTTCTTTGTTCCGCCCCTGCGTAATTATTCACTGTTTTTGCGCTGCTCTGCGTCACAAAACTGATAACCAGTTATCAAACCCCGCGTCGACTGGCTTGTAACATCTGGGCTTCACCTTGTGAGAACGCATCGCGCCACGATTCGTCGTGAACGTACAGGGCGATGTTGTGCCAAGAGAGTGCATAGAAAAGAGTGCTCAACGACTGGGCCCAGAGCGGTGCTCACAAAATTGCAGTGGCGGCAGTTGCCGCCCGAAGTACTCATGTCAGTGATGACATTAAGGAGCAGAGCAGTGAACGCCAGCAGGAAGCAATCCCGGGTACCGTACGGAAAGAGTGCAATGTGTTCAGCGGTGTGTGCCGCCGGGATACTCATTGCGGAGGGCGCCGCGGCGCAGGTCCAGCTCGACGAAATTGTCGTCGTCGCACAGAAGCGCGAACAGCGTCTGCAGGATGTACCGGTAGCACTGTCGGCATTTACTCGCGAACGCCTGCTGGAAAGTGGTGTGCGGGACTTCTTTGAAGTGGCGAACATTGATCCGGCGCTGTTTGTTACTACGCAGCAGAGCTCAACCACTGCCAGCTTTGGTATTCGTGGTGTATCGACCAGTTCGCAGAACTTCGGCCTTGAGTCTTCAGTGGGCCTCTATGTCGACGGCGTCTACCGCTCCCGCCAGAGCGCGATGATCAACAACCTGGTGGACGTGAACTCCATCGAGGTGCTGCGCGGCCCACAGGGCACGCTGTTTGGCCGTAATACCTCCGCGGGCGCCATCAACGTCATCACCCGTGCGCCCGACTTCTCCGGCGAAGGCTACCTGGAAGTAGGCGCCGGTGACCTGGATATGCAAACCATTGACGGTGCGAAGTCCATTACCCTGGTCGAAGACGTGCTGGCGATTCGCGCCACGGGCTTCTACCTGGAACGTGACGGCTACGTGGATGCCATCAATATTGAAGACGACGTCATCCAGGATCGCGACCGCTTTGGTGGCAGGCTGTCTGCCCTCTACCTGCCTTCCGATACCGTGACCATCCAGATCAACGCGGATTACTCTGAGATTGATGAAACCTGTTGCGCGATCGGCAACTGGTACAACAACCTCCAGGCGCAGCAGCTGCCGCCGGGTTCTCCCCCGGTGTTTGGTACTGACAACGACGTCATTGACGCGGGCGGAACCGTCATTGACCAGGACGATTTCTTCGAGCGAGAAGTGGCTGTGAGTTTCCTGCCGCAGTCCCAGAATGAAGACAAAGGGGTGTCGCTGCAGTTCGAATGGGCCCTGCCGTCATTCGACTTGACCAGCATAACCGCGTACCGGGAATTTGATTCCCTGGATGATGTCGACGGGGACTTCTACGACATCGATGCGGTAGCGCAGACTCGCGACTCGGAGCAGAGCCAGTTCTCCCAGGAACTGCGCATCAGCAGCCAGGGCGAGCGTCTCACCTATGTGGCGGGACTGTTCTACTTCGAGCAGGACCTCGACGCCACGGTTATCACCCGGGTAGGTGAAGACACTGCGGCGTTTGTCGGCCTGCCCGGACTGGAGAATCTCTTCCCCGCTGGCGGTTTCGCCCAGGATGTTTCTGAACAGGAGCATCAGGCCTATGCGGTGTTCGGCCAGATCGACCTGTCCCTGACCGACAGCGTGCAGTTAACGGCGGGACTGCGGTGGACGAAGGAAGACAAGGATATGGTGAATACCTTCACCGAGGTGAACGCGGGCCCGGGCTTCGCGCTGTTTGCACCATTGGCGCCAAGGCCGGACGTGGATGAAAACATCGACGACGACCAGGTGACGGGAACGGTCAAGCTGACCTGGTTCGCCGCCGAAGACATCATGTTCTACGCATCCTATGGCACGGGCTACAAGGCGGGTGGCATCAACGCTGACCGTATCGCGCAAACCCTCGATGTGGTGTTCGACGCTGAAGAAACTGAAGCCTACGAAGTGGGCATGAAGGCCCAGTTCCCGGAGCAGGCGCTCCGAGTGAACATTGCCCTCCACAGTACCGTCACCGACGACCTGCAAACCGTGGCATTTGAGGGCACCGGCTTTGCCCTGCAGAACGCCGGTAAGGCTGAGACCTGGGGTGGTGAGCTGGACCTGCTGTGGCAACCCTTCGACTACACGACGCTCACTGTCGCCTATGCCTACAATGACGGCGAATACGATGATTTTGAGAACGGCCCCTGCTGGATCGCCACGCCCTTCCACACCGGGCAACCGGACCCGGAGCAGAACGCGGACGGTTCTTGCGATCGCTCCGGTGGCCTGCTGGCGGGCAATCCCGAGAATACCGCGGCGGTATCACTGCGGCAGGATATTCCCCTGGGCGACAGCGTAAATGCCTTCATCTACGGTGAGTATATCTGGGTGGACGAGCGCATGACTGACGTCAACAACGATCCGCTCAAGCTGGCCGAAGACTACGACATCATCAATGTGCGTGCCGGCCTGGTCTTCGAAAACTGGGATGTTGAGCTCACGGCCTGGGGCAGGAACCTCGGGGATGAGGAGTATCCCGGCGTGATCACCGACGCGACGGGTAACCCGGGTCGCCTGACCACGGGCCACAACGAGCCCACGACCTGGGGCGTTACCCTGCGGAAGAACTTCCGCTAGTTGCCCGCTACCGCGCCGCCTGCAGCATGGCAAGTGCCGGCGGCGCGAATAGGCAGGGCTCAGAAAGCCTGTGTGCTTCAGCGTAAAAGGGTCTGCCATCAGGCGTCTGCTACAAGCATTGACGGCTGTTTCAGGTGTCTATGGCGGAGTGCAAGCAAACCTGTAAGCTAGGGGTTTGGCACTTCCCTTACACACTGATGCAGAGGGCTGTAGAAATGATACGCGTGATGGCCACGTTCCTGTTCGTACTTCTCTGGCCGTTGGTTGCTCCGGCCCAGTCGGCGGCAACTTCACTGTCACTGGAAGACACAAGCTGGCGCCTGATTCATCTGCCGGAGGGTGAGGACGTAAGCGATCTCGGGAAGGGTGCACCCACCGTTACGTTCAGCGATGGCCGCGTGCACGGGTTTTCCGGCTGCAACCAGTTTATGGGTGCTTATACCCGTGAGGGCGACACGCTTGTGCTGGGCCAGATGGCCGGCACCATGATGGCCTGCGCAGACCCACGCATCGAATCCCTCGAACGCCAGTTTCTGGCCGCGCTGTCAGGCAGGTTGGTGGTCTCGATCACGGATGCGGGCCTGCAGCTGGCGCCGGAAGGAGGCGGTGCGCCGCTCCAGTTCAAGCCGGCGGCTGCCCCCCGGCTGGAAGGCGTCGCATGGGAGGTGGCGGGCTTCAACAACGGCCGCCAGGCGGTGGCGAGTCCAATACTCGGTTCCAGCATTACCCTGAAGTTCGAGGATGGCACGGTTTCGGGTAGTGCCGGCTGCAATCGTTTTACCGGCGGTTATGAGGCGAGCGATGAATCCCTGTCCATCAAACCGCTGGCCACGACGCGAATGGCCTGTGACGCTAAGCTCATGGAGCAGGAGCAGCGCTTCCTGGCTGCCCTGCAGAGCGCCACTACCTGGTCCGTAGTTCGCGGCATGCTGGATGTGCACCGGGCGGACGGGGAGCGCGTGCTGATGGCCAATCCGATCGAACGCCCCCAGGCATACTGACGTCAGGGCAGAATGCCACGCTGGTGTCCGGCGATGCTCTCGTTGCGCTCACCGATGCCGGTCAACAGCCGCGCCAGGATATCGCTGCCGGTGATGATGCGCGGTTTCCCGAGCCAGATCAGCACCACGTCGTGGCGAATTTCCTCGTCGCTGTTGGCAGCGGCCAGCTTCAGCTGGCGGATGACTTCGCCCAGTGTTGTGCTTTGCTCCCGGACGATGATCGGCCGATGGCAATAGCGATAGGGCTGTAGCGGTTTCTCGCCGTAAAGAGCGGCGCGGGTGAACTCATCGACATGCAGGGCGAGCTGTGGTTCACCTGCCGGGTCTACCAGCACCACCCAGGATTTCCCCGCCTTGTTGATCAGTCGCAGGAAGGGATCGTCTGCCACCGGTTCGATGTCCGGGAAGCGTGGCAGGTCGAGATCCACCGGTAGCTCGATCATGCTGTCATCGCTGAGCGGCTCGCCTTCCTGCAGGCTGGACAGGTCGTCGATATCCAGGAAGTTGAGCGCTCCGATGCCTTCCACATCACTCACCTCGGTATGCGGCGAGCGGATATGGGCTTTGAGTATGTCCCGCAGCAGGGGCTCATGCAGGTACTCGATTGCTTCCTTGCCAAGCCACCAGTCCAGGAATTTCGATGTCGGTCGCGCCACCGGAAACAGCACAAACTGGTAGAAGCGAATGACCGGTGCCAGCAGCGCGGCCGTGCGCAGCGGGTGACGGGAGAAATAGGC
>JAZBOY010000320.1:0-14399 GCA_036351375.1 Halieaceae bacterium
CGATCGCAGCATCACCCTGCGGGGCGATCTCACACCGGAGCAGCGTGACCGCTTGCTACAGATTGCAGATCGCTGCCCCGTGCATCGCACGCTTCACAGTGAGGTAACGGTGCACTCCCGGCTGGTGGAGTAGCTCGTTCCGGGACAGCACTGTCCAGGTGAACATTGGAGAGAGTGAATCAATTGCGCCGCCCTATTGCTATTGCCTTGGCCGCTCTGGTGCTGGTTCTCTTCTATTTTTCCAGCGATCGCGAAACCAGCAACGTTCAGCGCCCTCCATCGCCCGAGGAATCTGCACATTCGCTGACACTTAGTGGTGTATCAGGTTCCGACAGCGCGAACCTTTACGTGGCAGACGTTCTTGCTGAACTCGAAGCCAGGTGCGATGCAAACCCGGAAACCGCAGGCATTGACGGTGATCTGGCGAAGGATCCGGAGGTAACAGATCGTGAACATGACGAGCAGAGCCGTCATATTGCCAGGACGCTTTCATTATCCTCTTCCGCCGAGAATCTCTACGTTGCGGCGCTGCTGACAACAGATCGCACGGAGCAGGCAAAATTGCTCAAACGCGCAGTTGCCCTGGCGCCGACAGACGCTTTCCTGATCTGGAGTGCCTACGAGCTCTGTTCCGTTGCTGACTACCTGAAGAATTGCCCCATGGACGTCTGGGAGCGATGGCTGATTGACGCGGATGGAAGCAACAGCGAAGCCTGGGTGCGTATTGCAGCCAACAGATTCACTGCTGGTGACCGCAGAGGCGCGCTGGAGGCGATGCGTGTTGCGGCCACTTCACCGCAGACGCGGCGTTACTGGCCAGATACCATCGAGGCAGTCGAGCGTGGGGTTGCCGCGGCCGGCGGCTTTCATTTCGGGCAGCGAGTCGAATGGGCATTTGGGGTAACGGGGGCTATACCCGGCAGCCTGGGCGAAGTCGGAATGTGCAGTGAGATGTCCGCCGCCGATGCAGAGTGGGCGCACGTATGCCTACAGTATGGGGAGCTAGCAGAGCGTCACGGGAAGACGCAGCTGGGTACCTCCGTTGCCCGCTCGCTTCAGAAGATTGCCCTGACGGCGCTGGGTGACACGGAAGGCCGTGATGCTGTGGAGCAACGCATCGCAATGCACCGACGTATGAGTGAAGCGGAGTTTGCCGCATACGATCCGCTTATTGAGTACCTTTTGATGTCTAACGCCGAGTTCTTCTACGCCTACATGGATGCTATCCGCATGGACGGTGAATTCGCAGCCCGGCAACGAGTGAGGGCGCAGATAAGACAGCGGATCAGCGAGCAACCGGAATTGGCCTGCGTACGGGTTCCCGAGTACTTTCAACTATCTGACTAAACCCGACCCGAAGGGCCATAGCGGCTCTCTGGCTCAAACTCCAACGGCAATTGGAAAGTGCTGCTAGGCGCCTACAGCTTTGACAGCCCGCTGCACTAGTTCTTCGGGGGTCGCACCGCGCTCGCGGGTCGTACCCAGTAGTCGCCGCCGGTGGATTCGGTAAACGCCTCGCCGGCTCGCTCTGCCTGCCCGCGGTTGGCGTAGGGGCCGAGGAGCAACACGTACCAGTCTTCACCGTTGCGGTAGGTGTAGGCGATTCTGAGGCCTGCGTGGCCGATGCGCTCCACGCCTGTCTCCGCCGCGGCGTGGTTGTCAAAAGCGGCGACCTGAACCACCCATTCATCCTGTGGTGCAGGAGATTCGCTGCTGGATTCTGGCTCTGGCGCTGGCTCTGACTCTGGTTCGGGCGGTGGCTCCGGGGCCGGCGCTGGCCTGGCGGTTTGCGCGGGGGTCGGTTCAGGCGCGGACTTGGGCCTGGATGCAACGCCGGGTTCTGGCGTCGAAGTCGGTGTGGCCTGGGCAACGCGCTGGTTCGGATGGACAACGTCGGCGATATGTCCCATATCATCGGCGTAGGAAGAGCCGCCAGCGAAGACGGCGATCAAAAGCAGGAGAATGGGCAAGGTGGTCTCCGCTGTATGAGCTTCCCCTGATGCTAAAGCAGTTTTGGGCGTGCGGCAAAGCCGGGAGGATGAAGTTGTGATCTGGCCCTTGCGATCAAGCTTCAGGGAAAACGTGAGTCGACGAGCTCTCCTGCGCGCAGCAACCAGGCGCCGCCGCACATTACATCGGATAGTTGGCCGCCGTCCGGATCTAGCAACAGTAGGTCAGCATCGGAGCCGACTTCGATCCTGCCCTTGGTGTTGAGGCCCAGGGCGGCGGCCGGGTTTACGCTGAGGGCAGCGATGACAGTTCCCACTGCCTCAGGTGCTTCCCGCATGGCCTGCTGGAGCATTTCCAGCATGCTGGCCGGTGAGGCGGCGGTCAGGCCGCGCAATTCGCCGTTCTCGAACAGCGGCAGTGAGCCCCCGGCGTCAGAGGACATGGTCACACGATCGGCAGGGGCGCCGGCTGCCAGCAACCGCTTCAGGGCTTCCAGGCCGGGGATGTCGCCGGCGGCAATCAGTTCCGGCGTGGTCGATACGGTGATATCTACCCAGGCACCGTTGCTGGCCAGGGCTGCGGCCTCATCGATCAATGCGCCGCTACGATTGACGTGGGTGGGATAAAAACTGTGGGCGGGCAGGTCGCTGCCTGCCAGCGCATCGCGCAGCGGGGCGAGGCGACTGTCACCATCGCCCACATGCACCAGCACCGTGCCGGTCTTGCCGCTGAGGATGCCGCCCTGCCGGCTATCGGCCGCCAGGCGGCGAAGTTCTTCCGCGGTCGGCATCGAGGAGCGATGGTCTGACACCGCCACTTCGCCCACACCGATCACCGGTGCCACCAGCACCAGGTCGCGGGCAATATCGCCGGTGAGGGTCGGTGCCGGGACCCGGTAGGCGCCGGTATACATATGGGCGGCAAGGCCCCGCTCGCGCAGGCCCATGACGCAGCCGTACAGTACGTCCAGGCTGCGGGCCAGGGAGTCGGTGCCCAGCGCTCCCACTGGGCAGGTAACACCGGCACGCACAAATTCGCCGGCAGAAATTTCGGGCGTACGATTGCCAAAGCCGCCCTCGCCACCGCCGCCGCAGGGGTGGGTGAGCGCGTCAACGAAGCCGGGCAGCAGCCAACGGCCTTGCGCGTCTACCACTTCCAGTTCACGGCCGCTGAGTTCCACGTCGCCGACCGCGAGAATGCGGCCGCCGCTTATCAGCACGCTGGCAGTGCCGATGTGCTGCGGGCTGTAGACCTGGGCGTTGTTGATGAGTGTCAGCATAGGTTGGCTTCCGGTGACCGGTCAGGCCTTCTTAACAGCAGACCGGGCAGGTTTCTGCTTTTTCTTTGCGGGCTTGCGGGACTCCGCCTGCAGCGCGTCTAGCTCTGCCATGACCTTGTCGCGATCCTCGTGGGCCAGGCACACGACCAGATCGCCGGGTTCAGCCCACTTGAGTGCCGAGCGCAGCGCACTGCTTTCGGTCTTGCTGCTGGCAAGGCTCCCCGCCTTGTAGCCCTGGGCCAGGAATTCCTCGCGCAGCATGGCCGCCGCTTCACCCACCGGGCGCCCGCGACTGTATCGCTCCAGCTTCTTTATGTACACGCGCTCGAAACGGATGGCCTCCGCCGCCCAGGCAAGTTCACGAATATCGTCGTCGCTGCGGTCGCCGGCCTGGCCGATAATCAGCGCCCGGCGTCTGGCGGGCAGGGCGGCCGCCAGCTCCACCATGGCGCGCAGCCCATGGGGGTTGTGGGCAAAGTCCAGCAGGACGCTTACTTCGCCTACCTGGTACAGGTTGCCGCGGCCCGGATTGTCTTCGTTGCGCAGTGCGCACAGGCCACTGGCAATGGCTGCCGGTTCAATGCTCAGCGCCGTTGACAGGCCGGTGGCGCCGAGGGCATTGGCCACGTTGTGGCGGGCGGCGCCACCAAAGCAGATGGGAATTTTCTTGAGCGAGACGACTGGCGTTACCGCGTCGCCCTGCATCAATACGATGCGGCCACGGTTCAGCGTGCACACGGTGCCCCCAGCCTCGCGGTGAGCCTTCAGCAGTGGGTTGCCGGGGTCGTGACTGAACCAGATGATGCGACCGGGGTGACGCAGGCCGCGTTCCACCAGCAGCGGATCGTCGGCGTTCAGTACGGCGACACCTTCTTCGTCCAGGGCGCGGGTGACCACCCATTTCACGTCGGCCAGTTCCGCCAGGGTTTGCACGCCGAATTCACCCAGGTGGTCGGAGGCGATGTTGGTTATCAGCGCGGCGTCGGCGCGCTGCACTGCCAGGCCCCGGCGCAGCAGACCGCCGCGGGCGGTTTCAAGCACCGCCAGCTCACAGCGGCGATGGCGCAGGATCTTGCGTGCACCCTCCGGACCGGCGTAGTCGTCTTTCTCGATGATCTCGCCGCCAATCGACAGCCAGTCGGTGGAGCTGATACCGGTGGTCAGGCCGGCGGCAGCGCCGATAGCCGACATCAGCCGCACGGTAGTGGTCTTGCCATTGGTGCCTGTCACCAGCGCCAGCGGAATGGGCTTGAGCGAGGCCCAGTCGACGTCGTCCGGGTGGGGCACATCCCCCAGGGTCCAGCAGCGGCTGTGCACGCCCAGGCCCAGCGAGACTTCCTCGGTATCGAGTACCACCGGCACCCGGTGCTCCCGCGCCGCGGCCAGCAGGCGCTGCAGGCGGGGTCGTTCCTCATCGCGCACTTCTTCGCGCAGGCTGCGGGCTACCCTGCGCAGCAACTGACGATTACCGCCCTCGACCTGGTCGCGGGCAGCATCCCAGGCGGCCTCAACAATTTCCGTGGCGGCATACAGCGCATCCACCGGCGCGGTGATCGCCAGGCTGGCACCACCCTCAAAGCGACGGCCGCAGACCACCTCGTCTTTCCAGCCAAGCTCGTCGAGCAGGCGGCGCGCCTGGCTCTCCCAGGCACCGATAACGAGATTCGGGGGGTGCTCCCCGAACTCGACGTCGATCACGGCGCCAGGTTTGTCCACAATCAGGTTGGGTCCTGGCAGGCGGCGGCAGTCCAGTAGTCGCATGGGGGTGAAGCGCTATCAGTCTTCCGACTCGCGGGCGATGCGCACGCCGCGCTCGTCGCGGATCAGCTCCATGTCGTCGTCGAGTTCGAACTCGCCGAAGAACTCCTGCGGAATCTCCACGGCCTTGGTCTGCTGTGGCGCCTCTTCCACTTCTTCGCCGGGCTTGAAATAGATGATCTGCTTCCAGGAGCGAGCCACGTGGTCGGCCAGCACCAGCACCAGGTCGCCGGCGCGGGCCATGCCCAGGGCGTGTTCGTTGGCGGCGGATTCTTCCTCGATGATTTCGATGGCGTCTTCGCTCACGCCGTTGTCGATCAGCCCGCGCTTGAGCAGTTCAGGAACCTCCCGGGCGTCGCGGCCGCGCAGGTTGTCGTCGCGGCGGCAGATGTAGTGGTCGAAATGCCCGGCGGCCACGCTGGCTGCCTCCAATATGTCTTCGTCGCGGCGGTCGCCCGGCATGGTCAGCACCACGATCTTCTTGCCGCTGATCTCGAAGCGGTCCACCACGTCGCACACCATTTTCACGGCGGCGGGGTTGTGGGCGTAGTCGAGGATCACCTTGAAGGGCAGTTCGTCGAACACGTTGAGTCGTCCCGGCGCCTGGAAGAAGGTGCTGTCGAAGGTGCGCAGGCCGTGGCGAATGTTCTCCAGGTCTATGCCCATGTGGTAGGCCAGCGCGGCGGCGAACATGGCGTTCTGTACATTGTGCAGGGCCCTTCCTTCGAGGGTGGCGGGTATCAGGTGCGCCCATAAAAGCGGGATATTGTGGCCGCTTTCGTTGTACAAGGTGATCATGTTGCCGTTGATGCCGTGCTCCAGCACCAGCGCCGTGCCGCCGGCCTTGATGTGCTCGCGCACCAGCGGGTGATTGCGGTTCATGGTGATGTAGCAGAGCTTCTCCGCTGTGCAGTAGTCGGCCATCTGCAGGCACAGCGGGTCATCGGCGTTCAGTACCGCGGCATCCTTGGCCACTTCAACCACAACGCGCTTCACCTCGGCCAGGTCTTCGATAGTCTCCACGCCCTTGAGGCCCAGGTGGTCAGCAGCGATATTCAGGCAGGCAGAGACATTGGACTCGGTGTAGCCCAGGCCGCTGCGCAGTATGCCGCCGCGGGCTGTCTCCATCACGGCTGCATCCACGGAGGGGTCGCGCAATACCATTTGCGCCGCCGTGGGCCCGGTCATATCACCGGATACGGTGAGGCGCCCGTCGATGTAGACCCCGTCGGTACTGGTGGTGCCTACCGTGTGGCCGGAAATCTTGAGGATGTGGCTCAGCATCCGTGAGGTGGTGGTCTTGCCGTTGGTGCCGGTGATGGCGGCAATGGGTATGCGGCTGGGGCTGCCGTCCGGGAACAGCATGTCGATGACCGGCACCGCCACGTTCCTTGGTTCGCCGGAAGAGGGCGCCACGTGCATGCGGAAGCCAGGGGCGGCGTTGCACTCACAGATACCGCCGCCCACATCCCGGTAGGAACGGGTGATGTCGGTAGTAATGAAGTCGACGCCGCCCACATCCAGGCCCAGCGCCAGGATCGCCCGCTCGGCCATGCTGCGGTTGTCGGGGTGAATCACGTCTGTCACGTCCACCGAGGTGCCGCCGGTGCTGAGATTGGCGGTGGGCTGCAGGAACACTTCCTCGCCCTCGCTTGGTACGGAATCAACGGTGTAGCCCTTCTGGCCCAGCATGCGCTCGGCGGCGGCGTCCAGGCTGATGCGGGTGAGTACCTTTTCATGGCCGATGCCGCGCCGCGGGTCGCTGTTGACCTCGTCTACCAGTTCCGTGACCGTGCGCTTGCCATCGCCCACCACGTGGGCGGGCACGCGCTTGGCGGCCGCCACCAGCTTCCCGTCGACCACCAGCAGGCGGTGGTCCAGGCCTTCCAGGTAGGTCTCCACGATCACGCCGTCGCCGTGTTCCTTGGCCTTGTCATAGGCTTTCTCGAGCTGCGCCTCGTCGGTGATGTTGGTGGTGACACCACGGCCGTGGTTGGCGTCCAGGGGCTTCAGCACCACCGGGTAGCCGATGCGCTCGGCGGCCTGGATGGCGCGCCGCAGTCGATACACCAGCGCCTGGCGTGGTACCGGCAGGCCCAGGTCGCCGAGAATGTGGTTGGTTTCTTCCTTGTCTGATGCCAGCTCTACCGCGATGTGTTGGGTTTCACTGGTGATGGTGGCCTGCAGGCGCTTCTGGTAGCGGCCGTGGCCGAGCTGGATCAGGCTGTAGTCATTGAGCCGAATCCACGGAACGCCCTTGGCCTCGGCAGCCTTGATCAAGGAGTCCGTGCTGGGTCCCAGGGCGCGCTTCTGGCAGGCGCGCACAAAGTCTTCCAGCCGGCTCGGGAAGTCAAAATCCCTGGGCGTGTCTTCCGGCTGCAGGTCAGCGGGCAGCAGTGAATGAATGAGGTCCAGGCCCAGTTTGCCCGCCGCGATGCCGGCGAACTCGCTGTCGTATTCGTACACCATGTCGTACACGCCAGGCTGGTCGGTGGAACGGGTCTTGCCGAAAGTGACGTTGGAGCCCGCCACGTTCTGCAGTTCCAAGATCACGTGTTCCAGCAGGTGGCCCAGCCAGGTGCCTTCATCCTCGCGCATGCGGCGCAGCAGGCCGCCGGCCTCCTGGTAGGAACAGCCGTGATCCCCCAGTCCGGGCAGGGCTTCGACCAGGCCATCAGTAAACGCTTCGCCCAGACGCACGGTGGGCCATTCCTCAAGCACACCGAGATCGACGGTATGGCGGATAACAGGGAACAGCGCCCATACATTGGGGCCGCGATAGACGCTGGTGTCGACAAATTTCATGAAGTGGACTCCGTTTCCACTGGGCGAACCCGCAACTTTATACCCCCATTAAAGTGCAGGGAAGCGCGCCGCGCCATTCGCAATTGCCGGGACAAACCCGGATAATGCGTTTGTTCAGATTTGGTACGGGTAGGGAATTGGGTTTACTGGCCGCGCAGCAAAACGGTCCGCTGATCATGATTGGTGGACGCTTCGAAAGTGATAACCGGCCCCTGTTCGCGGCGCTCAAGACTCACTCCGGTGGCCGCATCGCTGTACTGGCGATGGCCTCGGGCTACCCGTTGGAAGTCGGCCAGGAACTGGTGGATGACTTTCGCTTCTACGGCATCGACGCCGAACTGATTCCCCTGTTCTGGGAGAATCGTGACACCGCCGCTTTTGATCCCGCCCTGGTCGACAGGGTTGCCGACTACGGCAGCGTGTTTTTCAGCGGTGGTGACCAGTCACGCATTGTCGGCAGCCTGATCCAGAACGGTGAGGAAACGCCGGTGCTGCAATGCATTCGCCGTTGCCACGCCGCGGGCGGCCTGGTAGCCGGCACCTCGGCGGGTGCTGCCATCATGTCCGGGCCGATGATCGTCAGCGGTACCTCACTGAGCGCCTGGAGCGCCGGCCTCTGCGAGGACCCGGAAGAGGAAGACGGCTTTCGGGTCGGCTCTGGCCTCGGGTTTTTCTCCTGGGGCCTGGTGGACCAGCACTTCCTGCAGCGCGGTCGCGTCGGGCGGCTGCTGGCGGCAGCTCGCGAACTCGACCAGAAGCTGGCCTACGGGATCGATGAGAACAGCGCCCTGCTGGTACAGGGCGATCGCGGCACCGTGATTGGCGAAACCGGGGTCGTATTCCTGGACCTGCGCAAGGCGCGCTTCGACGCCGGTGGTTACGCGGTGCGCAATGCGCGCCTGTCCTATCTCGACGACGGCGATGAAATCGACCTGCGCCGCGGTATTGCGAAACCGGCGGCCGACAAGCGCCGGGTGCGGGTGAGCCGTGCCTCCTACCGGCGCCCGGCGCCGGTGCGGCGCCACGCCTTTTCCGGCTACGCCGTCCACGACCTGGTGCTGCGCCTGGTGGAAGGCGATCCCGCCTACTACCGTCACGACAGCGCACTGGCCTACGACGAAGAGCGCGAAATCCAGGTCTGTGTCGAAATCGAGCGGCCCTGGCGCCGCGCCCGCAGCCTGCGGGCGGTGCGAGAGGACGAGATTCGCTATTCGGCGATCGGCTTTGACCTGCACCTGCGCACCAGTTATCTGCCGGCATCCCAGCGGCCGGGCGAGAGCGCTACCGTGCTGCCGCCCGATCCGGTGCCGGGGGCGAAGCTGGTATTGCTGGGCAATTCACCGCTGCAGTGGGATTCCGCCCATCTCGCGCCGCTGTTGTCGCAGCTGCAGGCGCCGGTGGGTGTATTGGCCACGGCCTCCGGCGACGGGCGCGAGGTGGCGGAAAGCTACCGACAGTGGCTCGAGGGGCAGGGGCTTGAGGCCGAAATTCTTGATATCCGCCTTGAGAACATCGAACGGGTCAGCCGCGACCGCGCGCTGTTGCGCCGCATTGGCAGCATGGGCAGCCTGCTGTTTACCGGCGGCAACCAGCGCCGCCTGACCGAAACCCTGCTGCACTGTGCCGAGGCCACGCCGGTATTGCACGAGGTTGTGAGCGCCTACGAGCGGGGCGTGCCCCTGGTCGGAGTGGCCGCCGCCGCCAGCGCCTTTGCCGGGCGCATGATATCCGACGGCGACAGTGAAGCCGCCCTGCGCTTTGGTGGCTCGGAAGACGCGGGCAGTTCCGGCGTGGTGGTCGAGCGCGGTATTGGCCTGACGTCCTTTGGGCTGATCGACCAGAATTTCCTCAACCGCCGGCGCCTGGGCCGACTGTTGGTGGCCTGTGCCAGCCAGCACTGCAATTACGGCTTTGGCCTGTGCGAGGGCTCGGGCATGATCATCCACGGCGGCGAGCGGCGTATCGAAGCCATCGGCAGCAGTGGCGTGGTGGTCGCCTCGGTCGATCGCCAGCGTGCGCGGCTGCGACCGCCGCATTTCGACCCAGCCGGAATTCGCCTGAACTTCGTGGAGCCGGGCTCCAGCTTCCACCTCGACACGGTCGCCGCAGATGCCATGGATCACAGCGGCACCGGCCTGGCGCTGCTGGAACGGGCCATCGAAGACCTGGTGCGCGATTACAACCAGCAGCAGGAAGCCTGGCTGCCTCCCATCGACAGCGAGGCGCTGCGTGCGGCCCTGCTGTACGAACATACCCGCGGCCAGTCCTCCGGCCGACCGCATTAGCCCATCGGGGATCAGCGCCCGCACCAAGGCACACACCTGAGAACGAGACGCGATGAAACCGGGCGAGTTTTTTGAGCTGCTGTGGTCGGACTACCTGGACCATGCACCCAGTGCGCAGGGCATTCACAGGTTATTGGGGGGCGGCGCTGCCATCGTCAATGACCATATTGCGCTGCGCACCTTTGCCAGCCCCAGCCTGGGCCTTGAGGCCCTGCACCCGCTATTCACGGGTATGGGCTTCGAGATCGGTGATGAGTACCGATTTGCCGCCAAGAAGCTCGCTGCGCGTTACTACCGCCACCCGGATGAATCCGTGCCGAAAATATTCATCAGCGAATTGCTGCTGGATGAGTGCAGCGCCGACCTGCATGACGCGGTGCTGGCGCTGTGCGAAGGTGTGTCCGGCGATGCCGTTAACAGCCCGGCATTCCTGGCATCAGGCCGTCACTGGTCGCTGGATTATGCTACCTACCGGTCACTGCTGGCGGAGAGTGAATACGCCGCCTGGCTCGCCGCCCACGGTTTCTGCGCCAACCACTTCACGGTAAGCGTCAATGCGCTGCCCGGTTTCGAATCCGTCGCTGCCGTCAATCAGGCGCTCAAACAGGCCGGATACCGGCTCAACACCTCGGGTGGTGAGATCAAGGGCTCGCCGCAGGTGCTGCTGGAGCAGTCTTCAACCCTGGCCGACCCGGTGCGGGTGGCCTTCAGCGACGGCGAGCACTCCATCCCCGGCTGCTTCTACGAATTTGCCTACCGCTACCCCCAGCAGGACGGGTCGCTTTACCAGGGTTTTGTGGAGGCCAATGCCGACCGCATCTTTGAAAGCACCAACAGCAGAGCGGGCTAGCACCGGGTTGCGTCAGGCATCCGTATCCCGGGCGGCGGATTCTTCCTTGCGCATGCGCTGGTCCACGTAGCCGCTCAGGGCCGCGGCTGCAGCGCCGCCGATAAAGCCGCCGAAGGCGCCCACCAACACTGCCTCCGGCACATCCCGGCCGATCACGTAGGTGATCAACCCGATGGCCGCGCCCAGGAAAGCACCGCTTGTGAACCAGGTCATCAGCATGGTTTTCATAGCGTGATCCCCATCCTCAGAAGCTGAAGCTTTCGCCAACCAGGTCTTCAGATACCTGCCAGAGACGCTCTGCAGTGGACTGCTCCAGCGCATAGGCGCGCACGCCGTGGCTGGTGGACTCGTTCTCGATGGGCGCCACGCCGCAATCTTCCAGGTAGACGCCGCCCTGGTTTTCCAGCTCCGGCGCGGTAGCGGCATAGACCGAGGTGGCGGCGCCGGCGGCCACGGATTTCAGTGTCCAGTTGCCGATTTGCTCGGCCCGGGCGTTGATCATGGCGCGGTCCTCGTCGTCCATGTGACGGCTCAGCTCGGTCTCGATCACCCCGGGGTGCACGGCATAGGCGCGAACGCCGTGACTGCGCAGCCGCGCATCCAGCGCCACGGCAAACAGGATGTTGGCAGTTTTCGACTGGCCATAGGCAGCCCACTTGTTGTAACCGCGGCTGGCGAAATCCAGGTCGTCGAAGTCCACCGGCGCCATATGGTGGGCCCGTGAACTGAGTGCGACCACCCGTGCCGGCGAGCCTTTCAGCAGCGCCGGTACCAGGCGGTTGGTCATCAGGAAATGGCCGAGGTGATTGGTGCCGAACTGCAGCTCGAAACCGTCCTCGGTCTTGAGCTCGGGGCAGGCCATCACGCCGGCGTTATTGATAAGAATGTTCAAGCTGTCGTAGCGCGCGAGGTAAGCGTCGGTGAAGCTGCGCACGCTGGCCAGCGTGCCCAGTTCCAGTTCCATCACGTTGACGGCCTGGTTGCCCGTGGTTTCGCGAATCTCCGCTGCGATGGCCCCACCGCGCGCCATGTCGCGGGCCGTCAGCGTCACCGCGGCGCCGTGGGCAGCCAGGGTGCGGGCAGTTTCCACACCGAGCCCGGCGGTGCCCCCGGTCACCAGGGCGCGGGAATCGGTGAGGTCGATACCTTCCAGTACCTGGTCGGTTGTCGTGTCGTGTCCAAAGTTGGCGCGGTCGCTCATATTGGCCCCCTGTTATTGTTCTGGTGGACTGTTCAAGCGGTGCCGCCCCGGCTCGGCCGGGGCGGCACGGGAAGTGCAACCGGGCTACAGCAGCGCCATGATCGCTTCGGCAGAGCTCACTTCAATGCCGGCGCCGGGCTCGACGTTGAGGTGAGTCACCGTGCCGTCATCGACCACCATGGCGTAGCGCTGGCTGCGCTGGCCCATGCCGAAGCCGCTGCCGTCGAGCACCAGGCCCAGGGCCTCGGTGAGCTCGCCGTTGCCGTCGGCCAGCATCAGGATCTCGGAGGCATTCTGTGCCTCGCCCCAGGCGCCCATGACGAATGCATCGTTGACTGACAGGCAGGCGATTGTGTCGACGCCGGCAGCCTTGATCTTGTCAGCATTGACCACGAAGCCGGGCAGGTGGGTCATGGAACAGCCCGGGGTAAAGGCGCCGGGAACGGCGAACAGCACCACCTTCTTGCCCGAGAACACCTCGTCTGTGGTGATGTCTTGCGGACCCTGGGGGCCCATAACTTTGAGGGTGACACTGGGTACTTTGTCGCCGACTTGAATGGTCATGCTAATCTCCATGCAGTGAGGCGCCCTTGCGGGGCGAGGATTTCGGGCCGAGGCCCACTGCGGATGATTATAGACCCTGAGCCGCGCCGATGATGCAATGTCCCCTCTGCGGCGCGCCGGATGCCGAGTTTTTCCATCGCGACGCACAGCGCGAGTACCTGCGCTGCGGCGCCTGCCGGCTGGTCTACGTACCGCCGCGCTACTTTCTCGACCTCGAAGCGGAGCGGGCCGAGTACCAGCTGCACGAGAACGACCCGGCGGATGCCGGCTACCGGGAGTTCCTGTCACGCCTGGCCACGCCGCTGCTGGCGCGCCTGGCGCCGGGTTCGCGGGGGCTGGATTTCGGCTGTGGCCCCGGCCCCGCGCTGGTGGCGATGCTGAAGGAGGCGGGCCACGACGTGGCCCGCTACGATCCCTTCTTCTTCCCCGACCGCACGCCGCTGTCGCGACGCTATGATTTCATTACCGCCACCGAGGTGGTGGAGCACCTGCACCGTCCGGGCGAGGAACTGGAGCGGCTCTGGGCCCTGCTGCGCCCCGGTGGCTGGCTGGCGATCATGACCAAGCTGGTGATCGATGCCCAGGCGTTTGCCAACTGGCACTACAAGAATGACCTGACCCACGTCAGCTTCTTTTCCACTGACACCTGGCACTGGTGGGGCGACTGCCAGCAGTCGCCGCCCGAGTTTCTTGGTAACGACGTTATTTTGCTGCGGCGGGCGCGATGATAGTACGGTAGATCTCTCGCACCTGGTCGTAGAACTCCCGCTGCTGCGCGCCCAGGTAGGGCGCGATCATGCTCATGAGCTGGTAGACGCCCTTGTGGATGATCAGCGCCGGCGGCCGGTCCTCGTGTAGCAGGTGGTCGTAGTTGAGCCAGTAGTTCAGCAGCAGCACCATGTTGTCGACCAGGGCCTCGGCCTCTTCTTCACTGGTGGTGACCACCGCGGCTTCGCTGAGGGTGCGCCACACGGCGGCGATCGCCTCATGCTTGAGGTCGACGATGCGGCGAAAGCGCCGCCGCAGTTCCGGGTAGCGGTCCAGCAGGTCGCTGAGGTTGCGGTACAGGAAGCGGTGGTTGTACATCTCCTCGAACACCACGTAGAGATAGAACCAGTTGTCCTCAACGCTCAGCGGTCGGTTGATGGGCGCGTTCAGGATCTCGGTGATGCCGTGCTCGTACTGGTCGAACAGCTCGGCGATGATCACGTCCTTGCCCTTGAAGTGGTAGTAGAGGTTGCCGGGGCTGATATCCAGCTCGTTGGCAATATCCACCGTGGTGGTATTGGGCTCGCCCTCCTGGTTGAAGAGCTCGAGACTGGTGTGCAGGATGCGATCCCGGGTTTTCATGGCGCGTGTAGCCGCGGCCTAGCGGCGCTTGCGGGCAGGCGTCTTCGCTGCGGCCTTGCGCTTTGCCGGCGCCTTGCTGGCGGCCTTCTTTTTGGCGGGTGTTTTCTTGCCGGCAGGAGCCTTTTTCCTGGCGGCAGGCTTCTTCTTGGCTGCCGTGGCCTTGCGTTTGGGCTTGCTGGCGGTGAGCGCGTCCAGCTTCTTCTCGAGGACATCGAGCCGGGCGTTGATGGCCTCGATCTCGTCATTGCGCACCAGGTTCAGGTGAAAGGTGTCGCGTACGCGACTGATGCGTTCCTCTACGCTGAGGCTGCTGGTCTTGCGGATGTTGGACAGTGAGTCGCGTACCTCGTCCTCCAG
>JAZBOY010000321.1:0-37817 GCA_036351375.1 Halieaceae bacterium
GCCCGTATCGGTCTGCCCCTGGACACCTACTTTGCCGGCATGAACCGGTTCCTGCAGTGTTTCTGCGACCTGGCCGAGGCCTCGGGGATGAGTGCAGAAGATGTCGCCGCCACCCAGCAATCCATCGCCAAGCTGCTACACCTGGACACCGCCGTCGTGGTCGACACCTACAATGCGATGGTGGAAGAGACCCTGACTGCGCAATCCAAATCATTGCTGGAAATGTCGACGCCGGTCACCCACATCTGGGACGGTATCCTGCTGTTACCCATCGTCGGGCTGATCGACTCCAAGCGTGCCCGCGACGTGATGAACGCCACCCTTGAGAAGATTGCCCAGTCCCAGGCCCGGGTGTTCATCCTCGATATCAGCGGTGTCGGTGTGGTAGACACGGCGGTAGCCAACCACCTGATCAAGATTTCCCGGGCCACCCGGCTGATGGGCTGCGAGAGCATCATTTCCGGTGTCTCCCCTGCGATCGCCCAGACCATTGTCGACCTCGGCATCGAAGTCGGCGATGTGAAAACCACGGCCACCATGAAAGACGCCCTTGGCATGGCCTTCCTACAGCTCGATATGGAAATCCGGAGCACCCGTTGATGGCCGATGCCGTGAACGTTGCCCGGGTCCCCATGCAGCTGTCACGCGGCTGTATCGTGGTGTCCATCCAGGTGGATCTCAGCGACGCCGTCCTCGCCCAGTTCCGCACCGACCTGCTGGACCTGCTGCAGCGTTCCGGCGCCGAAGCGGTCATCCTCGATGTGTCGGGCATCGCCATCATGGACCTGGAGGAATACCAGGCCCTGCGCGACACCATGTCCATGGCGGCGCTGATGGGTGCCCGCACCATCTTCTCGGGCTTCCAGGCCGGCGTGGTCTCGGCGCTGGTGGAACTGGATGCCCGCACCGATGACATCGAGGCGGCTTTCAACCTCGACAGTGCGTTCGAGCTGCTGGAACCCGAGCCGGTGATCGCAGACGACGACGGTGAGAAAGAAGAGCCGGCGGACGCCAGCCAGGAAGCCGAGGAAGACTCCCCACCCGAGGAGCGCCATGCGCACTGACGAGGGGGCAACCCGGCTGCGGGTCAGCTCTGAAGCTGACGCCACCCGCACGGTGGTGGAAGCCCACCGCTTCAGCCGGCAGCTGGGCCTGTCCGAAGTTGACGCCCAGGCGGTTTCCACAGCCGTGTCAGAGCTGAGCCGCAATATTCTCAAGTACG
The DNA here is from genome assembly GCA_036351375.1 of Halieaceae bacterium. Classification (GTDB taxonomy): domain Bacteria; phylum Pseudomonadota; class Gammaproteobacteria; order Pseudomonadales; family Halieaceae; genus JANQIO01. The sequence goes on from JAZBOY010000321.1 coordinate 1,223, forward strand.
CTGGCACCGGCGAGATCATGCTGCAGGATACCGAGCACGGCAGTTCCCGCGGCGTCATCGTCACCGCCCGCGATCGCGGCCCGGGTATTGCCGATGTGGAAACCGCGATGCAGGACCATTTCAGTTCCAGCGGCACCCTGGGGCTTGGCCTGCCCGGCGTGCGTCGCATGATGGATGATTTCACCATCAGCTCAACGCCCGGGCAGCTCACCGAAGTCCGCTGCCTGAAATGGGATCGCCCGCCGCCGCGGGGTGCCCGGATCCTGCCGGGCCATCGGCCCAGCGGCAAGGCTGCTCCGACCGAAGACTGCGAGGATTGCCTGGACCTGGAGGCGGCTGTTTTCTCCCGCCCCTGCCACGGCGAACGCCTGAACGGCGATGGCGCCATGATCGAGCGCCGCGGCCACCTGCTTATGATTGCCGTCATCGATGGCCTGGGCCACGGGCCGGAAGCCCACCGCGTGTCGAGCGCGGCCTGTGACTACCTGAAGCACCGCTGGTGTATGGATGTGGTCGACACCACGCGCAACCTGCACGAAGAACTGCGTGGCAGCCTGGGGGCGGTGGCCGGTATTGCGGTGGTCGACACCCGCAGCGGCCAGGTCAACTTCAGCGGCATCGGCAACGTTTCCTACCGGGTGTTCGGGCAGCGCAACCTCCGGCTGCTGTCCATGGCGGGCAACCTCGGCCACCAGATTCGCTCGCCCCGCCAGGAACAGCACACCCTGGCCCCGGAAGATGTCGTGGTGATGTATTCCGACGGCATCAGCGACCGCTTCGACCTGCAGGATTACCCGCAGATTCTCTACCAGAGTGCAGATACAATATGCCGCACGGTCGTTGAGCGCTTTGGCAAGAACCACGACGACGCCACCTGCATAGCCCTGAGGATGCGACAGTGAATCAGGCCCAGTCGCGCAGCCCCTTACCTCGCGAGACGTTTACGCTAGGCTCTATCCCGCTGGTGGAGAGTTGCTCCGTACTTGAAGCCCGCCGCAAGATTCACAGCCTGGCATCCCTGGTGGCGGGCGACTCGCTGCTCTCTACCCGGCTGGCCACGGTGGTCTCGGAAGTGGGCAAGGCCCTGCAGCGACTCAACCAGAATGCGCGCATCGAGGTAGGCCTGTGCACAAAGGGCAATCTGCCACGCCTGCAGCTCGACTTTGTCGGCCAGCTGGACTCCAGAAGCCTGGGCTACCTGAACAGCTTCTTCGACCACCTGGAAAAGGACAGCGGCACCGGCGGCCTGTTCCACCGGGTTAACGTTGAACTGACGACCAGCGGAGTCAATCGCGCCACGCTGGCGCGGCTGCGGGAAATTGTCGAGCAGAAGACCCGCGACCAGCTGCTGGAGGAAATCCAGAGCAAGAACAGCGAGCTTGAGGAATCGCTGGAGACCCTGAAACGCACCCGCAGCGCCAAGGACCGGATGGAAAGCGAGCTGAACATTGGCCGCGATATCCAGATGAGCATGTTGCCCCTGTCGTTCCCCGCCTTTCCCGAGCAGGGCGAGTTCGACGTGCACGCTGCGCTCTACCCGGCACAGGAGGTGGGCGGCGATTTCTACGACATGTTCATGATCGACCTGGACCACTTCTGCTTCTGCGTCGGCGATGTTTCCGGCAAGGGCGTACCGGCGGCGCTGTTCATGGCGGTCACCAAGACCCTGATCAAGTCGCGGGCCGCCAACGACCTGTCGCCGGCCAGCATACTCAGCCACGTGAACAGCGAGAGCGCCGAGGGCAATGATTCGGCCATGTTCGTGACCCTGTTCCTCGCCATCCTTAACCTGCACAGCGGTGAGATGGTCTACAGCAACGCCGGCCACAACCCGCCCTACCTGATGCGCAGCAATGGCGAAATGGAACGCCTGGAGAATCGCCACGGCCCGGTGATCGGCGCCATGGAGGGCATCGCCTATGGCGAGGACAGCACTGTCCTGGCGCCCGCCGACATGCTCTACCTGTACACCGACGGCGTTACCGAGGCCATGGACATCGCGGGCAGCCTGTACGGCGAGGAGCGTCTGCGGGAGCGCCTGAGGGGCGCCGACTACCCTGCTGCGAAGGATGCCGTCGAAGACACTGTGGACGATGTCTGGCGCTACCAGGGCGACGCCAGCCAGGCAGACGACATCACCATCATGTCGGTGCGTTACCACGGGCCGGTAACGCGCGAGGGCGAGACCGAGCTGACCCTGCGCATGCACAATGACATCACCGCCATCGCCGGAGTCAACGACGACTTCTGCCGCTTCGCCGAGCAGCACGGGATACCCGCCGCAGTACAACGGCGCATGAACGTGTGCCTGGACGAATTGCTCAACAACATCGTCTCCTACGGCTACTGCGACGAGGCGGCAAGCGACGCTCACGAGATCGAGCTGCACTTCCGCTTGCTGGACTCCGAACTAGTGGTTACCATCATCGACGACGGAAAACCCTTCAATCCCTTCGGCAATGACCCTCCCGATACCTGCCTCTCTGTGGAAGAGCGCCCCATCGGCGGGCTCGGCGTGCACCTTGTGAAGAATTTCATGGATAAGGTGCATTACGAACGCCACGGAGAGAACAACGTGGTTACTCTCCATAAACACCTGGACCAGGAACAAGAGGCTTGAGATGGATATCTCGACTGAACAGATAGACAGCACCACGGTCGTGAGAATGTCCGGCAACCTGGACACCAACACCTCGGCCCCGGCGCATGCGAAGCTGGATTCACTGATCGAAGACGGCAATACCCACCTGCTGGTGAATTTGCGCCAGGTAGGTTTTGTCAGCAGCGCCGGCCTGCGCATCCTGCTGGCCACCGCCAAGCGCCTCAACGGCACCGATGGCTCGCTGAAGATCAGCAACCTCAATGAGACGGTCAATGAGGTCTTCGAGATCTCCGGCTTCAATTCCATCCTCAACGTGTTCAGCACGGAAGAAGACGCGCTGAAAGACGGCTGATGCTGGTAATTATCGCAACCCTGCTGGCCGGGCTGGGCCTGTTTTTTGTCGGCCTGCAGCTACTGACTGAGAACCTGAAGCTGCTCAGCGGCCGCAGGCTGCGCGAGAATATCGCCGTTTGGACGCGCAACCCCTTCTTCGGCCTAGCCTGGGGCGGGCTGTTCATCACCATTACCCAGAGTGCCGCCGCGGCGACCTTCATCCTGATTGGCATGCTGCGCGCCGGCATGCTCGGGGTGCGCCAGATTCTACCGATCCTGATCGGTATGAACTGCTTTGCCGGCATCATCATCATGGTGCTGATATTCGACATCAAGCTGGTGGTCTTCTTCCTGCTGGGGATTACCGGAATGATCTACTCCCGCGACCAGGCCGGCGGTGTGCGAGCGACCGCCGGGGCCGCCTTCGGTGTCGGCCTGCTGTTCCTGGGCCTCAATACCACCCAGACCGGAATTGCGCCGCTGGCGGAAATGCCCTGGTTCGAGGAGACCATTGCCGCCACCCACGGTTCCTACATGCTGGGGCTGCTGGTGGGGCTGGTGCTGAGTTTCGTCACCCAGTCGGGCCTGGCGGTGATGATTCTCAACCTCGCGTTTCTCAACGCCGGCCTGTTCAGCATCGAGCAATCTGTGATGATCGCCTACGGCGCCAAGCTGGGGTCCTCGCTGCTGACCTACGTGCTGTCCGCCAACCTGGTGGGCGAGTCACGCCAGGTAGCCATGTTCCAGGTGTATTTCAACGTCGCCGGGGCACTGATCCTGGTGCCGGCTCTGTATATCGAGGTGTACACCGGCCTGCCGCTGATGCTGGCGCTGGGTGCCGCCTTCGCGGAAGACGCCGCCTTCCAGCTGGCACTGATCAACCTGCTGTTCAACGTGGTGCCGGGCATCCTGGTCTTCCCCATGGTGCCGATGATCAGCCGTGCACTGGCGCGCTACTTCCCGCAGACCGCGGAGGAGCAGCTCTCCAAGCCCAAGTACCTGCTGGAGCAGAGTGGCGATGACCCCCACAACGCCCTGCGCCTGATCGAGTTGGAACAGGTGCGTCTGATCGAGATTCTCGGCCACAGCTTTGAGGCCATGCGCGGCAGCAACGACGCCAATCGCCTGTCCCTGCTCAACGAGGGTTTCCACAGCCTCTCGGACAGCATCCGCGGCGCAATTTCCGATCTCTCCAACCAGCACCAGCTGTCACCGGTGCTGTACGAACGTCTCAATGGGCTGCTCAATATCCAGCACAGCCTGGAAACCGCCAATGTCGAGGTCCAGAGCCTGTCACGGCAGCTCACCCTGCTAAAGGGTACCGGCCTGGGCGAGCGCTTTTCCATGGTGGCGGTGGACGGCATCGATGCGATCCTGCTGACTTTTATGGACGTGGCCCGAGAGCGCTCCGACCTGGACGCTGAACTGCTGGCGGGCATGACCTCGGAAGACGGCATGACCCGGGTACGCAAGGCTTACCTGGCAGAGGATGCATCCATGGACGCCAATGCCCGCATGCAGCTGCTGGCGGCGGCCAACCACTGCGAGCGACTGATCTGGCTGTTCGGTGATATGGGCAGCGCCTACCGCAACCTGGGGACCGCATGATTTTCAGCGAACACACTGCCGTGACGGCGCGCGACGACGGCCACTACGACGCCAGAATCCACGAAGGCTGGGACGTGGTGGGCAACGCCAACGGTGGCTACCTGCTGGCGATCGCAGCCCGCGCCATGGCGCATGCCGCCGAGCGGCCGCACCCGGTGGCGCTCAATGCCCACTACCTGTCACCCGGGCGTCCGGGACCGGTCAACGTCGATCCCGAGGTGATAAAGAGCGGGCGCCGCTTTGCCACGGTGCGCGCCACCATGCGCAATGACAGCAAGGAGCTTGTCACCCTGCTCGGCAGCTTCGGTGATGTCGGCGCGCTGGAAGGGCCGATGCGCATCGACGCAGAGCCGCCCGAGCTGCCGCCGCCGGAAGACTGCATTCGTATAGAGCACGACCCCATTGGCTTCCCGCCAGCGATGATGGGCAAGATCGACCTGCGGTTGCACCCGGAGGACGCCGGCTTCGCCGTCGGCAAGCCCAGTGGCCAGCCGCTGTTCCGCGGCTGGTTCCGGCTGCTGGATGATGAGCCCATCGATGCGTTTGCGCTGCTGCTGGCGGTAGATGCCTTCCCGCCCACCGTGTTCAATGCCAATCTGCCGATCAGCTGGGCGCCTACCCTGGAGCTGACCACCCACATCCGCGGCACCCCGGAGCCGGGTTGGCTGCGCTGCCGCTTCTCCACTCGTTTTATTTCCGGCGGGTTGATGGAAGAAGACGGTGACATATGGGACGGCTCCGGGAGGCTGGTGGCCCAGTCCCGGCAGCTGGCGCTGACCCCTAAAGCCTGACGCTAGTGGTCGTGGTGCCCCTCGGCCAGCGGCTGGTCAGTGAACAGGAAGTCTTTCAGCTCCTTGTCAAAGGTCTTGTCGCGGCGGCGAATCCACTCCAGCACCATGGCCGCGTGTTCCTTCTCCTCATCCCGGTTGTGCACCAGGATACGACGCAGCTCATCGTCCTTGCAGACATCGATACGCTGCTGGTACCAGTCTACGGCCTCCAGCTCTTCCATCAGTGAGGTAATTGCGCGGTGCATATCGCGGGTCTCGTCACTGAGTTCGCTGACAGGTTCGTGGTATCCCTCGTTGGCCATTCGGCATCTCCCTGGCTATGTCTTGAGTGAACGCAGCGCGGTATTCCGTAATCAGGCGTAACGCTTTATCAGCATACCGTTGGTGGTGCCCTGCACCAGCAGGCTGAACAGCACGACGCCAAACACCATCGACTGCAAGGTATACCAATAGTCCAATTCGATAGGCAGCGCCAACACCAGGGCCACCGCGATGGCGCCCCGAAGGCCGCCCCAGAACAGCAACAGCTGCCAGCCGGCCTTGATGGAATGGCGCAGGGGATAGGTCAACAGGCTGCAGGCCAGCACCGCGCAGGCCCGCGCCGCCAGTGCTGCGCCGATGGCGATCAGCATGGCCAGCCACATGTCACGGAACATGCCGAGGGTGATCACCAGCCCCATCAGCACAAACAGCAGGCTGGTGAACACCTGCCCCAGCCACTCCCAGGTGAATACGGTTCCCGGCGCCACCTGCTCCTCGACTTCCGACAAGGCCGCCCGCAGCACCAGTGCGGCAAACATCACTGCCATGATGCCCGAAACGTGCAGCAGGTGCTCGGCCAGGTAGAAGCTGCCGAACGCCGTGAACAATTGCAGGAACGCGGTAGCCGGCGGGCTCTTCAGCAACAGGGCTACCGCGGCTGTAAGCAGACCGGCAACCACCCCGGTCATCACGCCACCGACGAAAACCACGGCGAAATGCAGCAGGAAGTCCTGGCCGCTGGCGCTGCTGTCGCCCATCGCCAGCGACAGGAACAGGGAAAACAGCACGACTGCGGTGGCGTCGTTAAACAGGCTCTCGCCCTCGAACAGGGTCTTGATGTCTTCCGGCGCTTGCATGGCGCTAAGCTGGTTGACCACCGAGACCGGGTCGGTGGCAGCGAGAATGGCACCGGCGATCAGTGCCGCGGCCCAGGGGAAAGCCTGGGGGTAACCGATACCATAGTAAAGCAGTGCCGCGGTGACAGCACAGCTGACGATCACGCCCAGGGTGGCCAGCAGCAGCACCGGCAGCAGCCAGCGGCGCAGCAGCGCCGGCTTGATGTGCCAGGAGGCCTCGAAGATCAGCACCGGCAGAATGACGTAGAAGACGATCTCTTCCAGGTTGTGAGCGCGAATACCGGTATCAAAACCCAGCCAGCCAACGCCCTGCCCCGCCACGAAACCGCACAGCACGCAGGACAGGGTCAACTCCAGCCGGGTGAAGCGGCTGACCAGCAGGGCGGCGACCGCCACGGCCGCCAGCGCCAGGACCTGACCGGTGACCGCGGCGACCATGGATCAGTTTCCGTGCTGTTGGGGCAGGATCTTGCGGCCGACCCAGTAGTCGACGCTGACGTAGCGTCCGGCTCCCGTAAAAAACAGGGCCAGTAGCATGATGAAGTAGGTCGCCGCGAACTCAATGCCATTATTGAGGATGACAATGCTGCCGCTGGAGGTCAGCCAGTCGTAATTGCCATTTTCCCGCAGGATGCTGCGGGCGCGGCTGATCTTTTCGGCGGAGGCCTCGACGCGCTCGTTGGCGAAGGGAGCGCCAGGATCGGCAATCGCCTGCCAGCCGTTCTCAAGGTGTACGGTAGTGGCGGCAATCACCATGGTGAACATCAGCGGCGCGGCAAACCAGCGTACAGCGATGCCGAACAGCAAACTGATAGCGCCGAGCACCTCAGTCCAGGTGGCCAGGAACGCCAGCAGCCAGGGAAACGGCAGGCCCAGGCCCCAGTCGGGATTGCCGAACCACTCCACCGTGCTGTCAAAGCCGCCGAGCTTGTTCTGCCCTGCCATCCAGAAGACCGGCACGAGGTAAAGCCGCAGGGCGAGGGGCCCGAGGAAGTCAACCGCCCTTGTGCCCTCCAGCAGGCCGTGAAGTTTTGTCAGTAGTGCTTTCATGGATTTTCCTGGGTTCTGTTTTTTGACTGGATGTAATCGGGTGCTTACTGCTGCGCCGCACTGGTATCGCTGGTCAGCCCACGCGTGTATTCCTCCCGCACGGGCGGTATCGGATCCAGTTCCAGCATGCCGTGAGACTTGTCACTGCTCTCGATTACCCGCATGTGCTGGCGCTGCAGGCCGCGCGGTTCCGGTACACCACAGGAGTGGGCAATGATGCCGACCCCATAGGCCACGCGCTTGGCATAGGCTGCCACTCGCTTGCACTTGTCCTCTGGAACCAGGCCCTTCTGCAGGTCCTTGTTGTGCGTGGTGATTCCTGTGGGGCAGGTATTCTTGTTGCACTGCAGGGCCTGGATGCAGCCCAGGGCAAACATGAATCCGCGCGCCGACACACAAAAATCGGCACCGACCCCCAGCGCCCAGGCGACCTTGCCGGGATTGATCAGCTTGCCGGAAGCAATCACCTTGATGCGATCGCGCAGGCCGTATTCGTACAGCATGTCGACCACGATAGGCAGGCTCTCTCGCAGGGGCATGCCCATGTAATCGATCAGCGCTTCCGGCGCGGCACCGGTGCCACCGTCGGCACTGTCGATGGTGATAAAGTCCGGCGCAGCGCCGATGCCGCGGCGGTGGATCTCCTGAAACAGCTCGTGAAAGAAGCCGAGCTGGCCGACCACCGTCTTGAAGCCGGTGGGCTTGCCGGTGACGCGGCGCACGCGCTCGACCATGTCCAGCAGGTCGCTGACGGAGCGGACGTCCACGTGGCCGTTGGGGCTGATGGAGTCCTGGCCGACGCCGATGTGGCGAATACCGGCTATCTCCTTTGTCACCTTCTCGCCGGGCAGTATGCCGCCCTTGCCGGGCTTGGCGCCCTGGCTCATCTTGATCTCGAACATCTTTACCTGGTCGTGATCGGCAATGGCCTTGAGCTTCTGGTCGTCGAGATGCCCCTCGTCATCGCGCACGCCGTATTTGGCGGTGCCGATCTGGAAGACGATGTCGCATCCTCCTTCAAGATGGTAGGGCGAAAGCCCGCCCTCCCCGGTATTCATCCAGATGCCAGCTTCACGGGCGCCATTGGAGAGCGCCAGCACTGCAGGTCTGGAAATCGCCCCGTAGCTCATTCCCGAGATATTCAGGATGGACGACGTGGTGTAGGGCGTGATGCAGCTACCCTCGCCGATCGTCACCGGTCGCGGCTCAACGGCGTCCTCATCAAGGGTGGGGAACGCACTGTTGAGGAAGATGACATCACCCTCGTGATCCAGCGGTCGCGTTGAACCAAAAGCGATAGTGGTATCGACCTGCTTGGCCGCGCGATAAACCCAGCTCCGCTCGGCCCGGTTGAAAGGCAACTCTTCACGATCCATGGCAAAAAAGTACTGGCGGAAAAATTCGCCCAGGTGTTCAAACAGGTAACGGAAGCGGCCCACCACTGGGTAATTACGGCGGATGGTCTGGCTGGTCTGGGTGATGTCGACCAGGTACATCACTATCACCGCAAGCACGCCAACGCCGAGCAGGAAGGTAAACAGCAGCACGCTGTACTCGACAATGGTCACCGCAAGCTGGTGGATTTCTGACATTTCCATGGACATTCTCCGCTGCTAGATTGAGCAGGTCAGCTCACCAAGCCGCTTGCTGAGCTTCTGGTTTTCGTCATAGTCGATGGGGATGACAAGAAGGCTGGGGCCGTTGTGACCGGCCGCCTTCTCGATTGCCTCAAGCAAAGCCGTGGACTCGTCAACGCGCTGATAGTCCCAGGCAAAGGCGCCGGCCAGCTGTTCCCAGTCCGGGTTGCCAAAGGACAAATCGGTGTGGCGGCCGAATTCCTGCCACTGCTTCCAGGCGATCAGGCCGTAGGCGTTGTCCTCCCAGACCATGACCGTGATATTGCTGGAAAGGCGACGTGCGGTTTCCATTTCCTGGACATTCATGAGAATGCCGGCATCGCCACAGATCGCCATGATTTTCCGTTCCGGTTCCACCAGCGATGCAGCGATGGCACCAGGCAGTGCAAAGCCCATTGAGCAGAACCCGTTGGGGATCAGGCAGCCGTTCGGGGTGGCGCAATGGTAGTGACGGGCGATCCACATCTTGTGGGCACCTACATCTGACAGCACCAGGCCATCGGCCCCGTAGACCTGTTCAACGTCGTACAGGGCTTTCTGCGGCTTGATCTTGCCGCTGGCGGTATCTTCCGCATGCTCCAGCAGTTCGCTTCGCATATCCTCGCGGGTACTCGCCTGCTGCTGGGTATCGAACTTCGGCGCTGGCTGTTCACGGAACTCATGAACCAGCGCGCAGATGTTGTCGGCCACGTCTCCCACCAGCTCGATCTCCGGGTGAAAGTTGCGGTCGATTTCAGCGGGCTGGAAGTCGATGTTGATAATCGGTTTGCTGCCGTCCGGGTTCCACAGGTGCGGGTGGTACTCGACCATGTCGAAGCCGATGGCGATGACCAGGTCGGCAGCGTCGACAGCACAGGTGCCAATGTCCTTGGTGCCGAGGCCAATGGTATACAGGCAGTGCGGTGAGGCGGGATCGACTGCGCCCTTGCCCATAAAGGTATTGAGTACGCCTATGCCGGCAAGATCCACCAGCTCCCGCAATTGCTCGGAGGCGCGCTTGCGCACACAGCCGTTGCCCGCCAGGATCACCGGGCGTTTGGCCGCTCGAATCCGTTCCGCCGCGGCCGCCACCGTGCCGCGGTTGGCCATCGGCCTTCGATAGCGCACCGGCTCGATGGGAGAGGCATCGGTGTCGTGCTCTGCGACGTCCTCGGGCAGCTCGATCAGCACTGCGCCGGGTTTCTCAGAGCGCGCAACGCGCACCGCCTTGCGGACAATTTCCGGGATGGTGTCGGCGTGAATGATTGTCTCCGCCCACTTGGTCACAGGCTCGAACATTTTCACCACATCCATAATCTGGTGTGATTCCTTGTGCAGGCGCCGGGTGCTGCCCTGCCCGGTCAGCACCAGCATTGGCGCCCGGTCCATGTTGGCGTCGGCAACGCCGGTGATGAGGTTGGTGGCGCCCGGCCCCAGCGTCGAGAGACATGCTGCCGGCGTACCGGTCAGGCGACCGTATATTTCCGCCATGAAGGCCGCGCCCTGTTCGTGGCGGCAGAGGATGAAGCGAATGCTGTCAGACTCCTCGAGGCTGAGCATGAAGTCGGCATTCTCTTCACCGGGTACGCCGAAAATGTACTCGATGCCCTCGCGCTCAAGGCATTTCACAAACAGGTCTGAAGCTTTCATGGAGTATCCTTAAAGTTGGGGGCTTAGAGAAGCTGGTGGGCGACTAGTTCCCGCCGTCCTTCAAAACCAGCATTTTTTCGAACTGCATATCCTCAATGGTGTAGGGAATGCCGCCCACGCCGAGGCCGGATGCGTCCAGGCCGGCGAACGGCATGGCGTCATCGCGAAATGCCGTGTGATCGTTGATCATGAGGGCCGACGCGTGAATGCGCTGGAACGCTGCCTGCACGGTGCTGACATTTTCACTGAACACAGATGCCTGGAAGGCGTGTGGGTGCAGGTTTGCCGCATCCAGTGCTTGCTCCAGCTCTGCGTAGGGATAGATGCACACCACCGGGCCGAAGACTTCCTGGCTACTCAGCCGCGCCTCTCGCGGCGGGTCCAGCAGTATGCTTGGCTGGTAGAAGTTGCCGCCTAAAGGCTCGCCGCCCAGCGCCAGCTTGCCGCCCAGGGACACCGCTTCCTCCACCCACTCATGAACGCGCTGCACTTCCGCCGCGCGGATCAATGGGCCGACATCTGTGGCCGCATCGCTGGCGTCGCCCACCACCAGCTCGCCCACTGACTCGCGCAGCATGTCCACCAGGATGTCGTGCAGGCTCTCCTGCACGTAGATGCGCTGGGTGGATACGCACACCTGCCCGGCGTGGTAGAAGCCGCCCTTGGTGATAGCGGGCACCGCCAGTTCCAGTCGCGCCGAGCCGGTAACGATACAGGGCGCCACACCTCCGTGCTCCAGCGCACAGCGCACGCCTGGCTGTAACTTGCTGCGCAGCATCCAGCCTACCCTGGCCGAGCCGATAAAGCTGAAAAACGCGATGTGCTCACTGCGCACCATCTCACCGGCAACCTCGAGATCTCGCGGGATACTGTAGGCCAGGTAGTCTTCCGGTACGCCGGCCTCATGCATGGCTTCCACCAGCTTGATGCAGGACAGCGGCGTGTCTGCGGCGGGCTTCACCACGCAGGGGCAACCAGTTGCAAATGCCGGAATGACCTGGTGAACAATCAGGTTGAGGGGATGATTGAAGGCGCTGAATGCCAGCACTACACCGCGGGGGAAATGCTGGGTAAAGGCGAGTCGCCCGGCAGAAGCCGCCTGGTGGCCCAGCGGAATGACATTGCCGCGGTGCTCGCTGATCGTATTGATGGCGATGCGCACACCGGCGATGGCCCGGGCCGCCTCTACCCTGGCATCCTTGAGCGGCTTGCCACCCTCGGCGGCAATCAACTGGGCGTAGGCATCCTCGTCGCGCTGCATGATGCCCACCAGGCGTTCCAGGATCTCTATACGCCGATGCAATTCCAGCCAGCTCGAACGGTCGTTATAGCGCTGCCAGGCACGTTCCAGTTTGGCGGCGGCCGCGGGCCCGTCGTCAGTTTTCAGGCGGGCGATTTCCTCGCCGGAGGAAGGATTGAAGACAGAAAGTGTGGACTGGGGCATAGATGCTCCTGTGGGTTGCTTATGTTCCTATAGCACACCCAGCAGACAGCAAGGCGGTAAGCTCGTTCCTCAGCGGAACCAATCGCGATCAGTCGTGTTTGGTGAGGCGGCGTCGCACCGAGCGCACCAGCACCCAGACCAGCGCAAATACCAGCGGCGACGCTATGCCGGTCAGCAGGGTTGCATCCACCGGCAAGCCAACGGACTTCATGGCCTTGAAACCATAGCCCAGCAGGCCGACTGCGTAATAGCTGATCGCAAAAATCGAGAAGCCTTCCACCGCCTGCTGCAGGCGGAGCTGCATGTAGGCTCGCTCGTCCATGGATTGCAGCAAGGCCTGGTTCTGTTTCTTCTGCACCATGTCGACCATGGTGTTCAGCAGGTTGGCGGCTCGCGCCACCCGCTGTGCCAGCTCATTGGCTCGCCGCTCGGTGGCGTCGCAGGTGCGCATGGCCGGCTGCAGCGAGCGCAGCAGGAAATTGGTATAGCTCTGGTAGCCGCCGATCTTTTCTTCGCCGACTTCTTCCAGCCTGCGTTCTACGATGCTCGCGTAGGCGCGGGCGGCCGCGAAACGGTAGGCGTGGGTGGACACGATTTGCTCCACACTGGCGGCAATGCCGGTAATCGCCGCCAGCGCCGCCTCCTGGTCTGCTTCGCTGCGCTCCTGTTCAAGATTGATCATCACCCGGTTGAGCTCGGGCTCCATGCGCCCGAGGTCCGCCATGGCTTGCCGGGCTCGCGGCAGCGCCATCATGGCGAGCATGCGGTAGGACTCTATTTCCAGTATGCGCTGCAACAGCCGTGAAAGGCGCCCTTCCGGAATGCTGAGATCAATCACCACGATGCGCAGGAAACCGTTGGCGTCGAGCTGGAAAGCCGACCAGACCGCTGCATGCCCGGCAGACATCAACCCGCCGTGCAGCGTCTGTGACGCCAGCAGGGAAGACGCCAGGCTGTGGCCATGGGGGTCTTCCTGGCCCGGCGAGGGCAGCACCTCGATGTGCACACCCACCAGGAAATCTGCTACCAGCGCATCGCGTTTCTCCCGGTCGAGCAGGCCCAGCGCTGTTTCACTAAAGGGCGGCTGGCCATTGCCGGGCACCATCACCGTATGGCTGACGGCCTCCGTATGCCCTTCCCATTTGACCTGGCAGGAGCCGATGCGCACGTTGTGCTGGCGGCTGCCTTCCGGCGGCGGGCTGGCGTCATGCTTTCGGCAAAAGCGCGCAAATTCCGCCCTGGCCTGGTCCACCGTGGATTCATTGCGCAGGCTCACCACATGACTGCAGCGCATCGGCGGCGCCTGGCGCAGGCCCGGACGTGCGTGCCACTCGTTGCTCAGGCGAATGCGTTCTTCCTGGGGAATCACGTGGTTGGCCGTCTCCGTTAATGCGCTGTCAGACCGGGTCATGCACAGTTCTCCTGGCCGGCGGGTGCCCAGAATCGGTCCAGGGCGTGAAAGGTCTGCACGGGCTGCTCCCAGTGCGGCAGCCCTCGAGTGGGGGCAATGCGTTGCTCGACGATATTGGGATTGTGCTCCACCAGCTCCTCGAGTCTGTCAAAGTTGATATTGGGATCGCGATCGTAAAGCACCAGCGTCGGCACGCTTAGCGGCTGGTAAAGACTGTCTGCCGCGCCAGTGGTGAACAGGCTCATGGATAGAAAGCAGAACGGCGCGTACTGCGCCCCCGGCTGGCGCGCCGTCGCCCAGGCCTGGTCGACCAGTTCCACCGGCACCTCGCTCTCGAAGGACATGTCCAGGAAGTAGCGAATGCTGGCCCGGGTGGTCAGTCCGCGATAGAGCCCATCGCTGAGCAGGGGTATGGAAAACAGCTTGCGCAGTCGATCACTGGCGGCGCCTGAGGGCGGCTCGCGACTGCCCATGCCGGTAGGCGATACCAGCACCAGGCTGTTGAAGCGCGAGGCCTCGGCCAGCGCTGCCCGGGCCAGGAACTCGGAGCTGGTCGACAGTGCCAGGGCGTCGACGCTTTCACCGATCACCTCCCGGCAGAATTCGAGAATAGTGTCGGCGTACAGCGTGGGCCTGTAGTCCATCTCGCCGCGCTCGGAGAATCCAAAGCCCGGCAGTTCCAGCGCATAGACCGGCCGCTGGCGCCGGTAGTGGTCGAATAATGGCGCCACCTCGCGGGCAGTCGGTGCAGCATTGATGCTGTGTATCAACAGCAATGGGCGGCCCGACGCAGTGGCGTCCGCATAATAGGCCACCTCCCCGGCAGCGCGGGTTTGCAGGCTATGTCTTGGCGCGTTCAGCGATTCGGGAAGTGCTGTGCTCATCATCCGGATCCATGGAATGTGATCGCCATGGTAGCAGAGGCGGACACCGTCAATGTCATTGGCTTTGGGCTGTAAACTTGTGTTTACGCAGGGCAGCGGGTAAAAGATGGCCACGGATAAAAAATGCCGCCCGCCTCGCCGCAGGCCGCGTCGGCGCCCCGCTACTGGCAATAAGGATATTTACATGGCCATCGCCTACCCCTTCTCCGCGATCGTCGGGCAGGATGAGATGAAAACCGCACTGCTGATAGCCGCCGTCGACCAGGATGTCGGCGGCGTGCTGGTCTTCGGTGATCGCGGCACCGGCAAGTCGACGGCGATTCGCGCACTGGCCGCACTGATGCCCAGCATACCGGTAGTATCAGGCTGCCCCTACCACTGTGACCCGGGAGCGCCGAAGCCCGGGCTCTGCGCGCAGTGCGACACAGGCAGCAAGGAGTTCAAAACCCGCGAGCAGCCGATGCCGGTGGTGGACCTGCCGCTGGGTGCCACCGAGGACCGGGTGATCGGCACACTCGACCTGGAAAAAGCACTGCGGCTGGGTGAAAAGGCTTTCGAGCCCGGTTTGCTGGCCCAGGCTCATCGCGGCTTTCTCTACATCGACGAGGTCAACCTGCTGGAGGATCACATCGTTGACGCACTGCTGGACGTCGCCGCCTCCGGTGAAAACGTTGTAGAACGCGAGGGCCTGAGCATCCGCCACCCGGCGCGATTTGTGCTGGTGGGCAGCGGCAACCCCGAGGAAGGCGAGCTGCGCCCGCAGCTGCTGGACCGCTTCGGGCTGTCAGTGGATGTGCGCACCCCGACTGAACTGGAGACCCGCGTGCAAATCGTGCGGCTGCGCGATGAGTTCGAGCGCGACCGGGAGGCCTTCGTCAAGGCCTGGAAACGCAAGGACGGCGCCGTGCGCCGCAAGGTGCAGAAGGCCCGCGCCCAACTCAATGACATTGAGCTCGGCCCAGAGGTACTGGAACGCGCTGCCGCCCTGTGCATGGCGCTGGGTACAGACGGATTACGCGGCGAACTGACGCTGGTTCGTGCCGCCCGCGCCCTGGCAAGCCTGGAGGGCAAGCCCGAGGTGGGGCTCAAGCAACTCCGGCAGGTAGCGCCATCGGTGCTGCGCCATCGCCTGCGCCGCGACCCCCTCGACGAGTCGGGCTCCACTGCGCGCATCGATCGCGCTCTAGAGGAGGTCCTGGAGACGGCGTGAGCGGTGAAGCTGCCTGGCAAGACGCGCTGCTCGCCACCGCCCTGCTGGCGTTAGATCCGCAGGGATTGGGCGGTGTTGCACTGCGTGCGCGACCCGGGCCGGTACGCGACAGCTGGCTTGACGCCGCAAGAGCTTTGTTTGAGGACAGGCCCTGGCGCAAGATTCCCAACACCGTCAGCGAATCGCGACTGCTGGGCGGTCTCGACCTGGCAGCCACGCTCAAGGCGGGTAAGCCGATGGCGCAATCGGGATTGCTCAACGAGTGTGACGGTGGTGTCGCACTGCTGGCGATGGCGGAGCGCTGCCAGGCCACCACGGTCGCACACCTCTGCCAGGCCCTTGATCGCGGCGAAGTGCGGGTGGAACGCGAGGGCCTGAGTGCTTCGCTGCCCGCCCGCTTTGCGCTGCTGGCGCTGGATGAAAGCGTGGAGCCGGACGAGCAACTCGACACTGCGCTGGCCGAGCGCCTGGCATTTCATATCGACCTGCACAGCATAGGCATCAGGGATCTCGACGACCCCCTGTTCACCAGCGTCGACATCGGTCGCGCACAGGAATGTCGCGCGCACGTGGAGTGCGATGAAGACGCCACCCGCCAGCTGTGCAGCCTGTGCCTGGTGCTGGGTATCGATTCGCCCCGCGCTGCCGTGCTGGCGCAGCGTGCGGCAATCGCCGCCGCCGCACTCGACCAGCGCAAGGCCGTGTCTGCAGAAGATCTCGAAGCAGCTGTCCGCCTGGTGCTGGCGGCGCGCGCCACTCGCCTGCCGGCCACGGAGGAAACCGAGGCCGAAGCCGAACCACCGCCGCCGGAACCACAGGATGCCGAGGGTGAACAGCAGGACCCCGGCCAGGGTGAGGGAATGCAGGATCGGCTGGTGGAAGCGGCCCAGGCCGCCCTTCCCGCCGGCCTGTTGAACCTGCTATTGCAGGGGGGCGTGCGCAGGGGCAGTGCCCGCGGCGGCAAATCCGGCCAACTGCGACGCTCACGGAGTCGCGGCCGCCCCATCGGCACCGCCCCGGGCGACCCTCGCAGCGGTGCGCGACTGAGTCCTGTGGCAACTTTGCAGGCGGCTGCCCCCTGGCAGGCCCTGAGGCGGCGGGACGGCGACCCTGCCGGGCAGCTGAGAATCCAGCGCGATGATTTTCGTATTGTGCGCTACCGCGAACGTTCTGAAAGCACCACGGTATTCGTGGTCGATGCCTCCGGCTCCGCCGCACTCAATCGCCTGGCCGAAGCCAAGGGGGCCGTCGAGCTGCTGCTGGCGGACTGCTATATCCGGCGCGACCAGGTGGCCATGATTGCCTTCCGAGGTGAAACCGCGGAACTGTTGTTACCGCCGACTCGCTCACTGGTGCGGGCCAAGCGCAATCTTGCTGCCCTGCCCGGCGGCGGCGCCACGCCGTTGGCGGCTGCCGTTGAAACCGCCGCCGTGCTGGCCACCAGCCTGAGCCGCAAGGGTGGCACGCCCAACGTCGTATTTCTCACGGACGGCCGTGGCAACATCGCTCGCGACGGCCGCCAGGGGCGCGACGCGGCTCGCGAAGATCTCCCGGCCGCTGCCGCCCTGTTTCGTGAATCCGGTGTACGCGGCATGGTCATCGATACCTCACCGCGGCCTGGCAGCAGCGCCGAAGAACTGGCCCGCCAACTCGATATCGACTACCTGCCCCTGCCCCACGCCAATGCCAGCGAACTCAGCAACGCTGTGCGCGCAGCCACCGCCTGAGCACCTGTGACCGACCAACGACAGCTGGAGGACTGGAACTGGCCTCATCGTGACTACAGCCAGTTCCACAGGGCCGGCGGTCTGCGCTGGCATGTCCAGCGCAGGGGTACCGGTCCGGCGCTGTTGTTATTGCACGGCACCGGGGCATCCCTGCACTCCTGGGCCGGCCTCGCACCGCTGCTGTGGGAACAGCATGAGGTGGTCGCCGTTGACCTGCCGGGTCACGGCTTCAGCGAATTGCCCGGCAATGAACAGATGTCGCTGCCTGGCATGGCGGCAGCACTGGGAGGACTGCTCGATGAACTGGGTTTACAGCCTGAGCTTATCGTCGGCCATTCCGCGGGCGCCGCAGTGGCGGCGCAAATGTGCCTTGCCGGCCTGGTCTCGCCCGCGGCCCTGGTCAGCGTCAACGGCGCCCTGTTGGCCCTGCCGGGATTGACCGGCCAGTTTTTTTCCATCAGCGCCCGGCTGCTGGCCGGCATACCCACGCTACCGGCCTGGGTCGCGGGGCTGGGTGGGCGCCAGCGCTTTACCCAGCGACTGATCGATGGCACCGGCTCCACGCTGGGAGACGCTGAGGTTGAATACTACCGCCAGTTGGTCTCCCACCCGCGTCACGTGGCTGCAGCGCTGCGGATGATGGCCAACTGGGACCTGGAATCCCTGCAGGCGAAATTGCCCGAGCTTCGTACTCCCACCCACCTGGTGGTCTGCGAACAAGACCGCACGGTGCCGCCCTCCCAGTCCTACCTGGTTGCGCGACACCTCGCCGAGTCACAGCTACACCGGCTGGAAGGCCTGGGCCATCTCGGCCACGAGGAAGACCCGGCCCGGTTTGCACAGTTGCTGCTGGAAATTGCGGGCCGCTAGACCGGGCGACTGTTCAGCACCCGCGAGCAGTGCTATTCTGTCCATCTATCTAGACAGTTTGAGTGTCTACTTGGATGAACAATCCGGATACCCTCGTCAACCAGGCCATGCTGCACCGAATGAAACCACATGCGGTGGTCATAGGCAGTGGCTTTGGCGGACTCGCAGCGGCCATTCGCCTGGGCGGTCGCGGCTACCGGGTCACGGTAGTGGAAAAACTGAATCGGCCCGGCGGCCGCGCCCGCGTGCACCAGCAGGACGGTTTTACCTTCGACGCCGGCCCCACCATCATCACCGCCAAATTCCTGCTGGAAGAGTTGTGGGAACTGTGCGGCAGGCGACTGGAAGACGATGTCGACCTGCGCATGATGAAGCCGTTCTATCGCATTCGCTTTCACGACGGCGAACACTTCGACTACACCGGTAACCCCGAACACAACCGCAACGAGATCGCGCGTTTCAGCCCGGAAGATGTAGAGGGCTATGAGCGCTTTATGTTGGCCGCTGCCGACAATTACCGGGTCGGCTTCGAAGGCCTGGTGGACAAGCCTTTCAGTACCCTGCTGGACATGATCAAGGTGCTGCCGGAAATGCTCAAGCTGCGCGCCGATCGCTCCGTGCATGCACTGGTGTCCCGTTACATTCGCGATCCGCGCATCCGCCAGGTGCTGAGCTTTCACCCGCTGCTGATCGGCGGCAACCCCTACTCCGCCAGCGCTGTCTACACCCTCATCTCCCACCTCGAACGGGAAGGCGGCGTGTACTCAGCCATGGGTGGCACTGGTCGCATTGTCGACGGCATGGTCAAACTGATTGAACATCAGGGCAATCGCCTGCGCTGCAACGCCCCGGTCCGCGAAGTCTGCGTGCGCGACGGCAGCGCTCACGGTGTGGTATTGGAAAACGGCGAGTATCTCGACGCAGACCTGGTCATCAGCAACGCCGATGTCGCCTGGACCTATCGGCACCTGACGCCGGGCACCGTACGGCGACGCTGGAGCGACCGGCGACTCGAGCGCGCCCGCTATTCCAACGGCCTGTTTGTCTGGTACTTCGGTACCCGGCGCCGCTACGAAGACGTACCGCACCACTCCATCCTGCTGGGTCCACGCTACAAGGGTCTGCTCAAGGATATATTCCGCCACAAGCGCCTGGCTGAGGATTTCAGCCTCTACCTGCACCGCCCCACCGCTACCGACCCGTCCCTGGCGCCCGAAGGCTGCGACTGTTTTTACGTGCTGGCACCGGTGCCCAACCTCGAGGCAGACGTCGACTGGGAACAGCAGGCAGAACCTTTCCGCCTGGCAGTCGAGAAGCAGCTGTCCGACACCGTTCTACCGGGCCTCGAGAACGAGCTGGCGACGTCGCTGGTCACCACGCCTGAGCATTTTCAGCGCGACCTGAACGCATTTCGCGGCGCCGGCTTCGGTATGGAGCCGGTGCTCTGGCAGAGCGCCTGGTTCCGGCCCCACAATCTCAGCGAGGATGTTCGCGGTTTGTACTTTGTCGGTGCCGGCACACATCCGGGCGCCGGCGTACCCGGAGTGATCTCTTCCGCCAAAGTCGTTGAAACCCTGGTGCCCCATGCCAGCGCCTTCGTTTAAACAGCGGCTGCCCACTGACCGGGCCGACCAGCAGGCCTGCCGCGAACTGTTGCGGCACGGCTCGCGTTCCTTTTACGCGGCCTCGCTGCTGCTGCCACAACCCTACCGTGACGCGGCGATCAGCCTGTATGCATTTTGCCGGCTGGCCGACGACGCTATCGATCTGAGCGAAGCCCCGCTGGCGGCCCTCGCCGAACTCCGTGTGCGGCTGGATGGCATCTACCGGGGCGCCCCGGCAGATGTACCGGCAGACCGCATGATGGTGCAGGTGGTGCGACAGTTTGGAATCCCTCGCCCACTGCTGGACGCCCTGCTTGAGGGTTTCGCCTGGGACTGCGAGGCGCGCCGCTACCAGGATATCGCTGCGCTGCGCCACTACTGCGCCAGGGTGGCCGGCAACGTCGGCGTGATGATGGCGCTGCTGATGGGCCAGCGGGATGCCGCCGTATTGTCGCGGGCGGCGGACCTCGGGGTGGCCATGCAGCTCACCAACATTGCCCGGGACGTCGCCGAAGACGCCAGCAACGGCCGGCTCTACCTGCCTCTGGAGTGGCTCCTTGAAGCCAGGATCGATCCCGACGGCTGGCTGGCAGCGCCTCGTCCGGATCCGGGCCTCAACGACGTCGTAGCCCGCCTGCTGGCGGAGGCGGACCGGCTCTACGCCCGGGCCGAAGCCGGGATCGCAAAATTGCCCTCGGGTTGCCAGCCCTGCGTAATGACCGCACGCCTGCTGTATGGCGAAATCGGTGAAGAAGTGAAGCGGCGTGGCTGTGACCCGATGCCGGGACGGGCCGTGGTCAGCCCGGCGCGCAAGTGCCGCGCTATCAGCGGCCTCGGTCGCCTCGGTCGCCTGGACCTGTCACCACTGCCGGGGCCGGCCCTGGAGGAGACCGCCTACCTGATCGAAGCGGTACTGGCGGCACCGCTGCCGGCGCTGGCCGATGACGAACCCGTCGGGCGCGTGGAGTGGATGCTGGACCTTTTCACCGAGCTACAGCGGCGTGATCGAATGGCCCGCGACCGTGCTGTGGTCAGTCCCCTGCAAGCAGAACCCCACTGCCCGCTGCTGGTTACCGAGCACGTGGGAAACGCGGCATCCTGAACGGCAGCAGGAACTGCACCCAGCGCGAGGCGAAGCGATCCAGGTCCAGGCTCTCGTGCACCGTATCCCAGGCACCTGACCCATCGCTGCTGAGCACCGAGCGTGAATAGAAAGGCGTGTCTTCCAGGGTGCGCGCCACGGTCATGTCGCCATCACCCAGGGCCGGACGGCTCATGCGCCAGACCAATGTCGGCGGCAGGGTAACCGACTGCCCGACTTCAATCGCCTCACTGCTGCCGTCGGCAGCGAATCGCTGGCCGATCAGCTGACGCTCGCCGTCTCGCGGCCAGGCTTCATAGCGCACCGAAACCGAACCGGAAGGCTCTGAATGCCGTGCCCAGTGCCAGTAGCTGAAGCCTTTCTCCAGCGCCTCATCGCCCCAGTTGCAGTCAAAGTAGCCGTGCCCTGACCAGCGCAGGCCCGGGTGCCTGAAATCGACCTCGACTCGAGCCACCGGTGCCGCCGGCCACCAAAAGTGTTTCCCGTCCGGGTCGAGCTGGAACTGCTGCGGCTGTCGTGCCGAGGGCGTCAGCCGCACCTGGCCCTGCAGCCGACGCGGCCACGGTACGGTGACTTCATGGATGTCGGCGACCAGGTCTTCACCGTCGTAGCGGAACTGGCTGGGGCCAACCACAAACCGCTCGGCACTGCGGGACAGGTCGCCGGCGCCGCGCTCGGTGGCGGACCAGTGCTTGCTGCCCGGGCCGTAGAGAATGGCATTGATGGCACAGTGGTTCTCGGGCTGCGCCAGGCCACGGCGCCGGGCACGGGCATAGTAGGGAGAGAAAACGCTGCCGACAAAGCCGATCAAGGTCAGGCCGAAGCGGCCGTCATCGCTCAGCGCGTCGACGTACCACCAGCGGTAGCCGCCGGCCACGACCTCTGCGTCGAAGCCTGGTCTTGCAGCAAGCGCTCCGCCGCCAGGCGGCCGGACAGGCTCACCATCGGCACGCCCGCTCCCGGATGCACTCCGCCCCCCGCCAGGTAAAGCCCCGGCAAGCGTGTCTTCGAGCCGGGCCTCCGGAACGCCGCCTGCCAGCCGTGGGTGGCGCGACCGTAGATCGCCCCGCCGCTGCCCGGAAAGCGCTGGGCGAAGTCTGTCGGGGTGCGAACCAGCGTCTGCTCGGGATCGAAGCTCAACTGCAGCCCGCAGTCCTTGAGTATCTTTTGAACCTGGTGCTGGCATTGCTCGATCTCCTGTTCACTGTAATGATGGGTGTCGCCATTGGCGGGGGCATTGATCAGGCAGAAGATGCGTTCCGCATCTGCCGAGGTCGGGCTGCCCTCGGCGCGATCCTGGGCGCAAAGGTAGACCGTGGGCTCTGTGGGTATCGCGCCTTCGCCGAACAGCTGCCGGAACTCGCGCTGGTAGTCACGGGAAAAACAAACGGTGTGGAACGCCAGCGGCAAGCCTTCGGCCCGCGCCGTACCCGCCCAGGTCATGGCTGACAGCGAACGTTCACCGGAAGCCTGCGACACCACCGCCGCCTGGGGCGCCGGACCCAGCAGGCCCTGCCGCAGGGCCTCGGGGTCGGCGTTGCAAACCACTGCATCACACGCTACCCGCGTACCCTGATCGCCGATCACAGCACCCACCCTGCCATTGCGACGTTCGATTTCCGCCGCCCATTCGCCGTTGATGAAGCGCGCACCGCGGCGCCGGGCCGCATCCGCGAGACCGTCTGCCAGGCTCTGCATGCCACCTTTCAGCTGCCAGACCCCTTCCTGCTCGAGGTGGGCAATCAGCATCAGGGTGGCGGGGGCCTGCCAGGGAGAGGAGCCGCAGTAGGTGGCGTAGCGACCGAACAACTGTTGCAGCCGGGGGTCGCGAAAGTGTCGACCCAGGGCCGGCCACAGCGTGGTAAACGGTTTGAGGCCGAGCAGTGCACGCAGGCCGTGGTGGCGGCCGCGCCAGGCGAGACTCAAGGGATTGGGTCGCGGGGCGGTCAGCATGGCCGACTCCAGCAACTCGTACATACGCCCTGCCTCGCGGCAGAATGCGAGGTAGCCGCGCGCCTCCTCAGGCCCCGCGAGCTCACCGATCGCTTCGGCGGAGCGCTCGCGGCTGG
Organism: Halieaceae bacterium; assembly: GCA_036351375.1. GTDB lineage: Bacteria > Pseudomonadota > Gammaproteobacteria > Pseudomonadales > Halieaceae > JANQIO01. Next base: position 24,312 of record JAZBOY010000321.1, read on the forward strand.
CGAACAGGTCCAGCCGTGCCTCGGTGTCCCAGGCGTGACGGGCCAGCAAGGTAAGCGGCTTCATATTCACTACGTCCGCCAGCCGCAGGCCAATGCCGTCGAGCAGGGATTCAAAGGCGGACGGCATGGTAAACACGGTGGGACCTGAGTCCACCGGGCCTGCCGCGGTCGATACCTGCCGCATTTTGCCCCCGACACTCTCAGCGCCTTCGAAGACCACCACCTCGCGCCCGGCAGCCAGCAGCCGGATACAGGCTGACAGGCCTGCGATTCCTGCTCCGATCACCACTACCGGCTTTTCACTCATGTTTGGCCATTCCCGTGTCAGCGCAACTTGCATTGTAGCAATGTCTAGTTTAACTTACATTTAGCTTGTTAATTATAGTTGACACTTCTGCCCAACCGATTCGGACCGGGCTCTGGCCAGCGAGGTGACCGGCATGGCATTGCAACCCCAAAACAAGCCCGACCTGGAGGCTGCCCTCACGGCGGTCATGGCCACCACGGCTGGTCCCGAGTGTCCACAACAGTTAGCCCGCGCGCTGCACCACGCGGTGTTCCCGGGTGGGGCACGCATCCGCCCCAAACTCTGCCTGGCCATCGCCATGGCCAATGGCTCAGACAGCCTCGAGCTGGCCATGCGCGCCGCCTGCGCGATCGAATTGCTGCACTGCGCGTCACTGGTGCACGATGACCTGCCCTGCTTTGACGACGCCGACATACGCCGCGGCAAACCGTCCGTCCACCGCGCTTTCGGCGAGCCGATTGCGGTACTGGTGGGCGACGCGCTGATCGTCGCGGCACTGGAGACTGTGGCAACCGGTGAACTGACGGGCACGGCTGCGCTACGCATGCCCGGCGTGTTCGCAGTGTTGTCCCGCGGTGTCGGTGCCCCCTACGGTATTTGCGCAGGCCAGGCCTGGGAGAGCGAACCCAGGGTCGACCTTGCCCGTTACCACCGCGCCAAGACCGGCGCGCTGTTTATTGCCGCCACACGCGCGGGCGCCGCCTGCGCCGGGGTCGACGGCGAACCCTGGGAGGCACTTGGCACCAGCATCGGCGAGGCCTACCAGGTGGCGGACGACATCCAGGACGCCATCGCCACGCCCGATACACTTGGCAAGCCCTGCCACCAGGACGAACACCTGGATCGACCCAATGCGGTGGCCCAGCTGGGCGTGCAGGGTGCTGCCCGTCGCCTGCGCGACCTGATTGAAGCGGGCCTCGACAGCATCCCGGCCTGCCCGGGCCGCGAACAACTCGTGGACCTGGTCCGCGCCCAGTCCCAGGGTTTCGTTCCCAAGGGACTCAGTCGCGCCGCCTGAACGGCGCGCGACATTCGGCCCGCCAACACCCGTGTCCGCCAGCAGCGAGCGTCTTCCGATTCCCGAACCTCCCGCCAGCCTGCGAGATCGCCTGCTCGACTGGCGTAACCGGCTGATTGCCAACCCCGGCTTCCAACGCTGGGCGGCGCGCTTTCCCCTGACCCGGGGCATTTCCCGCCGCAAGGCGGCCAGCGTCTTCAATATTGCCTCCGGCTTTGTCTATTCACAGGTGCTTGGCGCCTGCGTGGAGCTGAAACTGTTCGAGCGACTGCGGGATCGGCGCGCTGGCGTGACGGAACTGGCGCGCGAGTGCGGCCTGCCGGAGGAGCCCATGCGTCGACTGCTGCTGGCCGCCGACTCACTGGATCTGCTGGAGCAGCGCGGCGAGCAATTTGCACTGGGCGAACTGGGTGCCGCGGTACTGGCCAATCCCGGCGTGATTGCCATGGTGAACCACAACCGCTGCCTGTACCGGGACCTGACCGACCCAGTCGCCTTGTTGCGCGGCGAACAGCCTGCCAGCCTGGCCAGTTTCTGGCCCTATGCCACCGGCAGGGACGGCGATGCTACCGAGTACAGCGAACTGATGGCCGCCTCCCAGTCACTGGTGGCCGACGACATTCTCGACGCTGTGCCGATGGCCGACTGCCGCCACCTGTGGGACATCGCCGGCGGCAACGGCACCTTTATACGCCATGCACTCAACCGCTGGCCGCAGCTGCGAGCGACGGTGCTGGACCTGCCCCCGGTTGCTGAATTGGCGCGCCGGCAACTCACTGATGCCGGCCTGGGTGAGCGCTCAATGGCCCTGTCGGGCGATATGTTCCGTGCGCCACTGGCAGACAGCGACGCGTCGGGGTTTGGCGCACCGGACCTGGTGAGCCTGGTGAGGGTCGTGCACGACCACGATGACGGACCGGTGCGCACCCTGCTAGCCAACCTGCACAAGGCGATGGCACCCGGCAGCCGCCTGCTGCTGGCGGAGCCGATGGCGGACAGCGCCGGCGCTGAGCCGATGGGACATGCCTATTTCGGGCTTTACCTGTTCGCCATGGGGAGCGGCCGGCCGCGGAGCTGCGAGGAATTGCTGTCGATGCTGGCGGAAGCCGGTTTCAGGCGCGGTCGGGAAATCAAGACCCACCGCCCGCATATGGTGCGCGTGTTGCTGGCAGAGACCTGAAGCATCCGGTCCACCGCCCTGACACAGGGCAATGTACATTTTAGTTGACAGTCTTGAATGTAAACACTAAATTACAACTGTCTGGAACGTGACTGGCGCACCGCACTGATGTGGGGCGCATCCGCACACCAGGAGACGCTGTGGCAAACATGAAAATGGCCCCGGCTGTGGTATTTGAACAGCCTGGAACGGTGACACTTCGCAACGTGGGCTTGCCGCCCGCGTCGGCACAGGACTGCGTCGTAGACGTGGAATGGAGTGGCATCAGCACGGGCACCGAGCGCCTGCTCTGGCAGGGCCGCATGCCGCCCTTCCCCGGTCTCAGCTACCCGCTGGTACCTGGCTACGAAGCGGTCGGCCGGATCCGAACCCCCTCACCTGACCATACCCTGCAAACCGGGCAGCGAGTTTTCGTGCCCGGCTCTCGCGGTTACGCAGACGTTGCCGGGCTGTTTGGCGGCGCCAGTTCACGCATTGTGGTGCCCGCAGAAAGAGTCATCGCCGTGGGCGACGAGCTCGGCGAGGAAGCCACCCTGCTGGCCCTGGCCGCAACCGCCTACCACGCAATCTACCGCGGCCGCGCGCTGCCCGAACTGGTGGTAGGTCACGGCGTGCTCGGGCGACTCATCGCCCGCCTGCTGGTCGCACTCGGTCGCGACGACGTGGTGGTCTGGGAAACCAGCCCCGCACGTCATAGCGGCGCGCAAGGCTACCAGGTCATCAGCCCGGACGACGACGAACGGCGCGACTACCGCAGCATTGTCGACGTCAGCGGCGCTAACGATTTACTGGATACGCTGGTGGGGCGCCTCGCTCCCGGCGGCGAAATTGTTCTGGCCGGCTTCTACGACCAGCCCCTGTCCTTCACCTTCCCGCCCGCCTTTATGCGCGAGGCTGCCTTTGCGGTTGCTGCAGAGTGGCAGCCGTCGGACCTGGAAGCAGTGTTGGCCCTGGTCAATGACGGCGAGTTTTCGCTGGCCGGCCTGATTACTCACCGGGAGAGCCCGGATGCGGCGGAAGCTGCCTACACCACGGCATTCGAGTCTGTCGAATGCCTGAAGATGATCCTCGACTGGAGAACTGCCTGATGGGAAGTGGCAAGATCAACGAATTTATCCCCGACCGAGGCGACGAGACCATCGCCACCTCGGCTGCGGCCGCCTCCGGCACCCAGATTATCGCCATCTACGGTAAGGGCGGTATTGGCAAGAGTTTCACGCTGGCCAACCTGTCCTACATGATGGCCCAGCAGGGCAAGAAGGTGCTGCTGATCGGCTGCGACCCGAAGAGCGACACCACCTCCCTTCTGTTCGGCGGCAAGGCCTGCCCCACCATCATCCAGACCGCCTCTGCCAAGAAGGAAGCCGGCGACCAGGTGGCCGTCGGCGACGTCTGCTTCAAGCGCGACGGCGTTTACGCCATGGAACTCGGCGGCCCTGAAGTGGGCCGCGGCTGCGGCGGGCGCGGCATCATCCACGGCTTTGAGACGCTGGAAAAGCTCGGCTTCCACGACTGGGATTTCGACTACGTCCTGCTCGACTTCCTCGGCGATGTGGTCTGCGGCGGCTTTGGCCTGCCGATCGCCCGCGACATGTGCCAGAAAGTCATCGTGGTCGCATCCAACGACCTGCAATCCCTCTACGTCGCCAACAACGTCTGCTCCGCCGTGGAGTACTTCCGGCGCCTCGGCGGCAATGTCGGCGTCGCCGGCATGGTCACTAACAAGGATGACGGTACCGGGGAGGCACAGGCCTTCTGCAAGGCAGTGGGCATTCCCGAACTGGCCTCCATACCCGCCAACGATGATATCCGTCGCAAGAGCGCCAACTACGAAATTATCGGCCATCCGGACGGCGAATGGGGCGAGCTGTTTGGCCAGCTTGCGGCCAACGTCGCCAGCGCACCACCGACACACCCTACGCCTTTAAGCCAGGATGGCTTGCTTGATTTGTTTACGGGTGAAGCAGTCGGTCGCGATGTGGTGCTCGAGCCCGCCACCCTCTCCGATCTGTGCGGCGCCAACGCCGAACCCAAACCGTCCCTCGAGGTCATCTATGACACCGTATGACGACGCCAGTCCTGTAAAGATCCCCGTCACCGAACTGGGTTCTGACGGCAGCCAGGCCAATGGCTGCCACAGCGGCAAGCAGAAGCTTGCGGCGGAAGCCATGTCGAGCGGCAAACAGGCCGTGCTGGAACAGTACGCCAAAGACTACCCCATGGGCCCCCACGACCAGCCCCAGAGCATGTGCCCGGCCTTCGGTTCCTTGCGCGTGGGCCTGCGCATGCGCCGCACAGCCACCGTGCTGAGCGGCTCAGCGTGCTGCGTTTACGGGCTCACCTTTACCTCCCATTTCTACGGCGCCCGACGCACCGTGGGCTACGTGCCCTTCGACTCGGAAACACTGGTCACCGGCAAGCTGTTTGAAGATATCAAGGAGGCGGTTGAAGGACTCTGTGACCCGGAAGTCAACGATGCCGTGGTGATTATCAACCTGTGCGTGCCAACCGCCTCTGGTGTACCTCTCGACTTGCTGCCGAAGTCCATCAACGGCGTTCGGGTCATCGGCATTGACGTGCCTGGCTTTGGTGTGCCGACCCATGCCGAGGCCAAGGACATCCTGGCGGGCGCCATGTTGCGCTACGCCCGCACCGAGGCCGAAAGCGGCCCGGTGGCGGAACCCGCCCAGGGCGTCAGCGAACTACCCACCGTAGCTCTGGTGGGTGAAATGTTTCCGGTGGATGCGGTAAGCATCGGCAGGCTGCTCGAACCCCTCGGAATAGCAGCCGGCCCAATCGTGCCAACCCGCGAGTGGCGGGAGCTATACGCGGCGTTGGACTGCGCCGTAGCTGCCATGATCCACCCTTTTTATACTGACTGCCACCGCCAGTTCGCCGCTGCCGGTCGCCCCGCCGTGGGCTCGGCCCCGGTGGGTTACAGTGGAACCGAGCAGTGGCTGGAAGCGATAGGCAAGGCCGCAGGCATCGACTCGCAGCGCATTGCCGCTGCCCGCGACGCCGCCCTGCCCCCGATCCGCGCAGCACTGGATGCCAGCCCCATCGATGCCCGCATCACCCTGTCCGGCTATGAAGGCTCTGAATTACTGGTAGCCCGACTGCTGGTGGAGTGCGGCGCCGATGTCCGCTACGTGGGCAGTGCCTGCCCCCGAACCCAGTGGTCCGACCAGGACCGCGAATGGCTTGAAGCGCGCGGCATTGAAGTCCGCTTCCGCGCTTCGCTTGAGCAGGATCTGGCCGCAATGGAGGCCTACCAGCCCGACCTCGCTATTGGCACCACGCCGGTGGTACAGGCCGCCAAGGAGAAGGCGATCCCTTCTCTGTACTTCACCAACCTTATTTCTGCTCGGCCGCTGGTCGGTCCGGCGGGCCCGGGCTCACTCGCCCAGGTGATCAATACCGCCCTCGGCAACCGCGACCGCTTTGCCAGCATGGAAGCCTTCTTCGCCGGCATCGGTGAAGGCGACCAGGCGGGCATCTTTACGGGAGTCAATCACTGATGCTGGTGCTCGACCACGATCGCGCCGGCGGCTACTGGGGGTCGGTCTACGTCTTCAGCGCCGTCAAGGGCCTGCAGGTCATCATCGATGGCCCGGTGGGCTGCGAAAACCTGCCGGTAACCTCGGTGCTGCATTACACCGACGCCCTGCCTCCCCATGAGTTGCCGATCGTGGTGACCGGTCTGGCCGAGGAAGAGCTGGGCCAGCATGGCACCGAAGGTGCCCTGCGACGCGCCCACCAGACCCTCGACCCGGACCAGCCCTCGGTAGTGGTCACCGGCTCCATTGCCGAGATGATCGGCGGCGGCGTGACACCAGAAGGCACCGGGATTGAGCGCTTCCTGCCGCGCACTATCGACGAGGACCAGTGGCAGAGCGCCGACCGCGCCATGAACTGGCTGTGGACCCGCTTCGGCCCGAAAAAGCCAAAGCCCGCCAAGCCGCGCAAGGAAGGCGAAAAACCCAGGGTCAATATCATTGGCCCCTGCTACGGCTACTTCAACACCTGGTCAGACCTGGCGGAGATTCGTCGCCTGATCGAAGGCATCGGCGCCGAGATCAACCTGGTGTTCCCGCTGGGCTGCGACATCAAGGATATTCCCAAACTGGCAGATGCCGACGTCAACGTTTGCATGTATCGCGAATTCGGCCGACTCCTCTGCGAAGACCTGGACCGCCCCTACCTGCAGGCGCCGATCGGCCTGCACAGCACCACCGCTTTCCTCGAGAAACTGGGCGAGCTTACCGATCTTGACCCGCAGCCATTCATCGCCGAAGAAAAGCGCACCACCATCAAGCCGATCTGGGACCTGTGGCGCTCGGTGACCCAGGACTTCTTCGGCACCGCCAGCTTCGGCATTGTCGCCACCGAAACCTATACCCGCGGCGTGCGCAATTTCCTGGAAGAGGAACTGGGCCTGCCCTGCAAGTTCGCCATGGGACGCAGCGCCGGCGTCAAGCCGGACAACGCCGAGGTACGTCGCCGCATTCGCGAGGATGCGCCGCTGATCGTATTCGGCAGCTACAACGAACGCATGTACCTGGCTGAGACCGGCGCCCGCAGCATTTTCATGCCCGCGTCCTATCCCGGCACCCTGGTGCGGCGCCACACCGGCACGCCCTTCATGGGCTATGCCGGGGCCTGCTACCTGGTGCAGGAAGTCTGCAACGGCCTGTTCGATGCGCTGTTCAACATCCTGCCGCTGGGCACCGAACTGGACCAGGCACAGGCAACGCCGGCCCGTGGCCGGATCGACTGGGAAGCCGAGGCGCAGCAGGCGCTGGACCGGATGGTCGAGTCGGAGCCGGTGCTGGTAAGAATTTCCGCCGCCAAGCGGCTACGCGATGCTGCCGAGCGCAATGCGCGCGGCAAAGGCGCGGAACAGGTGAGCGTGGCGCACGTGGAAGAAGCGCGCCTCGGGGAACCTGCATGAATAACAGCAACAGCCGCGGGCCAGCCAACAGGCACGGCCGCAGCGGCGCACAAAGCGCACACTTGGGAGGTGAGCCGTCATGAAACAACGCAGAGATCGGGCACTGGCACATGCCGCCGCGCGAAGGGGAACCTGGGAGTTCCGCCTGCTGCTCGCGATCACGATGGTGATGTTCCTGCCAATTGCAGCGGCGAGCCGCCTGCTGCCACGGAGCTGGCGACCACTGGCCGCCTTCTCGGACGAGAGCGAGGGAGTCTATGTTGAGGCCCACCGGGCCGCCAGCATCGTGGTTCCCTGCGTGTTCATGGGATAAGGGTAAACAGCTATGACGATGCTAACGTTTGAAAAGAAATATCGAGTCCGGGGCGGCACCCTGCTGGGCGGCGACCTGTTCGATTTCTGGATCGGCCCTTTTTACGTGGGGTTCTTTGGTGTCACCACTATATTCTTTGCCCTGCTGGGCACCGCGTTGATCCTGTGGGGTGCCTCCCAGGGGCCCACCTGGAACATCTGGCAGATCAATATCGCGCCGCCAGACCTCAGCTACGGTCTTGCCCTGGCACCACTCATGGAGGGCGGGCTCTGGCAGATGATCACCATCTGCGCGATAGGGGCCTTCGTGTCCTGGATGCTGCGCGAGGTGGAGATCTCCCGCAAGCTGGGCATGGGCTTACACGTACCGTTTGCATTCGGCGTGGCAATCTTCGCCTACGTCACGCTGGTGGTGTTCCGCCCGCTGCTGCTGGGCGCCTGGGGGCACGGTTTCCCCTACGGCATTCTCAGTCACCTCGACTGGGTTTCCAACGTCGGCTACCAGTACCTGCACTTCCACTACAACCCGGCACACATGCTGGCGATTACCTTCTTCTTTACAACCACCCTGGCGCTGTCGATGCACGGCTCGCTGATCCTGGCGGTGACCAACCCCGCCAAGGGTGAACCGGTCAAGACCGGCGAGCACGAGAACACCTTTTTCCGCGACGACATCGGCTACTCCATCGGCGCACTCGGCATCCACCGCCTGGGCCTGTTCCTGGCCCTGTCAGCGGGTTTCTGGAGCGCGGTGTGCATCATCATCTCCGGCCCCTTCTGGACCAAAGGTTGGCCAGAGTGGTGGAGCTGGTGGCTTGAACTGCCGATCTGGCCATAACAGGGGGACTGCGAAATGGAATACCAGAACATATTTACCCGCGTCCAGGTGCGCGGCCCCCACTATCCCGGCGTGCCGATCGGCGACGAGGAGATGTGGCGCAGCGGAACACCGGTGGACAGCTACTGGGCCGGCAAGCTGGGCGATGCACAAATTGGGCCTATCTACCTGGGTCCGACCGGAGTGCTGTCACTGATCTGCGGCTTTATCGCCATCGAGATCATCGGCCTCAATATGTGGGCCTCGGTCAACTGGGACCCGGTGCAGTTCGTGCGCCAGCTGTTCTGGCTGGCCCTTGAGCCGCCGCCCGCCAAGTACGGCCTCGGCATACCGCCTCTGCAGGACGGGGGTTGGTGGCTGATTGCCGGCTTCTTCCTGACGGCGGCTATCCTGCTGTGGCTGGTACGCACCTATAACCGCAACAAGGCGCTGGGCATGGGCCAACACCTCACCTGGGCTTTCGCGGCAGCAATCTGGCTGTACCTGGTGCTGGGCTTCATTCGCCCCATCTGCATGGGCAGCTGGAGTGAGGCAGTGCCCTTCGGCATCTTCCCACACCTTGACTGGACCGCGGCTTTCTCACTGCGCTATGGCAACCTGTTCTACAACCCCTTCCACATGCTGTCGATCGCGTTCCTGTATGGCTCGACCCTGCTGTTCGCGATGCACGGTGCCACGATTCTGGCGGTAAGCCGCTACGGTGGCGATCGCGAGATCGACCAGATTACCGACCGGGGTACGGCCTCCGAGCGCGCCGCCCTGTTCTGGCGCTGGACCATGGGCTTCAACGCCAGCATGGAATCCATTCACCGCTGGGCCTGGTGGTTTGCGGTACTTACGGTGATCACCGGCGGTATCGGCATACTGCTGACCGGCACCGTGGTCGACAACTGGTACCTGTGGGCGGTCAAGCACGGCGTGGCTCCGGCCTACCCGGCATTGGAAGCTGTGCCACCCGCTGATCCCGCAATGACAGGAGCAGGCCAATGAAAACCATGATAAGAAGCGCCGTCACCGGCCTCGCCGCCCTCGCCCTGTTGGCAGGCTGTGAGCTGGGATCGAAGGACACGGTACAGCGCGGCTATCGCGGGACCGGCATGGAGCTGGTGATCGTGCCGGAGGAGCGGGTTGGCCACGTCAATGCCAACCAGCCACCCGAGCCCGCCCCGCCGCAACCGGCGGCGGGTCCGAAGGCGCGTGACATTTACCAGAACGTGCAACTGCTGGGCGACCTCAGTATCGGCGAGTTTACCCGCCTGATGGCGTCCATTACGGAGTGGGTGGCTCCCGAGCAGGGCTGCAATTATTGCCACAACCCACAGAACCTTGCGGACGATAGCAAGTACACCAAGAAGGTGTCGCGCGTGATGATCGCGATGACCCAGCGCACCAACGAAGCCTGGCAGGACCACGTCGGCAATGTCGGCGTCACCTGCTACACCTGTCACCGAGGCAACAATATCCCGGTAAATGTCTGGGCCACCGACCCTGGCCCTAAACGAGCCACTGGAATGGTCGGCCAGACACCGCAGAACTATGCATCGCCAGCGGTTGGTATGTCATCACTGCCTTACGACCCGTTCAGCAGCATGTTGGGCGGTAACCGCGATATTGGCGGCGTGCAGGCTGACACCGCGCTGCCAATGGGCCACCCCACTGACCTGCGTGACGCCGAGTGGACTTACGCACTGATGATGCACTTCTCCCAAAGCCTGGGTGTGAACTGCACCTACTGTCACAACAGCCGCGCCTTCAACCAGTGGGAGCAGGCCTCTCCGGCCAAGGTGACCGCCTGGCATGGCATCCGCATGGTGCGGGAGATCAACAGCGAGTTTATTGAGCCTACCACCCCCTGGCTGCCGGAGCACCGCAAGGGGCCAATGGGTGACGCGCTCAAGACCAACTGCAAGACCTGCCACCAGGGCGCCTACAAGCCGCTTTACGGTGCAGAGATGCTGCAGTACTACCCGAACCTGGCTGAGCTGGGCAAGGAGCTGGAAGACCTCGACCTGTTCGAGGAATAAATTTGTCGCGCAGCACGCTCGCTGCGCGCAGGACTTTGGCACCGCGGCTCGCCACGGCGCCAGGGATGAGCAGGGGTCTCCCCTGCCATTGGTTGGCCGACCAATACTTCGGTATTGGCCGGTCGTTGAAGTACCACATGGGAGGAATATCCATGAGTGATGGAAGCCTAACAGGGCTGTCTAACGAGGAAGCCAAGGAAGTGCATAGCGCTTTCATGTCGGGGTTCCTGGGTTTCACCGGGATTGCGGTGATCGCTCACATCCTCATTTGGATGTGGCGGCCCTGGTTCTGAGAACCCGGGATTCCACGAGAACAGTTGCAGGCGCGCGGGCTGGTACCGCAACCCTGCGATGACCTTGGAGAAACGTTATGTACAAGATCTGGTTACTTTTCGACCCCCGAAGAGTCCTGGTCGCTACGGCGGCTTTCTTGTTCACACTGGCTTTGCTGATTCACTTTATTCTGCTTAGCACCGACCGTTACAACTGGCTCTCTGGGCCGGCTGAAACGGCCATGGTGTCGCAGAATATGCAGCCAGTGCCGAACGAGAGAAGTTGACCCAGTAAGCGCTACGACTCTGGGTCCGCTCGCGGACCCGGCACTTGATGAGCCCGCAGCAACATCGCGGGCTGCTTTTCCGAACCAGTTTGCCAGGTGCGAACCTGTTTTCCCCTGGAACTCGTTTGCTGTAGAGCATGCTCCAGGGCATGCGACGAGGAGAGCCATCAAAGACCATGGAATCAACAGTAAATCCTCATACCGTTACGCGATTCGAGACCGTCTCCTTTGACGACGAGGCACTGATCCTGGTCGACTCCCGGGACCGCGTTACCGGCTACGACAGCAAACTCAACGCACACCGCGGCGACGGCAAGTTGCACCGCGCCTTTTCCGTATTCCTGTTCGACGGCCCGGACTGGGTCTTGCTGCAACAGCGGGCGGCGAACAAACCCCTCTGGCCGGGTTTTTGGGCCAACAGCTGCTGCAGTCACCCTCGCCGCGGCGAAACCTGCGACGATGCAGCCTATCGGCGCCTGCAGGATGAATTGGGTGTCAGCGCAGACCTCGAGCGTCTGTATACCTTCCAATACCGAGCCCGCTACCAGGACCTGGGTACGGAGCACGAACTCTGCTCCGTTTACGTTGGCCAGTACGGCCGCGACCAGGACCTGCGTGTGAACCGAGAAGAAATCGCCGACTACGGCTGGTATTCGCGCCGCGATGTCGATCGCCAGATCGCCGCCGAGCGTGAACGCTTCGCACCCTGGTTCCTGCTGGAGTGGGAACAGCTCAAACGCTACTCGGTAGACCTGGCGCGCCTCGCCAGCTGACCTCTCCCCTCAAACTCACTGCCGGAACTAGCTTGTTGCGCTCTGCGCTCTGAAGCCGCGTGCGCGATGTCCGGCTTTCAAAAAGGCCTGGTCGCACACCGATGACCGCTGACACACCTGCTGCGAAATTTATCGAGTAGCTTTTGCCGTTTTGCCGTGAATCTTGCGAGGGACAAGGATGGGAGCTGGGCTGGCCCCCTCCACGGACCGTCGACGGCCAGGACGGTCCCGGCGGGGAACCGCGTCGCCGAGCGAGACATGGAGGGCCTGCCCCTCTTTTCGGGTACGTCATGCTTTTAGCGCGTCCGTGGAGGGGGCCAGTCCAGTTCACGCCCGCACTACGAAGTTCCAAGCAAAAAAAGCCCCGCTGGGCGGGGCTTTCGATGGGTCAGTGTGCGGCTTGCGAACTTACCAGCCGTTGGACCATTTGAGGTCGAGGGCTGAGTTGCCGGCGACGTGGTGTAGCAGGTAGCGGCCTTCCTGGGTGATGGCGAGGCCGCTGTCTTGCTGCTGCAGGTAGCCCTGCTCCTGCAGGGTCTCCAGCGCCCGGGCACTCTCCTCGCCTTCGCCCGGTTCGAGGCTGCCTTCAAGCTGCATGTTGCTGAGCAGTCCGTTTAGAGCCTGGCGGTGTTGTACCCCGCGCTCCGACAGCTGTACCCCGGCGCGCACGGGCAGCTGGTCGCGGCCGATAGCGGCGCTCCAGTCGTCAACGCCGACGTGGTTCTGCAGGCAGGCACCGCCCACCTCGCTGATGGCGCTGGCGCCGAAACCCAGCAGTGTGCGGCTGCCGTGATCGTTGTAGCCCATCCAGTTGTGTGCAAGTCTGCGCTCATTCTGCGCCGTCACCAGTGCGTCGTCTGCCAGCGCGAAGCTGTCCAGGCCTACCCAGGTGTAGCTGGCCTCTTCCATGGCATCGACGATGCTGTTGAACATGATCAGCCGGTCCGCGAGGGACGGCAGGCTTGGCGACTGGATGGCGCGTTGGTGGCGGAACATTTCTGGCTGGCGCGCGTAGGCGTAGCAATTGAGTCGGTGGGGCTGCAGGTCAATGATGCCCCCGAGGGTATGCCGAATACTCTCCAGGGACTGGTTGGGCAAGCCGTACAACAGGTCCATGCTGATGGTTGCGAAACCGGCATCACGGGCGTTCTGGAACACGTCCTCCAGCACGTCCAGGGAGTTCGACTTCGCCAGGGCTCTCTGTACCCCGGGATCGAGGTCGCGAACCTCCAGCTTGATGGCATTGAAGCCGAGGCCACGCAGCATCTGCAGCTGCGACGCTGAAGAGCGCCGCGGGCTTATCTCCATGGTGGCCTCAGTATCGGCGTTAAAGCTGAAGCTCTGCTCCAACAGGTCGGCCAGCCGCAACAGTTGCGGGTCACTCAGGTAGTTGGGTGTGCCGCCGCCGATATAGAGTTGGGACAGTTCAAGCCCCTCGCCAACGCGCTCGGTCACCAGCTCCAGTTCACGCTCTAGATCGTCCAGGTAACGGTCGATCACGGTGCTGTCATGTGTGACCGTGGTGATGTGGTCACAGGTCAGAC
>JAZBOY010000322.1:0-16712 GCA_036351375.1 Halieaceae bacterium
CTTACTCCCGCCCCTGCGACATGCCCGAGCTGTCGTTGCCACGCCACCGAGACGCGCTGCAAAAAGGCCACCCGAGCCAGAGTTCACTATGCTGTCATACCGCTCTCACCGTTTACTAAGTACTGCTACCGTGGCGGTGCTTGCACTGTCTTTCGCTCACGCCGATCCGGTTGGCGCTCAAACACCTGCCAATGCGTCGGCCAGGGAATTTGGCGACGGCTGGAAATGCAATATCGGATTTGTCCGGGAGGGACCAGAATGCGCTGCCGTCGACATCCCCGACAATGCCTATTACACGGGGTCGGCCTATGGGCCTGCCTGGGAATGCCAGCGGGGCTATCTCCCGCAGGGTGAGGCTTGCGCCGCTATAACGCTGCCGGATAACGCGTTCCTCAACTTCACGGGAGATCGCTGGGAGTGTGACAGGGGCTATCGCAAGGATGGCGAACTGTGTGCGCTCATTCAGGTTCCCGCCAATGGCTACCTGGATGAATACAACTACGAGCGCGGCTGGGAGTGTGATCGAGGCTTTCGAGCCGAGGACAATCAATGCAAGGCGATTGCACTGCCAGACAATGCCTACCTGACCGGAAGCAGCTATTCCCCCACCGGTTGGGAATGTGAGCGGGGCTACCGGGAGAACGGCAATGAATGTCTGGCCATTGCTGTGCCCGACAACGCTTACCTCACGAACTTCCGTTCAGGCAGTGGCTGGAAGTGCGAGCGGGGGTATCGGGCGGAGGATGCCCGGTGCGTCGCTGTCATGGTGCCGGCCAATGCGCACCTGAGTTACGACGGCAGCCGTTGGGATTGCGACAAACCCTACCGACGCAGCGACGATGCGTGCGAGATCAAATAGCCAGGGCACCTCTGCCTGATTCCACGTAAAGCCCCGCAGCGCGGGTGCACATCATGTTGCTTCTTCGGCTTTGAGCTGTCTGATATGCACCTCGAAGCGGCTAAGCTGATGATCGCCGAAGGCGTTGCTGATCGGCACATCGGCTGCATCGCGGCCGCGGGCGATAAGAATACGGCCCACCAGGTGTTGATTGTTGCGTGGATCAAAGACATACCACTGACCGTCCAGGTAGGCCTCGAACCAGGCCGCAAAGTCCATCTCGTCGCTGGGCAGGGAATTGTTAATGTTGGGCACATAGCCCGTGCAGTAGCGAGCCGGAATGTTGAGGCACCGACACAGCGTTATGGCCAGGTGAGTATAGTCGCGACACACACCGGCCTTCTCCTTGAAAGCCTCCGCTGCGGTCTTGGTGGGCCGCGCAAAGTGATAGCCAAAGTCGATGTGCTGGTGAACAAAGTCGCAGATCGCCTGCACGCGCTGCCAGCCGAACGGTGCACTGGAGAATAGCTCCCAGGCGGCGTCCATCAGGATATCGGTTTCGCAGTAGCGACTGCCCAGCAGATAGAGCAGGACCTCGTTGGGCAAGTCTTCCACCGCGTGCTGCCAGGCGTCGGGATTGATCAGGTCTGGCTCGCCAGAGTCGTTAATCACCGCGCTGGTAAATACCCGTGATCTACCTTCCGGTAGCACCACCCGGGTGATCCAGTTCCCGAAGTCGTCCCGGTAGCTGCTCAGCGGCAGTGCTGGTTCGGTCTTGATATAGTCCGGCGTCACCAGGTCGGAAACCCGGGACGAATGAACGTTGAGTGTCATGATCATCGGCGTGGGCTGAGGGCACTCATACTCGATGTCATAGCCGAATTGCAGTTGCATGGTCAGCTCCTGTCTTTGCATGGTCGTGGCGGTGGGCGCCGCCACGCACAGAAAGGGGTCCGGGCTCAGAAATAGTCGCCCAGGTCTTCAATCTTACGCTTGATCAGCCGCTCGATATCCTTGAGCTGCTTCTTCTCGTCACTGCTCACCAGCGAGATCGCCTGGCCACTGGCGCCGGCGCGGCCGGTACGGCCAATACGGTGCACGTAGTCCTCGGGCACGTTGGGCAGGTCAAAATTAATCACCAGGGCCAGCTGCTCGATGTCAATGCCGCGGGCAGCGATATCAGTGGCCACCATGACCTGAACCTTCTTATCCTTGAAATCCGCCAGGGCTTTGGTGCGCTGTGACTGGCTGCGGTTGCCGTGAATGGCAACCGCGTTGATGGAATCCCGGGCCAGGCGCTTCACCAGTTTGTTGGCGCCGTGCTTGGTGCGGGAGAATACCAGCACCTGCTCGCCGGACTCCTCGATCAGCTCGCTGAGCAGGTCGGCCTTGAGCTGCTTTTCAACATGCCACAGACCCTGCTGTATCGCCTCTACCGTGGAGTTGCGCGGTGCCACGTCAATCTCCACCGGGTTCTTGCAAATGCTGTTGGCCAGCTTGCGGATATCGGCTGAGAAGGTGGCGGAGAACATCAGGTTCTGTCGCCGGGCGGGGATCAGGTTGATGATCTTGCGAATATCGCGGATGAAGCCCATGTCCAGCATGCGGTCCGCCTCGTCCAGCACCAACACCTCTATATCGTCGAAGCGCACGGCGCGCTGCTGGTACAGGTCCAGTAGTCGCCCGGGTGTGGCCACCAACAGATCGACACCGCCTTTCAGGGCGCGAAGCTGTGGGTTGATATTCACCCCGCCAAAAACCACAGCAGAGCTCAGCCCTTCGTGCTTGCCGTAGGTAAGGATGCTCTCGTGCACCTGGGCCGCGAGTTCACGGGTGGGGGTAAGAATGAGGGCGCGCACCTTGCCGGGCGCCACCCGGGTGTTGGGGCCCAGCTGCTGCAGCATGGGCAAAACAAAGCCGGCGGTCTTGCCGGTGCCGGTCTGGGCTGCGGCCATGACGTCGCCACCGGTGAGAATGGCGGGAATGGCCTGGGCCTGAATGGGGGTGGGTGTCGTGTAGCCGGTATGCTCCACGGCACGCAACAGGGTGTCGGATAGTCCGAGTGTTTGAAAAGTCATGTCTGCCTCGATTGCAGTCGTTAAATATAGCCCGACAAACGGTCGCCACCGAGCGGCGATGCCTGCTTCGGCGGGTTCCTGCGTCGGAATCATGTGGTACAGGGCTCTTGTGACCCTGGTTGCACGGGCTGTGCAATCGATAGATAAGTTCGGGATTGGTACCGCAGTCAGGCGGTAGCAATGACAGAAGTGCAGGTCGGGACGTTGGAACTATCGGTACGTCCAGGTACTCAGCGCTGCCTGCGGGGCAGGTGACTTACGGCGCCGGTACAAGACCTGTAGCTAAAGGAGCCAGGCTAAAGAAAATGCACGCGTAGTGCGTCAACAGACG
This sequence comes from Halieaceae bacterium, assembly GCA_036351375.1. GTDB lineage: Bacteria > Pseudomonadota > Gammaproteobacteria > Pseudomonadales > Halieaceae > JANQIO01. The sequence goes on from JAZBOY010000322.1 coordinate 3,248, forward strand.
CGCTACTGCCTGTCACTATAGCATGGCGCGGCAGCGGTGTCGCCGTGTGCCGGCAGCGCTTGGCAACAGGTCGGCAGGGCTATGGCCGGCCGTGGGAAATGCCCTGGGCAAAATACAACAGCGCACCGGTGGCATAGCGCAGGCTGGCACGAGATGCAGCGAGGCTGTGCTATATATTGCACACAGGTAAGCACTGGAGAGTCAGACTATGTGCCGATGGATGGCCTACACCGGGGGCAAGATTCCCATGAGCGACCTGGTGCTGCGGCCCAGGCATTCACTGATCGACCAGAGCCTGCACTCGCGCCTGGGGCAGGAGGTGACCAACGGCGACGGTTTTGGGGTTGGCTGGTTTGGCGACATCCCCACGCCCGGCCTGTACAAGAGCGTGCAGCCGGCCTGGAACGACAGCAACCTGCACGACCTGTGTGATCACGTGTCATCCGGCTTGTTCCTGGCCCACATTCGCGCCTCGACCGGCTCGCCGGTGCAGTACACCAACTGCCACCCCTTCCGGCACGACCAGTGGCTGTTCGTACACAACGGCCTGGTGCGCGGCTTCGGCCGCATCCGCCGGCAGCTGCTGGCGGCGCTGGATGACGAACACTTCCAGGTACTGTCCGGAAGCACCGACTCGGAGCTGATGTTTGCCCTGGCCCTGCAATACGGCCTGCGTGACAACCCCGGCGAGGCGGTGGCGCGCATGGTGGGCCTGGTGGAGCAGGCCGGCAAGGAAGCGGGTGTGGAATACCCGGTGCAGATGACGCTGGGGTTCAGTAACGGCGAAGACCTGCACGCGGTGCGCTATTCCAGTGAGGGCAAGTCCCGCAGCCTGTTCCACTCCAACGACCTGGCGGCCCTGGAAGCCCACCTGGAGCCGGAGCAGAAAGCCCTGCTGGACCGGATGGGCAAGCACGCCCGGGCCATCGTGTCGGAACCCCTGTCGGATCTTGAGGATTTCTGGGAGCCGATCCCGGAGTCGAGCTTTATCACCATCCGCGGTGGCGATGTGGGTGTGGAGCCGTTCCGGCCGCTGGTGTGAATTATGTAAACTGTCCCCGGAACTCCGGAACTCAGTAGCCGTCTGGCTCATGATCCTGCTCCATTTCCTTGATGGTTTCCTCCAGCTCCTCGGGGGATTCGTTGCGAATCCGCTCGGCCTGGGCGGCCAGTTCATCGCTGGACTCGGCCTGAATATCGGGCCCGTGCATTTCCTCTTCGTAGGTCATGCCGTTGCGGTCACGGCAGGGCTGCATGCCCTCGGCGTTGCCGCACACCGTGTACATTCCGTTGCGCTCAATTTCGCGCTCTTCCACCACCTGCGCGTGGCTGGTGAGGCCGGTGGCCAGTAACAATACAGCCAGGAGCTTTATCGAGTGGGGCATGGGCGGGCCTCGGGTTTATCGGCTGTACCGAACAGGGTTGCTGGCATTTGACCACAAGCGCCAGGGCTGCGCCAGACGACTGTCACCGCAGTCGATTTGCGCTAGTATCCGCACTCACACTCTGAAGAAGATCACCATGCGTTTACCTGCCCTGCTTTTGCCCTGTGTACTCTCCACGCTCAGCCTGGCGCTGCTGTCTGGCACGGCCAGCGCCGACGACGCCCTCAACCAACGCCTCCTGAAAGCCGGCGACGCCCTGGAGCCCGAGGTGATTGCCCTGCGCCGGCACTTCCACCAGTACCCGGAGCTGAGCAACCGGGAATTTGAAACCTCAAAGCGCATCGCGAAGGAACTGCGGGCCATGGGCCTCAAGCCAGAGACCGGCATCGCCTCGACCGGTGTGGTGGCGATTCTGAAAGGCGGCAAACCTGGCCCGCTGGTGGCCCTGCGCGCCGATATCGATGCCCTGCCGGTGGAAGAGCAGGTTGACCTGCCCTTCGCCTCCAAAGCCCGCGGCACCTACCGCGGTGAAGAAGTCGGCGTAATGCATGCCTGTGGCCACGACACCCACATTGCCATGCTGCTGGGCGCTGCCAAGGCGCTGGTAGGCGTGAAGGAGGACCTGCCGGGCTCGGTGATGTTCATTTTCCAGCCGGCAGAAGAAGGCGCGCCCGAGGGTGAAACCGGCGGCGCCGAACGCATGCTGGCGGAAGGCCTGTTCGAGAAGCGCAAACCGGTGGCAATATTCGGCCTGCATACTTTCTCCACCTTCCCTGCCGGGATGATCGCCTATCGGCCTGGCCCCACACTGGCCAGCGCAGACCAGTTCACCATCACGGTGAAGGGCCGACAGACCCACGGCTCGCGACCCTGGGGCGGCGTGGACCCGATCGTTATCGCCTCTCAGATTGTCATGGCCGTGCAAACCATCGCCAGCCGCCAGGTGGATGTGACCAAGGCACCCTCGGTAATTTCCTTTGGCATCATCGATGGCGGTGTGCGCAATAACATCATCCCCGACGAGGTCGAGCTGGTCGGCACCATCCGCAACTTCGACATGGGTATACGCGAGCAGATTCACCAGAAGCTCAAGCACACCGCGGAAACCATTGCCCTGAGCGCCGGCGCCACCGCCGAGGTAGAGATCGACCTGGGTTACCCGGTGACCATCAACGACACGGCACTGACCGAGCAGATGCTGCCCACCCTCGAGCGCGTGGTGGGGGAAGAACACCTGGTGGAAGCGCCTCTCGTCACCGGCGCCGAGGACTTCTCGTACTTCGCGCTGGAAACCCCGGGGCTGTTCCTGTTCCTGGGCGGGTCGCCACCTGACGTGGACCCATTGGCACAAGCCAGCAATCACTCACCGCTGTTTTACGTGGATGAATCCACCCTGAAAACCGGTGTAAACGTGCTGACCAACCTGGTGGCGGATTATCTTGCGCAGGCGAGCTCGAAGTAACGGCGAGCCTGCGTTTGTCTCAGGTTCCGTGACAGAAAATCCAGACACCTGGCAAGCATAGCAAGCGCCCGATATGCCGCGAGGTGTGAAGCAGGGTCGCCCTGCGAAACCCTGCAGCAAGGTGACGCGTCGGCTTAATCCGCTGATTCAAGGAAGAGAGGCAACCACACAGGTGAGTTTATTGACGGGGCGCTACCGCTGGCTGGGCGTGGAATTTGTCGTGATTGCGCTGGGCGTGCTGTCGGCCCTGGCGGTGGATACCTGGATAGATGATCGGCAGCAGGCACAGCGCTGGTCAGAATACCGGGAGAGCCTGATTGCTGACCTCGGCACAGACGTCGAGAACCTCAGTGATCGCATCGAATACTTCACGTTTATTCAGAGCGCAGGCATAGTCGTGATCGAGGCGCTGGAAGGCCGTGCAGAGATGACTGATGCCGCCCTGCTGTTTGCCGCATTCAATGCCGCCGAGGAATGGGAGTTCGTGGAGCAATCCTCCACCTTCCTGGATATGCAGAATACCGGTCACCTGAGCCTGATCAGGGACCTGGACCTGCGACTGAGCCTGGCCCGCTACTACCGGGAAATGGTGCCGCGCCAGAACTTGTGGACCCTGCCCGATGACTACCGCAGTGCTGCCCGCGGCATCATTCCCAACGATTTCCAGCAGGCAGTGCACGAACTGTGCACCAGCATTCTCTCCCCGGAAGCGATCGGGATGAAAGAACTCTGGGATATCGACTGGGTCTCCACCGAGGCCGACACCGACTGCCTGGGCGACCTGTCGCGCTTTGACCTGACGGCAGCAGCCATCCGCCTGCAAGAAGATGCCCGCCTGGTGGAACTGCTGCGCTACCGGATGTCACAGACCCGTGTCGCCGTGCTGCTGTTCAAGGGACAGCACGCGGCAGCGTCGCGGTTGCGTGAACGGTTGCTGGTCTCGGAGTGAATTCGGGGCAGTTTGCGTTATGACTGCCCTGCCCGCTTCCTCCGCACCGCAAGCCACGCCAGGGCCAGTGCGTCGCCGGTGTGGCTACAGCAAACCGAGGCGCTCAAGGCGCGGCGCCTCGATCGCCGGGCAGCGATCCATCACCACGCGAATGCCATGTGCCTCGGCCCGCCCGGCGGCTTTCAGGTCGATAACATCCAGCTGCGTCCAGAGCGTGCCGATGCCGGCGCGTATGGTCTCATCGACAATCCCGGGCAGATGGGAAGGATCCCGAAACACATCGACCATGTCGACGGGTTCAGGGAAGTCTGCCAGCGACGCCAATACGGTCTGGCCCAGCAGCTCCGTACCCGCCAGGCCCGGGTTGATCGGGAACACCCGGTAGCCCTGTTCCAGGAGAAACCGCATCACCCGGTGGCTGGGCCGCTCGGGTTTGTGGCTGGCGCCCAGCAGCGCGATGGTTTTGACCTCGCGCAGGACTGCGGCGATGGCCTGGTCGTCCGACAGGGGCATACCGGTCAGGCGTCTCCCCACTGGGGTTTGCGTTTCTCGAAGAATGCGGCCTTGCCCTCTTCGGCATCTGGCGATGTCATCGCGCGCACCATGGCCTCATTGGCGTAGGCGAAGGCCTCTTCTATCGGCATGTCGACCTGCCGGTAAAAATCCGCCTTGCCGTGCCGAATGCCCTGGGCAGATTTCGAGGCGATGCGCTCGGCCAGCTCAGCGGTGCGCTCGCGGAGCCTGTCGCCCGGCACCACCTCATTGACCAGGCCCATGCGCAGGACCTCCTCTGCCGGGATGGCATCACCGGTGAGCGCCAGCGCCATGGCATGCTTGCGGTGAATGTTGCGGCCGATGCCGACCAGTGGCGTGGTACAGAAGCCGCCCATGTTTACGCCGGGTGTGCAGAATGTTGCACCCTCGGCGGCAATGGCCAGGTCGCAGGCGGAGACCAGCTGGCAGCCCGCCGCCGTGGCCGTGCCCTGTACCGAGGCAATGACCGCCTTGGGATGGTTGATGATGCCCAGCATCATGGTCGAGCAGCGCTCGAGGATCTCGCGCATGCGCGCCACCTGCGAGGCCTGGTCTTCGCCCTCGTGCCTACTCATCTCGCGCAGGTCGTGCCCCGCGGAGAACACCGGGCCATTCGCGGTGATCACAATGGCCCGTACCGACGCATCGTTTCCGGCCCTGTTAAGCGCCTCGTGCAGCGCATCCAGCATGCCGAGCGACAGGGGGTTGCGCTGCTCGGGTCGATTCAGGGTAATCCACCGCACGTGGTCCTGGGTTTCTTCGAGAAGCAGGTTGGTCGATGGCTGCGTAGCGGTGTTCATCGCGCGCTCCTTGTTGTTTGCGAAGGGCGTCATGGCAACTCCGGGGAATCCAGAACCGACAGGCCCTGACTCTCCCATGTGTCTGCCGATAGTGTACCCGTAAATCCTTCTTACGCGGTCTGCGCCCTCAGCCTCTGGTGCAGGTAGGAACCAATCTATGTGGCCGTGGCCCCTCCGCAACCAGCCAGGCCGGCAGGGCTATGGCCAGCAGGCCGTAGGGAATGCCCTGGGCTAAATACATGAAGGCGCCACTAAGGTAGCGCACCCCCGGGTGTTAGGTGAGGATCAGTGCAGCAGGCACTGTAGCGACTCTATTTGGGCTTCTTTTGTCATCACAAGTTTAGTGTCTAGAAAGAGAGTTCGCATCGAGTTGTTGGCGCTCGATCCCAAAACTGCGAGCAGGATCAAGGGAGAATGTGGCATGAGCAGTAAATAGATTGACGCGTCTAGCCATGACCGCAGGAAATCATATGATACATAGTGTAGAGCGAGATAATTTAAGACGACTTACATCTGCAAGTAACTCAGGAATGAAAAAAGACCGAGACTATAAACCGAAATGCCTGTCGCTAGACCTTGAAGTTGGAATCAAGGACCAGCGCATTCACGACTTTGCTGCTACGCGTGGAGATGACGGCAGATCAATAACACGCGGCGATACGAAAGTCAGCGACGGTCTTCGTATGCTGGACGATTTTTCTGAGGGCCTCACATTCTTGTTGGGGCACAATATAGTCGAGTTCGATTTGCCTCACCTTAGAGCTGCTGAGCCAAATCTTGCAATTCTCGAATTGCCTGTCGTCGACACTCTACGGCTGAATCCACTTGCGTTCCCTCGCAATCCCTATCATCGACTGGTAAAGCACTACCAGGACGGCCAGCTTCACCGGGGACAATTGAACAATCCAGAGCTGGATTCCCGAATCACACTAGACGTTTTCGAAGATCAACGTACAGCTTTCCTTGAACTTGAACGAGATGATCCCAACTTGTTGATCGCGTGGCATTGGCTCACCACAGGAGAGGATGATTCTTCGGCTCTCGACAGATTTTTTACTTCAATACGAAGCGCATCCAGGCCGACAGATGAAGAAGGCGCAGACGCAGTAGAAAAATTCTTGTCTCGAAAGTGCTGTACACCAGCTCTGAAGAATGCCGAAGAAAACGCGCGCGAGCGCGCCTGGCCACTCGCTTATGCGATGGCATGGCTATCGGTTGCAGGAGGAAATTCTGTAATGCCTCCTTGGGTTCGGCATCAGTTCCCAGAAGCAAGTGAGATGATCAGAAAGCTCCGGGACATTCCTTGCGAAAGCGCGGATTGTAGTTGGTGTCGGGAGCGCCATGACGCCAAGAAAGAGCTAAAGCGATGGTTTGGATTCAGTGACTTTAGGCCTGAGCCAGCTGACGATCAAGGTCGACCTCTACAAAGAGTGATTGTCGAAGCTGCCATGCGCGGAGATCACGTTCTCGGCGTACTGCCAACGGGCACTGGGAAATCCCTTTGCTATCAAATTCCGGCCCTTTCGCGGTATGAGAAAACCGGAGCTCTGACGCTAGTAATCTCACCTCTCGTAGCCTTGATGTCCGACCAGGTGGCAGGGCTGGAAGCCAGAGGTATCACTGCCTCTGCAGCACTCAATGGCCTGTTGTCTATGCCCGAGCGTGCTGACGTACTTGATCGTGTGCGTATGGGTGACATAGGAATATTGATTGTGTCTCCAGAGCAGTTGCGCAGCCCCGCGCTTCGTAAGGTATTGGCGCAGCGAGAAATCGGCGCATGGATACTGGACGAAGCACATTGTGTGTCTAAGTGGGGGCACGACTTTCGGCCAGATTATCGCTATGTAGGGCGCTTCATTAAGGAGTGGTCCACTGACGGCAGGGTCGCACCTATTCTTTGTCTTACTGCAACTGCGAAGCCTGATGTGATCTCGGACATAATTAGCCACTTTGCAGACAAGGTGGGCGTACAGCTCAGAGTATTTGATGGAGGAGCAAATCGGGAGAACCTTGAATTTGACGTTATCCCGACAACTCCAATTTCCAAGTATGAAGATATCAATCACCTACTGGATACCTATCTACCATCAGATCAACCGGGAGGAGCAATCGTTTATTGCGCAACCCGCCGCAAGACGGAGGAGATCGCACAGTTTCTTTCCGCAAAAGGGCTAGCAGCCGACAGCTTTCACGCAAAATTACCGCCAGAGGCGAAGAAGAGTACTCAGCAGGCATTTATCAATGGAGATTTAAGGGTCATTGCTGCGACAAATGCCTTTGGTATGGGTATTGATAAGCCTGATGTACGTTTGGTCATTCATGCAGATATCCCAGGTTCTCTGGAGAACTATTTGCAAGAAGCCGGCAGAGCAGGTCGAGACAGGGGTGTAGCTCGCTGCGTACTCCTCTACAGCATCGACGATGTAGAACGTCAATTCAGCATGTCTGCATATTCTAGGCTATCGCAAAAGGATATCGCGGCGATCCTCAGATCCCTCCGACGTATGGACAAGAAAAAGAACAAAGGCGGAGAGATTGTCGCGACTGCCGGAGAGATTCTTGCGGAAGAAGAGGGAGATTTCGAACGTGATTCTGCTACAGATGATACGCGAGTCAGAACAGCGCTACTCTGGCTCGAAGAATCACACTTGCTTACACGAGAAGAGAACCGTGTCCAAGTATTTCCATCTTCATTGCGTGTCAGCTCTGTTCAGGAAGCCGAAGATCGCCTCGAAAAATCAGACCTGTTTCTGACCTATAAAGAGCAACTCTTAAAGCTCGTTGCCGCTCTCATCGATTCGAACGCTGACGAAGGGGTAACTACAGATGAATTGATGGGCGTCACCGGGTTGAGCGCAGAGGGCGTTCGTCACGCAATGTATGACCTAGAGAGCCATGGAGTGGCTACCAATGACACTGCTCTAACCGCCTACGTTCATCAAGGAGTAGCTAATTCATCAAAAAACCGCTTCGAAAAGGCCGCGCAGATCGAATCAGAGCTCATTGAGCAAATGCGGCTGGAAGCTCCGGATCTCAGCAAAGGTGACAATTCCATAATGCACCTTCGTCAGACCACACAAACACTCAAAGACCTGGGGTACCCGGACGCACTTCCGCAAACAGTGTTACGTATGCTCAGAAGCCTCTCGATGGACGGCAGGAGCGAAGCTGGCGGCTTAGGCAGCATTCAGATCAAGCGGCTTGATGGAGAATCCGTAGCAGTAACCCTACAACGAGAATGGAGGGACCTGGAGAAGACTGCGCAATTACGGAGATCGGGCGCGGCAGCGCTGCTCTATCAGTTACTTTCGACCCTGCCAGACGGAGCTCGTGGTAACGACCTTCTAGCCGAAACCACGCTCGGAAACCTCCGCAAAGCAATCGATGAAGACCTCGAACTACGTTCCTCCGGTATAAGGGATCCGGCGAAACTCATTGACTACGCGTTACTTTGGCTTCATGAGCAGGAAGTTGTGCGCTTGAACAAGGGGTTGGCGGTATTCAGGCCAGCAATGACTATAAATCTATCTGATGAAAAGAAAGGCTTTTGGAAAGCAGATTTTCGTCCTTTGAAAGACCACTATCAGCAACAAGTACTCCAGATTCACGTCATGGCTGAATACGCTCAGAGAGCGCTAGAGGCGATGGCCGACGCCTTGCAACTTGCTATGGACTATTTTGCTTTGGAGCAAGCTGAATTCCTAAATCAGTGGATGCCAAACCGCGACAAAGAAATCAGCATGCAAACCACGCCGGAATCCTGGCGCAGAATCGTAGACGAACTAAACAATCCTGTTCAGCAACGCATCGTAACGGACGAGAGAGAGCAAACGAACGTTCTTGTCCTCGCGGGTCCAGGATCAGGAAAAACCAGGGTTCTAGTGCACCGCATAGCTTACTTGGTGCGGGTAAAGCGCGAAAACCCGCGGGGAATACTGGCTCTAACATATAACCGGCATGCAGCTGTAGAAATACGGCGTCGCTTGTTCGAACTAGTAGGTGATGATGCAAGGGGCGTCACTATTCTTACCTGCCACGCGTTGGCCATGCGCCTAGTGGGTGCCAGCCTAATTGGCCGGACGACAGATTCTGAATCTTTCGGCGAAATTCTCCGCCAGGCAACGGCGCTGCTTAATGGAGAAGGCCTCGACACCGAGGAAGCTGATGAACGCCGTGATCAGTTGCTTGCGGGCTTCCGTTGGATACTGGTGGACGAATACCAAGACTTGGGGGCCGATCAATATGACTTGATTTCCGCCCTTGCAGGAAGAAGTTTGAATGACCCTGAGGGGCAGATAAGTCTATTTGCAGTTGGTGACGACGATCAGAATATCTACGCATTCAACGGCGCTTCAGTAGAGTACATCCGTCGGTTCGAAGAAGACTATAAGGCCAAACCTAGTTATCTAACTGAAAACTATCGCTCGACACGACGTATCGTCGAAGCGGCAAATGCCGTAATCGAGAGTGCTGCCGATCGCATGAAATCGGAGCATCCTATAACGGTAGACAGGGATCGGGAAAATCTCGCGCTGGGCGGCGCCTGGGAGGCGCTAGATGCCGTCTCCGCTGGCCGGGTGCAGGTACTCCCGGCGCCACGTGATCGTTTGGCGCAGGCGGCCGTAGTTATGAACGAACTACTGCGAATGGCAAGGCTCGACGCGGAGTGGGATTGGTCAAAAGTTGCCGTTATCTCGAGAGAATGGTCCTACCTTGAGCCTGTGCGGAGCTACTGCGAACTCAATGGCTTGCCTGTTCAAATGGCAGATGAGGACTCTCCTCCGCTGTGGCGGCTACGCGAGACGCGTCAACTCATAGATTGGATCGAATCACAGAATTCAGAAGTGTTGGACGCTCCTAGTATCCAAAAGTGGATACGTGAACAAACGCCAGGACCGTGGTGGAAACAGATTACAGAAGTAGTCGAGGCTTTTGAATCAGAAGCGGGACAAAGCAAAGTCCCGATTAAGCACTTCTTGGAATGGCTGGTCGAATGGGGTAGAGAGATTCGCCGCAGACAGAGCGGGCTAATGCTGCTCACTGCTCACCGGGCTAAAGGGTTGGAGTTTGAGCATGTGGTTGTTCTCGATGGGAGCTGGGAAAAGGTGGGGAAAGATGAAGATAAGGACGCTCCCAGGCGCCTCTACTATGTCGCGATGAGCCGCGCCATGCAGACACTTTCTCTGGTGCGCTTTGAAGGAGTTCATCCAATCGTGGGTGACCGCATTACTAATTCGGAGACATTTTTTCTACGGAGTCTGCCGGAGGTTTCAAGGGAGCAACTGCCAGAGCTGGATCGACGCTACGTTAGATTAACTTTGAAGGATGTCGATCTTGGGTTCGCGGGACGCTTTTCAGAGAAACACGGTGTGCATCGCGCGATCAAAGCGGTAACGCCTGGTGCCAGGCTGGATCTGCGGCTAGATGGCAAGCGATACGATTTGATTGACAATCTTGGCCAAAGAGTTGGCCGCCTTGCAAAGTCCTTTAAACCGCCTCATGGTATGACGCTGGAGAGCGTTGAAGCGGTCGCGATTGTTCAACGCTACAAACAAGACAGCGCGGCAGAGTATCACTCCAAGATTCAGAGTGAACGTTGGGAAGTCATTCTTCCAGAATTAGTCTTTAGCGCGGACCGAAATCCACGTATATGAAATAGCGCTTACGCTCGAATTAATGGCGAAAGCAGTAGCAGTGAGCCTCATCATCTTTTCTCGGTAAAATCAGACAGTCTCGTCAAGCCGCTTCCCTAAGAGGCGACGCGGCTTCACAGCGGCCGGTACGCCGGGTGGCCGGCCTGCTGAATCTGCAGGATCGGCAGGTTCAAGCCTGACCTGGCCAGTTCATCCAGCCCGTTGGGCAACTGGTAGGCAAAATCCAGGATGTACTGGCGCTTGAGGATGCGCCACTCACCGTCGCGCTTCTCCCACTCGTCCATATAGCGGCCGCCGAACAGGCTATCCACCTTCTCACCGGCCTCGTTTTCTGAGCAACTCACGGTGAACCCATAGCACTCGCTGCTGGCGCGAGGGCCATCTACCGCAATCAGCAGCCCGCCGCACAGGTGCCAACGGCGCTGGGTGCCCAGCTCTACCTCCATCACCACCGGCACCCAGCCGGCGCCGTCGCCCTCATAGAACCCGTAGTTGATCTCGGCGTCCGGCCAGTAGCAACTGCCCTGCCCCTCGGCATCCAGCCAATCGAGTGTGCGGCTGTAGCGCATGGCCACTTCTTCAATGGCCTGCTTGTCCAGCAGTTCTTCCAGTCGTGCATCCATGGTGTTTCCCGTTGCTCATTTATCGTTTTCAGCGGCTTTCCCAGAGACTAGACTGGATGGCGATCGAGACAAGTTTCACTTCAAGCTCAAGAGGGCCAACACGTGGCTGCAGATCGCACCCCGCAGGTAAACCTTTTTGATATCGGCACCCAGCAGTGCCCCTACGAGGCCTACAAGACCCTGCGCGACGAGGCGCCCGCCTGGCAGTGCCCATTCAGCGGCATGTACGTGATCACCCGTTTTGAAGACGTGCGGCGGGTGCTCACCGACACCGAGAACTTCACCAACGAGATCACCTACCTCACCGACGCCACCGAGCCCAGCGAGCGGGCCAAACGCGTCACCGAAACCTTCCAGAACGAGGGCTGGGTACCCGCCAAGACCCTGGCCGGGCGTGACGACCCGGACCATAAGGCCCTGCGAGCCGTGTTCAACGACGCCTTTCGCCCGAAGAAGATCGAGGCCCTGGATGACGAGGTACGCGACCTCGCCTACCGTCTGATCGATGACTTTATCAATGACGGCCACTGCGACTGGGTCCGCCAGTTCGCTATTCCCCTGCCGCTGCTGATCATCGGCCGCCAGTTGGGCGCCAACCCCGACGATATCTGGCAGATCAAGGAATGGACCGAGGCCTTCTTCCACCGCATCAGTCTGATGCAGAGCGAAGAGGAAGAACTGGCTTCCGTCCGAAAAGAAATCGAGGCCCAACAGTACTTCCAGCCCATCTTTGAAAAGCTGCGGGAGAACCCGGACGACTCCCTGCTGAGCAGCCTGGTCAACACAGTGATCGAGGAATGGGGCCGGCCCATGACCGACAACGAACTGCACGCCGAGATGATGGCCGACACCTTCGTGGGTGGCTCCGAGACCACTACCAATGCGATCTCTTCCGGTGTAAAGCTGCTGATTGAAAACCCGCATGTGTGGCAGCAACTCAAGAGCGAACCGGAGCGCTACCTGAAGCCGTTCATCGAGGAAGTGCTGCGGCTGGAATCACCGGTGCAGAGCCTGATGCGTGCCACCGCTAAGGATGTCGAGATCGGCGGCACCACCATCCCCGCCGGTAGCCTCATCAATGTGCGCTATGCTGCAGCCAATCGGGATGAGCGACGGTTCGAGGAACCGGAAAAGATTGACCTCGACCGCGAAAAGCCCGGCGCCCACATGGCCTTCGGCTCAGGCAAGCACCACTGCCTGGGCGCGCCGCTGGCCAGGCGCGAGCTGTACTGGACCTTCAAGGCGCTGGTCGATCGTATCGATGAGATGTGGTTTGCGGAGGGGAAGAATGATTTCAGCTATCACCCGCACTACCTTTTGCGGTCGCTGAAAGCGCTGCATATTGAGTTCAGGTCCGCGGGGGGCTAGTTCCACCCACCGACCTTCTAGATATCGGTTGCTTGCTTGTATACGCAATTTGCGTATACTTAACAGCCATGAAAGCCACCTTCAAGGAACTCTCTCCCTTCGAATCGAGGCGAGCAGATTACTTGACGGATGAGCAGTATCGTCTTTTTCAAATCATGCTCATGAAGAACCCTGAAATGGGTTCTCCTATCGCCGGCACGGGCGGCCTGCGTAAGGTGCGCTACGGTGACCAGCGCCGGGGCAAGGGAAAACGCGGTGGCTTGAGAACGATATATTACTGGCAGGAAGACGAGGCTACTTTCTGGTTGTTCCTGATCTATGACAAAGACGAAATGGACGATTTGACCAGCGAAGAGAAAAGAGAACTAAAACGCTTACTTAAGGAGGCACTGGCAGGTGGCTAAACGCAGAATGTTTGAAGAGCTCAAGCAGGGTCTTCAGGAAATGAAGGCCGAACGCCAAGGCAAGATCACCTTGAAAACCACTGAGGTGGAAATGCCTGCGCCGATCAAGATGCCCAAGACTCGGATCGCAGCTATCCGCAAGTCACACAATCTCTCTCAACCGGTCTTTGCGCGCATGCTGGCGACTAATGTCGCCACTCTGAGAAACTGGGAGCAGGGCAGATCTGAACCGAATGCTCAGGCCAAGCTGTTACTCAAGATGGTCGAAACCGATGGCGCCGTGCTC
>JAZBOY010000323.1:0-3039 GCA_036351375.1 Halieaceae bacterium
CCAAGTGAACCGGTCGTGGCAGACTGCGGCATTCGTGATGCCGCTGGGGTACAAGGCGTCGCTGGCCAACGCCTCCTGGCGCTGGGAATACCTGGGCGGCGCGTTTGCGCGCTATGTGCAGCGTGATGACCTATGGTGGGCATTCGGCGTGTTTGCCGACGTCGGGCCCGATGACGATACCTATCTCCCCTACGCGGGCGTGTCCTGGGACATCACGGATCAGTGGACATTGAGTGCCATCATGCCCTGGCCGGCGGTCCTGTATGCACCGGACCGGGACACCCTGGTTCGGTTGGGCGCCTCGCCGTCCGGTGCCGCCTGGTCGCTTGGCTCGGGTGCTGACAAGGTTGGCTATGAGCTTGCCAGCTGGGATCTGGGGGTCACCGCTGAGCACCGCATGACGGGGAATTTCTGGGTCGGTCTGAAGGCCGGCGTAGGCGGCCTGCGCACCTTGCGCATGACCGGCAGCGACTGGATCGGTCCCGAGGTGGATCTCGGCTCCAGCCCCTACATCGGCCTTGGCATCAGTTACCGTCCCGAGCTGCTGGATTAGCGGGAGCCGAACGCGGCTGCGGCTCACTGGCCGTCAGTGCTGCGCGGCGGCAGGGCCGCTCTGGTCCGGGCCATGCCATTGTTGGCGGGCCCTGGTGAGCCGCCGGACAGTTCGGCATGCACCAGCAGCGCAAGAAGGACGCGTCGAGTTCAGGCCGATATCACCAGGGCTTGGCCGTGTTCAGCGTCGTCAAGGGTGGCCTGATGTACGCGGCCAGCCTGGCTGGCGGTGGTTTCACCTACGAGCCGCTATAACACCCATGCGATGCGATCGAGTGGCCGGCCGGCGCCTGGATTTCGGCCGTCACCCTGCAGCCCCCGACGCTGGCGATCGCCGCGGGTTCAATCCTCCAAGCGGAATCCGACCTTCAGCGCCACCTGATAGTGTCCGACCTTGCCGTCGACGATGTGGCCGCGGGTCTCCATGACCTCGAACCAGTCCATGTGCTTCACCGTCTTGTGGGCACGGGCCAGCGCGTTCTCGATTGCCGCCTCGATACTGGTCGTGGAGGATCCTACGAGTTCGATGATCTTGTAGATGTGTTCTGACATCGGAGCTCCGGCGTTCTGGATAAAGGCCCTGTGTTGCACGCGAGGTGCGGCACGCTAATTCAGTGATCGCCTAATGAGGGACCACAGCGGGAATCTAGCATGTGCCGGGCACAGGAGAGCCTGAAAAATATGCGCTATTGATGCGTGAATTTCGGTAACAGGAACCTTTGGGCAGAGGCTGGGTCTCTCCTCGCGAAGAGCGACAACCATCGGTCAAATCATCAACTGACACAGGTCTGTGGAGCGAGAGAAATGCATAGACGTATGAGCACCCTGGGAGCCACTCTGATCCTGTTGCCCGCCCTGAGCACCATGGCATATGCAGGTCACTACTGCGCACAACCGAAAGCTTACGGGGCGATGCCGGCACAACCTTACTACGGCCAACCGGCGCCTTATTATCGTCCCTACCATTGGCAGCCACGCCACTATCAGCCCTACGGTTATCAGAGGCCCGCGCAGCCTCACTATGGCTATCAGCCTCAGTATCGTAACGACGCGTCCGGTAGCAAGCCGGCCGAGAAGGGCGCTGACGCCGCCAAAGAGCAGCAAAAGCCCATGCTGAGCGAGGGCACGAAATCCGTCAGCATCCGTGGCATGCAGTTCGGCTCCGGCAATATCGAGATCAAGGTCGGTGAGTCGGTAACCTGGACCAATCAGGACGGGATGCCGCATACCGTGACATCCGATGACGGCAGCTTTGGTTCGTCGGCACTCAATGCGAGCAACGCATTTACCCACTCCTTCGATAAGCCGGGCACCTACAGCTACTACTGCCAGTATCATCCCAACATGAAGGGTGTTGTGACCGTGACTGAATCCTGAGCGTCCACCGGAGTCGGACACCAGCAACTTCATCTCGACGGAACAAGGCCTCCCGTTCGGGAGGCCTTTTTCATCTCTTCAGCGTCCTTTACGAGCCATCGTAAGAGGCGACGGCCCAAGACGGTCGGCAACCCGAAACAAGCAACCATCGAGTACCCAATGCCGCCTTATCGAGCCGCGTAGTGGACACTGAACCGAAAAGACTCAGGAAGGCGGTTCAGCGCGCGCCGGTCACCATGTCTGGTCGCCGGAGTCGAGACGTCCAGGCGAGAGTTTCCGCAATCCGCCTGAGGGTCCAAGATAGCGCACCATGAGTACCATAGATCTTCTCCGCCACGGTGAACCGGAGGGCGGCGTACGTTACCGGGGCGACGGTGTGGACGATCCCTTGAGCGAGAGCGGCTGGGCCCAGATGTGGGCCGCGGTTGGGGAGGCGTCGGACTGGACCCATGTTGTCAGCTCGCCGCTGCGGCGCTGTCGCGACTTCGCCGAGGCGGTGGCTGAAAGCTACGACCTGCCGCTGGTATTGGACGAGCGCTTCCGGGAGATGAGTTTCGGCGCCTGGGAGGGGCGCCGCCATCAAGAGGTGCGCGATGCAGACCCCGATGGCTACTATGCCTTCTTCCAGGACGCTATCAAACATGGCCCGCCGGGCTCGGAGCCCCTCGACGCTTTCTATACTCGGGTCCGGTCAGGCCTGCTGCAAGTGTTCGACGAACATCCGGAAGGGCATATCCTGCTGGTCTGCCACCTGGGGGTGATGCGGGCGGCCACCGCCCTGGCCCTGGAGATGCCCTTGTCGGCCCTCTACCGTATGCATGCCCCCTATGCCGGCCGCATTCGCCTGCGCCGCACCGGGCGCGGCATCGAACTCTGGTTCGGGCACTGATAAGGCTCGGAGGCGGACCGCGTGATGTGCTGGTTGTCGGGGAGTGGCTGAGTCGCTCCCAGTTCGATTCCCGCTCATCGGCGCTGCAATCCTTCCACGTGGATTCGGCGGGTATCCCGGTCGGCTGGCTGCGCCAAGTGAACCGGTCGTGGCAGACTGCGGCATTCGTGATGCCGCTGGGGTACAAGGCGTCGCTGGCCAACGCCTCCTGGCGCTGGGAA
>JAZBOY010000324.1:0-6437 GCA_036351375.1 Halieaceae bacterium
CCAGGCACAGGTTGAATCCCTCGAGCAGGACGGCTTTACCGAGCGCTCGGACATCGAAACCCTGAAGGCGGAAATCCAGCAGCTGGAGGATGAGGTCAAGAAGCTCAAGGCCGCCAGCGAGGACACCGGCGGCGTCAACGCCCGCACCTTCCAGGGCGAAGGCAACCGCCAGTATCTCACCGGTCTCAAGCTTGGCGGCCGCAATATCATGATCCTGCTCGACACCTCGGCCAGCATGCTGGCTGAGGAACTGGTCAACATTATTCGTCTAAGGAATATGCGGGAACAGGTGAAGCGCGACGCCGCCAAGTGGCAGCGCGCCGTGGGCACCGTGAGCTGGCTGACCGCGCAGCTCCCGGTCAGCAGCCAGTACCAGGTCTATGCCTTCAACACCGAGGCCAATCCGGTGCTGGTGGGCACGGAGGGCAGCTGGCTGGACGTGGGCGACCAGGAGCAGCTCAATTCGGTGGTGTCTGCCCTCGATAGACTGGTTCCCAACGGGGGCACCAGCCTGGAGAACGCCTTCCAGACCGCGATAGAGATGACGCCGATGCCGGACAATATTTTCCTGATTACCGACGGCCTGCCGACCCAGGGCGCCAACGCGCCCCGGGGCAATACCATCAACGGCCGCGACCGCATGCGCCTGTTCGAGCGGGCAATCGGCCTGCTGCCGTCATCGATACCGGTGAATGTCATCCTGGCGCCGATGGAGGGCGACCCCATGGCGGCATCTGCCTTCTGGCAGCTGGCACAGCGGACTTCCGGCTCGTTCCTGAGCCCCGCGGAGGACTGGCCCTGATGGCAAGGGAACGGCGCGCCACCGAGGAGTTCAGCCTCTCATTCCTCGACGTTATCTGCTGCGGCTTTGGCGCGGTGATCCTGCTGTTGATGATCACCAAGACAGTGCAACCGCAGATTATCGAGGCCTCGGCGATCAACCTCGAGGGGCGCATCGCCGCGCTGCAGGAACAGCTGTTCGAGCTGCGCGGTGAGACCCATATCCTCAATCGCGACCTCAATGCCAAGCACGAACAGCTCTCGGAAAATGAAGAGCGCATCGCCATCCTGCGCGGCCGGCTGGCGGCGGTGAAGTCACAGCACGACGCGCTGGCGCTGCAGACCAACTCCAATGACATCATCGAAAGTCAGCTGGCGGTGGCGCGCCAGGAGCTGAGTGAGGAGATGAAGCGGCTGCTGGGCCTCGAGTACCAGAGCAAGAACAACCTGATCGGCGGCATTCCGGTCGACAGTGAATACATCATCTTCGTGATCGACACCTCCGGCTCGATGTTCTCCTACAGCTGGGATCGCATGCTGCGCGAATTCGAGGCGACCTTGAGCATCTACCCCGAGGTGAAGGGCATCCAGGTGATGAACGACATGGGCCAGTACATGTTCACCCGCTACCGGGGGGAGTGGATTCCGGATACACCCGGGCGTCGCAAGGTGATCATGGACCGGCTGCGCACCTGGAACGTGTTCAGCAATTCCTCCCCGGTGGAGGGCATTACCCAGGCCATAAAAACCTTCTACGCGCCGGACAAGAAAATCAGCATCTACGTGTTCGGCGACGAGTTCACTGGCGATTCAATCCAGCAGGTGGTGACAACCGTAGATCGCATAAACCGGGCAGATAACCAGGGCAATCGCCTGGTCAGGATTCACGCCGTGGGCTTCCCGGTGCAGTTTGCACGGCAGCGTCATTTACAGACGACAGGAATCCGGTTTGCTACGCTGATGAGAGAATTGACGCATCGGAATGGAGGCACCTTGGTTGGGCTCAACGATTTCCGCTAGCGCCTTCTGCGCTGTTTCCCGGGACGGCCGTGGGTGGCTGGTGGCCGCTCTGGTCCTGTTGGCCGGCTGTGCCAACCAGGTCGAGGTCAAAGGCCAGTTCCCCACCCCGGTACTGGACAAGATGCCGCTGAAGATCGGTGTCTACTACGATCCTGAATTCCGCGCCCATGAGTTCTACGACGAGGCAGACAGCCGCGAGGAAACCGACTGGATCGTGCGCACCGGTGAGGCACAGGTGGAGATGTACAACACCCTGCTGCCCGGCATGTTTGAGGAAGTGGTCCTGCTCAACGAACTGCCGCGACGCGACCGGGTCGACACGGTACTGGCCAAGGACCTGGACGCGGTACTGGTGCCCCACGTGCAGGAGCTGCAGTACTCGATTCCCAACCACACCAAGATCAACGTATTCGAGATCTGGATGCGTTACCGCTACGAGCTGTATGCGCCGGACGGAGAGCTGCTGGCCGAGTGGTCCATGACATCCTACGGCAAGACACCCACTGCTTTCCTGCGGACTGCCGAGGCGGCGGTCAATCTCGCGGCAGTGGTCGCCCTGCGCGATGCGGGGGCGAATTTTGCCATGAACTTCAGCCGGGTGCCCGACGTTCGCACCTGGATGGATTCGCTGGAGCAGGGACCAATGGCCACCGCGGACGCCGCCACCGACGAGGAGGACACCCTATGAGATACCGGCTTGCATTAACGCTGGCAGGCGCAGCACTGCTGCAGGGCTGCGTGACCTCTACCGTGGACGAAGTACTGTACCAGGGGCCCAAGGCCGAAGACCTGGTGGGCGATGCCTCGATCGTGATCATGGGCCGTCGTCATGCCAGTGACTACGAGACCGAGCCCGATTTCATCGAATGTGTGGGCAAGCATATCCAGCGCCGCGACGACAACATCCGGGTGATGTCGGAACTGGAGTTCATGAACGAGCTCTACCCGTGGTTTGAACCGCGCACCGCGCCGCTGCGCCCGGCAGACATCCAGCGCATGATGGACGTACCCCCGGTACGCGACAAGCTGGCCTCCATGAACACCGAGTACATGGTGTGGATTGACGGCGAGACCATCCGCACCGGCGGCGCCGGTAGCATGACCTGCGGTATCGGACCCGGCGGCGCCGGCTGTTTCGGGTTCGGCACCTGGGGTAACGACAGCAACTACGAGGCCACCATCTGGGACTTCACCGACCAGGAAGAGGTAGGGCGCATGAGTACTCAGGCGACCGGCCAGTCCTATATGCCGGCGGTGGTGGTGCCCATCCCGATCATCGCGCCAGTACAGGGCACCGCCTGCGACGGGCTGGGTGACCAGCTCCTGGAGTACTTCAGTGCTGAATATTAAGACTGCCGCCTGCCTCGGCGTTCCCCTGGCGCTGGCGCTGCTGAACGGGGGCTGCGCCTCGAATCCGGCCACCGGGGGTACCGACATTGTGCTGATGTCGGAGAGCCAGGAGATCAAGATCGGCCGCGAAGCCCACGAAGAGATGATGAAAGAGGGCGCCGCCTACCCGGACGAGGCGCTGCAGGATTACGTCAATCGCGTGGGCCAGCGGGTGGCCGCGACCAGCGACCGGCCCGATATCGAGTACACCTTCACGGTGATCGACAGCGAGCAGATCAACGCCTTCGCCCTGCCCGGCGGGTACATTTACATCAACCGCGGGCTGATGGTCTACCTGGACAATGAGGAAGAGCTGGCCGCGGTGCTGGCCCACGAGGTCGGCCACGTCACCGCCCGGCACGCAGTGCGCCAGAAAACCCAGACGACTACTAACAGCATCCTCGCCCAACTCGCCTACGTTACCACCGGTAGTGCAGACCTGGCCCAGGCCTCTAACATGTACGGCACCAGCCTGGTGCGGGGGTACGGCCGTGAAATGGAGCTGGAGGCTGACGGTGAGGGCGCGGAATACCTGCACAATGCGGGCTATGACCCCAACGCCCTGCTGGACGTGATCGGCGTACTCAAGGACCAGGAGGATTACCAGCGGGCGCGGGCCAAGGCCTCGGGTCGCCAGCCCCAGTCCTACCACGGGCTCTACTCCACCCACCCTCGCAATGACAAGCGCCTGCAGCAGGTGATTCGCACCGCCGCCGAGCTGGAACAACGCTACGACCTGGCGCCGCCTGACACGGAGGAGTGGCGCAAGTACACCCAGGGTATGGCCTACGGCCAGAGCAGCGCGCCGGCGGAACGCGAAGACAATCGCTTCTACCACAACAAACTGGGTTTCACCTTCGAGGTCCCGGAAGGCTGGTCCGTAGAGCGCGGAAGCCGCGCTATTACCGCCAGTGCCGATGACGGCAGCGGCAGGATCACCCTCACCCTGCAGCGCTACGACAAATCCAGCACGCCCAGCGTTTTCCTGTCGGAGAAGCTGAGCGCGCCAGACCTCATGCAGAGTGAACCACTGGTGCTGGAGGGATTGACAGGGCACACCGGTGTGGCGCCCTATGACGCGGGCAATCGCCGGCTGGCGATGGCCTACCGCGGCAGCCTGGCCTACCTGTTCGAGGGAGAATCCACCGGCGGTGAGTTTACCGCCCTCGACGCCGACTTCATGACGGTGATCCGCAGCTTCCGCCCCATCAAGCCCACCGAGCGGGAACCGGAGAGTCGCCAGTTTATCGACTGGGTGCAGGCCGAACCCGGCGACACCATGGCCATTCTGGCACGCCGCGTGCGCATTCCCGATGCGGAAAACCAGCTGCGATTGATGAACGGTTATTACCCGAAAGGTGAGCCGCGCGCCGGCGACTGGATCAAGACCGTCAAGGAAGAGCGTTAGGCCGGAGCACTTCCGGCCTGAACCAGCACCCAGGGCGCGACCACCACTGCCCACAGCTCGGGATTGCTGTCATACCAGGCGCGCGCCTGGTCATCGCTCACGCCGGCCACCTGGCCTCCGGCAATCCACGCTTCGAACTGGGCCTTGTTGTCGCGGCGTAGCTGGATCGCAACTTCCACCAGATCCATGCCCTCTTCCACTGTCACTACAGCACCACTCGCATAGTGCGGCTGCAAGTCGTGCCAGTGGATGCGAGCGGTCTGGCTGTGAAACTCGGCGCGCAGGGCGGCGTCGCCACTCCCACTGCTCCCGCTTTCAGCCATAGTTTTCGTCGGCCACAAAGGGGTTGGTAGCGCGCTCGTGCCCGAAATTGGATGTCGGGCCGTGGCCGGGAATGAAGGTGATGTCGTCTCCGAGCGGGAACAGCTTGTCGCGAATCGAACTCACCAGGTCGGCATGGTTGCCGCGCGGGAAGTCGGTGCGGCCTATTGAGCCCTGGAACAGGACATCCCCGACCCAGGCCAGGCGCTGCCCCTCGTGCAGGAACACTACGTGACCAGGCGTGTGACCGGGACAGTGGAACACCTTGAGGGTCTGCTCACCCACGGTGACAGTTTCGCCGTCTTCCAGCCAGCGGTCGGGCACGAAAGGCGGCGCTTCCGGCATACCCGCCATGCGGCACCACTCCGGCAGTTTGTCGATCCAGAAAGCATCCCCTTTTGCGGGCCCCTCTATGGGCACCTGCAGCTGGTCGCGCAGCTCCGAGGACGCCGCGCAGTGATCCATATGCCCGTGGGTCAGGAGGATCTTCTCGACCGTCGCCTGCATCTGTTCCACGGCGCCCAGGACCCGGTCAATGTCACCGCCGGGATCGACGATGGCAGCGCGGCCGCTGGCCTCGCACTTGAGGATGCTGCAGTTCTGCTGGTAAGGCGTGACGGGAACGATGGAAACCTTGATAGACATGCTGGACTCTGTGACCTGCGGGGGTCGGGATCATAGCACAGGCACCCCCGGGGTGATGCTGCTAAGCTTGCCGCCAGACAGCCCATCCAGGTGTCGTCGCCAGCGTGTGACCACCGAGAACAGAGAGAACCCGCGCAATGCAGATACCGACTTTGACTGATGCCAGCCTG
The DNA here is from genome assembly GCA_036351375.1 of Halieaceae bacterium. Classification (GTDB taxonomy): domain Bacteria; phylum Pseudomonadota; class Gammaproteobacteria; order Pseudomonadales; family Halieaceae; genus JANQIO01. The sequence continues at coordinate 5,734 of JAZBOY010000324.1, forward strand.
ACCCTGGAAAACCGGGTCGCCACCCTGACCTTTCAGCGGGACGATGTGCGAAATGCCCTCACCGGCACCGGCCTGGTAGACGACATCGTGCAGACCGTGGCCTGGGCCAACCTCAATCGAGAGGTGTCTGCCCTCATCATCACTGGCGCCGGCAAGGCCTTTTCCTCGGGCGGCAACGTCAAGGAAATGCGCGACCAGCAGGGCATGTTCGGCGGCGCAGCGGCGGAAATCCAGGAACAGTACCGACAGGGCATCCAGCGCATCCCCCAGGCCTTGCACGACATCGAGGTGCCCACCATTGCCGCCATCAATGGCGCGGCCATTGGCGCAGGTTTCGACCTCGCCAATATGTGCGACATCCGCATAGGCTGCCCCAATACCCTGCTGGGCGAGACCTTTATCAACCTGGGGATCATTCCCGGCGACGGCGGCGCCTGGTTCCTGCAACGGGTGGTGGGCTACCAGCGAGCGGCGGAGTTGACCCTGACCGGTCGCCTGGTTCAGGCACAGGAAGCCCTGGAATACGGCATCCTGCTCGAGATAGTGCCCGCAGAGGAGCTAATGGCCAGGGCGCAGGCTATTGCCGCCGAGATCGCCGCCAAGCCGCCGCGTGGCGTGCGCATGACCAAGCGCCTGCTGAAAGCTGCCCAGCGCATGGAACTCAAGGACCTGCTGGATATGAGCGCCAGCCTGCAGGCCATCAG
>JAZBOY010000325.1:0-2731 GCA_036351375.1 Halieaceae bacterium
CGGCGCTATGCCGAGGTGTATCGAGACGTCCTCAGCCATGCCGGCCAACGTGGCGACTTCGCGCTCGGATCCCACAGGTAAGCTGTGCGAATAGCCGTAGACGCCAGGCCGCTGGCCTCACCCCTCACGGGCATTGGCCGCTACACACGTGCCATGCTCGATGCCATGGTGGCCCGGGGCCACCAGTGGTTCCTGTACAGTGATCGACCCCTGCAGGTAGCCATCCCGAGCAACCCGCGCCTGTGGGCTCGCCACGGCGACGCGGTGGGGGGTACGCCGGGGAGCTTGCGCTGGGCACAGTGGCAGTACCCGCGCTGGGCGGTGCAGGATGTGGTGGACCTGTTCTGGTCCCCACGCCACCACCTGCCGCTTTCGCTCAACCGCCGCATTGCTTCGGTGGTCACCATCCATGACCTGGTCTGGCGCCAGTTTCCCGAGACCATGCGCCCGAAAAACCTGTGGCTGGAGCGGATGCTGATGGGGCCGTCGATCCGCACGGCAGACAGGGTCATCTGCGTATCGCGCTTCACTGCCAGCGAGGTGTCCCGCTACTACCCGTCCGCGGTGGGCAAGTGCCAGGTAGTGCATGAAGCTGCGGCAGAGAATGTGGCGCTGACCCGACCGGCAATATCACTGCCGGAAAACTACCTGCTGTTTGTAGGAACCCTGGAGCCGCGCAAGAACCTCCCCCGGCTGCTCAATGCCTACGCCAGCCTGCAGGAAGACGCTGCCATTCCGCCGTTGGTGATTGTCGGTGGAGAGGGCTGGGGAAATGAAAACCTGTCTGGCCGAATCGAAGCCCTGGGCCTGTCGGGGCGGGTCACCCTGTGTGGCTACGTTTCCGATGCGGAGCTGCAGGCCATTTACGCCGGTGCGCACTGTCTGCTGATGCCGTCACTCTACGAGGGGTTTGGACTGCCGGTGCTGGAAGCGATGCAACACGGCGTGCCGGTGATAGCGTCCTCAACCAGCTCACTGCCAGAGGTCGCGGGCGACGCAGGGCTGCTGATCAATCCCTACTCGGTTCCCGAGTTGGCGGCGGCGATTCGGCAGATTGTTCACGATAAGGAGCTGCACGCGGAGCTGTCGAAGCGAGCCCAGGACCGGGCGGAGCATTTTTCCTGGCAGCGTGCCGCTGAGGAAACCTTGCAGCTGTTCGAGGAAACCCTCGCCGATCATCAGCCCCGCGCCTACCGCCACCGGTATCTCGATGACCTCGCCCGCTGACACGGCGCCGAGCTGGCGCGAGGCGATTTTCAATCGCCGCATGCTGGTGTGCGTATTCACCGGCCTGGCTTCGGGCATGCCCCTGTACGTGCTGATACAGCTGGTACCCGCCTGGTTGCGCAACCAGGGGGTGAGCCTGGCGGAGATCGGCCTGTTTGCCCTGGTCGGCATTCCCTACACCTGGAAGTTCCTGTGGGCACCGCTGATGGATCGCTATGTGCCGCCCTTCCTCGGGCGTCGCCGCGGCTGGATGCTGGTCACCCAGGTCGTATTGCTGCTCTCCATCGGCATGCTCGGCGTGTTGCAGCCGCAGCAATCATTGACGGCGGTGGCCACGGTGGCCTTCATCGTGGCCCTTTTCAGCGCCAGCCAGGACGTGGTGCTGGATGGGTACCGCCGCGAGATCCTGCCCGATGAGGAACTGGGGCTGGGCAACTCGATCCACGTCCAGGCCTATCGTATCTCGTCGCTGGTGCCGGGCTCGCTGTCACTGGTGCTGGCGGACCACCTGCCCTGGTCCAGCGTGTTCTGGATTACCGGCACCTTCATGCTGGTGGGTGTGGCCATGTGTATAGCTGTCTCGGAGCCGGAATCCGAGCTGCCGCCGGCCTCCGGCATTCGCCAGGCGGTGGTTGCTCCGTTCGCGGAATACCTGCAGCGGCGCCGGCTGGGGGGCGTGGTGCTGGTGCTGTCTTTCATGCTGTTCTACAAGCTCGGCGACAGCATGGCGACAGCGCTGTCGACGCCGTTTTATATCGACCTGGGCTTCTCCATGACCGAGATCGGCCTGGTGGCCAAGCACGCGGCCCTTTGGCCGTCGATCATCGGCGGCCTGGTGGGCGGCGTATTGATGATTCGCCTGGGCATCAACCGTGCCCTTTGGCTGTTTGGCCTGCTGCAGCTGATGAGCATTTTCGGCTTTGCCATCCTCGCCGAGGCGGGGCAGGTGCTGTGGCTGCTGGCGGCAGTGATCAGTTTCGAATACCTGGGGGTGGGCATGGGCACTGCGGCCTTCACCGCCTTCATTGCCCGCGAGACCAGCCGCGCCTTTGCCGCGACCCAGTTTGCCCTGTTCACCGCCATCACTGCGCTGCCGCGCACTTTTGCCAATGCCTCCACCGGCGTGATTGTCGAAGCGGTGGGCTGGACCGAGTTCTTCCTGCTGTGCGCTACGATTGCGCTGCCCGGTATGGTGCTGCTGCTGTGGGTGGCACCCTGGAACGGGCGCGAGGTTCCGACCAGGTCGGACCGAAAAGACGCGGCGGAGGAGGGGCCTGCCGATCCGGAGTTACGCAGCTAGCGGCCGTCCCACCAGAAAGCTTTCGAACTGATACGCCCGCTATCGTTGAAGGTCACGCCCTCGGCCTTCAGTCGACGGCGCTGTTCGCGGTAGCCCCGGGAACCCTCCGGCATGGCGATCTTGCCCTGGCTGTTGATAACCCTGAACCAGGGGATTTTGGTATCGCGGGGCAGGTGGCGCAGGGCCCAGGCGGTCTGGCGCGCA
>JAZBOY010000326.1:0-3155 GCA_036351375.1 Halieaceae bacterium
AGGCGACCAGCTCGCGGTTGATCTCTGTCTGGTTCTTGTGTGCTTCCACGAAATACGTGTTCCTGTTGACGCGCGCCTAGACGCGCTCGTTGGTGCCCACCATTTTGGTGCTGGCCCGAAATGGCAGGCCTTCTTCCTGGCCCGGCAGCAGCGACAGTTCCGCCTGCTCCCACAGCGGCGCCCAGCAGCCGTGACGCTCGAGCAGGGCGCGGGCTTTCAGGCCGGCAGCTTCCGGCAGGGCCTCGAACTGTCGCCGCAGCTCGGCGAGACACCATACCCGGTAGCGGGAGTAGCGGGCGCCGCGATAGGCCACGCCGCCCACCTGCACGTCAAAGCGCTTGTTGCCGGCCGCGACCGCCGCTGCGTTGGCATTCAGGTAGGGCAGGTAACTGTTCCCCACCTCTTCGAGCAACGGTCCGATATCGTCGGGCACGGCCTGCGGTGCTTCCGCCGCGCAGTCGGCGAGGCGAGTATTCCACAGCCGCGCTACCCACTCCAGCACGGCCGGTGCCCGTTGGCGGATGATCTCCAGGGGCACCGGGTCGAGGGCGAAGTGGCGGAAAAATGGGCCGGAGAAACCAATATCCGCCAGGCCCGGTCGCTCACCCATGAGGAATGGACGCTGCTCGAATATCGCCTGCAGCTGGCCAAGCAGACGCAGGAAGATGGCCTCGACGCCGTCAAGATTCTCCGCTGTGATGCCGTCTCCCACTGTGTAGCCACTGCGCTGGCGGTGTCGCATGAAGGCGCGCTTCAGCGGCCCCGGTAGCGGGATCGCCGAGAGGTGCTCATCGGCCAGGTGACGACTGGCGAAATGTGCCCCTTCGGGGTAATGCCAGCGGTAGTGCATGGCGGGGCGCCACAGCCATTCGTCAGCATAGTCTTCCAGCAGCAAGCTGATAAAAGCCACCACCGGGTCAGCGGGAATCACCGCAGGCGTTGGCTGTTCGGCTTCAAACCACTGAATGATCTTCGTGGAATCCGTCATCCAGCGTCCGTCCGGGAGCTGCAGCACTGGCATCTGGAACACGCCCAGGTCGCGCTCGATACGCCTGGCATCACCGGGAAAACGCATGGCGTGCAGGCGATACTCGATGCCCTTCACCCGGAAATAGTTCTCAAGCTTCCCCGTGAAGTAGGAAATATTGGAGCCGTACAGGTCGAGAGGAGCTGTCAACAGTGAATCCCCATGGTTACTGCGGCAGGAAGATGCCGTGCTCCCGGTACCACTGCTCATCGAGCTGCCAGCGTATGCGAGAAACGTCTTTCTCCTCCAGCACCAGGGCCTCCGCCACCACCTGTACTTCGGCGAGGCGTTGCTGGGCGGCCATCATGTCCGGGTGCAACACGTCCTTGTCGTTGAGGGAGGCGTCGAGTACGCGCAGGAAATGCATGGGGCCCATGTCCGGAGAGCGTGGGCTGGTGACGGTCGCGACACCACTGTCCAGTGAGAGCACCCGAAAGCGGTAGGGGTAGTCGACCAGTTCCGGCGCCGTGGCCAGCTTCTCGTTGATCGCCAGCACGCGTTCGTCCTGCTGGGTCAGGAAATACACCGCGCTACCTGCCAGCAGCACCAGCAGGGCGATCAGGTAGCGCTTGACGAACGGGTCCAGGCCCGGCGGCGGCGCGTTCTGGTCCACTGTGTCTTCTTTCACCTTATGCTCCTTGTTGCTTCTGCTGCCCAGGGCACCTCAGATCAATTTGGTGGAGTCTCAGGCTTTGCGTCGAATTGATCTGAAGTGCCTTAGTGTAACGGCCCGGGTGTGAATATGCCCAAGCGCTATCACGGCCGGCCGGGTATGGGGTATTCTGCTCGACAGACCATTCGGCTAGCGGTACCCATGAAACAGCTCCGTAGAGTGCTGGAAAAAGCGCTGATCATAGCGGCGGCCATGCTGTTGGCGGCCTGCAAACACCCACTGGAAGTCCAGGGCCGGGGCGACATCATCGAAACCGCAGCCGGCGTGCGCGGCTGTTCCCTGGAAGAATTCCAGGCCGGCGTGGGCCGTTGCCGCAACAACACCGTGAACGGCGACGAGGACGCAGTCTATCGCGCCCTGCCGCGACCAGGCTGGCGCTTCTCTCACTGGGAAGGCGGCTGTGCCCAGGACTCCGCCGGCCAGGATTGCAACATCAGCTACCTGCAGTCGCTGGCTGACTTCTGGGACGAAAATTTTCCCGACCAGGACTGGCCGGCACTCAAGGCTGTTTTCGTGCAGGATGGCGATACCCTGGGAGGCGCCGAATACACCGCCTCCCAATTCGGAGGTATCAGTGGCACCAGCTATGCCGCCCTGCTGGACGCCCTCTTTGACAACCAGGGCAACTGGCGCTTCACCACCCAGCAGGCCACCCAACCGCAGCTGCTGATCAGCCGTCGCGAATACCGCTACGACCGCCGCAGCGGTGGCCTGGTCGGCAGCGGTGTCGGCAGTACCCGCGAGGCTGGCGCCGCCACCCGGGCCTTCGACCTGGTGGCGTTGGCGGATACGGAGGGCGATGACACCTCGGTCACCTTCTACATTCCCAAGCGCGAAACGACCGCTGCCGGACTGTTCCAGGGCAGCTGGTATTGCGGCCACATCAGCACCCGCGTCGGGCCACGTCGCCAGGGGGGTTATGCGCGGTTTTTCCGCGCCGAGCTCAACGACAGCGGCAGCGGCGTGTTCACCATTGTTGCCGACCGGTGGGGTGAATTCGGCAGCCAGGTGATCGGCTACACGCTATTTGAAGATGGCACCGCCCTGCTCAACTACGTAGTTAATTCGCGAGTCGTGCAACTGTCCGGCAGCCTTTCCGCTGACGGCAACCTGTTTGTCGGCTCCGAGATTGCCGGCGATGCTCGCGGCATCGGCGCCTGTGTGCGCCAGTCTGCCAACAACACGCTGGCCACCGTGGCCGGCACCTACTACGGTACCTATGTCACCATCACCTCACCCCTGTATACCGCGGTTACCCAGCGCGACTTCACCAGCGCCGGCAGCGGCGACCTGACCATCCGCCGGGACTCCCTCGGCCGCAGCAACAGGCGCCTGGGTGACTTTGTGCTGGCGGGCTTCAGCGGACAACTGCAGACCGGCACCCGCGAAGGGGCTATTTCCCCGGATGGGCAGGTGATGTTCCTGATCGATGTGCGTGAGAACGAACTCCCGAGC
>JAZBOY010000327.1:0-2672 GCA_036351375.1 Halieaceae bacterium
GTGGTCGATCTCTGGGTCGTCACTGGCCACGGTTTCGCCCAGGAAGCGCTCGTGCAGGCGCACCAGCTGGGCGCGAATCGCGGCCTCGGCATTGGCCTCGTGCTGGAACTTTTCGACCTCGGTGAAAATCTGGCGCGCGCTGCGCGGCCGCTGGAATTCCAGTGCCACCAGTACGCAGCCCATCTGCAGGGGCTGGGCCTCGACCACCGTGGTCATCAATGAGGTCATCTCGGTGGCGCGGCGGGTCACGCCGTCGGAATCGATGCCGCCGTAGAACAGGCGGTACTGATCGGTGAGCTGTGAGTTCTCCACACCGAACTGCTCGCTCTCGTACCAGCGGAAGCCGGTAACCGCCTCAGTCTTGCGGTCGAGCTGTTCCGGGGTCAGCAGCTTGCCGGTGCCGAAGCTTCTCAGGGTAGCGTCATCGCCTGCGGCCTCAGTGGCGCGGTCGACCCGGAACCAGGGGCTCATCACCATCTCTACCAACAGGTCCTTGAGATTGTAGGGAGCGCCGCCCCCAAAGCCCTGCACGAAGCCGTCGGCAAAATCATCGACGGCGGCGGCCTGCGACTGGAACAGGGCCAGCTGCTGGGCGTAGTTGGCATCGGTCTCCTCGCCGGGGGCCAGCGCCACCTCTTCACCCATGAGTGCCGGCCACCAGAACTTCACCGTGCCCTGGGCGAAGCGATAGTCCGAAGCCAGGGTCTGGGCCAGGTCCTGCAAGGTGCTCTGGGTATTGCCGAACACCAGGCCATCGAAGCCCGGCTCACGCATGTCGTTGTACCAGGTCTCGCCGAACTGGTAGGGCTCCTCGAGATCCATGTCGCGCTTGTACTGAAACGGCAGCGAATCCATGCCCGGGAACTGGTCCTTGTAGAAGCCGAAATCCCCGTAGTTCTGGTAGGCACCTGCCACCGGGTCCATCGCCTCATGGCACACGGTACAGGCGGGATTCTTCAGCGTCGGGTTGTCGGTATCCGCCAGGGCGTCGGCGTCCGTGGTGCGCGGCGCCGAGCGTTCGATATCAAAGCCCAGGAAGTGGTACCAGGTCCAGCGCGCCCGGGCCCGGTTGCGGTTGGTGGCGGTGGAGGGGTAGCGCGCCAGCCAGCCCGGCGTATTCAGTACCCCGGCCTGCGGGTAGTCGGTGGCGAGCCCGCCGGATACATAGGCACCGATCATGTCCGCTTCCTGGTAACTGGTGGAGGCATCGATGCGGGTATAGCCCCGCACGGTCGCCACCTGCCACTGGTCGATATCGCTGTCATCGGCGAAGCTCACGTCGCTGCGGTAGGCCAGGGCCAGCTGCGGGTTCACCAGGGTGTAGTCCGCCGTCAGAATTTCGGTATACGGCAATTCCTGCTCCACCACGTAGGCAATCAGCTCAAGCGGCTGGCGGGCGATACCAAATGAGGTGCCGGCCACCAGCTTGAAGAGCTCACCCAGGTCACCGCTGTCGCCGAGCTGCGCGGCGCGATTGACCAGGTCCGGGTAGTGGGGCTCGAAAAAGATGTCCACCGGCAGGTCCTCGATCCACCTGTCGGTCAGCAGGCGATCGTTGGCGCCTTCCACCAGGAAACGATGGAAGCCCTCCCCCTGCATCAGCAGGCGAATCATGTAACGCAGGGTGTCATCGTTGCCGGCGGCCACGGTGGCGAGATCCGCTTCACTGGGCAGGGTGCCGGCCAGCAACAGTGAGGCGCGTCGCAGGGTGTCCGCGGGGCCGGCAAGCTCAAAGCCCTCGAACAGGTCGGCGGCCTCCACGCCCCCGGTGTTTTCGCCGTCCAGCAGGTTCAGGAAAATTTCCAGCGCCGCGTACTCCGGGCTGTCCACTGTCAACACCGGCCCGCCCTGGTGTCCCACGCCGGTCGCCTTGGCGAGGATATAGTCCACACCCTCCGCAGCCACGAGGGCAGCGTACATGGCGGTATTGGTTGCCAGGTGATCGGGCTCCGTAGTCGGCACCAGCACGTGCTCAGTACTGGCAGCCAGCCCGTTCTCGTTGTGACAGGCGAGGAAACACTGGGCCTGTGAAACGTCGGGAGAAACGGATTCACGGAACCAGGCGTCGGCGGCGCCCACCGGGACGGCCAGGCTGGTCATGTCGTTGGCGATGGCCAGGCGTGCGGGATCGGCGGCTCCCTGGGCAATGGCATCTTCCATGGCTTCCAGGGCCGGAAGCGAACCCTTGTAGAGGCTCAGGTCGTAGTACAGCGGATTGAAAGCCAGCAGGTCGGCGTAGTCCACTACCCCGAGTTCGGGTTGCCAGACATCAAGTACCAGGCTGGCGGCGAACTCATCCAGCGCCGCTCCCAGTTCCTGGTCATCCAGCACCGGGTAGTGTTCCCGCACCCACTGCCAGGCCGCCTCGCTGAGCGGCCCGAACAGGTGTGCCGAAGTCTTGATCTGCGCCCCGGTCAGCAGGCCTCGAACCGGGCCCAGGACCGCCGATGGCGTGGCGTCGACCAGCTCATCGCTGTCGGCGTCGTAGTCGAAGCCCCCGTCGAGGCTGACCAGGTACCAGCGGCTGGGGTCCACGGGCAGGTCGTAAAGCTGGAACTGCCCCAGGGTGCGAAGATAGGCGAGGTCGTCGATCGCGATGAAGTTGGGGTCGGCCATCACCGCGTCCAGATCCTTGCTGAGCTCGCCACTCACAAGCACCTCGCCGCTGCGCA
>JAZBOY010000328.1:0-9015 GCA_036351375.1 Halieaceae bacterium
CTTGAGGTAGTCCTCGACGTTCTCCACGCGCTCTTCGGCAATCTGGGAGATGTGCACGAGGCCGTCCTTGCCGGGCAGGATGGTGACGAAGGCACCAAAGTCGACGATGCGTGCCACCGTGCCGGTGTAGATTTCACCGACTTCAGCTTCTGCGGTGATCTCTTCGATCATCGCCACGGCAGCATTGCGAATGGCCTGGTCCTGGCCGAACACGTTGACGGTACCGTCGTCGTCGATATCCACGGAAGCACCGGTCTGCTCGGTAATGCCACGGATGGTGGCACCGCCCTTGCCGATGATGTCGCGAATCTTCTCCGGGTCCACCTTGAAGGTGGCCATGCTGGGCGCATTCTCGTTGACGATGGTGCGGCCTTCGGAGATGACTTCGTTCATCTGGCCGAGGATGTGCAGGCGAGCCTGCAGGGCCTGTTCCAGGGCGATCTCCATGATCTGCTCGTTGATGCCCTCGATCTTGATGTCCATTTGCAGCGCGGTCACACCTTCGGAGGTACCGGCTACCTTGAAGTCCATATCGCCGAGGTGGTCTTCGTCACCGAGAATATCGGTCAGTACGGCAAAGTTATTGCCTTCCTTCACCAGGCCCATGGCAATACCGGCAACCGGCGCCTTCAGCGGCACGCCCGCGGCCATCATGGCCAGGCTGCCGACACAGACAGATGCCATGGAGCTGGAGCCGTTGGACTCGGTAATCTCGGAAACCACGCGAGTGGTGTAGGGCCAGTCCTCTGCCTTCGGCAGCACCGCGGCCAGGCCGCGACGGGCCAGGCGGCCGTGGCCGATTTCGCGGCGGCTGGTAAAGCCAACGCGGCCCGCTTCGCCCACCGAGTAGGGCGGGAAGTTATAGTGCAGCATGAAGGGATCGCGGCGCTCGCCTTCCAGCGCATCGATGATCTGCGCGTCGCGGGTAGAGCCCAGCGTAACGGCACCAATGGCCTGAGTTTCGCCGCGAGTAAACAGGGCTGAACCGTGGGCCTTGGGCAGCACGTCGACTTCACAGGCAATCGCACGCACGGTGCGGTTGTCGCGGCCGTCGATACGCGGCTCGCCGTTGAGGATGCGCTGGCGCACCAGGGTCTTCTCGATCTTCTTGAACACGTCCTTGACGTCATCGGCGCTCGGCGCGCCTTCGGCGTCGGTGGCAAGCTCTGCCACTACCTGGTCGCGCAGCTCACCGACACGGGTGTAGCGCTCGGCCTTGTCGACGATGCGGTAAGCCTCGCCGAGGGCGTCCTTGACGCTGTTCTCGACCTGCTCGACCAGCGACTGGTTGGCCTCGGGGGCCGCCCACTCCCAAGTCGGCTTGCCGGCTTCGGCGGCCAGTTCCTGTACCGCCTTGATCACGGTCTGCATTTCCTGGTGGGCAAACAGAACCGCGCCCAGCATCTGGTCTTCGCTGAGCTCATCAGCCTGCGACTCAACCATCAGTACCGCTTCGCTGGTGCCGGCCACAACCATATCCAGCTTGCTGGTTTCCAGCTGGCCGTAGGTCGGGTTGAGGATGTAGCCGCCTTCATCGGTGAAGCCCACGCGGGCCGCGCCGATCGGGCCGTTAAAGGGAACCCCGGAAATGGCCAGGGCGGCGGAGGTGCCGATCATGGCGGGAATATCCGGGTCGATGTCCTTCTCGGCTGACATGACGGTACAAACCACCTGTACCTCGTTCATGAAACCGTTGGGGAACAGCGGGCGGATCGGACGGTCGATCAGGCGCGAGGTCAGGGTCTCCTTCTCGGAGGGACGCGCTTCACGCTTGAAGAAGCCGCCGGGGATCTTGCCCACGGAGTAGGTCTTCTCGATGTAGTGAACGCCCAGCGGGAAAAAGTCCTGCCCGGGGCGCATTGATTTCTCGGCGACCACCGTGCACAGCACGGACGTCTCGTCCATGGTCACCAGCACAGCGCCGGAAGCCTGCCTTGCAATACGACCCGTTTCCAGGGTGACCGTGTGATCACCGTATTTGAATGTCTTTGTTACGGGATTCATTAAATTCTCCAATTCCTATAAAGAAAACGCCGGGGCTTTCCCCGGCGGATTCGACAACGTTAGCGACGCAGACCCAGACGCTTGATCAGGCTGCTGTAGCGCTCGCCATCCTTGCGCTTCAGGTAGTCCAGCAGCTTCCGACGCTGATTCACCATGCGGATCAGGCCGCGGCGTGAATGGTGGTCGTGCTTGTGAGATGAAAAATGCCCCTGCAGTTGTTCAATGTTCGCGGTCAAAAGGGCAATTTGCACCTCGGGGGAGCCGGTATCGCCCTCACCCTGTTGGTACTCTTTTACGATGTCTGCTTTTTCAGCTGCACTCAGTGCCATGTCGATTTCCTCAGTTAATATGCCTGGGGTGGTTCTGCCACCCGGTAACAAAAAGAGCCTGCCCGTGCATATTTACAGACAGGTTCGCTCCGGCCCGACCCTATTGCCGGGTTCCGGCTATCAGTCGACGCGGCGCCACGCGCCCATCGTCCAATATCTCTCCCACGCCAAGAAACTCGCCGCTTTCCAGGCCCATTCTCACCATGCCCTCGCAGGGTGAATCAGGCACCAGTACCGGCTGTCCCTGGCGGATATAAAAACCGCCCGCTTCGCTGACCTTGACCAGGGGCAGCTCCCCCAGGCCCGAGTCCAGCGGTTCAAGCAGCGCATCCATCTCGGCCTGCGCGCCGTTTTCTGCCAGTGCCTCCAGCGTCGCCAGCGTCACCTGCATGGCGGCGTCAAACGGCCCCGCCTGGGTGCGTCGCAGCGCAGTCACGTGGGCGCCACAGCCCAGGGCTGCGCCGAGGTCCTCGGCGATGGAGCGCACATAGGTCCCCTTGCTGCAGCGGATGCGAACATCCACCTCCGGGTGACCACCGGCTTGCGCCTCCCGAAACGCCACCAGCTCCAGCTCGTGGATCGTTACCCGGCGCGCCTTGCGTTCCACTTCCTGGCCCGCTCGCGCCAGCTTGTAGAGCGGCTGGCCGTTGTGCTTCAGCGCCGAGTACATGCTGGGCACCTGCTCGATTTCGCCGCGAAACGCCGCCAGCTGTTCTTCAAGCATTGCCGCCGTGATGCCGGAGGCATCGCGCGTTTCGAGGATCTCACCCTCGGCGTCGCCGCTGGCAGTCACCACGCCCAGCACAAAAGTGCTGGTGTAGGCCTTGTCCGCGTCCAGCAGGAAGCGGGAAAACTTGGTGGCCTCACCAAAACACAGCGGCAGCACACCCGTGGCCAGCGGATCCAGGCTCCCGGTGTGGCCCGCCTTGGCTGCGCCAAACAAGCGCTTTGCCACCTGCAGGGCCTGGTTGGAGCTCATGCCCTGGGGCTTGTCCAACACCAGGATACCGTCCACTGCACGCCCTTTACGCCGGCGTGCCATTACTCCTTCACCTGGCCTTCTACGGTCTCTGCCGCGTCACCCGCGCTGTGCCTGTCACTGTCGACGGCGCGCTCTATCAGGTCTTCCATAAAGCGGCCGCGACCCACGCTGGCATCAAAGCGAAACTGCAGCGCGGGCACTGTACGCAGCGTGCTGCCTTTTGACAACTGGCTGCGCAGGAAACCGGCGGCCTTGTTCAGGGTCTCCGTAACCGGGCGAGCCTCTTCGGCACTGTCTTTGCCCAACACCGTGTAAAACACTTTCGCGTGCGCCAGGTCCTTGCTCACTTCCACATCGGTGATGCTGACCATTTCGACGCGCGGGTCGCGCATCTGCCGCTGGATCAGCTGCGCCAGCTCTTCGCGCAGGTGGTCGGCAACACGATCGGTGCGGCTGTATTCCCGCGCCATCAGCTACCGGCCCGGGTGCTACGCACTCGCTGGCCGCACGCTCGCTTACAGTGAGCGTGCAACTTCCTTCACCTCATACACTTCGATCTGGTCGCCGACCTTCACATCGGTGTAGTTCTTCACGCCGATACCGCACTCCAGGCCCTTCTTCACCTCGTTGGCGTCATCCTTGAAGCGGCGCAGGGACTCGAGCTCGCCCTCGTAAATCACCACGTTGTCACGCAGTACGCGGATCGGCTTTGAGCGAGACACAGTACCTTCGGTCACCATGCAGCCGGCGATCAGGCCAAACTTCGGCGACTTGAAGACATCGCGAACCTCGGCAATGCCAACGATCTCCTCGCGCAGCTCCGGGGCCAGCATGCCGGCCAGCGCCTGCTTCACATCGTCGATCAGGTCGTAGATCACGTTGTAGTAGCGCAGGTCCAACTCTTCCTCTTCCACCAGCTTCTTGGCGGCGTTGTCGGCACGCACGTTGAAGCCGAAAATCACCGCGTTGGCGGTCATGGCGAGGTTGATGTCGGTCTCGGTGATACCACCGACGCCGGAAGACACGATATTGACCGTGACTTCTTCGTTGCCGAGCTCCAGCAGCGCTGAGGACAGCGCCTCAAGGGAACCGCGCACGTCGGCCTTGACCACGATGTTCAGCGTGCTCTTCTCGCCGGCGGTCATGCTTTCGAACATGTTGTCGAGCTTGGCAGCCTGCTGGCGCTGCAGGCGGGTATCGCGCATTTTCTCCTGACGGAACAGGGCGATGTCGCGGGCCTGCTTTTCGCTCTCGACCACGGCGAAAGGGTCGCCCGCATCGGGCGTGCCGTCGAGGCCGAGAATCTCTACCGGGATCGACGGGCCAGCTTCCTCGATGGGCTTGCCGTTCTCATCGAGCATGGCGCGTACGCGACCAAACTGCAGGCCTGCCAGTACGATGTCGCCCTGGCGCAGTGTGCCGCTCTGCACCAGCAGGGATGCGACGGAACCGCGGCCCTTGTCGAGGCGGGATTCGATGACCAGGCCCTGGGCCGGCACATCCTTGGGTGCTTTCAGCTCGAGAATTTCTGCCTGCAGCAGCACCGCGTCCAGCAGTTCCTCGATGCCGTCACCGGTCAGCGCCGACACGTTGATGAACTGCGTGTCACCGCCCCAGTCTTCCGGGATCACTTCCTTGGCAGACAGCTCGTTCTTGACGCGGTCAGGGTCTGCGCCTTCCTTGTCGCACTTGTTGACGGCGACAATCAGGGGCACCTCAGCGGCGCGGGCGTGCTGGATGGCCTCCTCGGTCTGGGGCATAACGCCGTCGTCGGCAGCCACGACCAGGATCACGATGTCGGTACTCTTGGCTCCGCGCGCCCGCATGGCGGTAAACGCCGCGTGGCCAGGGGTATCCAGGAAGGAGATCATGCCGTGGCCGGTCTCCACGTGGTAGGCACCGATGTGCTGGGTGATGCCGCCGGCCTCGCCGTCGGCCACCTTGGCCTTGCGGATGTAGTCCAGCAGCGAAGTCTTGCCGTGGTCGACGTGGCCCATGACGGTTACTACCGGCGCGCGGGACTCTTCAGTGCCCTCGTGCTGCGCCAGGGTTTCTTCCAGCGAGTCTTCCAGCGCGGTGTCGCTGACGATCTTGTAGCTGTGGCCCAGCTCCTCGATCACCAGGATCGCCGTGTCCTGGTCGAGCACCTGGTTGATGGTGGCCATGACACCAAGCTTCATCAGCTCCTTGATGACCGTACCCGCCTTGATTGACATCTGGGAGGCGAGGTCGCCTACACCAATGTTGTCAGCCAGCTCTACCACGTGCACTTTCTGCTCGGTCGGCATTTCGAAACCGTGCTTGCCGTGCTCCTCATGGCTGCGTGCAACCGCCTTCTTGCGGCCGCCGCGACGACGCATGGTGCCGCGCTCTGCTGCGTCGAGCTGATTCAGAGACAGATTGTGGCCGCGCTGCTTGCCGCGCACGTGCTCTTGTGGGCGGTCGGTACGGCCACCTTTCTTCTTGCCGTAGCGGTCTGCATCCTGCTTCGGCGCTTCGTGCAGGCGCTTTGGCTTTGCCGCGCCTTTTGCGTCGCCGGCTTCAGGCTTGGCAGCCGCCTGCGCGTCCGCCAGCTTGCGCTGTGCTTCTTCTTCCGCGCGTGCCTTGGCAGCCGCCTCGCGGGCCACCTTCTCTTCCTCTTCCTGGCGCTTGCGCTTTTCAGCGGCCTGCTGGCGCAGGATTTCCGGATCGATTTCGATGGACCTGCCGGTGTCCTCAGCGGGTGCCGGCGCGGGAGCTTCAGCAACGGGCTCGGGTGCCGGAGCCATCTCTTCGGCCGGCGGCGCCTCGGGCACCACCTCTTCGGCGGCCTGGTCGCGCTTCACGTAGGTGCGCTTCTTGCGCACTTCCACGGCGACCGTCTTCTTGCCCTGGGAGCCGGAGCTCTTCAGGGTGCTGATGGTCTTGCGCTTCAGCGTGATCTTTTTCGGCGTCTTGGTGGATTCGCCGTGGCTGCGTTTGAGGTAGGCAAGCAGGGTCTGCTTGTCCTCGTCAGAAACAGCTTCCTCCGCCTTGGTGTGTGGCAGCCCGGCTTCGCCCATCTGCGTTAGCAGACGGTCTACCGATGCCCCGACGACTTCAGCGAGTTGCTGTACTGTGACTTGCGCCATTCAATGCTCTCCTTGTTACCCTGCTCGACTCTTGCCTTACTGCTGCCTTACTGCTGCCTTTTAGTTGCTGCCCCGGGGCAGCGCGGCTCAGGCCTGTGCAGCCTCGTCGGCTGCGGTGTCAGCTGCTTCACTCGACTCAGCTTCTTCCGCTTCGAACCAGGGTGCGCGGGCGGTCATGATCAGCTCACCCGCGCGCTCTTCGGTCATGTCTTCAATATCCAGCAGGTCTTCAACGGCCTGCTCTGCCAGGTCTTCCATGGTGATGATTTCCCGGCTGGCCAGGATGTAGGCCAGGTGACGGTCCATGCCGTCCATGTTCAGCAGATCCTCTGCCGGCTCGTGCTCGCCGAGCTGCTCTTCCGAGGCGATAGCCTGAGTCAGCAGCGCGTCCTTGGCGCGGGCGCGCAGCTCCTCGGCGATCTCCTCGTCGAAGCCCTCGATGCCGGACATCTCTTCCAGCGGCACATAGGCCACTTCCTCCAGGGTGGTGAAGCCTTCCTCGACGAGGATTTCCGCCACTTCCTGGTCTACGTCCAACTGCTCGCAGAACAGGCCGATTACCGCGCCGGCTTCCTGCTCGTGCTTGTCGGCAGCCTCGTCCGTGCTCATCACATTGATGGCCCAGCCGGTCAGCTCGCTGGCCAGCCGCACATTCTGGCCGCTACGGCCGATGGCCTGTGCCAGGTTGTCTTCATTGACCGCCACGTCCATGGTGCGGGTGTCTTCGTCCACCACGATGGACTCGACTTCCGCCGGCGCCATGGCGTTGATCACGAGCTGCGCGGGATTGTCGTCCCACAGCACGATATCAACCCGCTCATTGTCGAGCTCATTGGAGACAGCCTGCACCCGGGAACCGCGCATACCCACGCAGGCACCCACCGGGTCGATGCGGCCGTCGTTGGTCTTCACGGCAATCTTGGCGCGGGAGCCGGGATCACGCGCCGCGGCGCGAATCTCGATTACTTCCTCGGAAATTTCAGGCACCTCGATCTTGAACAGCTCGATCAACATGTCCGGGCAGGCGCGGCTTAGAATCAACTGCGGCCCGCGGCTTTCTTCACTGATTTCAGTGAGGATCGCGCGCACGCGATCATTGACGCGGAAGGTCTCGCGGCCCACCAGCTGGTCGCGGGGCAGCAGGCCCTCGGCGTTGTTGCCCAGGTCGACGATCACGTTGTCACGGGTCACCTTCTTCACGGAACCGGCCAGCAGTTCACCGACCCGGTCCTGGTACTCTTCCACGACCTGGGCACGCTCGGCGTCACGCACTCGCTGCACGATCACCTGTTTGGCTGTCTGGGCGGCGATGCGGCCGAAGTCGACGTTCTCGACGACTTCCTCGTGAATGTCACCCGGCTTGAGGTTGGTATCCACCTCGGCAGCTTCTTCGGTAGTGAACTGGGTGCCCAGCAGTGCCAACTCTTCGTCCGGCACCACCAGCCAGCGGCGCTTGGTGACGTAGTCGCCGGACTCGCGGTCGATGGTGACCTCAATGTCCGCTTCTTCGTCGTAGCGCTTCTTGGTCGCCGTGGCCAGGGCCAGCTCAATAGCCTCGAAAATGATGTCTTCGGAGACACCTTTCTCTGCGGATACTGCTTCCGCGACCAGGAGGATTTCCTTGTTCATTCTCGTCTCGCCTGCGCACAACTGGTGTGCTCGTTCATGCCGGCTAGCCGGCGTGTATTCGGGCCGCTCCTCGCTGCGTGTTAAACGCTACGGTAGCCGCGGCCGTACCTGCGCCCGATCGATGGCGCTGTGGGGGAGCAGGAATTCATGGTCGTCAACCTGGACCACCACGTCCTCTCCCTCGATTCCTTTCAGGGTTCCCTTGAACTTGCGGCGCCCCTCGAAGGGCGTGCGCAAGCGCAATTCAATCCACTCACCGACATAGGTCGGGTAGTGGTCGAGGCGGAACAACAATCTGTCCACCCCGGGCGAGGACACCTCGAGGGTGTACTCACCGGTAATCGGGTCTTCGACGTCAAGGACGCCGGAGACATGACGGCTGACCTCGGCACAGTCATCGACGGTCACTCCGTTCTCGCGATCAATATAAAGACGCAAGAGCGTGTGTCGCCCCTGGGACAGGTATTCGAGGCCCCAGAGCTCAAAGCCCAACGCTTCCACGGTGGGTTCCAGCAGCGCCTCGATTTTCTGTTCCCGACTGGCCACTCTCGGCTAGCCTCCTGCCAGTTAGTGCGGTTGTCCGCGCGTCCCGCGTTCGGGACACCTTTTTTCAGACAACGCTTTTTTCAGATAACGCTTTTTTCAGATAACGCTTTTTTCAGATAACAAAAAGCCCCTAATAAGGGGCTTTTGAGTTCGCACCTCCATCCAAACCACGTCGGTGCGTATTTGGCAGCGAATGCGGGAATCGGACCTCGTCAATCGCTGTTGCCGGCTGATACCACTGGCCGGCATGTTTGGTAGCGGGGGCCGGATTTGAACCGACGACCTTCGGGTTATGAGCCCGACGAGCTACCAGGCTGCTCCACCCCGCATCAAAACTCGTTCCTTGCAAAAGCCCCTTGGCTTTCGCATTCAAGCAGGCCTGGCTACCTGCTCGAAAGGGCGCTAATTATAGGGA
>JAZBOY010000329.1:0-13289 GCA_036351375.1 Halieaceae bacterium
CCCCTTGGACTGCGTTGCGCCGCTCGTCAAGGACAACCAGCCTTGACCTTCGCGACGCGCCTTGCCAAGGACCGCTGGAGGCTCCGCTGAGGTAACACCGCATTAATCAGAGGTGCCGTAAGCCACCGAACCTGACCGAGGGGACAACACGACGATGAGCGACTGGGACTTTCTGCAGGTAGAGCGCGACGGGCGCGTGCTCACCGTGCGCTTCGACTCGGGCTCGAAGGTCAACAGCCTCAGCAACGCGCTGATGCGTGAGCTGACCGCGCTGGCCCGGGAACTCGAAGATGACAGCGAGCTGAGCTGCGTGATTCTCACCGGCCGCACCGACACCTTCACTGCCGGCATGGACCTGCGCGACCCGGAGCTGGCCGCACTCAAGACAATGACCGTCGCCGAGAAGCGCGCCCTGCTGAAACTTGGCCCTGCCATGTGCGCCGCCTGGGAGGCCATCGAGGCGGTCACCGTGGTGGCCATCGAAGGGATGTGCATTGGCGGCGGCATGGCACTGGCGGTGTCCTGCGACTGGCGGGTCGCATCGCGGGAAGCCACGCTCTACGTACCTGAGCTGAAACTCGGCATGAACATGAGCTGGCAGAGCGTGCCCAGGTTCGTCAACCTGGTCGGACCGGCAAAGACCAAGCAGCTGCTGTTAATGGCAGAGCGCGTACCCGCCACCACGGCAATGGACTGGGGGCTGGTGGACTATCTCGCAGAGCCGGGCGAAGCGCTGGCGCGGGCCAGCCTGCTGGGCAAACAGCTGGCGGCCATGCCGCCGGTGCCGCTGCGCATGGCGAAGCGGGCCATCAACGCCAGCGCCAATGCCCTCAATGACGCCACCAGCTTCATGGACGCCGACCAGTTCCTGCTGGCGCAGGGCATGGACGACGCCGCAGAAGGTGCCCGGGCTTTCTTCGAACAGCGTGACGGGGAGTTTCGCGGCGACTAGGAGAATGTTCGTCAGGCGCGAGCGCTGACGAACCAGGTCGCACCCTCCAGCACCAGGGTATCACCGTCGTAATAGGGCGCCAGCACCTCGGCGATGGATTCCCGCACTGTTTCCCGTACATCCTTGGGCTGGTCCGCCAGCAGCCGACCCACGGGGCCGATCTGCACCAGCTCACGCACCTGGTCCGCCAGGGTTTCTCCTTCGCCCCAGTGCAGGGTGATCGGCTGCGGGCGTATGTCGATGTCCTGAAAACCGGCACCGGCGAGGATCCCCCGCACCCGGTCCGGGTCGGCAAAAGCAAACGGGCCCGGCTCTCCCGGTTGCGGCGGGGGCGGAGGCGGGATGTGCTGCAGCGCCGCCTGCAGCGCCAGCCACACCCAGGGGTTGTCCTTGAGCGCCTGCCAGCAGCAGAACAGCAAGGGCGCGCCCGGCGCCAGAGCGCGGTGCAGGTTGGTAAAGGCGGCCTCGGGGTTGTCGAAGAACATGACCCCGAACCGTGAAAACAGCAGGTCGAAGCTGCCCGCTGCAAACTCGTGCGCGGCGGCATCTGCCTGCAGGAACTCAAGCTCAGCTTCGACTTGCTCTGCCCGCCGCCGGGCCACTTCCAGCAGCGGCGCGGAGATATCCACGCCGGTCACCTTTGCACCTGCGCCAAGGCGCTGCGCCAGCAGCAGGCTCTGGCTGCCGCCACCGCAGCCCACGTCAAGGGCCGCCCGAGCACCTGCCGGCGGCGCGTGGTCCAGCAAAAGCTCGGCAATCGGCGCCAGCAACCGCGACATCATGTCGTCGTAGCTGGCCCAGCGCTCGCCGGCCTCGCCATTCCAGTAATCGATCTGCTCGCTGTTCGCCGTCATGTCAGCTCCGTGAGGCTGTTGTTGGGGTCGTCCACTTCCCAGTAGCCGCGCAGGGCCAGCAATTCACCGGCCTCGTTCACCTGGTAGGTGAAGATGCCCTGCACTTTCTGCTGGAAGGTTTTGCCTTGGCCGTCGTCGATGGTCGTGGTGATGATGATGTGGTTGGCGCATTCGAGTCCGGCGGCGTAGCTGTGCAGGATCTCGATGCTGATATCCACCGGGGCGATGAAGGTATCCCAGAAGGCTTCGCGGGCGGCGCGGCCGCGATGGCCTTTCCCCTCCGGGTCCAAGGGTGAAATACCGATGGGGTCCTCGATGCTGGCGTCCTCGGCGTACAGGCCCAGCCAGCCCTCGCGATTGTGGGTCTGCACGTATTCACGGGACAACAGCGCCACCCGGCGCGCGGGATGCTCATTCTCGAACACTGGCCACTCCTGGGGACGGGTCCCCGCTGCTTCAGGATGATGGCAGTTTAGCGTCCAGGGCGCGGGCCACCAGTTCGATCCAGTGAACCACCGGGGTCTCCGTGCCTGCAGCGAGGTGCGCCTGGCAGCCGATATTGGCTGTGACGATCTGCGCAGGATCACTGGCTTGCAGCGCCGCCAGCTTGCGCTCGCGCAGGGCCTGCGCCATGTCCGGCTGAAACAGGGAATAGCTGCCGGCAGAGCCACAGCACAGGTGCGAGTCGCGTACCGGCGGCAGGTCAAAGCCCAGGCGTGTCAGCACCCGGCGGGTCGGCGCATCGAGGGACTGGCCGTGCTGTGCCGTGCAGGGGCAGTGCCAGGCGATAGGTTCACGCTGCTTGATGGGCAGGCTTTCCACCGGCTCTGCATCGAGGAACTCGCTGATGTCTTTAAGCAGTTCGGCCACGCGCTGCGCGCGCGGCGCATGGGCGGGGTCCTCGGCCAGCAGCAACGGGTAATCCTTTACGTGATTGCTGCAACCGCTGGCGGTCATCAACACCGCCTCTGCGCCGGCTTCGATGGCCGGCCACCAGGCATCGATGTTGCGCCGCGCCTGGGCAAGCGCCTGTTGCCGGCCGCCGCCGTGGGCCGCCAGCGCGCCGCAGCAGGTTTCCGCTGCAATCGACAGGGCCTCTACCCCAAGGGCATTCAACACCTCGGTGGCGGCCTGGTTGGTGGTGGGCGACATGGCGGGCTGCACACAGCCCTGCACCAGGATGACCCGGCGCTGGTGGCTCTCGTCGCGCGTGCCGAATGGTGTGCGCAGCAGCGGGATATGGCCGCGCAGGCGACTTGGCAGCAGGGGCCGAACCAGTCGCGCCAGGGCGAACAGCGGCACGGTGAACTGGCGCCGGGACATCACTCCCCGCAGCAGTGCGCGCTGCAGGCGCTGCAGTGGCGAGCGCGGCAGCCGCTGCTCCAGTTCCGCGCGACCGATATCCAGCAGCTGGTGATAATTGACCCCGGAAGGACAGGTGGTTTCGCAGGCCTGGCATACCAGGCAGCGGTCCAGGTGATGGCGGGTCACTTCACTGACTGCCTCCCCTTCCAGCATCTGCTTGACCAGGTAAATGCGCCCGCGGGGGCCGTCGAGCTCGTTGCGCTCTACCTGGTAGGTCGGGCAGGTGGCGTTGCACAGGCCACAGTGCACGCAGTCGCGCAGGATCGCATCGGCGCGCTGCCCGGCGCTGGTGGCAATGAAGTCTGCCGGCAGGAAGGTCTGCATCAGGCGGCCTCGGCGGGACGAAATACGCCGGCCGGGTCAAAGGCCTGTTCCACGCGCGCCAGCAGCGCGCGGTTGGGTGCCTTCGCTAGATCCGGTCCGCTGGCGAGACTCACCGGGGCGGCCTGGCCGCGGCGCCGGCTGTGGGCCGTCCAGCACACCTCGCCGTTGCAGTCGAACAGCTTTTCGTCCCCCCAGCCGTGGTGAAACAACGGGTGCTCCAGTCGGCGCAGCGCCTGCCACCAGCTGTTGTCTTCCGCCTTGCCGCCGAGTTCGGCGCGGGCGGCTTCAAGTGCCGCCGCCCGTCCCGATAACCGCACCCGCAGGCGACCCTCGGAGTAGCTCGCCGCACTGACCGGAAAGCCGCGCCCGGTCCAGTCGCGCACCGCGACCTGACTGGCGGCCAGGTCGGGAAACGCCAGCCCCAAAGTGAGCTCGCGCTCTGGCAGCGGCACCACTTTGAGTGAGAGTTCGAGAATCACACCCAGGCGCCCGCATGAACCGACCATCAGCCGCGAAACGTCAAAGCCCGCCACATTCTTCATGACCTGTCCGCCAAAACGCAGGTCCTCGCCCTCGCCGTTCACCATGCGCAGGCCCAGCACGCTGTCGCGCACGCCGCCGGCAAACACCGAGCGCGACCCGGCCCAGCCCAGGGCCACTGCCCCACCGATGGTGGAGGCGCCGTTGAAATCGGGAGCTTCCATGGCCAGCATCTGTCCCTGCTCGGCCAGCGCCGCGTCCAGGTCGGCAAGCCGGGTGCCGGCTCGCACCACGACCACCAGTTCGGCGGGATCGTACTGCAGTATGCCCGCGTGTTGCGCCAGCGAGAGCTGGGTCGCGCCAGCTGCGGGCATGGCCATCCAGGGCTTGCTGCCGGCGCCGCGCAAGCTGAGCCGCGTACCCGCCGCGGCGGCAGCAGCGACCTGCTCAATAATCGCCTTGCTTGAATCCACTCAGGCCGCTCGCTCGCTGAATATCGACCGGTACTCCTGGCAGCGCTTGAGGGTGGGGATGGTCTTGCCGGGGTTCAGCAGGCCCTGCGGATCGAAGGCTCGCTTGAGGCGGCGGAACTGGTCCAGCTCCGCGTCGGAAAACTGTACCGCCATCTGGTTGATCTTCTCACGGCCGACACCGTGCTCGCCGGTGATGGTGCCGCCCAGGGCTATGCACTTCTCGAGGATATCGGCGCCGAGGCGCTCAGCTTTTTCCAGGGCGCCGGGCTGGTTGGCATCGAACAGGATCAGTGGGTGCAGGTTGCCGTCACCGGCGTGGAAGACGTTTGCCACCGGCAGTTCATAGTGGTTCGAGCGTATGCAGATGTAGTCCAGCACCTCGCCGATGGCGTCGCGGGGGATGGTGCCGTCCATGCAGTAGTAGTCGGGCATCAGCCGCGCCACTGCCGGGAAAGCACTTTTGCGGCCCTTCCAGAACAGCGCACGCTCGGCGTCGTCACGGGCACAGCGAATCGATGTGGCGCCGGCTGCCAGCATGAGCTGTTCCAGCGCCTCGCGTTCCGCCGCCACAGTGTCGGCATGACCGTCCAGCTCCACCAGCAGGATCGCGGTCGCATCCCGCGGGTAACCGGCCCGGGCAAAATCCTCCGCGGCCCGCAGCGCCATCTGGTCCATCATCTCCATGCCCGCGGGAATCACCCCCGCGGCGATGGTGGTAGAGACCGCCCGCGAGCAATCGGCAATGCTGTCAAAGGCAACCAGCAGGGTTTCCACCGCCGGCGGCGTGGGCAGGAGTTTGACGGTCACTTCCACGGCGATGCCAAACAGGCCCTCGGAGCCGATAAACGCCGCCAGCAGGTCCGGGCCCAGGTCGTCTACCGTCATCTCGACGAGCTCGCCATCCATGGTGACCACGGTCACTGCGTATACATTGTTGATGGTCAGTCCGTACTTCAGGCAGTGCACGCCGCCGGCATTCTCGGCGACGTTGCCGCCGATGGAGCAGGCCAGCTGGGATGAAGGGTCCGGCGCGTAGAACAGACCGAACTCCGCCACGGCATCGGATATGGCCAGGTTGCGCACCCCCGGCTGCACCCGCGCAAGCCGCGCCTCGGCGTCGATCGACAGCACGGCGTCGAGGCGGCTGGTGACCAGCAGCACCCCGGCTTCCACCGGCGTTGCGCCGCAGGACAAACCGGTACCGGCGCCGCGGGTCACGATCGGCACGCCCAGTTCCCGGCAGCAGTTCACCACCGCCTGCACCTGCTCCACGGTTTCCGGCAGTACAGTCACCAGCGGCAGCGCCCGCACCGTGGGCAGGCCGTCACACTCAAAGGGTCGCAGCTGCTCCGGCTCGGCCAGCACGGCCTCCGCCGGCAGCGCCGCAGCCAGCGCGCTGATCAGCGCCGCGCGGTCCACCACGGGCAGGGCATCGTCCAGCTGTTGATCGAAATTTCCGCTCATCTTCGCAGTATGAATGATTGGAACAGTCTCACCAATACGGTGTCCGAGGACGTTCCTATCACTTAGACTATGCGCCCTTTAACGGGGCTCAGAGGAGTTACCATGGATTACGACCTGTTTGTCATCGGCGCCGGCTCCGGCGGTGTCCGGGCGGCCCGCATGGCGGCCGGCTTCGGCGCGAAGGTGGCGGTGGCGGAAGATCGCTACATGGGCGGTACCTGCGTCAACGTGGGCTGCGTGCCCAAGAAGCTGTACGTATACGCCTCGGAATTCAGCCATGCCTTCGAAGATGCTCGCGAGTTTGGCTGGGACAGCCAGGTGCCACGCTTCACCTGGGAAACCCTGCGCGACAACAAGAAGCAGGAGATCAGCCGTCTCAACGCCATCTACGACAACCTGCTCGGCGGCGTGGATGCCGAGGTAATCAACGGCCGTGCGAGAATCGTCGACGCCCACACCGTGGAAGTGAACGGCCAGCAGTACACGGCCGAGAAAATCCTGGTGGCCACCGGCGGCTGGCCGCGCCGTGATAGCCGACCCGGTGCCGAACTGGGCGTGACCTCCAACGAGATCTTCGACCTCGAAGAGTTTCCCCAGCGCATCCTGGTAGCCGGCGGCGGTTATATCGCCGTTGAGTTTGCCGGCATCTTCAACGGCCTGGGCGCCCAGGTCACCCAGCTCTACCGGGGGCCGCTGTTCCTGCGCGGCTTCGACCAGGACATCCGCGAGTTCGCCGCCCAGGAGCTGCCGAAGTCCGGCATCGACCTGCGCTTTAACACCATTCTCGATTCCATCGAGCGCACCCCCGACGGCCTGCTGTGCAAGCTGTCGGACCGCACCGAAATCGTGGTCGACCAGGTACTGTACGCCATCGGCCGCGAGCCCCACACCGAGGGCCTGGGGCTGGAGAACGTCAACGTGGAGCTGGATGAGAAGGGCTACATCAAGGTCGACGACGAGTTCCGCACCAGCGAACCCTCGATATTCGCCGTCGGCGATATCATCGGCGGCATGGAGCTGACCCCGGTGGCCCTGGCCGAAGGCATGGCCTTCGCCCGCAAGCAGTACGGCCCGGAGCAGAAAGAAGTCGAGTACGACTTCATTCCCTCGGCGGTATTCTGCCAGCCCAATATCGGCACCGTCGGCTTCACCGAGGAGCAGGCGCTGCAGGAGTTCGGCGAGATCACTCTCTACAAGTCCACTTTCCGGCCCATGAAGCACACCATCAGCGGCCGCAACGAAAAGACCTTCATGAAGCTGATTGTCGATAACGCCAGCGACCGGGTGGTGGGCGTGCATATGATGGGCCCCGATGCCGGCGAGATCATCCAGGGCATCGCCATCGCCCTCAAGGCCGGCGCCACCAAGGCCACCTTCGACGCCACGATCGGCATTCACCCCACCGCGGCAGAAGAGTTCGTC
This sequence comes from Halieaceae bacterium, assembly GCA_036351375.1. Lineage (GTDB taxonomy): Bacteria > Pseudomonadota > Gammaproteobacteria > Pseudomonadales > Halieaceae > JANQIO01. The sequence goes on from JAZBOY010000329.1 coordinate 7,335, forward strand.
ACCATGCGGGAGCCCTGGAAGCCGGTCTGATGGAAATCTGGCAGCTGGGTCTGCTATCCGCCATCGGCGTGGTAGCAGGCTTCCTCAACGTCATGGCCGGCGGCGGTTCGCTGCTGACGGTTCCGGTCATGGTGTTCATGGGCGTGCCCGGGCCGGTGGCCAACGGCACCAATCGCATCGCCATCCTGGCCCAGAACATCACGGCGGTAACCACCTTCTTCCGGCGCGGCTTTTCCGACTTCAGGCTCAGCCTGACCCTGGCGGCCTGCGCCCTGCCCGGGGCAGTAGTCGGCGCCCTGGTGGGCACGCGCCTGGAGGGCGTCTGGTTCAACCGGGTGCTGGCGATCATCATGCTCGGCGTGATGCTTATCATGGCCACCGGCGGCAACCGGAAGAATCGCGAGGCGGGCGGTGAGCCGAGCCGGCAGCAGCTGCTATGGGGGCATATCTGCATGATCGGGGTCGGCTTTTACGGCGGCTTCATCCAGCTCGGCGTGGGCTTCATCATCATGCCGGTACTGCACCGGGTGATGGGCCTGGACCTGGTGCGCACCAATATGCACAAGGTCTTTATCGTGATGACCTACACCGTGGTGGCATTGCTGATATTCGCCAGCCAGGTCGAGATTCTGTGGATCGTCGGCGCAGCCCTGGCGGTCGGCAATTCCATCGGCGGCTGGATCGCCACCCACGTCCAGCTCGAGCGCGGCGAAGGCATCGTCAACCTGGTGCTCAATACCGTGCTGGTACTGTTTATCATCAAGCTGTTGTTCTTCCCCTGACCAGTATCGCGCCAGGCCGCAAAACCCTGCCCGGACAGCGTTTAGGGCTCTTGACGCGGCGAACGGGATTTAGAAAATATGCCCCGCGATCGAACTGCACGTGCACTGGGAGTATTGCATGATCAACGTGAAAAACCTTGCGCGCGCCTACGGAGACTTCCTCGCCGTAGACGGAGTGTCCTTCGACATCCCCGACGGTGAGATTGTTGGTCTCCTGGGCCACAACGGCGCCGGCAAGACCACCATCATGAAAATGCTGAGCGGCTACCTTGAGCCGTCGGCCGGCAGCATCGTCATCGACGACATCGACCTGGCAGAGGACCCGGGCGCCGTGCAGGCGCGGCTGGGCTACCTGCCGGAGAACCTGCCCGTGTACCCGGATATGACGGTGGCCGACTACCTGGACTACGCCGCCGTTCTCAAGGGACTGGAGGGCGAGGGCCTGCAGCAGGCCATTCGCCGTGCCGTGCGCGACACCGAGCTGCAGGGCAAGTTGCTGGACCCTATCAACACCCTGTCTCGGGGTTACCGCCAGCGGGTCGGCGTGGCCCAGGCGCTGCTCGGCTCACCGCGGGTGCTGATTCTCGACGAGCCGACCAACGGTCTCGACCCGACCCAGACCCAGCACATGCGCGAGCTGATCCAGACGTTGGCCCAGCAGGCCACGGTGATCCTCTCCACCCACATCATGCAGGAGGTAGACGCCATCTGTGACCGGGTGTTGATCCTCAACGCCGGCAAGCTGGTGGTCGACCAGCGCCTCGATGCGCTGCGCAATATCGGCAACCTGTTGCTGAAGACCAACCTGTCCGTTACCCGCCTGCGCGAACTGCTGCCGGAACTGATGTTCAGCGAATACCCGGACGGGCTGCGCGTCAGCCTGGCCAACGCCGCCGAGGGCGACGCCGTCGCGGCGCAGATTGCCCGTACAGTGAACGATGCCGGTGGCGAGCTGTACCTGCTGGCTCCCGAGCGGCGCGACCTGGAGGCCGTGTTCCGCGAGGTCAGCCAGGACAGCAGCCGCGACACCAGCGTGGAGGGCCGCCAGCATGCTGCTTAAGGCCTCCATCCGGCGCGTCGCGCAAAAAGAAATCACCCTGTTCTTCGCCTCCCCGGTGGCGTGGCTGTTCCTCGGCAGTTTTGCCGCGGTGACCCTGTTTGCCTTTTTCTGGGGCGAGGCCTTCTTCGCCCGCAACGTGGCCGATGTGCGCCCCCTGTTCGAATGGATGCCGATCCTGCTGATATTCCTGGGCTCGGCGCTCACCATGCGCATGTGGTCGGAAGAGCGGCGTACCGGCACCCTCGAGCACGTGATTACCCAGCCGCTGCCCCTGTGGCATTTCGTGGCCGGCAAGTTCCTGGGCTGCGTCGGCCTGTTGATCCTGGCGCTGCTGATCACCCTGCCGCTGCCCATGACCGTAGCCCTGCTGGGTGACCTGGACTGGGGCCCGGTACTGGCCGGCTACCTGGCCACCCTGCTGCTGGGTGCCGGCTACATCAGCATCGGCCTGTTTGTCTCCTCGCGCAGCGACAACGCCATCGTCAGCCTCATCGGCTCGGTGCTGTTGTGCAGCCTGCTGTACCTTGCCGGCACCTCGACCTTTACCGGCTTCTTCGGCAACCTCTCGGGCGAACTGCTGCGCGGCCTGTCCACCGGCGCGCGGTTCGAGTCCATCACCCGCGGCGTGATCGACCTGCGCGACCTGGTGTACTACCTGAGCCTGATCACGATTTTCCTGAGCCTCAACGTCTACGGCCTGGAAAGTGAGCGCTGGGCTGCCGGCGCCGGCAAGGGCAGCCAGCACCGCCGCTGGCGCACGGTGACCGCGCTGGTGGTAGCCAATGCCCTGGTTGCCAACCTCTGGCTCAGCCAGGTGAGCCTGCGCACCGACGTTACCGAGGGCAAGCTGTACTCGATCTCGGATGCCACCCACCGCTACCTGGACCGGCTGCAGGAACCACTGCTGCTGCGCGGCTATTTCAGCGCCAAGACCCATCCGCTGCTGGCACCGCTGGTGCCACAGCTGCGCGACCTGCTGAAAGAGTACGAAGTGGCCGGCCGCGGCAAGGTGCGGGTTGAAATTGTCGACCCGGTGGACGACCCGGCTCTGGAAGAGGAAGCCAACCAGAAGTACGGCATCCAGTCGGTGCCCTTCCAGGTGGCCGATCGCTACCAGGCGGCCCTGGTGAATTCCTATTTCAACGTGCTGGTGCAGTACGGCGACAGTTTTGAGGTGCTGGGCTTCGGCGACCTGATCGAGATCAAGGCCGGCGCCACCACCAGCCTGGAAGTGCGGCTGCGCAATCCCGAGTTCGACCTCACCCGGGCCATCAAGCAGGTGCTGAACAGCTACGCTGCCGGCGGCAACCTGTTCGACAGCATCCCCTCGGATATCCAGTTCACCGGCTACATCTCCGCGGATGAATTGCTGCCGGAGACCCTGGTCGCCTACCGCGAGGCCATCACCGCGCAACTGGAGGCCCTGGCCGCGGAGTCCGGCGGGCGCTTCAAGCTGCGCTTTGTCGAGCCGGAGGCAGAGGGCGGCGCAGTCGCCGAGCGCATCCGCGAGGAGTGGGGCTTCCGCCCCATGACCACCAGCCTGCTGGATGATGAGGCCTTCTACTTCTACCTGACCCTGGAGGATGACCGCCAGGTGGTGCAGGTGCCCACCGACTTCCAGCCCGAAGGCTTCCGCCAGGCACTGGATGCCAGCCTCAAGCGATTTGCCCAGGGCTTTACCAAGGTAGTGGCTTACAGTGCGCCGCAGCTGAACCCGCAAATGGCGCAGTTCGGTATGACCGGGCCCACCTTCCGCAACCTCGAGGCGGCCATTACCGAAAACCACACCATTCGCATGGAGGACCTGAGCGACGGCAGGGTAACCCCGGAGGCCGACCTGCTGGTCGTGGTGGCGCCGGAAAACCTCGACGAAAAATCGCTGTTCGCCATCGATCAGTTCCTGATGCGCGGCGGCAGCGTCACCCTGGTGACCTCGCCCTTTATCTCCCGCATTGCCGGCGGCAACCTGGCGATGATGAATCGGGTCAGCGGCCTGGCCGACTGGCTGGAACACCACGGGCTGGCGATCGGTGAGTCGCTGGTGCTGGACCAGCAGAATTCGGCGTTTCCGATTCCGGTCACCCGCGAGGTCGGCGGATTCCGCTTCCAGGAAGTGCGCATGGTCGACTACCCCTTCTTCGTGGATGCCCGCGAGCCGGGACTCAATCCAGCGCACCCGGTCACCTCGGGCATTCCGCAAATCACCGTGGCCTGGCCCTCACCTATCGAACTGGATGAGGAAAAGCAGGCCGGGCGCGAGGTGGTGCGCCTGATCGAGTCTTCCCCGGGCGCCTGGACCGATACCAGCATGGACGTGCTGCCGCGTGTGACCGACAGCGGTGTCAGCGGCTGGGAAGCACCGTCCAGCACGACCTCGCAGCTACTGGGGGTGGCGGTGAGCGGCCAGTTCTCCTCTTTCTTCGCCGGCAAGGACTCGCCGCTGGTGAGCGATGTGGACAGCGAGGACGAGAGCGGCGATGAGCCGGTGGAAGTGGCCAGTGTGATCGAGCGCTCCCCGGAGTCGGCTCGGCTGATGCTGTACAGCTCCAACGAATTCCTGACCGACCAGGTGCTCGGCACCATGAGTTCGATGACTGGTGCCCAGTACCTGGGACCGCTGGAGCTGATCGCCAACAGCCTGGACTGGGCGGTGGAGGACGAGGGCCTGCTGGGCATTCGCTCACTGGCGCATTTCAACCGCAGCCTGCCGCCACTGGAAAAGGACGCGCAGCTGTTCTGGGAATACCTGAACTACGGCCTGGCGGTGCTGGCCCTGATAATCATCGGCCTGTGGCAACGCATGAACCGACGTGCTCGCAGCCGCCTTTACCAGGCAAGCTACGGCAGCGCCGCAGCCCAAGGAGGAAGCGCCGCATGAATCGCCTGACATCCCTACTGGCCGCCACCCTCGCCCTGCAGCTGCTGCTGGCCGTCGCCCTGTTCTGGCCGCGGGAGAATCCCGGTGAAACCGACGCCCGGGCCGCGCTGCTTGAGCTCGCCGCGGGTGAGGTGGATCGGCTGATCATCAGCACCGCCGACGACAGCCTGCTGTTGCACAGGGGCGACGAGGGCTGGATCTTGCCCGACTACCACAAGCTGCCGGTACAGGAGAGCCGCGTAAACCGCGTGCTGCTGGACCTGCCCGCACTGAGCCGCGGCTGGCCGATCGCCGGCAGCGCCAACGCGGCGGCCCGCTTCGAGGTAGCCGACGAGGAGTTCCAGCGCCGGGTGAGCTTCTACGCCGGCGAGGAAAACCGCGGCGAGCTGTTCGTAGGCACGTCACCAGGGTTCCGCAAGGTGCACGTGCGACCCGCCGGCGACGAAAAAGTCTATGCGGTGGAGTTCAACAGCTTCGAGCTGCCGGTCAACCCGGACGAGTGGCTGGACAAGACCCTGCTGCAGGTCCGCGACCTGACTCGCATCGAGGGGCTGGACTTCCGGCTTGAGCTCGACGGTGAACGCTGGCTGGGAGACGCCGGCCAGGAGGCCAACACCGAGAGTGTCGATGCCCTGCTCAGCGGTCTCGGCAGCCTGCGGGTCAACGGCGCCGCGGACATCGCCACCGCCAGCATCCTGGCCCAGCTCGATGCGCCGCCCACTCTGAGTGTCAGCGCGGCCGGAGGCAACTATCACTTCCGCCTTTACGAAATGGAAGATAGCTACTTCATCCAGCGTGAGGACATATCGGTGTACTTCAGCCTGAGCGCCTACGACTATGATCGCCTCAACGACGTGAACGCCGAGGCGCTGTTCGCAACCGGTGACGACGAGGAAGCGGAGGACGATGACGCCGGTGAGTAATCGCCGGCGTTGAGAATTGTTCTTATTTACTTTCCGGGGTGGCCTCCCTACACTCTGTCGTTCCCGATTTGCAGGTGTCTATGAGTACATCCCTTTGGTCCCTCCGGGCCGGCGACCAGGGCCGCATCACCGGCTTTGACGAGGCGCTGGCCGAAACCTACCGCATTCGACTGATGGAGCTGGGCTTCCACCCCGGCGAAACTGTCGCCTGTCTGCAGGCACCTGCCTTTGGGGCGCCCAAGGTATTCAGGGTCTCCAATACCGTTTTCTCGCTGGACGACGAGGTCGCCACCCACATCAACGTCGAGACCG